>NZ_LVWI01000035.1 GCF_001909055.1 Paenibacillus helianthi
CGACTTCAAATTCCACGATTTGCGCTGCGCCTGGAGCCAGCGTGATTTTGCGGAAGCCTTTGAGTTCCTTCGCGGGTCTGGACACCTTGCTCACCACGTCGGAAATGTAGAGCTGAACGACCTCGGCGCCTTCCCGTTCTCCCGTGTTGGTCACGGTGACCCGTACGGTTGCGGTTTGGTCTGCCGTGATTGCCTGCGGCTCCACCTGGAGTTCTGAGTAGCGGAAGCTCGTATAGCTCAGTCCGAACCCGAACGGGTAGCGGGGCTGCGAATCGGCTTCCAGATATTGTTTGCCGCGTGAACGCTTGCCGTTGTAGTACACCGGAAGCTGACCCACATCCTTCGGCCAGGAGATGGTCAGCCGGCCGGAGGGATTCACGTCTCCGAACAGAATATCCGCCACCGCATGGCCGCCCTCCTGGCCGGGATACCAGGCTTCCAAAATGGCATCTGCGTGCTCTTCAATCCAGGGCTCGCTCACCGGACGGCCGTTGATATAGACTACAATGACCGGCTTGCCCAGCTGATGAATTTCCTTGAACAGTTCCCGCTGCACACCTGAGAGGGCCAGCGAGATCCGGTCAATCCCTTCGCCGCAGTCCATATCGCTCCAGGCATGCTCTGTCACCTTTGACGCTCCGGTCTTCAGGTCGATGCTGCCTTCGCCGAAATCGCGGGCACTTGAGCCGCCGAGCACCATGACCACCGTGTCGGCCTGTGCGGCGCAAGCCAAGGCGGCTTCGAAGCCTTCTCTGTCGTCGCCTTTGATCCGGCAGCCGGGGGCATACAGCACCCGCTCCGCTCCAAGCTTGCTGCGGACCCCGTCTAAGACGGTGACGATGCTGGACCGCGGCTGCGGTGAGGTATAATCCCCCAGCTGATTGTACGGTGCATCGGCGTTCGGGCCGATGACCGCAACCTTGCCGGTGCTCCCGCTGCCGCTATTGCCTGTGGCACTCGAACTGACGCAGCCACTCAGGCTGTTGTCCGCGCCACTCGAACTAATGCTGCCACTCCTACCGTTGCCTACGCCGCTCGCACGGACGCGGCCATCGCTGCCAGGATTGCCTACACCGCTCGCACGGACGCCGTCACCGGTGCCCCCGCTGACCTTTAGCGGCAGCGTCCCGCCTTCATTCTTCAGCAGGATGATGCTCTCCGCAGCCAGCTTCCGGGCCAGCTCCCGGTGCTTCGCGCTGCCGATGAACTTCTCGGCCGCTTCCGGATCGGCGTATGGCTGCTCGAACAGGCCGAGCTTGAACTTCAGCTCCAGCACCCGCTGCACGGCGCGGTCCAGAACCTCCACCGCCAGCTTGCCGCTGCGGACAGCACCGACGAGATGTTCTCCGAACATGACGCCAGACATCTCCATATCGATGCCTGCCGTGATGGCTTGCACCGACGCATCCAAACCGTCCTCAGCGACGTCATGGCCGGCGGCCAGCATTTCGATGGCGCCGCAATCGGTAATCACGAGGCCGTCAAAGCCCCAGCCCCCCCGGAGAATCTCCTCCAGGAGTGCGGTATTCGTTGTACAGGGCACGCCGTCAATCTCATGGTAGGCGGGCATAATGGACACCGCGCCGGCTTCCACCGCCTTCTTGAACGGCAGCAGATCCACTTCCAGCAGCTCGCGCCAGCCCATATGCACCGGACCGGCATTGCGGCCGCCCTCGGAGCTGCCGTACCCGGCGAAGTGCTTCAGTGTAGCACCCACACTATCCGGGCTGCTCAGCGATTCTCCCTGCAGCCCCTCCACGGCGGCCACCGCCAGCTCGCTGATCAGGTAGGCATCTTCGCCAAAGCATTCCTCCGTCCGGCCCCACCGGGGATCGCGCACCACATCCAGCACCGGCGAGTAGGTCACCGTTCCACCCTGGCTCCGGGTTTCCAGCGCCACCGCCCGGCACATCTCCCGGTACAGGTCCACATTCCACGAGCTGCCCAGTGACAGCGGAACCGGGAATACGGTCGCCCCGATGGCCATATGGCCGTGCGAGCACTCTTCCCCGATCAGGATCGGGATGCCAAGGCGCGAGTTCCCGATGGCATAACGCTGAATCGCATTCACTGCCTCCGCCCCCTGGCGCGGGGACAGCCCGCTGGCCAGGGTCACTCCCGTCCACGGATCCGCGCGGAGCATGCCGTAGAGCGAGCCGATGCCCGTTTCTGCCACCTGACGTTTGAAATCCTCAGTAAGAGTAATCTTTCCTTCGGTATGTTCGTAGACTTGCCAGCCGAAGGGCTGAACCAGCTGCGCGGCCTTTTCTTCCAAGGTCATCTGTCCCAGCAGATGCTCTGCCCGTTCTTGGGGGGAGCGCTGATTAGACTTGTCACTCATAAGCTTCTCTGACCTCCCTTTCCTGGAGTTATCCCTTAACACTGCCGAGTACGAGACCCTTCACAAAATACTTTTGTAAAAATGGATAAACAAGCAGAATGGGGAGCGCTGTCAGAAAGATCTGAGCTGCCCGTCCCGTACGGTCCGACACGAATTTCAAGGTATCCGGGTCCTGCATTTTCATATTTTTCAGCGAATTGGCATCTATTGTAACGGCTTGAAGATAAGTCGCGAGCGGATAATGCTCCGGGCTTTTCATATAGATCAGTCCGTCGAACCAGGAATTCCAATGGAATACCATTGTTAACAGCGCAACGGTCGCAAGCGAAGGAAGTGAAACGGGCAGATAGATGCGGAAGAGCACGGTCAAATGGTTCGCACCATCCATCAAGGCCGATTCTTCCAGTTCTTTAGGCAACCCCCTGAAAAAATTCAGGACAAGAATGACATTGAACACGTTAACGGCACCAGGGAGAACCAGGGCCCAAATCGTATCCAGCAGCCCCGTCTGTTTTACTGCCAGATAGGAAGGGATCAGACCCCCGTTGAACAATATCGTAATGACGAAAATCCATGCATAAATGCTTCTCCAGGGAAACTTATCGTTTTCCTTGGAGAGCGGGTAAGCGGTAAGGACACAAATGAAAAGACTCAGCACAGAGCCGAGTACAAGCCGTTCCGCTGAGTTGAACAGGGAATGCATGAATGTGCCGTACTTCATCACGACTGCATAAGAGTGGAGATTGAAATCCACCGGCCAGAAGTTGACCTGACCTGCACTCACCGCGCCCGAAGAACTAAAGGAGACCGCCAGCACATTGAGCATAGGCAGGAGACAAACGATAGATAAGGCAATCAGGAAGACATAATTGCAGATCATAAACAGCATCCGGGATTTTGAACGTTTATACATATCAGGAACCCCTTTGGTTAGAAGATTCGGTAATTCGCCAGGCGATAGGCCAGATAATAGGAGCTCGAAATGAAGAATAGCGAAATCAGCGATTTGAATAGTCCGATAGCCGTAGATACGCTGTACTGGGCATCAACAATCCCAATACGGTAAATCAGTGTATCCAGCACATCTCCCGAAGAATAGGTGGCAGGTGTGTACAGGTTGAAGATCTGGTCAAAGCCTGCATTCAGCACATTGCCCAGGCTCAGTGTCCCCAGGAGAATAATAATCGGCAATATCCCCGGGAGGGTCACATTCAGCGTCTGCTTCCATCGCGAGGCACCATCCATCAGTGCGGCTTCGTACAGGGAAGGATTAATTGCGGTAAGTGCTGCCAGATAAACAATCGTATTGAAGCCAAATTCTTTCCAGATATCGGTGGCTACCAGTACAAAACGGAACCATTGATTATCCCCCAGAAAGAACACCGGATTGAACCCGAAGAAGGTAATCACCTGATTGACCACACCGGAGGAGGGCGAAAGAATATCCTTCAGAATCCCGGCCAGAATGACCCACGAGAGGAAGTGGGGAAGATAGATCAGGGTCTGAACACCTTTTTTGATAAAAGTGTGCACCACCTCGTTGAGCAGCAGGGCAATGAGGATGGGCACAATCAAATTCCCAATCATTTTCATCACGGCGATCCATACCGTATTTCGCAGCACCGGCAGAAACTCCGGCATTTTAAACACATAGGTGAAATTATCGAAGCCCACCCAGGGGGAATGGAGCATCCCTTTAAATCCTGAGAACTTCTCAAACGCTATCACAATGCCGGCCATAGGATAATAGCAGTAGACCAGCACGAGAATTATAGCGGGAAGCAGCATCAGGTGCAGGATTGTATGTTCTTTGAAACTCCTCAGATAGCGCATTCTCTTCGTCTCCCTCAATCCATTTATTGATATGAGGCCATTCAAATAAGGCGAAGGGGAAGAATCCTCCCCCTCCGCTCACCGATATTCTTTTAATGTGAGGCTTTCCAATCATTCACTTCCTTGGTGATTTGCTCACCGCCGAGAGAGTTCCAGTCCGCTACGAACTTGTCAAAATCCTCGCCGGAGCCTTTATTCATAATAATTTTCGTAAAGACCTCCTGCTCCAGCTTATCCAGCGAGCTTTTCTTGGTCACCATCGTTGGGGTAGGCGCGCCGTAAAACTCGGATTTCAGCTGATTCGGCAAATTATCTTTTTTGATAATGGCAAAAGCGTCAAATTGGCGCATGGTGCCGTAGCCCTTGGCGATATCTCCTTTTTTGAAAGCTTGAATTGCGTTGAAGGCTTCGATCTGCTCGGAGTTCAGTTTGGAGGAATCTCCAGAGGCGAGCGCTGCTTCCACTGCATCGAGATTATCGGGAATATCTTTGGTGGTCGGCCAGGATTGCACGAGCGGATATTTAAAGTAGCTGACAACTGGTGTAACATTCATATTTGCTCCGAATTTGGCATTCTCGGACGTTGCTCCCCACATTTTTTCCTGGAATTCATTCAACAGCTTCACTGCCGCCTCCGGATGCTCGTATCCTTTGCGGATGACCGTATAGGAGTTGACGGTTGGGTTGACCGCTTGAACCACGGGCTTGCTGCCATCTACAGATACGATGGAATAAGGCTTCAAGTTGACCAGATCGGCATTCTTACTGACATCAATGGGCCAGAGTGAATTCCAGTTCCCGCCATACCACATGCCAAGCTTATTGCCAATGATATCCTCGCCCAGCTTGCCTCCATCCTTGACAATCCATTCCTTGTCGATGAGTCCGTTTTTGTACAGCTCCTGCAGCTTAAGCAGAGCTTCCTTGACTTGAGGCTGAATGCCGCCATAGACAATCTTGCCGTCGCTGCCCTTCACCCACATTCCGGGATAGGCCTTAAATCCGGCAAACCAGCCGCCGAGATCGGCAACATCTCCTCCAGTCATTACCGGACCCTGGGCGATGCCCAGCCCGTAGCTGTCCTTCTTGCCGTTTCCATCCGGGTCCTTGTTGACAAAGGCATCAGCGATAGCCTCCAAATCTCCGATGCTTGCAGGTTCGGCCAGTCCCAGCTTCTTCAGCCAGTCCGATCTCAGCCAGAGCACATCATTATTGGTTATGGTTCCCGCCAGATTAGGCAGCGCCATAAGCTTGCCGTCAAAAGTAGCGGAGCTGATCCCGATGCCTCCGTCCTTGTTCATCAGCTCTTTGGTGAACGGCTTGGCAGATTGCTCAAAGGCTTCTGTCAAATCGGCAAGCTGGCCCTCCTCAACAAGCTGCTGCAGTTGAGTGGAATTGACCTGAAACATATCCGGCAGATTATCTCCCGAGCCGATGATGACATTCAGTTTGTTGGTATAATCCTCTGCCTTGGCCGCGGTCCAATCCAGCTTCACCTTGATGCCAAGGGTATCGCTGAAATAACGGCTCCACACATTGTTGTTAATATCATCTCCGGAATCATATACCCAGTTGGATTCTGCCAGCTGTGCCGCTACAATCTCAACCGGAGGATCATACTTCCCGTCCTTTTGTCCTGCAGGGGCATTGGTTCCGGCAGTGCCGGCCGCTGTTTCCTGTGCCTTCGGTTCATTGTTCACTTGGGCCTCATTGTCGGAACAGCCTGACAATACCAATACCATGGCCAGAATAAGAGCTAGACCACTGCTTCCTATCACCTTTTTGCTCGTGTGCATGTAATAGCCTCCCTAGAATTCGTCTATCTAAGTGTAAGCGGAGCCGAAAGATTGCCCGCATAGTCTTCCATGACCACGTATACAGAAGTAGCCGTGGAGGTGAAGCTCAGGCTTGCCTTGGTTGTGCGCCCCCGGATAATACGGGGTTTGCTGCCGCTGCTGTAAGTGGTGTCGAAGGATCTTGGCGTTCCGTTCTCATACACGTACAGATAACGCCAATCCCGGGTCGTAGGCATAGGCAGATTCAGCGTATTCCCGCTCCATGACCAGCTCTCGGCATAAGGAGCACAGACCACATCAATGAAATTGCCGCTTTTGGATACCGGCAGATTGCTGCCGATGGCTACAGTTACCTCATAATCATCCCCGTTCACCGGCATATTGCTGAAGGTAGCCGAGGTCGTTCCTTGGGCAACTGTGGTTTGAGCCGAGACAGCCGCCGGAGTCGTGATTTGATTCAATGATTTAACAGTTACCTTGACCGGGCCTGCCACCCCGGCCGGATTCGTCCAGGATACGGTCAAATCACCATTCGACTGTGAGCTTGCGCTCAGATTCGAAACCGCATTATTCAGGTTGTAGGCGAGGGTCGCAGCCGTTCCTTCACTACCGTCAGCACCTACAGGAACAACCTTGATGGTGCCTGATTGGGCAGGTAATTTCTTAATATAGAACATACTGTCATATTTGCCGCCCATAAAAATGTCATTAACATACACGTTATACTGTTTGACCTGGGCATAGTTGGTGTTCATATCCCAGTTGAGCACCATTTCTCCGGTACCCGGATAAGCAGAAGCGATGGCAAGTCCGGTTGGAGCTGCCGGGGAAACTGCTGATCCGTCATACACGCGGAGCTGGCCGACGTTCATCTGATAATTGGCAACTGCGGCGGAGCCAGGGTTATAGACAAGGCCGAGCGCAGCGATTTTTTGGCCTGCATAGGCGCTCAAATTGAGCTCAGCAGTGGTCCAGCCTGTGGTCTTGTTGCCGCTGCCGGGAACAGCGATTTTGACAACTGTAGTTGGATTGGCTGCCGTTACAAGTCCGATATACATCGTGGAGGTGTCAGTATTGGAAGGCTTATTGTAGGTAACAGATACCTTGGAATTGGCATTTACGCTAAGGTCGGTCTTATACAAACGGAGAAAATTCTCCGCATTCAGATTTCCTTTGACCACAAGTGAACTGCCGCCTTTGTAGCCTCCGATTTGCTGATAGCTGAACCGGGTTGTGCCGGTAAGGTCATAGGAAGGGCCATAGTCAAAATCAACAGCGAGCCGGTTACCGGTTGTATCCTGCCACCACTCCCAGGTCACCGGAATGTCCTGCAAGCTCATGTTAGACCATTCCGCTGTATTGGAGACCGCTCCGTTCACGTAGTAAGACAGCCCGTGTCCCGTATTGAAGCTGGTGCTGAAGTTGTTCCCGCCGATTACCGAGCGTTCAGCAATAACCGAGGCTACACCCGGCCAATTACGGTTATCTGCGTATACATCAGTAACTGTATTGGTGGAAGATGGGGTTGTGTTCTTCGGATTAACATTAGGACCGGACCACCACAGCTGCTCACGCAAGGTCGTCATCCACTGATATTTATTCTCTGACCGGTGGCTGACCGGATAAGACAATCCCATATCCTCATCCAGGCCGGAATGCACAAAATCTGCCCCGAGCGTAGACAGGCTGACTCTGGGCACGCCTCCGCTCAGCTTGCTGCTCAGCTGCGAACTGTTCGTGGTGCTCCAGCGGTTGGCGCCCGCTTCAATCCCTGCGAATCCATTCTTAAGAATGTTATAGCTGGTGCCATTGGTGGTATTGAAGCTGTTAAGATAATTGATTGCATTGGTAATCTGTGTGCCGGTCATCCCGTAATCGAAAAAGAAGGAATTGGATACCTGCTTCCCGCCGTTATACAGGAAGGAAATATTATTGGCATTGAAGGTGCGGGCGAATGTATTGGCACCTGTACTGGTATTGACCGAATCATCCCACTGCACATAAAGTCCGGCGTCCTGAAGAACTTTCATAAATGCGATGTAATTCGGAATGTCCGCGACGGCGATATCTGGACTCAGCTCTTCCTGGTTGATGAAGAACCCGTCAAAGCCATAGTATTGGGCCATTTCAATCAGCTTGAGGGCTACCGTGAACTGGCCGCTGGCATTCTTAACGAGCATCTGCTTATAGGTCTGCTGACCGCGGTCATTATTGGAGAAGAAGATGCCTGCCAGGGAGAGAACCCCATTCTTGTGCGCGGCATCGGTATAGGTTGGATTCGGGATGTTCAGCATCCCGAACTCGAACCACTTCTCCTGCCAGTTGGACTGCGCCAGGCTGTCGTAATAGGAAGGAGGGGTATATGCGGTGGCTGTTCCATGCCAGTAAGAGTAATAATCGGTGTACTGCCAGAAGTTGAAATGGTATTGGGCAAACTTGTTAGTATAGGGGGCATTCTCAATGAAAGCATTTCCATAATCCCCGGCAATGGTTCCCATTTGCACACTAGGATTCAGCGTCTGATTCGCCTGTGTTGCCGTAAACGGGGCGATTCGGGTCTGCAGTGGCACGCGGGACCGGAGCAGCGCAGAATCAGGATCCGTTTGCGGGGTCCAGTTGGCAATCTGACTGCTGGTATAGCCATGTACACTAGGCTGGTTGGCTCCGTGAGCGCTTTCACCAGTGAACGGCCAGGTGTCGCCGGCACTCACTGTGGTTGCCCCTAGCAGCACTAAGGCTATCACAGCTGGAAGCAAAGAGGCCCTCTTTCTTTTTCCCGTCCATGCGTTTCTACTCAATGTCATCACCCATTTCTATAATAATGGTGTTGCCAAAATAACCATAGCATGGGGGAAATCAGCCTCTCTACTATTCAATTTACAGATGAACTGTCTTATTTACAGTTTGGGCTTCTCGCGGTATTCACTCGGCGTCATTCCTACTGTTTTCTTGAAAAAACGGTAAAAATACCCTTCAGAAATAAAGCCGACTGCTTGGGAAACCTCCTGAACACGCAAGTCGCTCTCTTGCAGCAGCAGCTTCGCTTTATTCAGCCGCAGCTCTGTTATGTAATCCAGCAGACCAGTCTTTGTGGTCTGCTTGTACAATCGGGAGAGATAATAGGGATGATGGTTGAAGACCATGCCCAGTCTGGTCATGGATAAATCCTCCGCTAAATGACTGCTGATATAATGCTCCAGTTTCTCAACGATGTCATTCTCCTGATTCGTACTTTGAAGGGTCCGGCAATCAAACAACACATCGGCCAGTTGAATAAAGTAAGCTTTGTATTCATTCCAATCCCTCTCTGCCCCTATACGGAAGAGCAGATCCAGATCCAGCTGTCTGGCAATCTCCTGCCAGATCCCCCACCGGTTAATGGCTGACAAATACATCCCGCCGAGTGATAAGGCAACCTCCAGCCGGATCATCTCTTCATTTCCGTCCGCCCGCACCGGCAGCCCGAGAATATGACCAAGCAGATCGTAGAACTCTCCCCGCTCCCCATTCTCCAAATGCTCCTGCAATTTATGTATCTGAAAGGAAATTGCCGGTGCATGTCTCGGGGTGCTCTCTCCGGGAGCGGGATGGACGGCATCCGCAGTCTCAAGCAGAATCGCTTCCTCCTTGATGCCAAGCCCCCGGTTCAGCAGCAGCTTCAGCGATTCGAAAGGCTCCTGCAGTGCGTCCCATTCGTGAAAGGAGTTGCCGACGGCAAAGGAAAGTGTAATATTCAGCAGTTGATGGCAAGCCGCCTGAATATCCTCCAGCGAGTGCTGGAGGAACAGCAGAGAACGCCGCCGCAGCTTGTCCGTCTCCGTAAGACTCTCGTCCTCTCTGGGTTGAACAAACCAGATCATCCGTGAAGCTTCATAGGGGTAAGAGTAGCACGACAAGAACGGATGGAGATATTCTGCGGCGATATTCTGGATGGAATAGATGATCAGCGCCCGGTCAGACGGGGCGGTTATTCCCCGCCAATGATCGATACGTGTGAGGAACAGCAGCACCGGAGACTGGCTGTCCAGATGAATCTGAAGATGCTCGAACTGTTTCACACGCTGGGTCAGTGCAACCGGGTCCCCTTGCAGCAGACGATTCATCAGTTCTTTGCCCATATACGGCAGTGTGGAGCGAAACTGCTCTCTGGAGCGCTCGATCAAGCTCTGGAAGCGGACAGCTTCCTGCAGCTGCTGGAGTGCAGCTATGACTGCCGCTCCAATAACCTCATACCCTTCGGTCTTCAGAATATAATTACCGGCCCCTCCGCGCATAGCCTGCTGGATCAGCTGAAAATCATCATAGCCGGAGAGAAAAATCATACGGCAATGCGGCCATCGCTGTGATACCTGCTGCTGCAGCTCCAGCCCGCTCATTCCCGGCATACGGATATCGGACAGCACAATATCCACCTTGGTCTCTTCCAGCAGCCGGAGCGCTTCCTTACCGGAATGCGTGCCATACACCTCCAGCGCATCCAGCTTCAGATCCAGAAAATACCCAACCAGTCCGTCCACAATAATCTTCTCATTGTCCACAATCAATAACTTACTCATGAAATCCTCCTTCTATAGCAGGGCTAGAGCGGGATGCGCAGCGTTACACAGAGCCCTCCCGAATGACCTATTGCGAGCTCCAGACCGTAGGCTTGCCCATATCTGAGCTGCAGGCGGCGGTGTACATTGAACATTCCGGTTGTTTCCCCCGAATAAGCGATCGTGTGCAGCCGGTGGTTCAGCTCCTCAATCATTTCCGGATTCAGATGCCCGCTGTTATCCTCTACTCGAATCATCAGTAGATTCTCATGGTGCTCCACTTCAATTAGCAGCAGCCCAGGTCCCTCCATCTTCTCCAGTCCATGCAGATACGCATTCTCTACCAGAGGCTGCAGGATGAGCCGGGGAACCCGGACAATCCGGCAAGCCTCCGGTATTTCACCCCAGCGGATCTGAATATCCGGGAATCTTAAGGACTGGATACCTGCGTAGGCCTGGGTATGCATCATTTCATTCTCCAGTGATACCTCGTCCTCGCCGGTACGGGTGATATAACGAAAGTAATTGCCCATGTGAAGCACCAGCCGCTCCGCACTGTCTTTATCTTCCTGCCGGATTAGCGTCAGCAGAATAAAGAGACTGTTATATAAAAAATGAGGATTGATCTGGGACTGGAGCTGCTTCAGTTCTGCATGCTGAGAGCGTGTCTGCTGCTCCGATACCTCCCCGATCAGGGTGCCGATCCGGCTTACCATCGTATTGAACTGCTGAAATACATCCTGAAATTCATCATTGTAACGGTGCTGTAGGCGGAGCTCCAGATTCCCTTCCCCCACCTGTGCCAGAGAGTTGACCAGCCGCCGCATCGGCTTATGGATAAGCAGAAAGATTCCATAGGAAAATATGTAAACAATCAGAATAGAGACCAGCGTAATGACCCAATACCAGCTCTGATACTGCTTCAACACACCTAATGCTTCCGCTTCCGGCACATAATGGACAAGCGTGAGGCCAAGAGACTCCGATTGCTCATAATAAATCAGATACATTTTATGGTCCATTTCAATCCGGTCCATTCCGCTTGCCGTCTGACGCTTCTGTTGTCCGGATACCCATTGGCGGATCGATTGGGTGATGGATTCATCCTTCGTATCCCCTATAACCCACTGTTCAGGTTCATTCAAGAGAATGGAGCCGGCATTTTTCTTGCCTGACATTTGTGCCATGGACTGCTGCAATAGCGGTATAGACAGCTCTACCTCTATCATAAACATCATGTCATTTCCCGTAGTCGGATACAGCATTCCAAGAATCAGACGATTATTCACAAAAGTAAACGGAGATTGCGTCCGCTTGTCTTTACCGGCTATCACTCTGATCTCATCATCGGGGATGGTGCTGCTGAAGCTTGTTGTCCAAATCGTACGGCCAAGACTGGGGAAATAGATACGGATATCCTTGATGTACGGGCTTGAGCTTTTGAGAATGGAGAGCTTGTTCTCAATTCGTAATATGGTCTGGCCCCGTTCATAATCGTCCATCGAATCGGGAATGACCCCCGCCTTGAGGAAATCACCGTCACTGCTGATATATTCCCGCTCCAGGCGGAGAATCCGGTTGATCTCCGTTTCCAGCGAGCTGAGATAAAAATGCACATTGGAGGCGCTGGATTGCAGGATTTCGTTCTGAACCTTGTTTACACTCGAATGGTTCATCATCAGACTGAGCGTTTGAATGGGAATAAGCACAACCAGGAAGGAGATAATGATTTTGGGCAGAATGGTTAAGCGTTGTCCGAATAGATTGAAAGAAACAGGCTTCATAGGCAGGCTCCTTAAACACTCAAGTGGACGGAAACATCTCGATGGAATGATTATAGGCCTGTCCGTTTGAAAATACATCCGTTTGCCTGCAAATAATTGTCTGTTAGAATTCACAAAACAGCCAGCCGCCGGAAATTTTACCCGCGGCTGGCTGTTTTCTATTAAAGGATAATGTGTGTATGAGCTGTGATTACAGCTTCCAAATACGGTACACAATGACTGCCGCTTCAGCGCGGGTGAGCGCTTCACCCGGAGCAAGCTTGCCGTTCTTCCCGTTCACGATGCCGTATTTCACCAGGGATGCCAGGCTCTCTCTGGCATAATCAGAGATTTGGTCTGCATCCGAATATGCACTCAGTGTTCCGCTGCCGCTGGCCTTCTTACCGGCTGCTGCCAGAGCGCGGGCAGCGATCACCATCATATCCTGGCGGGAAATCGCCTGATCCGGTTGGAAGGTGTTATCTTCATAGCCGGAGACGATGCCCAGTTGCTTCGCGGCAGCAAATTCTTTGCTGTAATAAGCGTCCCTCTGGACATCGCTGAATGCGGTTTGATCCTGGCCTAAGCCGTTCAGCTCAAGGGCTCTCATAAGAAGTGCGATGAAGTCCCCCCGCTGCATCGAAGCAGCTGGCGAGAAGCTGCTCCGGGAGGTGCCCTGGATAATATCACGGGCTGACATGGCGGACACTGCCTGCTGTGCCCAAGGCACGTTCCCCATATCTTCAAAGCCTATGGACGTATACGCTGCCGCATAAGTACCAACTTGGGCGGTCTGGAATACAAGCGCTCCGCTTCCTATGTCATATCGGCCATTAGGGATCGGGGTCATGCTGCCGTTGTCAGCGAGGTTCAGGGCCACTAGCGAATCTGAATGGCTAAGCTGCTCCGCCGTTGGCGTGTAGGGAATAGATACCTTAACAGGCGCATTCGGATTGCTCCATGCCATAACCTGGCCGCCAGTAAGCACGCTCAGTTCGATCACTGGACCGCTGCCAATCCGGTCACGGGCTGCCGCTCCCAGACGGTCTTTGGAGCCTTCTTTTACTCGGATGGACACGTATTCCAAGTTTTCAGTCATGCTGGTCAGCATGTTGCTTGGAATCTCAAGGATTGCTTGGTCTGTCTTCAGTAAAAGAACGAAGTTTTCCGTCCCCTTTAAATGTTGGGCCGGCAATTGCACTTCATACGATAGGGCTTTGGCCTGTTTCGGCACTTCGATGATGACCTGTTTCTTGCCGTTTGCTGACAGAGCGGCTTGTTCAAGCGCTTTGTTCAGGTCGGTGCCCAAAACTGCTGCCTTGGCCCCTCCGCCATCAGTCTTCACTTCGGGTTTGATCGTAACCACGCCGTCCTTGCCCACAACACTTCCCGGCTGTGGAGTAGATCCGCTAACGCTGCCGTTGCCGGTAACGACGGGTGCCATCGGTGTCGGTGTAGGTGTAGGTGTCAGTGTAGGTGTTGCCGTTGGTGTCGCTGTCGGTTCTGAACCGGCGGGTTTACCGGATAGGGTCAATACGCCGTACACAGAGGTGTCCTGATAGCCGTTTCCGGTCGTATCATTCCATGCGGCAACACTTTGACGGGCGCCGTTTTTGGCATCATTAATCTGTATGTCAAATCCCAGTTTCTTGTTATTGCCGGCTGTTATTTTTTTAAAGGGAATCTTCATTTCAACCGTGTAGTTGGTTCCGGTAACCTGGGTGGCCGATTGGAAGCCTTCAGCGATGCTTGCCGGATTGAAGGTCGTTTCGTTGTCAAAATTAACCCTGAATTGTCCGTCATCGTCCTGGTAGAACGTTGTTTTCCCGTTGTTTTCGTCCAGGAACATTTCGACGGAATCCTGTTCCCATACGTTAGCACTGCTTTTATCGAGCTGGGCATCGCTAACCTGGATGAGCACATACAGATTCTGATCATCCCACAGGGTTCTCGCCACACCACTTGCACCCTGCCAAGCCATCTGGTACCGGTTAACCTGCATTTGGGCCGCATTGCTCCAGACCGCATCAACCGTCCCGTCCACAACAGGTGTGGCATAATTCGCGGTGGACTGGTAGGCATCCGTGGGATCAGGCTGGTGCTCTACCCTATACTTTGCAGGATCAATGACGCCATAGTACGCCGGTTTAGCCTGCAGGTTCTTGTCGAACAGAAGCGGGTTGGACGCGGCCCTCCAGCTCGTATGGTCATCCAGTCCCCAGAAGGTCACGCGCTTGATATGGGCTGCATGAGCCCTGAAGATATCCATCAGCTGTGCGTACAGATAACCCTGGGCATCCGCCAGCTTATCAGTAAGCTGATTGTTGCTGCCAGCCTGAATGTCCAGCTCGGTGATACTTACTTCGACGCCCAGGGAAATAAACTTTTCCAAGGTCAATTTCACGTTCTCCGGGTTCGTGTTCACATTGTAGTGCGCCTGCATGCCGATGCCATCGATCAGGAGCTTTCCCGGATGGGTAAGCGCATACTTTTCGTTGATGGATTTAACCATATTGTAAATGGCCTGTGCTTTCTTCTGGTTATCTTCGTTGTAGTCGTTGTAGTACAGCTTAATATCCCAATCGGGATGTTCGTCCAGCACTTCTCTCGCTGTCAGGAAAGCCTGCTCCAAATAGTCTGGTCCAATGGCATCGTACCATGGAGATTGACGGAGGGACCCTTCCCAATCGGAGGGATTCGCCGGGTTATCGTTCATCGCTTCATTGACGACATCCCAGGAAATTACCTTGTCACCAAAGTGCTCCATCACGGTTCGGATATGGGTCTTCAAGTTAACGAGCGCTTCGTCCCGTCCCAAGGGAATGGTATTCCCAGCTCCATCCTTTGCCGTATTCATCCATACCGGAGACTGCTGATGCCATACCAGTACATGTCCATGCATCTGCATCCCTTCAGCCAGAACCTTATCTACCATTGCATCCGCTGCCTCAAAGGTAAACTTCCCCTTCACCTGCTGCAGCGCATCCGGTTTCATGGCATTGCCAGCGGTAGCGACATTGTGGTGCATTTTTAGAAGCTCAAGCCGGACGCCTTCGAGATCCTCACTTGTGATGGCGTTGCCGATCAAAAAATTGTTTTGATAGGCATTTTTTACAGGAATCAGGTCCTTCTGTATGGCAATTGGGCCTGTGCCGGTTTTCTCAAAGCTGATGTCATCGATATAAAAGGACGCGGTTGCCTGATTTGAGCTTTCGATATAGAGGGTCAAATATTCGCCGCCTACACTGTTATAGCGGTAGCTTCCCTCGAATTTAACCCAGCCGTCGCTGGTGCTGATGGTTTTGGGTGAAAGAGCCACATAATTCGCGCTGCTTCCACTGCCGGTCTGCGTAGACAGCTGGAGCTGGGAGCTTGCGGGATCCAACAGCTTGACCCAGGCCGATATGGTATATTCGCTTCCCTTGTCTACATATTTCTCCACACGCAATGAAGGCCCGTTCCAGGTAGCAGATCTGTTCTCTACCTTCAAAGCATAAGAACCATTCCGGGTATGGTTCTCCTCCCTTGTGATGGTCAGCTTCTCTGTCCCGGCTCTGCCTTCAAAACCGCCCGAGGTCTGGTCTTCAAAGGTAATGGTGTTGAAAGGCAGCGCTGGGTCTCTAGGCGGCTCTTCTCCACCGTCCGAAGCTCCCTTCCCGGTAATGCGGAGGTCTCCGATGTAGAACGGAATCGCAGCCCCGGCTGCATTGGAGTTCATGCGCAAGGCTTGATCTTTGCTCGTATCAACGGTAAATTCCTTAGTCAAAATAACGGCTGCACCAGCTTCATAAGGCACTTCTGCATAATTCCCGTAGCTGCTTACGGTTTGGAGCGCCGCATTGGCACCACCCGGCAGATTTACACCCGCATCAACATAAACGACAGCGGTCACCGTGTAGGTTTTTCCGTTCTCGAGTCCAAGGCTGCTGAATTTAAAATCAGCCGCATCCCAGTTGTTCGCCCTGTTGCTTACGTATAACGCTGCTCCGTCAGCATTGCCGGCAAAACCTTTACCGGTGACAGCCGTCAGGCTTGCACCACCCGACTGAACGGCCCCGCCTGCCCCCCCTGCAAAGGTTTCATGATAAACCGTAGTGGTCTCTTCTTGTTGCAGAGTTTCAGCTTTCACATCCGGAGCAAGCCCGCCAAATGGAATCAGCAGGATCACCGCCAGGAAAACCGGGAAGAAATGTTTGAACATTTTGATCATGTTTGCACTCCTCTAAACGGATTTTGTTAAAGCGCTTACAACAATAGAAAAGCCGCCCCCTTTCTCAACCCAAATCGTAGCATAATCCAATTATTGCGTCTTACTCCAAATTAAAGATTGTGTCGTGGTTTTTTTAGTTCATTTCGCTGAGTCTTTGTTCTTTGGAAAAGAGCAAAAAAAATACCGCAAGACATCATCTGTCTTTGCGGTACCCATGAAGACACCAGGGAATTCCATCTAAAATACATGGCTGGAAGTTCATCCATTCAAACTTGCTCTTACTCAAGCTTGCTCTTACTCAAACTTACTCCTACTCAGTCCGCAATAAGATCCGTAACCTCTCTTCTCATACTCAGCGGGGTATCCTGTGTCGGCTGGCCCACGCGGACCAGGAGCTGAATCGTTCCGCCACCCGGAGCATACTCCTTGTGAATCCTCGTGTAAGGCTCCTTCATTTCAGGGTATTCCTCCAGCACCTGGCTCAGAGGCTGCATCACCAGTCCTTCCTCATGTCCGGCCAGAATCAGCCTGCTGTAGAGCATGCCCGCCTTAACCTGACTAGTGCGGCTATTGTCCTTGCTCACAATCAGAGCGTAGGCCGGTGAGTGGTCCGCTGCCTCCCGGGCTGCCTGAACGGCAAGCTTGGTTGATGCTTTCTCGTTATTAAACGACGGAAAGAGGGTAATCATCCCCTGAAGGAGATGTTTCTTCACACCTGTGGTTCCTTGTCCTTCAAAGGAGAACCCGTAGCGGTATTTATTCTTCTGATATTCATTGGAACGGAATATGCGTGCTGATTCGTCATTCATCCGCGCAAGTCCGGTTTCGATATTCGTCCCCTCTACTCCATAGGCTCCCAGTTTCTGAATGCTGGCAGAATCCTCCAGTAGGGTTAGGGTTAAATCCTTATCATCATTGATCTGCTTCAGCTGAGCTGTCTGCTCCGGTGTCAGCGGATCAGGCTTATAGGCCATCCGGTTCGTATCCGGCAAAAACAGATAGTCGAACAACGGATTCACCTGAGGTGCTGTCTTGGTGAGTGTAATGTCCGCCACAGCCTTCTGATCCATGCTCTCGCTTAAGTTCTGCTCATCGTATTCACCATCCGGGAACAGCTTAATCTCCGTCTGATACCCAAGCTGCTCACCGGCAACCTTAAGGTATTCCAAAAAGGTTCCCTGCGAGACTAGGGTCTGCCGGGCCAATGGGTCTGTTTCCAGCGCAAGCCTCGTATGATCTGTATACAAGGAGAGCTTAAGTGGATTTTGCTTGTCTAGGCGGATTTTCCAGGGCTGCATATTGTGTCCATTCGCTGCCAGGAGCCCGTATGCTGCCAATTGCAGGCGTGGATCTTCGAATTGTCCGGCATAATCCCGCTTCCAGGGATCCAAATACTTCGCCTTCTTGAATACACCGCTTGCCGTGAATAGTACGCTAACCAGAAGCACGAACAGAACAACAACAGACAGAAGTACAATCATTGATCTTTTGGTACGCTTACTCATAGCCATCTCCCTTTGTACATCTCTATTTGTTAAGCCTATTCCCATTCAGACGGAATGCCACCCCGGATACAATGACAAGCCGCACATTCCCCCGGGTCCATTACATCAATGCCCGCTTTCTATCCTACCTGAGTGCAATAAGTGGATTGATGTGCTACCGTTAAGAAGTCTGCTCCGGGAGACGGCTTCCGGTAAGTGAATTTACTATGCAAAGGAGAGTTATTCACCTATGAAAAGTATCGCTGTATTTTGCGGATCGCGTGACGGAGCTTCCCCCGTCTACAAGGAAAGCGCCCATGCGCTGGGAAAAGCACTGGCAGAACACGGCATCACCCTGATCTACGGCGGGGCAACGGTTGGCCTCATGGGCGAGGTGGCGGACGCCGCTCTGGGAGCCGGAGGGAACGTTATCGGGGTCATCCCCCATTTTCTCAAAAGCCGGGAAATTGAGCACAAGCAGCTCACGGAACTGATCGTGGTGGATTCGATGCATGAACGCAAATTAAAAATGTCGGAGCTGGCTGAAGGATTCATCGCTTTGCCGGGCGGCCCGGGGACAATGGAGGAATACTTTGAGATTTTTACGTGGGCGCAATTGGGACTGCATCAGAAGCCTTGCGGCATATTGAACGTCCAGCATTATTATGATCCGCTGATTACCCTGTTCGACCAGATGGCCCAGGAGCAGTTCATGCTGGAAAAGCACCGCTCAATGGTCCTCACCGACACCACTCCAGAGGGTATGATCCAGCAATTCCTGAGCTATTCCCCGCCACCAGTGAAAACGTACCTTACGGATGAGCGTACCTGATCAGAGATTAAAGAATTCTATAGCCGGGGCTTCCGGCGGTAATCTAATGAAGCAAGCCGCAAATGACCAAAAACGAAAAACAGCGATCCTCCAATGACCGGAGGATCGCTATTTTGCTGCTTTTTACTCTTTTAAGAACATAAGACGCTGTCTCTGTTGTAGGCGTATCTATTTATGAGACAGCGGCTTTTTCCTGCTGAAGATCATCTGTATACTGCCTAGGCCAGCTTAACCAGACTGTAGTTTTTCTTGCCTTTGCGGATGATGATGAACCGCCCACCGATGGCGTCTTCGGCAGTGACCTCCGCCCCGATATCGGTAACGCGCTCACCATTAAGTGAAATGGCTCCCTTGGTGATGTCTTCACGTGCCTGGCGCTTGGACGGCTCAATACCCAGATCGACCAGCCAATCCACGATATTCTTCGAATCTCTGCCTGATGTGAAGGTCGGCATTTCCTTGAAGCCTTCCTCGATTTCCTCCGCAGTCAGGGAACGGATATCTCCGCTGAACAGGGCTGCGGTAATACGCTTCGCCTGCTCCAGCAGTTCCTCACCGTGCACGAAGCGGGTCATTTCCTCCGCCAGTGCCTTCTGCGCTTCGCGCTTATGCGGCTCGTTCTGTACCTTTTCCTCCAGGACGCCGATTTCCTCTTGGGTCAAGAAGGTGAAGTATTTGAGGTATTTCACCACATCGCGGTCGTCGGCATTCGCCCAGAACTGGTAGAACTCGTACGGTGTTGTTTTTTTCGGATCAAGCCATATTGCGCCGCCAGCACTTTTGCCGAATTTGGTGCCGTCCGATTTGAGCATCAGCGGGATGGTCAGGCCGAACACCTTGGCGTCCGCCCCTTCTTTTTTACGGATCAGGTCCAGTCCGCTTGTGATATTACCCCATTGGTCGGAACCGCCGACCTGCAGCTGCACATCCTCGTGCTGGTACAAATGCAGGTAGTCAAGCGATTGCAGAATCTGGTAGGAGAATTCCGTGAACGAAATCCCGCTCTCCAGACGGCTGGACACCACATCCTTGGCGAGCATAGTGTTGATGCTGAAGTTTTTGCCATAATCTCTTAGAAATTCGATGACGTTAATCTTATGGGTCCAGTCATAGTTGTTGACCATACGGACTTGATTGTCGCTTTCGGTCACAAACAGCTTCTTCATCTGCGCCGTCAGCGCATCCACATTCGCCTGAATTTGCTCCATGGTCTGGAGGGAACGCTCACTCTGGCGGCCGCTCGGATCACCGATGGTTCCTGTTGCCCCGCCAATCAGAATGACCGGACGGTGTCCGGCAAGCTGGAAGCGTTTCAGTACCATGAAGGGAATTAAATGGCCGATATGCATGCTGTCGCCCGTTGGATCTACGCCGCAATAGAGTGAAACTGCCTTCGTGTTCGTTAACTCCCGCAGTCCTTCTGCATCTGTCTGCTGATTGATGGCATCGCGCCATTCCAGTTCATCGATAATGTTCAAGCTGATACAGCCCCTTTAATATGATTTTCGTATTCGTCTGATGTACGTTGAATCAGGTAACTCGTACCTCTTTACGGTGGACCAGGCAACAACAAAAAAATCGCCCCCTTGTCTATACAGACACAGGGACGATTATGATTAACCGTGTTACCACCCAAATTGCACAGACCGCCTGACGGCAGGGCCCGCACCACTCACAGCGAGGTATCGTTCGCTTGATTTCCGCTTGGCATTACCCAAGATACTCCAGAGTGTAATTCGCAGTCCATGTGTGTGCCAGGGTTCCATCCCCCCCGGCTTTCTGTGACAGGGACAAAGGCTGCTACTGTCTCGTTCATCGCATATCAGCTATAAGATTACTGAAAGTATAGTCAATTCAAAATTTGTTGTCAATGCCGGACCCGCCAGTTCTCCAAAGTGTAGACCAGCTTGCCTCCATAAAATCAGATTTTTTTGTTATCTATTTTTAATAACTATTCCCAAACAAACCCTTATATGTTATGTTGGATATATATGGATATTGGGAGGTGGTCTGGTCCGGGTACCGAATACACTTCTGGGAGCATGCAGAAAATTGAAAGCAAATCTAAATCCGCAAAGGAGGAACTACCATGAAACCGAGCAAGTATTTTTCGTTCCGCAGCTTTTGTTTTTTGGCCCTAACGTGTGTCCTTATCCTCTCCCTCTCAATCCCCCAGAAGCAGGCAGCAGCAGCAGGAGTCTCAGTCAAGGGCTTTCATGTAAGCGGTACCAAATTAATTGACGCAACAGGCAGCCCTTTTGTCATGCGGGGTATAAATCATGCGCACACCTGGTATAAAAATGACCTGGCAACCGTTATCCCTGCCATTGCAGCCACCGGCGCTAATGTAGTGCGGATCGTGCTCTCCGATGGGGGCCAGTGGTCCCTCGACAGTCTGTCCGATGTGCAGAATATACTTGCCCTTTGTGATCAGTACAAGCTGACCGCCATGCTTGAGGTGCATGACGCAACAGGCTCGGATAACGTTTCTACGCTGAATGCAGCTGTCAACTATTGGATCAGCATCAAGGATGCGCTAATCGGCAAGGAAGACCGGGTCATCGTTAATATTGCCAACGAATGGTTCGGCTCCTGGAGCACCCAGGCCTGGGCCAGCGGCTATCAATCCGCCATTCCAGCCCTTCGGGCCGCAGGCATCAAGAATACGCTGGTCGTGGATGCCGCAGGCTGGGGACAGTATCCGTCCTCTATTTTCACTAGCGGGAACGCCGTGTTCAATTCCGATCCGCTTGCAAACACGATCTTCTCCATTCATATGTACGAATATGCCGGAGGTTCAGCCGCCACGGTAAAGGGCAATATTGACAATGCCCTGGCCATAGGGGTACCGGTCATCGTCGGGGAGTTCGGCTGGAAGCATACAAGCGGAGATGTCGATGAAGCAACTATTATGAGCTATGGGCAGGAAAAAGGCGTTGGCTGGCTCGCGTGGTCCTGGTATGGAAACGGCGGCGGCGTAGAATATCTCGATATGGCCAGCGGCCCTGCAGGCAGCCTCTCGGATTGGGGAAATTCCATTGTGAACGGTCCCTATGGCACGAAGGCAACCTCAGTACTCAACAAAATCTATACCACACCCGGTTACGTGCCTGTTCCGGACAATGGGACAACACCTACACCTACACCTACACCGACACCGACTGCAACACCGACACCAACCGCAACGCCAACACCTACTGCAACACCTACACCTACTGCCACACCGACACCTACTGCCACTGCAACTCCAACAGTTTCGCCAACAGCCGCTCCAGCCGGTCTTGAACTCTATTACCGCGCCGGTAATACGAATACCACGGACAACGTGATCAAACCCCAATTCAATATCAAGAACAACGGCACCTCTGCCGTCAACTTGAGCGGGCTGAAGATACGGTACTATTTCACCAAAGACGGATCGCAGACGCTTAATGGTGCAATGGACTGGGCACAGATGGGTGCAGCCAACATTACCATTACTTTTGGAACTGCCAATGCCGCAGGTGCTGATTCCTATCTAGAAGTCGGCTTTACCCCCGGAGCAGGTTCTTTGCCAGCCGGAGGACAGACCGGAGATATCCAGCTGCGGCTATTCAAAGGCGACTGGAGTAATTTTAACGAAGCAGATGATTATTCCTTTGATGCCACCAAAACAGCATTCAGTCCCTGGAATCATGTAACGCTGTATCAAAACGGCACACTCGTGTCGGGCGTACAGCCTTAAGCGCAGTCGTTATCACCTGAATCTGTATAAAAACAAAGGGGAGTACCTTCGGCCGCTGCCGGCCCGCAGTACTCCCCTTTACTTATCGATTCGATGACAAACGGGCGGGACAGGGTTGTCCTCTGATTCTTCAATTAAGCACCGGCTGGTGTATAATGCAAGGAGCATCTCTGATATTCACTGGTATAGTGATACATAAGGCATACCAATTCCAATACTACAGATCAGCGGACCTTGCCGTTCAAGTGTCCCTGCCGAAAAGAGGTTATCATCATGACATTGTCTGCTTATTCCACCTATGATGCGCTGGGACTTGCCGCGCTGGTCCGTGCGCGGGAGGTGTCGCCGCGTGAGCTTGTAGAGGCGGCTTTCGCCAGATTGGACGAGGTCAATCCCCTGCTGAATGCCGTTGTCCGCACCCGCCGGGAGGCGGCCTTGAAGGAGGCCGATGCCATGCCGGCAGATGATCCGTCCCGGCCGTTTGCCGGTGTGCCCTTTCTGCTGAAGGATATCTCCCAGGCGATTGGTGGTGAGCCGCTCACTTCTGGCGCCCTCCTGCTGAAGAATAACATTGCCAAACGCGATTCGAACTATGTCGCCCGTATCCGAAACGGCGGGTTTATTCCGCTCGGGCACACGAATACCCCCGAGTTCGGGCTGAAAAATATCACCGAGCCGCTCCTGCACGGGCCTGCACGGAATCCCTGGAGCACGGACCGCTCGCCCGGAGGCTCCAGCGGCGGAGCTGCCGCCGCAGTGGCTTCCGGAATCGTACCTGCTGCGGGCGCCAGCGACGGAGGCGGCTCAATCCGCATCCCGGCCTCCTTCACCGGCCTGTTCGGACTGAAGCCTACCCGCGGCCGTACGCCGGTAGGGCCGGGAGTCGGCCGCCAATGGCAGGGCGCCTCCATTGATTTTGCGCTGACGCGTTCCGTGCGCGACAGCGCAGCCATGCTGGATCTGCTGCAGATTGTGCAGCCGGAGGCCGCGTTTCAGACGCCGCTGTATCCGGGCGTCTATCTGGACGATCTTATAAATCCCGCACCGCGCAAGCTGCGGATTGCTTTCACAACAGCCTCGCCTGTCGGAACCCCAGTCACCGGAGAGGCGGCTGCAGCTGTATTAAAAACCGTAAAATGGCTCCAGGAAGAAGGCCATGAGGTCGAAGAGAAGCTTAGTCCGGTAAACGGCGTGCGGCTGATGGAAAATTACTATACGATGAACGCCGGAGAAGTGGCGGCCATGTTCCTGTCTCTGGAAACCGGGATGGGCCGCAGCATTGCGGCACATGAGGTGGACATCGTGACCTGGGTGCTGGGGGAAGCCGGTAAAAAGGTCTCCGCCGCCGAATTCGTGCACAGCCTGAACGAATGGGATGTGGCTGCCGCACAAATGGCGGGCCTGCTGAGCCGCTTTGACCTCTACATCACACCTGCGAATGCGGATTCCGCACCTAAGATAGGAGAGCTTACCCAGCAGCCGGAGGAAATAGAAGCTTTGCTGCACGTAAGTGAGCTGCCGAAGGATGCGCAGCGGCGGATGATCTACGAAATGTTCGAGCCCAGCCTGACTTATACCCCTTTTACACAGCTGTCCAATCTCACGGGTCAGCCCGCCATGAGCGTTCCCCTGCACCTTACACCGGCAGGCCTGCCTATTGGAGTTCAGGTGATGGCTTCCAAGGGCCGCGAGGATTTGCTGCTGCAGCTGGCCGCCCAATTGGAGCAGTCGGAGCTGTGGGTGGGGATGAAGGGGAATCCAATGTTTCCTTGAGTGGTGTGACAGCATTTCGTGCACGCCTGTTGATTAGCCAAAAAAGGTAGAAAAAAGGTCGCCTATTCGTTAAAGTGTTTGTACCCCTACAAACATCCGAAACGAGGCGACCTCATAAAAAAGTCTTCCATCTCGAAAAGTTCCGCAAGGCCATCCGGTAATTCTCACTCCTGACAACCTCTCCCCTTTTCAGTCAACAAATCCTCATCCCCAATAACCGTATTAAATATAATCCGACACGTCAAACTCTTTGTCTTTAAAATAATATTTCCGGTCCTCTTCCGTGATTTCACGAATAATCTTGCAGGGACTACCCGCTGCGATAACATTATCAGGTATGTCTTTGGTTACCACACTGCCTGCTCCAATCACAACATTGTTGCCGATGGTCACGCCGGGATTAAGGATAACATTGCCGCCGATCCACACATTATCTCCGATCGTAATCGCAATACCGTATTCATATCCTGAGTTTCTGGAATCCGGATGAATGGGATGACCTGCCGTATAGATCGATACATTCGGAGCAAACATGACATTATCACCAATAACAACCTTGCCGACGTCAAGAATGGTACAGTTATAATTAGCATAGAAATTTTTCCCTACCGTGATATTTGTTCCGTAATCACAGCGGAAGGGGGATTCAATATGCACATTTCCACCTGATTCACCAAGAATATCACGTATCAATTCCCCTCTTCTGTCGCTTTCATCGGGGCGAAGCAGATTATATTCATGAATTTTGAGTTTATTGGCGATCCTCTCTTCACTTAATCCATCCAGCCAAGCTTTGTACGGGAGTCCTACAAGCATTCTTTCTTTTTGATTCATTTTCATTTCCTGCCTTTCTTATGCTTCTTGATGTCTTTGATTTATTTTTATAGGTTCTTTGTAGTGGGTAGCTGTAACGCGGTACCCTTAGCAACCATTAACGATCTGTAGCGTGGCAATTCGAACCGGATACTCTTTTTCGGGAACCACGTCATACCTGTACTCCCGCTAACGTAATTGGCACACATATTAATTAAGATCAATCCGGCAAAAATAAAGGTGACCGAATGTGAAGTAAGCTTCTTATTCATGAGAACTCACTGTAATTGTACCTTTTACTCCTTCACTCGCTTCATACTAGGTTATGCTCTGAATAGAGGTTAGATAGAGTACGGATTATACCTTTTCTAATTATGAGATCATCATCAACAATCAGGATGTTCATTGTCGCAATCCCTCCTGGCCGTCTAAAAAATTATATAGCCTTAATTATTTGAGCCGAATTACCTCAGACTACAACGTTATCCGGAACATCACGTACGACCACAGCCCCTGCAGCAATCACTGCGCTATTTCCAATAGTCACTCCTGGTGCAATCACAGCATTCCCGCAAATCCACACATTGTTCCCGATCGTAACGGGCTTTCCGTATTCCAGGCCAGAATTCCGAGTTTCAAAAGATACATTCTTGCATTTTTTACTTACGTATCTCCACCAATTGGTATGAATATGACAAGCTTTCCAGCGCCATTGTTATTAAACCGTGCATGTAGTCTTCTTCCTGATGTTTGAGCAGCGTAA
This sequence comes from Paenibacillus helianthi, assembly GCF_001909055.1. Taxonomy (GTDB): domain Bacteria; phylum Bacillota; class Bacilli; order Paenibacillales; family Paenibacillaceae; genus Paenibacillus_AQ; species Paenibacillus_AQ helianthi. The sequence goes on from NZ_LVWI01000035.1 coordinate 25,868, forward strand.
GCTGCGGCATATGCATCTCCGGTATATCCTTTAGACACTCCTGACGAATCAGGTCGACATCAGCAGGCTGTACCAGACTTCCTGTTAAAGCAATCATTTCCGGATTCATGACCGCGATTAGGCTGCTCACTGCACGCGCGGCCACAGAATGAAAAGTGTTCCGATCATGCAATTGCTGAAACTGTTCTTCCCGCGTCAATCCATAAGGTAAAAAGGAGATTTCTCCGGCAAAATGTGTGCTCCCTCTATGGATATGCCCGTTAATCATCATGCCTGCTCCAGGGAAACAGCCTTCGATAAAAGTCGCAACAGCAACAGATTTTTCTTCTTCATGTTCCTGTTTGTGGTAAAAACCATACACGGTTAAGTTCATATCATTCTCTAAAATAACTTCAATCTCATATTTCTCACGGATTAATTTCTCAATTTCAACGCCAATTAATTCTTCAATATCGCTGGTATTCATAACTCCATGATTGACTGCCCCTGGAACACCAATTCCTACCGCTTGAATCTCCGGATAGAGGGTAATAAGGCGGCCGATGATCTGATCGATAGCTGCAAAATCCAGTCGCAAATGTTCTTCATGTCCATGGTCCACTGCATCCCCGGCCAAATTAGCCACCATGAAATCAATGGAGTGTTTCTTCAATCCAGCCTTGATGATAATACAAGCAATATAGGCAAAATCCATGTTATACTGGTATACTTTTGCCGGCCGTCCGCCATTAGATTCTTCTGTTTCCAGCTCCAGCACTTCACCTGTTGCTAAAAGTTCATTCAGAATGCTCCCGCAAGTGCCTATGCTCAGGCCTGTGGATTTTGCCACAGCAGCTTTTGTAACCTTATTATTTGCTTTGAGTGTCCGCCGGACAAGCTCCTGGTTCATTTTCTTAACACGTATCGTGTTATTTGTAATTGGATTCATAGCTCCCCCTTATTGCATCACTTATTATAATACTTATTTTAAGTATAAACATAAATCCTTTTCCTCATTCTGTCTACTCTTTATTTACTCAAATAAAGTACACTCCTGATTGTGTCTTTTTCGGAGAGATCCAGAGAAATGGACAAGAACTTGATCCCACAAAATAGAAAACCCGCGCCAAGCGCGGGTTGTATGGGGCTATGTTTTTGTGTCTATTGACTTTCGCCTTCGCATACCCGGCAATCCGGTCCATAAAGAACCGGCCCCTGCCTCTTCCACGCTCCGCAGCGGCAACAATGTAGTCCTCCAGCATGATGACCGGCCCGGATGATTTAGAATCAACTGAAGCCCCTTCAGTATGACTTTTGGGAGCTGTGGGAGCAGACCTTACCCCGAGCGGAATTCCCGGGGTGTCTGTCCGGTCTCACGGTGGAACAGGCGGGAGAAGTAATGGACCGAGCTGAAATGATATTTCCCGGCAATTTCTGTGATACTCAGCGAGGTATGCAGCAGATCCTCCTTGGCCCGGTTCAGCCGGAAGCGGTTCATATACTGGACGGGCGAACAGCCGGCTGACTTTCTGAACAGCTCGAAGAAATGCCCCCGGCTCAGCTTCAATTCCCGGTAATAACATTCCAGCGGCCTCGGCACTTCATGCAGCAAATCCTGTTCGAGCCGCTCCAGCAGCGCGCTGATCCGGCGGTCCGGGAACGGCGGGTCCCTCAGCATCTGTTGGAGGAAAAAATCAATAAACTCCTGGAAGTTCCGCTGAATGCTCAAATTGCGGATAAACGTCTGCTCATTTACAAATTGACCTGAAGTGTAGAACTTCTGAAACCGTTCAGCCCACACACGGACAGAACCGGCCTGAAGCTGCAGCGGGAGCGGATACGGAAGTTGCGGACCCAGCCATTCCGGCAGCAGCGGCTCCGGTTCATAACAGATCGGGCAGGCCCAATCGAAATGGCCCTCCCGGTCCACATGACCCCAGTCGAAATAACAGCACAGATGTACCATCGGCTCTGCCGGATCAGCCAGCCATTCATGGGACTGTCCGGGAGGCAGATAGACCAGTGAGCCCGGGCTTACCTGGACTTGTGTCCCCTCGGTCTCCAGTACCCCGTAACCCTCACTGAGCAGATAGACAGAGCTCATATAGCAAATCCGTTTCGAGCTTGACTGCCCCTTGGCAAAAGGATACCGGGTGGCCAGATAGACATACGGGTGCAAGGCTGAAAGCTTCATCTCACCATCCTCCTGCCATGCTTATTGGGCGCCGGCGGATGCTGCCTCCGCTTCAATGGCTGCCGCTAATTCCTCATACGAACCACCCTTCAGCAGTTTGCCGTTCACCATAAACTGTGGTGTTCCATTGACTCCATAGTTTCCAGCCGTTTTGAAATCCTCCTTCACCGGCAGCATGTAAGTATGCTCCTGCAGATCTTTGGCAAAGCGGTCATAGTCTATGCCGCCGATATTATTTTTGACGAAATCAAGCAGAAACTGCGGTGTGGCCCAGATCTTGGTCTCATCTCCCTGATGGTCGTAGAGCTTGCTCATGAACTCCCAGAATTGTTCGTTGTCCTGGGCTGCAATGGCTTCCCCCGCACTGGCCGCCATGATCGAATCACGGTCTATAAAAGCAAAGTTCATGAAGAACAGCTCTGCCTTGCCGGTATCGACGAACTCTTTTTGGAAGCGTTCGAAGTACGTTTCCTTCCACTTTTTGCAAGAAGGGCATTTGAAATCTGCGAATTCAATCACCTTCACCTTGGCTGTGCTGCTGCCCAGATGGGGCTGCTTCTCATATTTCAGGCCTTCGGCATCGTAATCCCCGCGAATCTCCGTGTAGTTCGGCAGTCCTCTGAGGCCTGAGGAAGCCGCTGACGGCCGTAGAAAAAACACGGACGCTGCAATCACGAGAACGGCAATCATAACGACAGATATCACAAAGGCAGATCCTGACCGGGGCTGCCCGGTACGGCTCTTGCTGCCCCGGATGGAACGAGTCTGATTGGCTGAATGAGGCTGATGGGCTGAGTTCGAAAGATTGGATAGCTTGCCCTTTGCTTTGGACATGGTTAAGATCCCCCTCAAAAGAATTTCATCATCTGAACAATAAATGATAACGCTTTCTAAATTAATCGTAGTGATTCTTTCCAGCTCCGTAAAGGTACGTTTGCGGTGCCTTGCGTACCTTTTTCCCTGTGCAGGCCTTTCCTGGCAGTTGTGATCTACCTTTCGATTCCCTATTGCCTGATTACTGTATAACCATCCGCGAATTCATCCGCCGATCGTGCAAAAATACGACACCTTGCTAAATACAACCGGCCATCACCCGGTTACATTGTAGAAGACTGGAGGCCAGGGTTAATGCGCCGACTGCTACGGCTGGCCTGCTACGCGTTTGCAGAGATGAAAGGAGGAGAACCTATGCATGAAACCACAAGTATAGGAAATTCAGAGGATTCAATCCTGTCTTTGCCGCTGGAAAAAGCACTAGCTCAGGAACATGCGGCACGGCATGACCTTACTTTTGAGGGACCGGCAGCAGATTTTTTTGAAGGAGCGCTCCTGGGAAACGGCGGGCTTGGGGTGGTGCTCACCACCCGCCCGGATGCGGTGATGCTCCATTTTGGACACAATAATGTCTGGGATATCCGCATCGCGGAGCAACATGCTGAGGAGATTACGACCTTTAAAGAGGTCTATAAGCGGTTCGAAGCGCTTCCCGCTGAATTACCGCAGCTCATGGACCACCCGTGGTACCGGGAATATTGCGAGATGGCCGGGGACAACTACAGCAAAAGCTACCCGCGTCCGATGCCCTGCGGTTCACTGCTGCTCCGGTATGACCGGCGTACAGCCGAGGTGCTGGGGCACACCCTCCACATCGGGGACGGACGCTGCACGGTTGAGTTTCTGGTCCAGGGGGAGCGGGCTGTATTGGAGGTTTTTGTGGATGCCGTTCAGGACCGGCTGTGGATGTCTGTATGCAATTCTGCTAACGGAGAGGCTCTATCGCTATTTCACGAAGCACGGCTCATTCCCGACCCCAACACGCCTTCCGGGTTCCCCCCCGCTGTAATCGATGTTGATCCCACGGCGGGAGTGCTGTCCTTTACCCAAGTCCTGCCCTGTGTGGAAGCTCCCGAAGTTCCCTATAGCGGGCATGACCAAGATAAGGCTTTCCGGCTGGCGGTCAGCATCACAGGCGCAGTTCCTTCGGCTGGCGGTGAGGGGGACCGGCTCAGCATCGCTGATACCGGCAGCGGCTTCTCCGCCTGCGCGGAGCTATGGGAGGGCCGCAGGACGGTAATCCAGCAGGCGGCAGTGCAGATGCACCCGCCCGAATTGTCCGGGTACAACGATGCCTGGCAACGGACAAACGAAAAGTGGCTGGAATACTGGGAGTGCTCCAGTGTGTCCCTGGAGGACGAATATCTGGAGCGGGTCTGGTACCGCAATCTGTACTTTTTAAATTGCTCTGTCCGTGAAGGGGTCACCTGTCCCGGGCTGTTCGCCAACTGGAGCTATGGTTCCATCGGGTCCGAATGGCATGGGGACTATCACATGAACTACAATACACAGCAGCCATTCTGGGCAGCATTCTCCAGCAACCATCTGGACAAGCATCTGCCTTATGCGGATATGGTAGACCATGTGCTGCCGGTCAGCCAACAATGGGCACGGGACTACTACGGGCTGCGCGGTGCTTATTTCCCCCATTCCGCCTACCCGGTAGAAATGACGATGATGCCTTATCCGGTTCCGCACTGGGGCTGGGAGGTCTGTGAAACGCCGTGGACCGTGCAAAGCCTATGGTGGCATTACCTCTACTCCATGGATGAAGCCTTCCTTCGCAGCCGCGCATTTCAGCCGATCCGGGAAGCCGTCCGGTTCATGGCAGATTACATGCAGCGGCCGGAAGCCCGGGGTCCGCGCTGGAATGACGACTGTTATCATATCTTTCCTACTGTCGTGCCGGAGCTATACGAGATTGCGCCGGGCTTTGCCCGGAACAGTGATTGTCTGATCGATCTGGCTCTGACAAAATTTATTTTCCATGCATTTATCCGGGCCTGTGCGGTGCTTGGACAAGAGGAAGCGGAAGACGGCCTGCTTGCAGAGGTTCAGGAAATTCTTAATCACTTTCCCGAATATCCGACAGCCGAATCCAATGAAGGCCAGGTCTTTGTGTCGGTGGCAGGAGAGAATCCCGAGGTCGTCTACAACGTCCCAGTTCCGCTCGCAACAGTCTTTCCCGGAGAAGAGCATGGTCTGCACTCTTCCCCGGAAGAATACCTGACGGCGGTGGAGACCTACCGCAATCACCGGAATGAAGGCGGGAATGAACTGGTATTCCAAGCCCTGGCCGGGGCGCGGCTCGGTATCCTCGATCTGGAGCGGTTCAAGCGGCAAATTGCCTATTGTCTGCTGCCTAACGGCACCTGCACCGACAGAGTGCTGATGAGCGGGGGACGGTACCCGGATACAGCGGACTTTGACTTCATGTCCCGGATGGGTGTCTGGTTCGAGAATTTCTCGCTGCCCGCCGTAATCAATGAGTGCCTGCTTCAGAGTTACAACGGGGTGCTGCGGTTCTTCCCGAACTGGCCGGAGCATCAGAGAGCAGAATTCCGCAGCCTGCGGGCAGTGGGCGGCTTCCTGGTCAGTGCAGCTTTTGAAGCGGGTGAAGTGCAGTGGATTGAGGTGTTCAGTGAAGCAGGAGCCGATTTGTCCTTCTATATCCCTTGGGCCTATGGAGCCGAATGTACCGGGGATTCCGTTGGGCGGCAGATCTGCACAGGAGGGACAGGAACGCTGCGAACAGTTGCCGGGGAGACCCTCCGCATGGTAAAACACAGCAGGGAATAGCTGGTTCTGGTTATGGATTCAGATCCCCCACATTGAAGCGCCCTCCAATCTCTGATTGAAATTGGAGGGCGCTTTTGCAGGGAATACTTCACTTCACAAAAATAACTGGGGTCATTGCTTCTAACCTAACTCCAGCTGTTCCAAGCGGCTATTCAGTGTATAACTTCCCCCAGCCCCGGTGAGAAGAGTACTCCGGTGTTCACCCGAGCGGACAGTTATTGTACCCGCTGAAAAGGTGCGTAATGTAGCCGTGGTTAGTATTCCATCCTTCCAATCCATATCTACCTCGACCTTCCCTTTGGCGCAAAGCCCTGATACCGAGCCTGTGCTCCAATCCGCTGGAAGCGCGGGCAGCAAATGAATCTCTCCAGCCCGGCTCTGCAGCAGCATCTCTGCAATGGCAGCCGTTCCGCCGAAATTGCCATCAATGACGAAGATATTGCTCTCCGCTCCGGCAATACCAGCCTTTGAATAGGTCAGCAGATTGTCCAGACATAACCCGCTGATCAGATGCGAGATATGCCTATAGGCCCGCTCCCCGTCATGGAGCCGGGCAAAGTACAGCCCAAACAGCGCGGCGGTAAATTCCACATCCTCCAGCTCATCCTGCATCATGCGGTTCTCCAGCGTGACCCGGGCCGCCGCGCTGAGCTCCGGCGTCTCCTCGGGTGTAATCCGGCTAGCCGGATAGAGTGCAAACAAATGGGAGAGATGACGATGCTCCGGCTGTGCCTCCCTGTAATCCTCCAGCCATTCCTGCAGCTGTCCCTGTCTGCCGATCTGCAGCGGCGGCAGTTTGTGGATCGCCTCTTCAAGCTGCGCCTGAAGCTCTTCATCCTTATTCAGCAGCGCTGCCGCTTTCAGACAGAATTCAAAAAGCTCCCGGACCAGCACCTGGTCCATAGTCGGCCCCATAGAGAGCTGCCGGTTCTCACCGCTATGACCCTCCGGATAGAAGCTGTTCTCCGGCGAATTCGAAGGTCCTGTCACCAGCCAGCCGTACGCCGGATGTATGGTCATGTAGTCTAGGAAGAAGGCTGCTGCTTCTTTGAGCACAGGATAGGCCTGCCCTTCCAGAAACTCACGATCCTGACTGTATTCGTAGTGCTCGATCAGATGCATGGCGATCCACACTCCCCCGGTGACATTGAGCCCCCATGAGGTTTCCCAGCCGGGTGCGGTGAATCCCCAGACATTGGAGAACACATGAGCAACCCAACCTGTATTGCCGTAGAAATCCCTTGCTGTCACTCTACCCGCACGGGACAAAGCCTCAATGTAACGCATTAGCGGTAGATGACTCTCTCCCAGATTCGCAATCTCGGCAGGATAGTAATTCATCTGGGTATTGACATCCAGATGATAATCGCAGCTCCAGCCCATCCGGCAGGCTTCGCCGTCATTCCAGATCCCTTGCAGATGCAGCGGCAGCGGCGAGTCTGCACGTGACCCGGCAATCATCAGGTAGCGGCCGTACTGCAGGAACAATGCAAACAGCTCCGGGTCTCCGCTGTGATTCTGCTGCAGCAGGGCGATGCGTCTGTCCGTCGGCAGATCCGAAATCTCCGAGCGTCCCAGCCGGACATCGACCTTGCTGAATTCCTGGCGGTAATCCCGGATATGATCCGCGCGCAGGCTGACATAGCCCTTAGCAGCCGCCTGTTCCAGACTTCTTGCACTCTGTGCCTGCAGGTCCGCTCCTGCATGCTGGTAATCAGTGCTGACCGTAAAATAAATCCAGGCTTCATCCGCCCCGGCTACTGTCAACCGGCCATCCCGGCAGCTTAAGGTTCCCCCGGAAGCTGACACCCTGATTCCGCCTTCAGCCCTTACTCCACAGGTACCATCGCTGTGCACCTGCTCTCTCGCTTGGGCTTGAAATTCCAGGGTATCCCCGTTCACAGAGCGGACAATGAACGGGCCTGTGCCGCCAGCAGCACTTAACGTGAAGGATACACCGCCAGGCGATTCACTCCAGATCCTCGAAGCTACAACATCATCTGCATGGGAAGCAAAAACCTCGCGCAGCACCGTGCAACCACCGCTCTGAGACTCCGCATGCGCAACTGCACGATCCAAATCCAGCCCGCGTCTGAACCGGGCTTCCATATTCCCTGCCCGCTCCACTTCCTTCTCAGCTTCCCCTTGCCTGTCCGGACTTTCAAAGGAGAACACAATCTCGCACAATCCCAGGTGGGTCCCGTAATTCCGCTTCTCCGGCTGCAGATATCGCTTGGCAAGCCGGTCACCTTCTGCATAATCACCAGCCATAAAAAGCCCCTGCATGCGCCGTAGTGCCTCCTTCCCGCCAAACGGGCCGGGAACAGCCTCTTCTCGTCCAGACCAGTAGGTCACCTCGGTCATACTCCACACTTCACGCTGCGGAGCCGCCATAACCACTGCGCCGATCCTGCCATTTCCGATCGGCAGTCCCTGGCCCCAGCCCGCAGCCGGGCTGGAGTACCATAATTTCAAATCGCTCAATTAGCATCCTCCTGTCTGTCCTCTGATCTGGCATATGAATAAAACCTCCGTTCAAACCATCCGTTCCCTAAAAAACAATAGCAGAAACAGCGATGCCGGCCTTGGCAGGCCGGCATCGGGTGGGCGTAGCACGGTTGCTTGTGCAGCGTTCATGCCGGTCTCCGCTTTACAATTTCGGGTGCTGTGCAGCGTTCATGCCGGTATACTCAGTGAAGTCTCCGTCTGCCGCTTTGCGCCCAATCTCCTCCTGCTGGCACCCAGGCTTATTTCACTGAAGCGTCATACGCCTTTTGCAGAATTTCCAGATAGCGGTCCAGCTTCAGATCCTTCAGACCCTTCACATAGGCATCCCAGTCCTTGTTCAGATCCTTATTGCCGGTAATGAACTGAAGCTCATTCTGCTCAATGTAGTTTCTCAGATTCGTCTGCAGCATGCTGGCTTCGTCAATCTCTGTCGGATCAATCCAGATGGACCAGAGCGGGAACAACTCCTTAGGTTCATGACCCTGGTACAGCAGCGAAGCATTGTACAATCTGCGTTCGTAGCCGTTCGAGGAATAGATATCAGTCGCCTGAACGAAGGTGTCGCGGTATTCCTTCGGCATGTAGAAATGTCCCATTCCGCTCCAGCCCGCATTACGCGGCGCTTCGCCTTCCGCCATCGGGATCGGTTTGATCACCGGTTTGACATCCTTGCCGAGCGCGACATCGCCTGCCACCGGATCGGTCCAGTCGATTCCCTTCATGCCGCTTGCCGCGTTCGTCTGGCCTTCCGGTGTGAACATATAATCCACCATCTTGATCAGAGCCACTTTTGCCTCTTCACTGGCTTTGTTGGTGATGACAAATTTGGCGCCTGGTGACACCCCGCCCGCATCATGTGTCGTGTAAGAGATCCCTTTCGGTCCGGTAAGCGGTGGCAGGGCATTGTAATGTGCGGAACGGGTGTTGCCTGGGTCGATGTTGATGAAAATCGCCGGATGCATGCCTGCACCTGCGCCGAGGATTTCGGCATCCGCATTTTCACCGATTTTCTTAAAGGCCTCTGCATTCTGGGTAAAAGCCCCCGGATCGATCAGACCGGCATCATACAGCGATTTGATATAAGTCAGACCTTCCTTCCATTCCGGTTTAATAGCAGCTGATTGTACCTTGCCGTCCGTCATATTCAAGTAGTTGCGGTCATCATCATAGACGAAGCTGTTCATAAGATAAGGAATAATGCGTACACCAAAATCTTCAGTGGAACCGCTCAGCGGCACTTCATCGGCTTTGCCGTTGCCGTTCGGGTCCTTCGTCTTGAAGGCTTCCAGCATTTGCTTGAACTCCTCTGTAGTCTTCGGCTCTTCCAGGTTCAGCTTCTTCAGCCATTCGGTGTTGATCCACATTTTGTTCGGATAGGAGCAGTGGAAGCACTCGGCGTAAGCGCCCAGGCCATAGATATTGCCGTCCGGAGCCGTATTCAGCGTTTTCATTTCAGGGTGCTTTTCCATGGCTGCTTTGATATTCGGTGCATATTGGTCAATCAGGTCATTCAGCGGAACCAGAACGCCCTGCTGGCCATATTTCAGTACATCCCCCTGGGAGAATTCATCAATGTAGGCAGTGAGCAAATAAGCATCGGGATAGTCACCGCTGGCGAGTGAGATTTGGCGTTTTTCCTTGGCGCCGTCGGAGGGATTAATCTGCCAGTTGAATTTGATGCCGAACTTGTCTTGAACGAATGTGGTGAATTTATTGGTCGGGATATCAATGCCTGATTCCTGGACGGCAAAGACGCTGACCTCCACAGGTTTTGACGCCTCCGCTGCGTTTCCGTTGCCAGACGCTGTGCCGGATGCTGTACCGGACGGGCTTTCTGTATTATTTTTGCCCGAGCAGCCACTGATCACAACTGTAAATACCGTTACCAGCATTAACAAGGCTAACAAACTTTTCTTCAAAGCTGATCAACTCCCTCTTTGTAGTTGGACAGGTTGGTTATGTGTTGCCAAATGGAAACGGATGCCCGTCCTTAAACAGACAATATCCGTTTATAGCGAGAAAGATAAGGATCATTTATGGCACGAAGCATATAAATGCTTATCTTTTAAGAAAGGCCTCACCCCCTTACCGGTTCATCGCTTCCCCTTACCCCTTGACTGAGCCGACCAGCATGCCCTGTACGAAATACCGCTGTACAAAAGGATAAATGACAAGCACAGGCAAGGTGGCGACGACTATCAGCGCATATTTCAGTAGTTCGGCCATCTGCTGCCGCTCTACCATCGCCATGGCATCCATCGCCCCGGCACTGTTGTTCTGGATAATGATACTGCGCAGCACCAGCTGCAGCGGGAACAAGTCAGCCGATTTCAGATAGATCAGGGCATCGAAATAGGAATTCCATTGGCCGACTGCATACATCAGCACCAGCACCGCAATAATCGGCTTGGAGAGCGGCAGCACTACACTGCGGATGAAGCGCATATCGCTGCAGCCGTCAATCTCACTGGCCTCCAGCAACTCCTCGGGAATGGAGGACTGGAAAAAGGACCGGGCAATAATCACCTGCCATACCCAGATCGCATTGGGAATCAGCAGCGCCCAGCGCGTATCGATCAGGTGCAGCTCCCGGACCACCATATAGGTGGGAATCAGCCCGCCGCTGAAGATCATTGTAAAGGTAATGATCATCATCAGCACATTGCGGCCAAAAAAAGCTCTGCGCGACAGCGGGTAGGCGATCATAATCGTCAGGGTCACACTGATCAGCGTACCGGCGGCCGTATAAAAGATGGAATTGGCATACCCGCTGATAATCTCATGCGTACTGAACAGGACCTTGAAGCCCTTGAAGGAAATATCGACCGGCCACAGCCAGACCCGGCCCGAGGTGACAGCTGCCGGACTGCTGATGGAGCTGCTGATTATGAAGATAAGCGGATACAGCACAACGATAACTACAAGGATGAGTACGGTGTACACCACAGTCAGAAATATCCGGTCACCGACGGATTCTTTAATTTTTTGGGGAACTGCTGCCGAAGCTGCCATACAGGAACTCCTTTCTTACCAGATGCTGTTATTGGTGATTCGTTTGGCCAGTCCGTTCACGGTAACCAGCAGAACCAGATTGATCAGTGAATTGAACAAGCCGACCGCGGTAGCAAAGCTATAATTGGCATTCAAAAGGCCGATCCGGTAGACATAGGTGGCTATAATCTCAGAATTAGCGATATTCAGCGGGTTTTGCAGCAGATAGACCTTTTCAAAGCCAATCGCCATCACGTTACCCACATTCAGAATCAGGATAATCACAATCGTAGGTACGATTCCGGGAAGATCGACGTGGCGGATCTTTTGAAACCGTGAAGCGCCATCCACCTTAGCCGCCTCATACAGTGTGGGATCGATGCCAGCCAGTGCGGCCAGGTAGATCACGGCGCTGTAGCCTGCGGTCTGCCAGATGTCAGACCAGACATAGATGGAGCGGAACATGCCGGGCTCCCCCAGGAAATTCACCGAATCCAGGCCGAAGAAATTCATGGCGATGTTGGCGAACCCCAGACGCGGAGCCAGAAACAGCATAATAATGGAGACCATAACTACAGTGGAGATAAAATATGGCGCAAACGATACAAGCTGGACGAACCGTTTGAACCTGCCGCCACGGATTTCATTTATCATCAGCGCGAGCAGGATCGGAATCGGAAACCCGGCCAACAGCAGATAGCCGCTCAGCAGAATGGTATTCTTGACCAGCGTCCAGAACAGCGGATTCTCAAAAAACAGCTCGAAGTGCTTAAAGCCGACCCAGGGGCTGCCCCATATCCCCTTAATTACGTTGTAGTCCTTGAAAGCCAGTACAGCATTCGCCATTGGATAATACTTAAAGATCAGAAAGAACAGCAAAGGCGGAATGACGAGCAGATGCAGCTGCCAGTGTTTCATGATATTTTTTCCGGCGGTATGCAGCCAGCCCTGGCGTTTGCTTCGGGGCGCCGTTTGGGTGCTCATAACCATTTCTTTTTCCAGATGAATCTCCCCCCTTAAAAGTTTGGCCAGCTTTACTTCATTGATTTTCTTCGAACAAAACTTGTTCGGAAGCACATGCTTAGTTTGGCCAGCCGCTGCTCCCTTGCATTACTTCGAGTAAAACCGCTTCGGAAGCATTCGCTTTGTATTGATAGTTTGTGTGATAGCGCTTTCTCACGAGTTGATCATAGGGCATGATAAGCGGCTTTGAACAGGTACACTTCCGTATTTTGCGTACAGATTGCCCGGTTTGCAGGGGGCATCACTTCCTGGGACGGCCTGATTTCCGCAGTCTTGCAAGCGGATACATTATTTGGTATACCCCTTGGGCAGAAACGGCTGCACCGCCCGGGAGGGACAATGCAGCCGCTTTATTTTTGGGGTTGCAGGAGACTCTGCATCCCTCTCACCGAGGCGCCCCCGCATCTCCCTGTCCTTCCCAACTTCCCCGGACCAGGAGATAAGCACAAGTGGAAAAAGTGAACTTAATACCGCCGAAAACAGCAAATGTGAAGATTTAGGTAGAAAAAGGAAACTTAAAAATTCCATATCCCCCTCCACCGAGGGAAATGAGCTAGATTAGTTTTACTTTTTCCACTTATTCTGCCGAGCGCAGGGTGCTCGGGCCAGTTAGTTTTACTTTTTCCAACACTTTTCTATTCAGCATTCGATTGTCTGTAGGTGCTGGGGGAAATGCCGGTTAACCGTTTAAAGGCTCTACGGAAGGAATGTGAGCTGTTGTAGCCCACTCTTGCCGCAATCTCATCCACCGTATACCTGCTGTCCTTCAGCAGGAGCGCCGCCTGATCCATCCGGACCTTCACCAGATGATCGGAATAATTCACACCAGTCACCTCCTTGAACAGCTGGGAGATGTATTTTTCCGGCCGTTCCACATGCTCTGCCACCCGGTACAGGGTCAGCTCGGTGTCCGAATACATATCCTCGGTATACTGGTAGATCTGCTTGATGATCTGGGTATGCGCGTCCTTCTTTTTATTGGCGATGTACCCGCAGAGTCCCTCCATGACGGCATGGAATTCGGCCTGGATGTTATCCGCCGGCTCCGAGGAACTGATGTCGATGATCCGCTGCTTGACGCTTTCGAACAAAGGAGATTCCATGAAGATTTTTTGATCCAGCAGCTTCAAAAAGGTGCCCTTCATCTCCCCGATCAGCTGATGCTTCATCTCAATGGACAGCTCCCGGCCGCCAAGATTCTGCGCAAAGGTGGAATCCATAATGCGTTTGGCCTCAGCCAGCTCCCCGGCACGAATCGTACTGATCAGCCGCTGCTCCGTATCAAGCGGATAATAATAGGTCGTATTCTCGATTCTGGCCTCATGATTCCACGTCATGCCTTTCTTGTTCGTATACACGGCATATTCCAGCGCCTGCTTCGCTTGCTCAAACGACCCGCTGACCTCTGTTACTGAAGCGAAATAGCCTCCGAACCCGGACTGCACCGAAATCTTGTATTCCTTCAGCACATATTGCGCCAAATTCTCCATGATGTGTGTAATCGCTACCTCCTGGTCTGACGCAGATTCATCAGGGCCGGAGAAGAACAGGCCGACCATTTTGTCCGAGCCCATATCGGCCATAGGCAGCGGTCCGGTAAGCGAAGCGAGCGCCTGCTTCACCAGTAGGCGGGCGGCGTTCAGCTCATTGAGGATCTCCACGCTATCCATCCCGGCATAGCCGTTAATCTGGATCAGTCCGGCATAGCCGGTTCCCTGATTCAGCCCGATATCCGCCTGGGCGGCAGCAGATACAATCTCCTCCCGTGACTCAAATTCTCCGGCAACCAGCCGCTTAATAAAAGCATCCCTGACCAGAGGCAGCTGACGGTTAAGCTCGCTTTCGAGCAGCTTATTCTTGGTGATCATGTTGGCAATATTTCCGCTCAGGAAATCGAACTCACTCTGCTCCGCCGTCTCCTCCTTGCCGAACTGCTCTTTCATCACACTTAGCATCCGGTTGATCGGTGCACTGTTCCGGTAGGCGAGCACCAGGCCGGCCAGTAATCCGAGGAACAGAGCGCCTCCGGTAATCAGCCAGGACATATATTTGATTCTATTGGCATTCTCCAGCAGGATGCTTCGGGGAATACCTGCCTGGTATACCCAGCCGTTCGAATCCGAACGGGTTGAAATCACCAGATCATCCCGGTAAAACTGGCTGACCTTGCTGTTATCAAACGAGGAATCCGCATGAAGCCGGTTCACATATGCCTCATCTTTTCCTTGCAGCACAATGGTCTTCCCATCGGCATCGCTGATATGAACCCAGCCCCCGTAGCGTTCAGTCAGGCCAGACAAGAGGCTGGCGATGATTTTCTCGTCGATCATCACGACCACAACGGCCGGAGAAGAATCATTGAAGCTGTCGAGCGGCAGTGACTGCATGTAGGTGATCACCGAGGTTTGTGCCCCTTTGCTGACAAAGGCGCTCAGCGGTTTGATCTCACTCCGGTGGGTTTTCTGCAGAACCTGCTTCTTCCAGTCCGCCAGCGGAAGTTCGTTGTAATGATATATCTCATAGTAATGCTCCGGACGGTAAGAAGAGCCGGGGGTCAGCACCAGATCGTAATTGGCCAGATAAATATAATAATCCTGCAGGAAATCATTCGTCTGGCCGAAGGTCAGCACATTGCGCATGGTCCTCCAGATTCCGTAGACATTGGTCCCCTCTCCCCGTTCATTCAACAGTACGTTCAGTTCGGGATTCACCGCGAGCTGCCGGGTCAGCCCCTCGACTTCAGCCATCCGGCGCTCAAGAATCTCCTGGCTTTTTTGCAGCTGGATCACACTGTTCTCAATGGAAATGGACTCTGTTACAGAGATCGATGTACGGTAAGACATGTAGCCGCCTATGCCCGGAATAATTAGAATAATGATGTAGGAGATCAGAAATCTGCGGAAAACCTTGGAGTATTTGAGCATGGTTGGATTCCCCTCTCAGTTGGTAGCGCTCACAGCATAAGCTTAAAACAAATTGCTTCACAGTCAAGCTTTTGTCTCCAGCGCCATTCGAAAAGACGGTCTAGATTGCAATACGACCGGGAGCATTCCCGGCGGCTAGAACGCCTTTACTCCCCATAAAAAGCTTATCTTTCTGGTCAGGCGGACACAGAATCCGCTGAATGCTCTATAGTCATCATCCTCGTCCTGTATAGGAAGAATGGAATAGGGCCTTCTAAATCCGCATCATCAGAAACATTTGCTGCACTACGGCCACGTATACAGGTTCTATACATAATCCGACTATTTTCATTGCCTGGGAAATGATGCACAGGCTGCAGCCGAATCGTTCGGATTTCTTCTCGATTGAAAAGGAGCCGTTGCCGGCTCCTGTGCTTTTTATCTGCTCCTCCTTAATCGCTCAGTTGTTCTCCGCCACCGTTCCTGTCCTTATATTCATGATCAGTGGCAGCCTCGAGGATATCCTTGAATGCCCAGTGGGTGAGCGGAACATCGCTCCACGGGGAGGCTTCGGCACCGAAGAGCGGGCCTCTGCCGAGTGCCCTGTTCATCGCGGTCACCGCTTCGGCACGGGTCAGTGCCTTTCCGGGACGGAAGGTGCCGTCGGCATAGCCATTCAGTATGCCTGCTCCCTGGGCCTGAAGAATGGCTGACCGTGCCCAGTGACTGGCGGCAACATCTGTATATCCGCCTCCGGGGATGGGATTATTCTTGCTTAGCAGTGCAACAAGACTGGCCAATTCCGCCCGCGTGACCTGTTGATTCGGCTTAAAAGTGCCATCCGGGTAGCCTGTCATCAGTCCCATTTCTGCTGCGCCAGTTATTGCTTCGGCTGCCCAATATCCGGAAGGCACATCACTGAAGACTGCAGCCTTTCCTTGCTTCTCCCGTGCAGAAGCCTTAAATAGCAGTGCCGCCATTTCGGCACGGGTTATCTTGTGATCCGGTTTGAAGGAACCGTCCGGATACCCGCTCATATATGCCGCATGCTGTTTCACCGGCCCCTGGCTTGCTTCCGGCGAAGCACTTGGAACAGGAGTGGCGGATGGAGACGCGGTCACTACCGGACCCGTAGTAACAGAGGGTCCTGAAGTTACCGGTGCCGGTGATGCGGTAGCGGAAGGTGATGGTGTTGACGTAGGTGCCGGTGTCGGTTGTTCGCCAGGTGTTGCCGGTTCACCGGCCTTGGTGCTGACGCTGTATTTCAGCTGATCGGCGAACATCAGCGCACCTGATTTCTTCACCACCTTCAGTACGTGAACGCTATCGGCCAGCTCTGCAAGGCTGAAGAGATTCTGCAGAATCTGCCGGTTGCTGCTGTAAGCGCTTGCGGTCTGAATCAGCTTACCGTCCACATAGATTTCCATGTCGCCCATATCCGGCCCCTTGGGTCCGGACAAGGAGATTCCAGTCCCGCTGAATGTATACTCAAAAGAATCACCGTCTGTCTCTGTAAAATGAATATCGTTCTGATAATCTCCGCCAAAGGCAAATGTCAGTGGAAGAGTACCCGCGGGCAACGCGGCGAGGTACGCCGCCTTGAGGGTTACAGTGTCTCCTGCAAGTGTATAATCCGTACCTTCCATCAGTTTATAGGTGCCCTGGCTGATGCCGCCGAACAGCTCCGGCTGACGAAGCAGTTTAACTTCGATATCTGCCGGGACTGCTTGGTCGAAGGCTGCTTCTACCGGATTAATCAGGTCGGGGATTTCCACCTTAAGCATATCCAGCAGCATGAAGCTGCCTGATTTTTTCACAGCCTTGAGGGTATGGAAGCCTTCAGGCAGACCAGCAATGCTATACAGATTCTGCTGGGCCTGGCGTCCGTTATGATAAGCGCTGACCGTTTGCTGGAACCTCCCATCCACATATATATCCATGTCGCCCTGTGAGGTATCCGTTTCTGTATAGAGCTGTATGCCAGTGCCTCTGAAGGTGTATTCGAAGGAATCCCCATCCTTCTCGGCATATTGCACATCATCCTTGTAGTCGCCCATTCCTCTCCCGGAACTGCGTGACCAGGTGCCATTGTAAGTGATCCCTGGATCGTCATTATTGATCAGCGAATAGCGAACCGTAGCTGAGCCTGTAATGGTCACTGTCAGCACTTCGCTTGCGCCTCCGTCAAAGATGAACGAGAGCTCCGCCGCACCTGAAGGCAGATTGAAAAGATATTCCTTCTTGATCTTCACAACGCCTCCGCTGACGGAATAATCGCTTCCTTCCGTAAGTACAGCCCCGCCGTTCTTAATCTCCAGAAGGGAGTCACTGCCTGCAGGCAGTGTGACAGCTATATCAGCCTGTTTGTCAGGCGCCTTGTCGAAGCTCCCTGTGGCAGGGGCAATGAGCTGATTAACACTGATCTTCAGCGCATCCAGCAGCATGTACTGGCCTGAAGCCTTAACCACCTTAAGCGTATGCTCACCGTCGGTAAGGCCGTTGGCACTGTAAACGGTCTGCTGTGCTTCCTTGGCTCCAGCGGTATAGGTGCTTACCGTTTGCGGACTCACGGCATCATCCAGATAGACCTGTACGTCCCCTTGCGAGGAATCCTTCTCGGTTAGCAGCTCAATACCTGTTCCCTTGAAGGTGTACTCGAAGAAATCACCGTCTGTCTCGGTATAATGTACATCTGCCCCGTAATCCCCGGCGGTTCTGCCGGACTGCGACGACCAGTCGCCGCTGTATGTGATGCTGCTGTCGCTGTCATTGATATAGACCGAACGGGTAACCGGGCTAGGAGAAGGATTGCCGCCCGGCTGTCCTCCTCCGGGAGCTGCAGCCGAATCCGTGATTTTCACAGTGATATCCTGTGAACCCGGGGTCTGCTCTTTGCCTCCGTTGCGCTGCCATGAGCCGGTATAACGGACGTTCGTATCGTCATCGTTGACGGTGGAGGTTCCGCTCTTGGCGGTTACCTTCAGCATCCGGGATGCATGCGGCTCCAGTACCCCGCCGCTGAAGCCCGTGTCAAAGGAACCCAGCTCACTATGACTCCAGAGATCGCGGACAGAGGCCGGTCCCTCAAGTCCAATGTCGCTCCATTTGACATCCACTGCAGCACTGCGGCTGCCGAGGTTGAACAAAGCAACATTATAGGTTCCATCCCCGTTGTTGGCATACCAGACCTGCTGCTGGGTATCCATAGACACCGGATGGGCGGGATGTCCGGCCTGATTGACGGCAATAACCTCGTTATTGGTTAGCAGCTGCATTCCATAATCGTCCAGCCGCGTCATATCATTTCCGATATAGAGCTGTGCCGCCGAGACCGCCCAGAAGGTCATGGCGGTCTGCCGCTCATCCTTCGTCAATCCGTCCATAGCACCGTTCCCGACATTCAGGGAATCGTAATCATTCCAGCCTCCGGGTCCGGCATCTCTCCACCAGATCGCGGCGTCCGGGAACAGTCTGGCAATGTTGGCCCACTGCGTCAAGCCGACATTACTGTCATAGGACTCCACATCCCACTGAATCCGCCAGCCGTTGGCATATTTTTTCCAGAAATCCACATAGTTATGGTCCAGCGCCCAGGATAGCTCGAACCAGATATTATGTCTGTCCAGAGCCTTGGACCAGGCCTCGACATCACCGCGTGCATCACGGCTGAGGTTGTTGATACCCGACCCCGGGGTTACACTGTCGAATTTTACAAAGTCGATGCCCCATTCCCCGAGAAGATCAGCTATGGAGTCGATGTACTTCTGGGCACAGGGATTTTGAAAATCAATTTTGTAGCTGTAGGAATCCCAGTAATCCATGATTTTCAGCGGCTGCACCGCAATGTCACGTACCCGGCACTCCCCGTTGGTTCCATAGATTTCAAGGTCCTTGTTATACGCGTCAATTGACAGGCCTGGAATCAGATAGATCCCGATCTTCTGCCCGTTGTTATGCACATAATCAATGACCTCCTGAAAACCGTCCGGATAACGATCAGTGCTCGGCAAAGGCCGGCCGTATTCATCCATGCTGCCATTCCAGCCCGCATCAATATTAATGTATTCATAACCGTAAGCTTGCAGCTTCTCGTGCATGGCGTCGGACTGCTTCTTGATACTCTCCGCCGATATCCAGTTGCCGGAGGGTTCATACACCTGCATACTGTAGCTGCTCCAGCCCATATATGGCTTCTTCGCCAGCGATTTGTCCGCCGCCTCCGCCACATTTCCTGTGGTTCCTGTCCATCCGGCCTGTACAGCCACCATCATAAACAGCAGCAGACTGACCCCGATCTTATTAGCCAAAGACTTCAAATTATCCCAGCTCCCCTCGCAGTTAATAAAGCGCTTTCCTTTTCGGACGGACCTGCCCGCATGTATATGCGCCTTCAAATGACAGCGCTTTCTACACGAGTAGATCATAGGGGGCCGCCGCCCGTTTTGAATAGGTACAATTGCGGTGTTCGGCGTACAGCTCTCCCGGTTCAGAGGGGGCAAATCCCGGCAGAACAGCCAAATTCCCTTATCTCACAAAAAAACCCTGAGGGGATGACTCCCGCCCAAGGCTCAACATTTCCACAACCCACTTGTTTTGCACATTAAAATTCAGTAACCATTTAGTTGTACTATGCTTCTCTCAGAGAGTAGAATTCATCCCGGAACGCTTGTCCTACTCCGGAATTTCTTCATGAATCGCAGCATTGAATTTCCGTAAAAGCTCGCCAAAAATCACACGTTCCCCATCGCTCCAGGCACTTAGCATTTTCCCTATGCTCTCTTGCCGTGCCTGTTTGTTCTCATTCAGCACCTCTTCACCCATATCCGTCATTTCAAGCGAATACGCGCGCCCGTCTACCGGGTCGGGGATACGCTTCACATACCCTTTCTGTTCCAGGGCAGCAGCCTGTCTGCTGACTGTGGAAATATCCAAATGGAATTCGTCGGACAGAGCCTTCACTCCGGCCGAGCCGTGGGAGGCAATTTGATGCAGCAGCAGATAAGCGGAGCGGTCCAGATTACCAATTTTTCTATAGGTGGTCATGGAGACGAGGCGCCGGACCAGAATGGCCATCTCCAGCTCTATCACATCAATTGAATGATCCATGATAATAGTGTCCTTTCTTGTAGAAAATGCGTAGTATGATCATTGACATTACCATTCTCACTTGTATAATACAAGTATATACTTTCATTATACAAGTTATTTTGCGGAATCGTAGCCTGCGGAGGGAAATTATGAAAGCTCAAGAGTTTATGGTCAGACAAGTATACAAAGTCAAGGAAACCGATACGGTTCGCACCTTTATCGAACGATGCATTCAGTTCCGGATCAGCGGTATGCCGGTAGTAAATGAGAGAAATGAGATTGTCGCTTATTTAAGCGATGGGGACATCATGAGGTATATCGGCAAACATGAGGATCTTATCGTCGATTCTTTTTTTCAGATCAATGTATTTGTCGGGGATAATGAGGAGTTTGAGGAGCGGACCCGCAGACTGCTGAACCTGAATGTCATGGATATCGCCAAGAAGAAGGTGATCACCGTTCCCTGGGATGAAGATATTGAGAGAATCGCCACCATTCTAGGCAAAAAACAGATCAAAAAGGTCCCGGTGGAGCGAAACCGTGTGCTTGTGGGTATTATCAGCCGCGGCGATGTGATCCGTCATACCTTCAAAACCCTGCTCTAACCCGCCTTCAGGTATCTGATAGCCCATAGAAAAAGATGTGAAACAGCTCGTCCAATATGCTGCGGGTTAATTTGAAGGGCATTATGAATTACGCCATCGGCTCTGCCTTCTGCATGCTATTCATGATCTGTCTGTATCCCGGTCTGGCGACCGTACAGCAGCCATAGATTTTTCCAGCGGCGGAATCTGCCGCTGTAAGACGGGTGATTTTCAGCTCCTCCTTGTTCGTTATGAAAGTTGCGGACCCACCCTTTTTATGGCATTCTGTTAACAGGTTTAGTCGAAATTCCCCTCTCTACCTGATCGGGATACTTGCTAATAAGGAGAGACCTTTGTGCTGCCTATTCATGAACTTATTCCCAGTTCCAGAACCAAGGATATGTATTTGTCTGTCAGAAAAAAAGGGACCGTATCCAAACAAACACTGCTCGAGGAAAGCGGCTTGACCGTCAGTACCTTAACCCGTATCCTCGATGAACTGCTTGCCCAAAGCCTGCTCCTGGAGGTAGGCTACGGGGAATCGACCGGCGGCAGAAGGCCCACGCTCTATGAGACCAATCCTGCCTACGGCTATGTGTTCGGCCTGGAAATCTCCCGGACCCATTCGAGGCTGGTCCTTGCAGATCTGCATCTAACCCTGCTGGATGAATATACATGGGCTATGGATGAGTATGCCACTCCAGAACGTCTGATGGATTCCGTGTATGCCCAGGTGCTGCGTATGCTGGAGCAGGCTTCCATTGACATCAGCCGGGTCATCGGACTTGGGATTGGGGCTGTTGGCCCCTTGGACCGTAAGGAAGGAACGATTCTGACACCCGCCGGCTTCGCCGCACCAGGCTGGTCGCAGGTGCGCATCAAAGAGCAGTTGGAACAGCGGCTCGAGGTGCCGGTGTGCCTGGATAACGGTGCCAACACCGCGCTGCTTGGCGAATACTGGGCCGGCGGCGACCGGCGGCAACATCAGCTGCTCTACCTGCATGCCGGCATCGGTCTGCGCTCCGCCATTATGAATGAAGGCCGGATTCTGTACGGTGTCATCGACACCGAAGGGGCTGTCGGGCAGATGATCATTGAGAGCACTGGTGTCGCCTCAAGCGTCCCGGGAGGCAATTACGGGGCATGGGAATCCTACGTTTCCATCCGCACTCTGGAAATGCAGGCCCGTAAGGAGTGGAAACGCGGTAGAGCCACCATCCTCCGAGAGCTTTCAGACCGCCCGGAGGATCTGGAATTCAGCCATTTAATTGAAGCCTTGCAGGCCGGGGATTCCGCAGTGAACAGAATCTTCGGGCAAGCGGCAGCCTATTGCGGCATTGGGCTGGCCAACCTGATTAATATTCTCCACCCTGAGGAGGTCATTCTGGGCGGTCCCTTATTCTCGGCTGCCGATGTTTTCTATCAGGAGGCCACAAGGACCGCCCTCGAAAAAACCTACTACCGCGAGCAGTATAAGGTCCGCTTCACCAAAGGCAGCCTAAGCGACAATGCGGTCGCGGCAGGTGCGGCTGCCCTGATCCTGAATCAGCTTACGTATTGAGACGGGTACACAAAAAAACAGCGGTAGCCTGGACGGAATTACAAAGTCCCAGACTGCCGCTATTGTATTGAACTATTGTCTCCGTCAGATCAAGCTAACCACTATCATGAATCTTACGTTTTCCGCCCGGCTTTAACATGTTTTAGCTGGGCAACAATAATGACGCTGATAATGACCAGAAGGAACCATGAACTGATCTTACTGAAGCTAACCAGATGCCAGGCCTCATGCTGGTTGGGATATTTCCATGCACTAAAAAATGTGGCTATATTTTCAGCTAACCAGATAAAAAAACCGACAAGGAAAAAGGCCAGGGTTAAGGGCATCCGATAAGTAATGTTCTGTACCCGGTAGATGATCCATGTTCTCCAGAAGACTACAAGCACAAGCGCCGTCAGCCACCAGCGAAAATCCGGAAGAAAATGATGTGTGAAAAAATTCAGATAGATGGCTCCCCCCAATAGCCCCGCAAAGGCAAGCCCCGGCCAGCCGGTCATATCCATCCTCAGTCTGCGCCATACCTGACACATATAGCTTGCTACACTGGCATACATAAATCCGCTATAGAGCGGTACACCGAATAGCTTCGTATATCCAGGTTCGGGGTATGACCACGATCCCATCCTTACCTTATACATTTCCAGCATTAATCCAATAATATGAAATATACAGATTACTTTAATCTCATCGAGCGTCTCGAGTCCACTGCGGTACATAAGGAACTGCACGGCAAGAAGTATAAGTAGAACGGCATCATAACGGTAAATGAAGGGCAGCTTGACTACGCTGGAAAGAGCCAGGGTTCCAAAGATCGCAACCGGAAAGATACAGCTCATCGCCTGATGATAGCCAAAATGCAGTAGTTGTATGATTGATTTCAATAATGGTATCTCCTCTAATGTGCGTCACTTTTGTTGAAGAACAGCAGCATGATCAATTTGAATTTAACACATATTTTATCGTTTAACAATATATTTCAATTGATAAACGATATTTTATTACTGTTTTAGACATTCCAATGGTCTGATCTGATCCTCTCATACATCCCATAATTCCGTTTGCGTAATGTGTCATATACATTTTACAGAAAAGGTAAATAAAATATCACGTTCCATGCTATTTCCTTTTTATGCTCAACGCACTAATTGAACCGAACACCCAAATGAATGCAACCAAATATATTATTTTAACTTGAACCTCGTCATGAAATGCCAGAATAGCGAAAACCAGTAGAATTCCAGCTCCCACTTGAAGCGGAAGCATAATTTTTCGCAAGAGGATCGGGGACAAAAAACAGATGATACACGTCAAAAAAATAAGCGGTTCTATAGCCACTGCTTTCGACTCCCTTATGGTATCTCATTTCTCAGATTATGCCACAATTTACTCCTTTTTCTCAATTACAAATTTAGACTATAGCCGTGTTCCCACAAATAACGAAAAGCCCGTTTGGAGCCGAAAATATCACGGCATGCCAACGGGCTGTATTTTTTAGATACAATAAATGAACTGCTGCTTGCCAACTGTGCCGCCTCTTGGACAGAATAGCTTAACCTTATCCCATAATTGTTCTCTCTTCGAGACCAGCACTCAGATCTCAATGCTTCTCCGCTGTATGCCTGCTGCGATCCCGCCCACCTGAACCCGGGTAATCTCTCCGCCATGGTTCAGGCTTAATCCACCCTTAATCTCGGAAGGACAGCTCATCGAATATCCTTGCCTGAACACTACATGCTGAGCCTGCTGAATGGACAGCTGCCCGTATTTGTACAAATAACTAAGTAACGCGCCGCTTGCGGTCCCTGTTGCACTCTCCTCGGGAATGTCGTACAGCGGCGCAAAGTTCCGGCATTCGGCTGCGGCATCATCCGGGGTATCGAGTGTGAACAGATGGTAGCCGATGACGTTATATTTCTCGCTGACCGCTGTTATTGCGGCAAAATCAGGTTGTATCCTGGCTAACAGCTCACGGGTACTGACCGGAATCAGAATATCCCGCAGCCCCGTGGACACAATCTGAATAGGCAGCTCCCCGGCCAATTCCTCTGCGCCGATTCTAAGCGATGCTGCAATTTCTTCTCTTGGCAAGGTTTCATAGAACTGTGGCAGCGACTGCGACAAATAGACATCCCCGTCATGGCTGATGCTGACCTCCAATAATCCGGCTTTGGTCTCCAGGGTATAGGTGGCATACGTAGCCAGGTTCAAGGAATACATCAGATAAAAAGCAGCAACCGTCGCATGCCCGCACAAATCCACCTCGCTGGCCGGAGTGAAATAACGGACCCTAAAGTCGGCAATCGCCGATTTTTCCACAAAAGCCGTCTCCGAAAAGCCAACCTCCTTCGCCGTACGCTGCATTTCCGCTGCATTCAGGGAGCCTGCATCCAGCACTACCCCGGCGGGGTTTCCACCGCTTCCGTCTTTGGCAAAAGCATTTAAAGTGTACACTTCCACATTCATCCCGGCCATCCTCTCCATATCTTTTTCTAGTCGTATAACCTGCGGCTTGTCCTAGAATGAAGATTATAGTTCATTAAGAGAACGGGGACAATATGCGAAAAAACACAATACCCCAAAATTGCAGAGTCAATTTCCCGGCGAATATGTGCTGCTCTTAGGTTTGCCGCTGGCTTCTGAAGTTCAATATGCCTTGTTCATGTAACCACTTGGTTGTCTGTGCTAAGCCTGCTCTACATGAATAAGCGGAGTTGCCGCCAGTCCAAACTTTACAAACGCGTACCGCGCCTGATACACATGCGTATCCTTATCCAGGTCCTTGTCTGTCCAGCCCGGCTTATCCTTATAGCTGTCCGGCCCGACCTTGTAGACTTCACCTTTGATATGATGATGTGGTCCCAGCAGGTTGCGGCAGCTGCTCGTCAGCTCCACTTCGATGACATTACACCCGCTATGCAAAAAGGACGAAACTTCTGCGTGGTACGGCTCCCACAAAAAGGTGCGCACCTCGGCCCCGTTAATGAACAGCTTTGTTACTATTGCATCAGGTGGGGCCTGAAAGAAGCATTTCACAGCAGTTGCTTGCGCTGCATCGACGGTCAGGCTCTGACGCAAGCGCATATTGCCGGAGAAGAAAGGAAACCCTTGCCGGGTTAAATCCCCTGTCTGCACCTGCCGTGGCGGCTCCGTCAAACGGAAGGGTCCATCCGTGAATACCGCTCTGCGTTCTCCGTCCGTGTACCCCGAACCCGAATGTACTCCAAAATCGCCAAGCAGATAGATACTCTCCAGCTCCTGATCGATCGTAAGCTTGTTGCCTTCCGCTTCGAATGCCTTAGCCCGGGCCAGTCGTTCCGAGATTTCCTGTGAGCCAAGGAACTCCATTCTCAGAACTAACGTATTCCGGCCGGATACCGCGAGGCCGCTGATATCTAGGGTCTTGAACGAGATATCCCGCCACCAGCCGCCGCTGACCGCCTCTACCTTAACCCCGTTCAGTTCGATCTCCAGCTCCTCCGGCCGTTCCAGTACAAGAAACAGCTCCCGCTGTCTGGCCGTGTCGAAATCGATGTGAAATTCAAATTCCAGTTCCACCGCAACCGGCCGTCCGTAACCCAGCAGCTCCTCCTGGATAAAAATCACCGGCTGCGGCTGTGACCATTCCCCTCCATCCACACGAAGGCGTGCGTTGTCCAGCGTCAGACTGTTGAGATCGGAGTGCACCAATTCCCAATCTGTTGCCAGCTTCACCGCCATGGTCGCCCGGTTATCCACATTCTCCCCTGGCACCACAGGTTCGGTCGCCTTACCGTCCCCTGTTAATGATGGTGAATTCGGAAGCGGATCAAGCTTCAGTATATAGGACTGGCCGGGATGCAGCGGAAGCCGCAGGTGCACGCCCAGCCCCAGCAGTTCCCGCTCCATCTGCTCCAGCTCCAGCGGACGGATATCTCCGGTTTCTAGATCAATCAGCGAAACTGTGCCCTCACGGGCCAGCTGTATATTCAGCAGCGGGTAGAACTCCGTGCCGGAATTCACCACATAATGCAGCGTTGAGCCCGCAAGCTCCAGGGTCCGTACATTGATCGTATCCGCAGCGACAGATTCTCCGTCTTCACCGCTGATTCGGATGAAGGGCTTGCTGGCGGCGGACACCGCCCGGCACAACGCCTCGCGGCTCCATTCCGTCAGAACAGCAGCCTGCATGAAGCGTGCGAATTCAACATCCTCCTTACCGTCAACCAGCGACGGACAAGGATCAAGAGCAATCAGCTTCCCCCCCTGCGCAACGAACTTCCGCAGAAGCTGCGCAGTCTGCCTGTCGACGGTCACACTAGGCGGTACAATAACTACACGGTACGCCGCTTCGCCGACGATGAAGCGCCCGCCGCTGACCCTGCCATGTCCGGCGATAATGCCCTCGCTGCCATAGTCATGCTCGATCAGGCTCTGGCACAGCCATCTTGTGAGCTGGGCAAAAGCTTCATGATAAGGCACCACAGCGGAATGATCCCCGCCGCGCTGTAGCGTCCATGCTGTACGCACCGGATGCAGCAACAGAACCTCCGCCTGGGCCGAGCCTTCGGAGAGCAGCAGGGACAGCCTGGCGAAATAGTCATTGAAGCCTTTATAGTCGCTCCACCAAGGCTGCTGATAAAACAGGGATGGCGGGTAATCCCGTTTGCGCAATCCCCTCAAAGAGTACCCCTGCAAATGCTGGCACATCAGATTAATGCCATGTACGAACTGCCATTCGCCGATTCGTTTAAGGTCAGCGAAGCTGACGTTCCAGCCGGAGCAGCCAAAGCTCTCGGTTATTGTCCGCTTCTTGCCGAGCTGGCGGGCCACCGAGCTAACCTGCTTCGGCA
Source organism: Paenibacillus helianthi (assembly GCF_001909055.1). Taxonomy (GTDB): domain Bacteria; phylum Bacillota; class Bacilli; order Paenibacillales; family Paenibacillaceae; genus Paenibacillus_AQ; species Paenibacillus_AQ helianthi. Next base: position 53,161 of record NZ_LVWI01000035.1, read on the forward strand.
CCAGCGCATCGCTCCCCACAAACCTGCCCAGCCAGTCGCAGCCGGGAATCTGCAAGTGTTCATAGAAGGCCATCGGGTCACCAACAGAGGTCACTTGATGCATTAGCTCCTGCTCATCGACGACATGCCCGGTCGCCGACCAGCCCTTGCCTGCGCACCAGTCTCCGATTTGCTTGGCATATGCCTGCGTGAACATGAAGGTTACGGTCTCCCAGTAAGCATATCGGGCCTCGCTGCAGCCTTCGGTATCCAGAAAGAGCGCTGGCAGAACCGCCCTCACATCGCCTCCATGCCTTGAAGTGAACATCTCCCCCAGCTCAAAAGACCAGGGAAGCCCGCCGCGCCCGAACTGCGGCTCATCCGTGAATACACCGCTCAGCTCCGCACCGATGGATTCACCGAATTGCTCCCAGTAACGCTCGTAGGTGGTATCGATAAATTCTTTTACTGCCATCGGACTGAGCGTATCTGTATAGTAGGAATTTACTTCATAGCTGATTCTCAAGGAGGCACCGGCTTCTTCGCCAGGAAGCAGCAATCGGTAGCTCTGTCCGTCCGCTACGGCGGCATACCAGCCAATTGTCCGTTCCAGTTCCGGCGCATCCTGAAATGGAGCCTGTTCACACAGCAGTTGCTTCTGCTGATAGGCCAGTCCTTTGGCGGGCACCTTCCCGTCTGCAAAGCCGCTGGGCCAGCCGTTTTCATCATAGAACCAGGCGTTCATCCCGAGCTCGCGGCTTTTCTCAATCGAAATGCGGATGGCCTCCATCCATTCTTCGCCCATGTATGGCGTCTGCAGCCCGCCCCGGGCATGCATGAAGAAGCCCCCAATCCCCGCCCGGTGCATCTCTTCAATCTGCCGCTCCAGCTCCCCCTTCTCCAGCCGGTCATTCCAGGACCAGAGCGGAACGGAGCGGTATGCGTTAGGCGGGTTCTTCAGGTCATCCCGCAAGTTTATCATTTGTTCATCTCCCCGTTCGCCATCCGGTTTATCATGGTTGTTCATCAGCCTTTCAGGCACAGGGAGATCAGGTCATCCACATGTGCAGTCGCGAGGCATTCGATCGTATCGGCGGAGCCGTAGTAGATTTTGACCTCACCGTTATCCTCCAGAATCATCCCTCCCGGAAAAATAACATTGTTGCGGAAGCCGCCTTCAACCTCATAGCGGGTCTCCGGGGCGAGCAGCGGCTGCTTGGACATGCCGATAATTTTCTTCGGATTCTCCAGATCCAGCAGCATGATGCCTGCGGTGTACCGTTTCTTCCAGGCAGGCTCCCAGCCGTGTTTACCGCGTGCCGGGTCAATATCCACCGCATGGAAGGTTGTCAGCCAGCCCCTGTCCGTCTTTACCGGAGGTGCGGCAGGTCCTACCTTGTCATTGGCGAAAGGAACATGCTCCACAGCGAACAGCAGGTCGGAATTGCCCCAATATTTCATATCCGGGGATTCCGAAATCCAGGTATCGAAGCGGTCCTTGCCGCCACGGCTGTACACGGTAAACGGACGCTCCAGGCGGACGTAATTGCCGCCTATTTTCTCCGGGAACAGCACCATGTTGCGCAGATCGGGCGAAGACAGGCTGAGGATCTCAAATTCTTCAAAATCATCCGTCACTGCGATCCCGCCCCGGATGCCATGCTTGGTATCGACCGCAAAGCACATATAGCAGCGCTCCCCGATCACCGTCAGACGCGGGTCGTAAGCGCGGATGATCTCTTCGTCATGCAGCTTGAAGCATTTCTTGGGACTGGCCTCCCAGTGGAAGCCGTCATCACTGAAAGCAATCCCCAGGTCGGTCGTGTGATGCGGCTCAATCGTCTGCTCCGTAAGCGAGCCATAGTCATTGCGGAACACCATCACATATTTGCCTTTGAACTTGGTGACGCCTGCATTGAACACAAGCGCTGTCCTATAGGGAACCATAGACGCATCCAGCACCGGATTGCCGGGATAGCGGTGAATCAGCGGACTGGATGTAAGAATTGCGGGAACCTGAACGGTCATGTTGTAAACCTCCTGATTATTGCTTGTAGTCTTAAAAACAGCCTAAAGTAATAGTATCATCTACGTTGTTATAAGCAGTATATTCCATAGGGAGAGGAGATCGTAATGGCTCAGCCTACCCCTTCAGGGAACCAGCCGTCATCTGCATAAAAGATTTATTGGCAAAGACATACGCTACGAGAATCGGCATAATCGACAGGCAGGCACCAGCCATCATGTAATGAGTCTGCGAGGCGGCGGAAATGCCATACTTCAGATTCGCCAGGCCCACAGTGAGTGTCTGCAGCTCCGGCTTCGTCATGGTGAACACGAGCGGCAGCAGATATTCATTCCACGCGCCGCGGAAGGTAAAGAGTGCGCCTACCCCCAGTCCAGGACCGAGCAGAGGAAGAATAATAGTCCAAAAAGTGCGGCCGAGTGAGCTTCCGTCAATCCGTGCAGCTTCATCCAGTTCACGCGGAATGCCTTTCATGAAGCTGAGCAGGATAAAAAAGATCGAAGCATGCGCGGAGATCAAAATCAGAATGACCCCCCACAGCGAGCTGTGCAGGTGCAGCCTGACCATCAGGTCGAACTGCGGACGCAGCACCACCGCCCCTACGGCGACAAACATTGTGAATGACTGCATGCCGATATAGATTTTTTTGCCGAAAAAATCCATCCGGTCTACTACATAGGCAGCCATAGAGGCTACCAACAGTGTACCGGCGACCGTGGAGAGCGACACGATTAGACTGTTGACCGTATACGTCGAGAAGTGGGCTTTGTCCCAGGCATCCGCGTAGTTGGAAAAATGCCATTTGCTTGGCAGGAAGGTTGCGCCTGTAGTCAGCTCAACGTTTGTTTTGAACGAGCCGAGAATGGTAATCACCACAGGAATCAAGGTTACAAAGGCGAGTGCCAGCAAAAAGATCCATAAAACCGTCTTTCCCGTTATCTCTTTTGTTCTCATCTCACATCTCTCCTCAATCAATCCGATTCATTCGTCTGGAGGCATAGAAGTAAATCACGGAAATCATCCCCACAATAAGCGCAGAAACAAATGCGACCGCACTTCCATATCCAAACTCCTGCACCTGGGTTGAGGCTGAGCTGCCCCCGACCGGAAAGAACAGCTTATACAGGTAAAGGAACATGACTTCCGTTTTGCCCGCAGGGCCGCCTTCGGTAAGCACCATTATGCTCTCATAGCCCTTCAGCGCATTGATGATCGCCAGCATAATGACCATCTGCAGCACGGGTCCCAGCATCGGCAGGGTGATGAAGCGGAACTGCTGTATTTTATTAGCTCCATCCAAGGAAGAGCTCTCGTAAACATCCTCGGGAATATTCTGAAGTCCGGCCAGGAACAGCAGCATATAGTTGCCGACCGCACCCCACACCGCCACCAGAATGACCGTAAGCATGGCATGTTTCGGACCCAGCCAGTCAATGCCGGAGGATGAAATGTTAAATTTGATCAGGAACTGGTTCAGAATTCCGTTGTACGAATTAAAGATCGTAAAAAAGACTACAGCCATAACGGCCGTACTGATTACTGTTGGCATGAAAAAAACGGCCCGCAGCAGCTGTCTCCCTCTGATTTTACGGTTCAGAATCGCCGCCAGGAGCAGGGACAGCGGGATCGAGAGCAGCAGCTTGCCTCCCGCATAGACAAAGGTATTAACGACAGAATCCCAAAACTCTGCATCACGCAGAATCCGGCTAAAATTATCGAGGCCGATGAACCGGGCAGTTCCATAGCCCTTGTAATTGTAGAACATATAGCGGAATGCCCAGGCAATCGGGTAAATTCCCAGCACAAGCGTGAGCAGTGCGCTTGGCAGCAGAAAGCTGTAGGCAAAGGTGGCATTCTTGGTTTTGTTCATGGGTTCCTCCAGGCTCCTTTCCTGTCTTGCTGTCAAAAGATAAGGATGGGGGAAGAAATCCCCCTCCTTAAATGGTCTCTGTGAAATGCTCGGATAAGCTTCTCTTAACTTATTTTGCGAACTTCCCTGCAAGCGCTGCCGGATTAAAGCCTGGGTCCGGTTCGGCTTTCAGGCCGTCATTCTTCATCGCATCATCCAGCGCAGCGTTGTAGCGTTTGTTCAGATCGGCAATCGTAGCATCCAGATCCCCGCCGTTCAGCATGTATTTGAAGAAGGCGTCGTCCGATTTCATGCCTTCCGGTGCCACTGCCGGATACACCGGCCATACCCCGTCATACTGATTCGGCAGGAACCCCTCGATACCTTTGACTTCAGGGATTTTGGCGGAGGCGCTGATGGAAGGGACCATTGAGATGCCATAACCATTCTCCTGATAGGCTGTCAGCATTTGATCACTGTACATATACTCCATGAACTTCCAGGCAGCATCCTTATGCTTGGACTTGGCACTCAGAGCCAGCCATTGTCCGCCGAGGAAGCCCGAAGCGCCCTTTGCGTTGCCGTCAATCGTAGGCGCAGGTGCCGCAGCCCAGTCGATTTTGGCCGGGAACTGTGTGCTGTAGACCCCTGGTTCCGAGGAAAAACTCAGGTACATCCCGATCTTGCCCTCGGCAAACTGTGCCCGCAGTGGATCGATATCCAGCGATTCCACACCTGGAAGCATGCTGCCGTCATCTTTGATCTGCTTGAAAGCCTCGATAATCGGCTTGAAGCCGCTGAAGTCATAACGCGCCGTTTTGAAGTCATAGCCAAAGCCGCCGAAGCCGCTCATTTCAGCAATAACCCGCGCTGAGCGTCCAAGTGCACTGGCCGGACTTTTGAAGTTCTGCGCAAAGCCGTAGGCACCGTCTGCTTTTCCCGCTGCGGTCAGCTTTTTGGCAGTGTCCACCAGCTCCTGCAAGGTTGTCGGCGGCTTGGTAATTCCTGCTTTGGCGAACAGGTCCTTGTTGTAGACCAGACGCATCGTCGTACCGTAATTCGGAAGGCTGTAGCGTTTGCCGTCAAAGGTGTTCAGATTAACCATCTCCGGAAACTTAGCCTTCATGTCATCGGACAGATACTCGTCGATTGGAGCGAGATATTCTTTTTTATAAAAAGTGCCGATGGTGTTTTCTTTCACCCGGATCACATCCGGAGAGTCGGCAGTCTGGAAGGACAGATCCAGCGCTGTATCGAAATCATCGCCCTTGACGACCAATTCCACCTCAATGCCATCGGTATTCGTTGCATTGAAATCGGCTACCTTTTCCTTTACGAATTCGGCGTCATGGCGGTCACCTGTCCAGTAGCTGATTTTGGTCTTTTCGCCTGATGCCGATCCCGCTCCAGAGTTTGATGGCTCCTTGGAATTCTCAGCAGTATTGGAGTTGCCGCATGCGGCCAGACCGAATGCCAGCACCGCGCTCAGCGAAGTCAGAAGCAGTTGTTTCTTCATTTCTGTTAGCCCCCTTATATGTTCAAAGCTGTGTTTGCCTTACACCTTGATTATAGGGCAGGCCATTCATCTGCATAATGCGGGTAAACCCACATTAAGGGCAGATATCTGCTGAACTAATGCCAAACGGGGATGAACACCCGCAGCATCAGCGGATTGTTCATCCCCGTGGATTCGTAAGTTGTGAAAAGTCTGCCCTGCCGAGATAAGATATCTTGAACTCCGACGGTGTCATGCCGGTGTGTTTCTTGAATACCTCGCTGAAGTAGCGGCGGTGCTCATAGCCAAGCTCCATGGCGATTTCCTGCACCTGCAGCCCTTCAATCAGCATTGTCTTCGCCTTCTCCATCTTCTCGTGCATGACGAACTGCTGAAAGGAGATGCCCGCCACCTTCTTGAACAAGTTCGAGAAATAGCCCTGGCTGAGGCTGATTTGCTTCGCCACCTGCTCCAGGGTCAGGCTGGTGTGCAGGTTGGCACAAATGTAGGCCTTAGCCTGACGGATAATCCGTGTGGATTCGATGGAGCGCTCTTCCTCAATCCAGCGGCAGCCCTCGGCGCACAGTCCCTCCAGAAGGGAGCGTATCTCCTGCAACGAAGGATGCGGGCGGTTCTTCAGACGGTTCACTTCCTGCTCCAGCGGCTGGACCTTCTCATAAGGGAATAGCTCCAGCATGACCCGGCAGATTTTGAATGACAGCTCGTAGCCGATGTTCTCCACATACTGCGGCGCGGGCAGCGGGTCGAGCTGAAGCAGCTCATCGAATATACGTACGAGCACCAGCTGGCTTTTCTCACGGTTGCCTGAGCGGAGAGCGAAAAGAAATTCCTGTTCGGCGGCAACAGAATAGTGGCTCGCAGCCCGCTGCTTATGGACGATACTTGCGTAGTTGTATACAGCGTTGCCGCCAGTATAGAAATGATAAGCCAGGGCACCAAGCGCCTGCGCATAGGAATCGGCCAGCTCATGGATCGCAGATACGCCCAGTCCCATTCCAATCGAAACCGTGCAGCGGGAATAGCGGCTGACATTGGCACAGCAAGCCTCGGTGATCTGCTCCGCCATATGGGGGTCGTCCCCGTTGATGATTCCGACATAACGGTTCGTCGCCTCACGGAAGAGAATTCCTTGCGTCCAGGCCAAGATCGTCTCTTCCAATATATTTTGCAGGCTGAAGCGGATCAGTTCGATCTCCTGCACAGGCTGGCGGCAGTACTTTTCGGCAAACTGATCGATCTCGACGATAAACACTGTGAAATTTTCCTGCGCCAGCGGAATGCCAAGATACTCCCATCGCGCTTTCGCACCCGGCTCAGTCTCCCTATGCTGCATTAGGAGAGTCAGATACTCTTGGCGCAGAATCGGCAGACTTTCTTTGATCCGGGCTTGCATAGCCTTTAGGTTCTCCTGCTCTCTGCGATCCTCCAGACACAGTTCCTTTGCCTTCAGCACCACATTCACGATCTCCTCCAGTGAAAAGGGCTTTTTGACAAAATCCATGGCCCCAAGACGAATTGCCTGCTGGGCATAGGAGAATTCCGAGTACGCGCTGAGAATAATGATTTTGCAGTGCGGGGCAAACTCCAGAATCGCCCGGGTCATCTCCAACCCGTCCATTCGCGGCATGCGGATGTCGGTAAGCACAATATCGGGTTTCAGCTCACGGATCTTCTGCAATCCTTCTTCCCCGTCGAGCGCCGTACCGGCTACCTCGATGCCGTACTCCTGCCACTGAGGCTTGCGGGCAATCATGTCTACTACGCTTTTTATATCGTCGATCACGCAAATTTTGACCGGCCTTACTTCAGGATATTCCATAACTTCCTCCCTCTTCCTTCTGCAGACTGAGCGGTATCCATAGATCGGTTCGCGAGCCTACGCCTGCCTGGCCGGACAGCTCCATCCGCGCCTCATCGCCGTAATAGAGCTGCAGCCGGTGCCTGATATTGACCAGGGCATATCCTTTTTTGGAAAGCTCCCGCTCAGTCATCCCCAGCTCCACTTTGGCGGTATCCATGCCTTTGCCATTGTCCTCCACCACAATATGGAGCATGGCCTGCTCCAGCGAAATCCTCACATGTATCCAGCCGCCGCTCCTCCGGTCCGAGAACCCGTGCTGGATGCTGTTCTCCACAATCGGCTGCAGCAGTATTTTGGGAATCGGGACCGACAAAAGCTCCTCCTCTTCCGTTTCAGCACGGTACACGAACAGATTCTCATAGCATTTTTGCTGGATGGCGCAGTACTGCTGCACATGCGAAAGCTCGTCCTCGAGCGTAATCAGATCCTTGCCGCCGCCAAGCCCCAGCTGGAACATTTGCGATAATGCGAGGATCATCTCGTTGACATCTTCATTTTCACCCATCACGGACTTACAGTAGATCGTATTGAGCGTATTGTATAGAAAATGGGGCTCCATCTGTGCGGTCAGCGCCCGGATCTCCGCATGGCGTTTGCCTTTTTCCTTCTGCCGCACATCTTCGATCAGGGTTTTGATCTCCGTCATCATCCGGTTAAACTGAAAGCCAACCTGGGCGATTTCATCGTTGTATTTGCTCTCAAAAGAAACGCTGAGCTGGTTCTCCTCCACTCTGCGCATCAGCCGGCTCAGCTTGAACAAGGGACGGAGAAGTGCCGCCGTCAGTTTGTTTGAGAAAAACCAGGTCGTCAAAAGAAACACCAGAATCACATACAGAACCGTCCGCTGCACGCCTTTGAGCTGTCCGAGGAGCTGATCCTTGGACTGCATCCCGGCCAGAATCCATTCCGGCGCAACCGCCGACTGCTTATAGTTGACCAGATAATCCTCACCGTCAAAAGGATAAAAGAAATTGCCCTCGCTGTCCGCTGTTCTGTCCTGCAGAAATTCCGGCTCTTTCGGCGGCCCCCCCTGGGCAGTCCAGCCCGTCTGCACTACCGTCTCCCCTTCCTTGTTCAGAAGCAAATACTTTCGGTCCTTACCGGCAGTGCCCTGACCAAGCAGTGAAGCAATCCGGTTCTCTCTGAGATTGACCACAATGAACACGTTGGTGATCGGCGTTTGCTCATAAATTCCCCGTACTACAAAGGACACCACACGCTGGCTCCCGGTGAACAGCCGGTCGTAGTGCCCTTTGGCCCAGTATCCGCCCGGGCTTTTTTTGCTATTATCGTACAGCTCCGAGCCGTAAAATGAATTATCCTGTGCACGGACCTGGGTGGTGGAATAAAAATCCCCGATCGGTGTAGCTATGAGAACGTTCTCAATCATTGGCTCATTGAAGGTTGCCTGCGAGAGGACGTACTGCATTTCCGATAAATGAACATAATATTTCGTCACATCATGGGCCTGCACATCAATCATCATCTGCCTGTAGGCATCACTGAGCATCAGTGATTGGACCGACATCGCCACATCATTCAGCCGATAGTCCAGCAGCTGCAGTGTCTTATCCACGGTCTCTTTACTGGTCTCAAACGCATTGTTCTGAATTTCCTTTCCGGCTATCCGGTAGGTTAGAACTCCCATCGCGCTAATGGATAGCGCTATCAATACGAGAAATGAGAGAAGTACCCGCTGCTTGATGGACACCTGATAATAACGTTCACTCGACTTGCTCCAGATTAGACTGCCCCACTTTCGAAAGAACCTCATGGATGCCCGCTCTCCTTCCTACCGCAAAAATTCCGCCAGTTCTCCGGCAACCAGCTTTCATCCCCTGTACCATACGACCGATTTCGGGTTGATGTCAACAAGTTCACCTTGATTTCCTACCCCAGCAATGGTCTCGATCATTTCCTTCTAGAATTCCAGAGCAGCCGGTAAATCTGGCCCGCCCGGCCATTCCTTCTTCAGCTCCCCTTCTGCTGAATGAAATCAAATAGAGCATCCCTCCATATCAGAGAGATGCTCAGTGTAGTTAATTAATTGTGCCCACTATAAAATTCAGCCCATACCGCTGCCCCGCTCCTGTTGCAAATGGGGCCAGGCCATCCCCAAGGGTACCCTTTGTGTATTCATTATGTTAGAAAATGAAGGCGTAACCACCTGATTAGCCGTTCAAAATGCCGCTATCTGCAACAACGCTCAGCCATTCTTTGGCAATCAGGTCATGACCGGAATGTGTCGGATGGACGCCGTCCCACAGCCAGTAAGCCGCATGCATTGCCGTCGGTAATCGAATCGCCTTGAAACAGAAAAACCTTGTTTTTTCCAGTAGCTGAACTAGTCATCCATACTCATCCTTTGATTTAAATAGTGGTTGTGGATACTGCCCCGGGAGCGCCCGTTTGGTTCCCATCATAGCAGAAAAATGCTCAAAAACACTAGATGGAAGGGAATGCTCCTCTGCACGTACAGCGACCTATAGAACACGCTTTCTGGATATACAAATAATAAAACCTCTCTTAGGAAAGAGAGGCTTGGGGGCTTCTGAAGATGATTCGGTCGAAAGCTGCAGGAAGAACTTCATTTCACAAAAGGCCTTACAGGTATTACTCGGCACCTACCCCATGTGTCAAAGGTTCAATGAATGAATGCGTTGAAGCGGATTGCATAACTAATGCCGGAGCGTCAACAGCAAAAAAAATGCTACCTACTGCCAGCAGCAGAGCCACTTTTCTTATCATTAATCTTTTGCACCTCGCCAATTAGAATTTTGTATCTTTCCTGATCCTCGCCGGAACTGAGATGTCTGTATTGCTCAAATAATACTACGCACTGAACAATATGGCTGTCACTATTCATTCTAACAGAAGTTTCCAGACATTGGAATAAGTAAGCGATACCATTCTTGATTTTCTGGGCATTTAAGCAATACACCGCCAATTCGTACAGCAGTACCGTATATTTGTCTTCGGTCACCTGAGCATTCAGTTTCCCCATTCGGGTCTTCAGGTTTTTGAGGCCCAGATGAGGCTCGAAGCGTTCAATGATTTCATCCACGTTGAAGTCCAGGCGGTTGGCCGCCTGCATGATTTTGGTCAGGCCCGGGACCATTTCGTTCTCTCTGCCGTTAATGAATTCAACATAATCCGCAAGCACCTTGGTCTCTCCTGTCATCAGACGATACAGGTATGTATTGGCTTCAGCCCATTCTTTAAACTGCTCCATAATCTGCCGGGCCTCCTCCGTCGTCTCCTGAACCCAGCTGAAATCGGAATATAGCGAGACATAATGAAGAGCCTGGATATAATCCCCGCGTTCATCACAAACTGCCGCGCGGAGCAGATGGGCGTAGAGGATATAGAAACAAAGGGGCCTCGCAGGTTCTTTTTGGACCGTACGGCGGCTGACCTTGTGATACTTATTCTGATATTGGATAGACGCCTTGTGCCCCATCTCCTCTGCCAGAGCCTCCACTCTGTTCCAGCGGTGCAAGGACGCATAAATATTGGCCAAATCCTTCAGCGCATTCAGCTGGTCCACCTCGTCGAGCCGCTCGACAAAGTATTCAAAATGCATCGCTGTCCGCAGATTGGCATCCTGATCTTTCCCCAGGGCTATGGTAAACAACCGGTACTGGCAGAGGGCCAGCCGCTCCGAATGTTGATATTTCTCACTCTCTGCCACACCTTCATATAACATCGCTGCCGCTTGCCGCTTGCCCTGGACAAAGAATTCCTCCGCTGTTTCAAACAGTGCCTGGGCATAGGAGATATTATCCATAAGGGTCTGGACAACCTGCCGAATGCATTCAAGTTTGTCCAGCTCCGCACAGCGCTGCAGAAAAGGGCCCAGCCGCCGCCAGTCCGGGGTGGAGTGAACAACACATTCATCTATGTATAATTCATAAAATTCACCTTCGGGAAGCCCCATCCCCGCTGTTATCCGGTCCAGCTGCTTCATGGCAATGGGGCGGTTCCCATTGATAATACTGCTGAGCGTACCGGAGTTCACCCCTGATACCCCAGCGAATTGATTAATGGTGATACCTTCTTTTTTCAAATAAGCTTCCAGTTCTGATTGTATTGTTGTCGTTTTTGATTCCAAACAAACACCTTCCTAAGAACCCATATATTTGAACTATAATCCAGATATTCCTATATATTAGGTTTTATACCGGGATAGGTCAATGTGCATTGGCACGCTAAATATGGGTTGACAGATCTGATCGCAGCCGTTCCACTGCCTGGCCCCAGGTCAGGAGATCAGCCTGGACTCCTCCGCCTGCTCTGCGGCACGCCGGATGAACCGCTCGAGGGGCTTCTGCAGGGTAAGGGCCAGCAATAGAGCAAGCAAGCCGAAAAGAACCAAATACAGAGCATCACGAACAGCAACCTCCGGGAGTATGCCGCCAACCGCCTCTCTGAGCAGGCTGATGGCATATGTAAACGGCATATACGGGTTCAGGATTTGAAAGAAGCGGCCGGTAATGCTGACCGGGAAGGTTCCTCCCGAACTGGAGAACTGGAGCACCATAAATACAATGGCTATGCCTTTGCCCAGGCTGCCAAAGATGTAGACCAGCGTGAACACAATCGTCACAAATACAATACTGATCAGGACGGCAAACAGCACAAACCACAGCTTGTCGGCAACATAGCATTTCAGCAGATATATATTGCCAAGTACGGCTACCAGAGCCTGTAGAATTCCTACGGTCAGAAAAGTCAGCAGCCGGCCAAAATACAACTGGTACCTGCGGTATGCGACCCCTCCAGTATCGACACCAGTCCGCAACAGGGAAATGAGCAGGGTTCCTCCAACCCACAAGGCAAGCACCACATAGAAAGGGGTCATGGCCGAACCGTAATTGGGAATCGGGTATAATGCCCTTTCCTTCAGCACCACGGGATTTGCGAGAAAATCGCTGGTTCCCTTGATATTTCCGCCCAGCAGTTCAGCGATTTCCTCCAGATTGACCTCCTTCTTGATCTTGCGGACCGTATCAGCAGCGCGGCGGACGGCCTGCTCCAGGACAGGCAGATCATTCCGCACCAGTTCTGCAGCCCGGTCCACCCCCTGATCTGCACGGGGAAGTCCGGCGGTAATCCGTTCGGACACACGGCGGAACTTGTCCTCTACCCCCGGCAGGTCCTTGCGGGCAAATTCAGCCGCCGTATGAATTTTTTCTCCGGCAGCGGGCAGCCCGTTCTGAATGCGCGGCAGCACATGCGTGACGAAATCGCTGAACGCTGCCAGCCGGCCGTTCATTCCGGCTGCCGCCGCACGAACCTCATCACCTATCACATGCAGAGGTTCCCGCAGTGCGGCCAGGCCGGTCTGCCCGTACTGGATGGCGGTTCCCGCTTCATCCAGCACCGTGTCCAGCGCCGCCAGCCGTGCGGGCGCCTCCTGCAAGGCTGTGGCGGCGTGCCCCGCCGCCAGAGTGAGCTGCTGCAGCGTGCCCTGCAGCGCATGCTGCCCCTCCGCGCCGTAGCGCGTGAGAATCCCCCCCAGCGCCTCAGCGCTGCGGGCGGAATTCTCACCGAGCTGCGCCAGCGCGGCGGGGTCCAGCTTGCCGCCGCCCCGCAATGCGGCGGCAAGGTGTGCCGCCTGCGCAGCGCCGGCGGCAAAAGAAGCCCGCGCCCCGGCCAGGGCGCGGAGCTCGCTGCCCGGCACAGCGCCGGGCGCGAGGGTGTTCACGGCGGCGAAGAGAGCCGCCGTGTGCTGCAGCGCGCCGCTTCCAGCGGTCAGCCGGTCTGCGGCCAGCTGCAGTTGGTCCGCCGCCGCTGCGCCCGGCAGCGGGGGGCCTTCAGCGAGCTGGCCTGCCAGCAGCGCGGCGCTGTCTGCACTCTGCTGCAGCAGATAGAGATTCTGCTGCAGCACCTGCGCAACAGCGGCAAAAGCCGCGCTGTTCTGCGTAAGGAACTGCTGCAGCTCCTGCCCGAAGGCGGGCCCTCCTGCAGCAATCCGGTCGGTCTGCGGCAGGCCCTTGGCGGCCGCAGCGACAACGGCTGCAGCCTCATCCAGCCGGTCTGCGGCAAGGCCCAGCACCTGTCTGGCCTGAATGAAATCAGCGTCCAGACCGGACAAGAGCTGTGCCGCGTGCGTTAGGTCCGGGAGCCTGCCCTGCAGCTCCTGCAGCCTGCCCGCGGCATCGCTGATCTGCCCCCAATGCTCATCCAGCAGCTCTGCTGCCCTGCCGGCCTCTTCTACTTCCGGCAGCTTGTCCGTAACGCTAGCCATCCGTCCGGCGGCACCGGCGATCTGCGGCCAGTCCTCCTGCAGCTTCAATACCAGCTTCCCTGCCTTTTCAATTTCCGGCAGGCTCGCTTCCAGCTTGAAGAGCCCCTGCTCCACCTTACGGATGACAGGCAGCTCAGCCTGAAATTCACGGTCAATGGCACTTAGGGCAGTAAGCACTGTACGGCTAAGGGTTTCGGTGAAGCGCCCGCTAATCTGAGCGGTAATAGCGGAAGCACCTTTGGCAGTAATTTTTGGAGCAATGGCATTCATTTTTTCATTTACTGTATAGTCTACTTCCGGTTTTACCAGTTCACCTTCGAGGACCCCTGCCATCCGCTGTGAGAACTCTTCCGGTATAACAATGCTGGCATAATAATCTCCGCGCTGCACCCCTTGCACTGCTGCTTCTGCATCAGTGAACGTCCAGCCCAGCGACTTGTTGCCATGCAGGCTCTCCAGCACCTCATCCCCAATGTTGAAACCTGTACCGTTCACAGTGGCCCCTTTATCCAGACTGGCCACCGCGACTTGGATGCCGGATGTATTGCTGTACGGGTCCCACACTGCCGCCACATTTACCCAATCGTAGACCGAGGGCAGCACCGCAAGTGCGGCAACCAGCATTAGGGCTACCGGAGCTTTGAGCAGGCCCATCCAATCCCTTTTGTATATTTGCCATATCGCCGCCATATTTGCGCTTCCCCCCATGCCGTAATCTGGATAGCTTAATATGCCCAGGAATGGCTTATTTAAAGTAATAAATTCATTTCTGCTTGTCCTATATTTTTCTGCTTCACAGGTTCAAAACTTTTTGCAACATTTTCACCGGAATTACGTTTATAAAGGTACAAAGCCCGTTTGAGAAAACCAGCGAAGGGTAATGAGTTATATAGATGTACACCGTGTCATATTCATATCAAGGGGGAATTTTTACATGTTCAAAAGAAAATCGGTTGTTCTGTTTCCTGCTCTGGTCCTCCTGTTCCTCTCCCTCGTGACTACGGCTAGTACGGTAGGTACACGCGCAGATGCACAAAGCGGCAATAAAAGTCAGGAATTGACGGTTTATATACATGCGCTGAAGTCCAAAGACGGACATACGATCATGACCGCCGACCCAATCGAATGGTACGAAGGTGCTGAAGCGAACCGTATCTTTGCGGAACGTGAGCCTGAGGCTGCAGCAGAGCTTGGCGGAGTACCGGATGATTACTATATTGTGAATGACAGTGACTCGCTCACTTCCTACCCCATCGCTGATAATGCTACGGTAACGATGCAGATTTACGACCATACAGGGAAACCGGGGGATTTGGATATACAATGGAATGAAGCCATTACGCTTCACAAGTTCATGACGGAATTCGCCAAAAAGGACATCATCGATCTCAGCCAGTCCCCATACCACATTACGGTTCAGGATGGCAAGGTGATCTCGATCGTACAGCAATACACTCCGTAACTTCATAGTCTGCACACCAAACGAGCATCGTCTATATAGACGATGCTCGTTTGGTGTGCAGTAGTATCTGTAAAGTAACACGACCGGATGCTTCGAAGTCTTCCTCATTGCTAACTGCAATTCTGTTCAACCGATATATTATCATTTGTAATGATAACTTTGGAGTAGCCTGATAAAGATTCCGTGTAAGAACAGATCGTCTTTTTTGAAGCTTCTCCTTTCGAATTAGTATATTTCAAGTTTGAACATGTGTAAAAAGGTTAGATGTTTCCTAAACCTTTCAGGTCGTAAGCGCTTTACTTCGGGCCGGGTTTCATTAATAATTGGAGTATTAGCAAGTGTATAAAAGTCTGAAAAAGGGGATATACAGATGACTGCTTTTGAACTGCATGTGGATACACCGGTTGATCTGGAGATCACCGGCAAATTTGTTGCCCCGTCCTCCGATTGGGTTCACCTGAGCAGAGTACTGCAGGATTACGAGCTTATTGTCATGACTGAGGGCGTGTTATATTTGGCGGGTGACAAACAGCAATTTGTAGTCTCCAAGGGTGAATATCTCTTACTTCCCCCGCTTACCAGACAATACGGAACCCGTTCATCCGATTGCTGCTTCTACTGGCTGCATTTTTCGGCCAAGTCCGGGATCACCATCACCGATGTGGCCACCTCCAGCCATAGTGAGCAAGATAACGTCATTCTGTTACCCCAATATGGGACCCTGAAGAGCCTGGAGAAAATTATCGTAATGATGAAGCAACTGCAGGATTCAGTGCGGGGCTACAATCATAAAACGCTGAACAATTACATGGCGACAGTCATTTTATGCGAGCTGTACAACCAGTTGTTCCATGCGGACTCCAATCCGTCCAAAAAAACCAAACAGGAGCAGCTCTACAACGATATCGTGGACTACATAAAATGGAGCCGGAGCGAGCATATCAAGGTGTCGCAAATCGCCGCTTACTTCGGATATAACGATAAGTACCTCTCCCACCTGTTTACCACTATCTCCGGCATCTCGTTGAAGCAGTACATTCTGCAGCAAAAGATGGAGTTGGCCAAATTCCTGCTCGCCGACACTAATCAGAACATCAGCGAAGTCTCCATCCAGCTCGGATACACAGACTGCCATAATTTCATGAAATCCTTCAAGAAGATCGTCGGCCTGACGCCCTCAGATTTCCGCAACGCTTATGCCAAGCGGCTGCTGTTCTATGAGTGACCCTGAACGATTCTACAGACCTAAGAATGTACAATCAATTCCTTCACCCTGAGTATACTCGCAGAAGCCTGTTAACGCATCATTCCGACCAGAGTATGACCTTCCCTGATCCTGTGGTTGGTATGCTGTAAATATAAGCTCCTGCGAGCTTCCCCCCAGAAACCTTGCCCCTACCTATCTTCTAATGATTAGTCAATCTTTTTTAGGTTAGCTTTTTTACTTAATGTCTTTAATTTACCAGGTTGCCAGCCAGCTGAAGCTGCTGTGGCTGTCATGCGGTGCTTCGGATAATCTGCTGTGGGTCAGCCAAAATTTCCATAATAGCTTGAACACTATGAATATCCCGCACACGTGGTATCTGGATGTGGGCGGACATGAAGGGAAAGTTTGGAGCAGCGGGCTGTATCAATTTTCGCAACGGATCTTTAAGTAAATTTGTGATTTATAAAGTTAATGCCTGTACCGGCAAACATGAGGCTATCCGTTGTGGTTGGCCTCATGTTTGCGGATTAGGGCTTAATTGGTGATCTTCACATTGCCAAACACAGCCTTATTCTTCGCGTCATCCCCCGGATTGCTGAGCGCTATACCGATATACACCTGGCGGTTCATCGAGATCTGTACGGTTCCGGCCTTCGTCCAGCGCTTCCCGTCAGACGAAACTGCGCCAGTGAAGGTATTTCCCTTTCGGTTCAGCTTAAGCCAGCTTGGAGCAGAAGCATCTGTTGTCTGGTCAACCGAGCTGCCCGCCGTCTCTTTCCGATACTGGAAGGTTGCCCCATTCTCAGGGGTAATCATCATGTCTGCGTGCTTTGCATCATGCCCCAGCGACTCCCGAATCATAACGCCGGCCTTGGCCCAGCCGTCCATACGTTCAGTTGAACGCATCTGAACAATGATCTCCGCATCACCCTTCACAGGTTGATAGACAAAGTTCATCTGATCCGCTTTCCCCCAAATATCCGTGGATGTGCTGCTCATTGTAAATTGCTTTTTGGAAGAATTGTATACAACATTCCCCGGCATGGAGCCGATATTCCTTGCCTTCCACCCTGTTGGCAGCTGAGCCGGATAGTCATGTTCACCCGGAGGTGTCCAGTCCGGTGTCGGCCATGTTGTACGTTCATCGATTTTGGCCAGCTCGGCTTCAGGCCAGGCCCCATAAGAAAAGAACGACAGACGCTTCACGCCAGGGTAATTCTCGCGGATTCCCTGGTAAATCTCCTGATATTGATCATCAGTCCAGTCATTATCCAGCGTTGCTACAATTTCCACTTGGCTGCTGCTGATCCGGTCGCTCGTATCCTTCAGGATACCGTATGCCGTGCTGTACACCCAGTCGCTGTTGAATTCCCAGTCATCAAAGTACGCCATAGGGGCGACAAAGTCGATAGACGGCATTAATTTTCTTTGCCTACTACATCATTCTGTAACACAAATAAACCCGCAGAAGCCTGTTTACGCATCGTTTCGACCGGAGTGTGACTACCCTCCCCCCTATAGTCGTCATGATGTAAACACAGGCTCCTGCGAGCTTTTCTACAAAAAACTTGCTGATTAGTGAAAGCAATACGTGGACTGTGTTGTCATTTCGCCACAATCGGTACGAATATATCCGATAGATGATAGCCCATTTTCTCTTTGAATACCTTGGGTGTAGTAACATGGGTCATTTCGTAACGTTCAGCTGAATCATTCTCGCTTGTTGATATTTCGAAGCACCCACTTGTCTCAACCCATGCGCGAATGGATGCTTTAGTTTCCTGGATGGCCACTTCCTCTGCATCTTTTGAAGTTGCAACTGCATATAATCCCCCAGGGAAATCGGCAACCTCGTATCCACCTGTATCTTTGTATCCTTCTGGCAGCGCAAAAAACCATTCCAAGTAACCTTTCTTGACGTTATACCACATAAAGTCGCGGGGCGTAATGTAATGCTTGACATCGACAGAAGACCACCATTGGTCAAACGCTTCGAAATCCTCCATAGATGATATGTTTCCCGAATTAACGACCGTTAGAGGTGGGATCTCAATTACACGGATTCGCTCCATATTCACAAAACCTCCGGAAATAGAAGTACTTTAACCAAGAGTATAAGTATAATGGATAAATCAGGAAATGAAATGCATCACAAGTGGATGAACCGAATGATGCAAATGACAGGCTCATGCTGGCATTGCGCCTTACAGCTTCCAACGGCAGGTCATCGTTAAATTGCCCCCATGCAGCTCCGCTGTCAGTGAGCCGTTCATCTTGTCCATTAGACTTTTCGCTATGGAAAGACCAAGTCCCGATCCTTGGGCGGACCGGGTGCGGTCGACCGTATAGAAGCGGTCGAATAGCAGCCTCACATCGATGTCGGATAACTCCTTCGCTTCATTCACGATCCTGAACATGGCTGTCTTCTCCCGTTGCTCGAAGCAGATCTCCACATGACCGGCCGCATGTTTGACAGTATTAATAAGCAAATTCTCAACGACCCTCTGCACGGCTGATTCGTCAGCATATATAGCCACCGCTTCCTTCGGCAGCCGGATATCCGGCGTAATGTTCCGTTCGTTGAACCGGTCGTAGAAACCAACCAGAATGTCTGACAGGAGGACAGTCATTTCGATCCGCTCGGACTTAAGCTGATAATCCGAAGATTCAATTAAGGACAGCTCGAAGAAATCGTTCAATAGCGCTTGCAGCCGTTTCGTGCGATTTTTAACGATTGTGAGGTATTCGTGCTTCTCCTCGGGCGTAATAGGCTCTGCTTCCAGCAGTTGAATATATCCAAAGATGGAGGTCAGCGGAGTACGAATATCATGGGAAATGTTCGTAATTGCCTGCCGCAGCTCATTTTCTGTTCGTCTTCTGCGGGCCTCTGCATCGACTACGAGGTCGGACTGGCTGTTAATTTGACCCGCAAGCGCTTCGAGCCGCCGGTCAAATAGCGTTACGTCTATTTTTTTACCGGTTGTCCGCTCATTATAGCGGCGCAGCTGCGATGTCATCCGTCCCAGCTCCCGCCTCATCAGCAGCAGATGGGCAAGCAGAAGAGCCGCCACCGTAACCGATATGAGCGTTATGATAAGCAACTCTCTTCCGCCCCTCTTACTTTTATTTTATTTCCTTTCTACGGAACACGAGAATACCGAGCAGCCCGGCTGCGACAATCGTCAGCAATGGCACAAGCAGGAGCGCCGGCAGATCGCCGCCGTCGATGCTGGGCTTGCCGATATCGTTCATCAGCTTGAAGATAGAATAATCATACACTGTAGTAAAGAAAGGGATGTACTCACCCAAGCCCCCCAAAATCGTGTCAATCATAAGGAAGAAAATCATCGAGAAGCCGATCGTCTTGCCGCTTTCGGTGAACACGGCAGTGAACAGCGCCCCGATCGCCGCGTAGCCTGCAGTGTACAGCAGTGTTAGTCCGAGGGCCCGTGGTATGAAGAACGCGTCAACCCCCTCCGGCAAATGGCCAAAACCTGAAAGTAGTGAAACTTCGGTCGTGCTTACGATCGGGAATACCAGAGAGACAGCCATGGCTCCGACCGAGAATCCGATCAGCTTGGCGGTGAACAGCCGTCCTCTATCGTTGCCCGATGATGCGATCGTCTTCATGACACCCGTCGCATATTCACTCGCGATGAAGAATCCGGCCAACGCTGCTACGCCGAATTTGATCACATAGCCATTGCTTGCCATAAATTTAATCAGAAATTCGGCTCCTGTAAATTGCGGATCTCCACTCGACTTATTGTCAAAATAGTAGAGCAGTGGATACACCAGTGAAAGAGCGGCGGTTATGAGCAGCAGCACCCGGAATGATCTGTCCTTACGCAGCTTGAACAGTTCTGACCTGATCAGGTTATACATGCCCGGCACCTCCGATCCGCTTCATGAAATAGCTCTCCAGGTCTTCGCCCATCGGCATAAACTGCTCGATTTCCAGGCCTGCGGAGAAAAGCGTCGACGATACTTTGCCTGGCTGCTCCATGTGGCCATACAGCTTGATGGCCCCATCCGGCATCACCTCGAAATCGGCTGTGCGGAACTCATTCTGAATAACGGTTGCTGCCTTGTCCGGGTTATCCGCTTTGATATACACGTATTGCTGGCATTTATCGTTCAATTCCTGTGCAGTGAGCTGCTCCAGCAGCTTGCCGTGATGAATAATGCCGTAATGGCTTGCCAGCAAATGCAGCTCACTCAGAATGTGGCTGGAGATCAGAATCGTTATCCCTCGTTCGTGGTTGAGCTGCTTGAGCAGCTCGCGCATCTCGATAACGCTCATCGGATCGAGTCCGTTGGTCGGCTCGTCCAGAATTAGAAATTCGGGGTCGCCCAGCAAGGCGATCGCCAGACCCAGCCGCTGCTTCATACCAAGTGAGAAATTCCTCACTTTTTTCCTGCCTGTTCCCTGCAAACCGACCCATTCCAGCATCCTGGCGACGCAGTCTTTGCCGGGGATGCCCCGGAGGAGACGGTTCGCCTCCAGATTCTCGGCGGCAGTCATGTGGGGGAACAACGAGGGGCTCTCGATAATCAGCCCCATCCGCTTGCGGGCCTGGGTCAACGCCCGCTCATCGCTGGCTCCGAACAGCTCGATACTTCCGTCGGACGGAAAAGCAAGTCCGGTAACGATGCGCATCAGCGTCGATTTTCCGGCTCCGTTCTGCCCAATAAAGCCATATATGGAGCCTTTGCGGATAGACAAATTTACTTTATCCAGCGCTACGCTGCCTTTGAACTTCTTAGACAATTGATTCGTTTGCAATACATATTCGTTCATTGTCGTCTTGGCCTCCCTTATGTGATAGACCAAGTATAGAAACGAAAACTTAAGAGGGGCTAAAGCCAATTCTTAAGAATGTCTTAAGGCTTCAGCCGATAGCCCATGCCCCATACCGTCTCGATAAATTCGCTGCCAGGCGCAGCCTTCGCCAGTTTACTCCGCAAATTGCTCATATGGACATTGACCGTATTATCGTCTCCGTGGTATGGCTCATCCCATACGCTTTCATATAGATTGGCTTTCGTGAATACCTTTTTCGGTGCCGATAAAAACAATGCGACAATCTCGTACTCCCGGACGGTCAGCGCAACCTCCGCCCCCTCTGCCGTAACCGTTTTGGAATCGTGGTCGAGTACCAATCCCTTATGCTGCAATACGCTCGGCACAGCCGGAGGAGCGATCTGCGCATACCGGCGCAGATGGGAATCGATGCGCGCCGATACTTCCTCGATATCGAAAGGCTTCGTAATGAAGTCATCCGCCCCTCCGCGCAGAGCTGATACCTTGGTCTGCTGCTCACCCTTGGCCGAAATGATGATAACTGGTACACCACCCCGCACGCGGATCCATTTAAGCAGCTCCTCGCCCGTCATTCCCGGCAGCATCAGATCGAGCAGTACCATGCTCCATTGTCGTTGCTCCAGATAGAGCAGTGCCTCTGTTCCGGAGAAGGCAGGCTGTGGCACGTAACCGCTTTTTCTAATAATGCTGCACAGCAGCCGGCTGATGTCACTGTCGTCCTCGGCCACGAGAATATTGATCGAATTATTCATCTAATCTCCTTGTACTATCTGTTATCAGCTTTCAAACCTATGTTCATCAGCATTTATGATAGACTATTTTTACCTCTGATTCCAGAACAGCATTTTTTATGACCTGGCGAAGAGATTAATTTGGACTCCCATGGTTCGCAAAAAACCAGCAGACCCACTCCGGGACCTGCTGGTTTTTTGTATGCAAGCAATTTGGCCGAGCGGGACTCAATCCCAAAGCATAGGCTCCAGTACTTTATCCTGAACAGTGATACTGTTAAGGGCTGTATTATTAATCCATGAAAGCGCGAGCGTTCCCTCGCCCATATGAACACCTACTACCGGAACAAAAGTCATGATTTCTGTACGCACAGAAGGCGACATATCCTTGATGGCCGACTCCAGGCTCAGCGCCTCTTCCATATTGTTGGCATGCATAATGCAAATATCCTGGATCCGCCAGATATCCTTGTGGAGTGTCTCCAGCAACTTTTGCTTCGTCTTCTTGAAGGTGCGGATTTTGTCCACAACGACAACTTTGCCTTCATCGAACTTCAGCAGCAGATGAATCCGCATCAGCTGGCCCAGTACAAGCTGAGAGCCAGAGAGTCGACCGCTGCGGTGCAGCTGGCTGAGACTGGCAGGGATCAGATAGAAAGACATCTCTTCAATGATATTTTCGATTCTGCTCTTGATCTCCAGCGCAGAGCAACCTGCCTGCTGCCAGTGAACGCCGCGCAGAATCATCTCACGGATCGGGTAAGCGCCTACCTTGGAATCAATGCCAATTACGGTAACTCCAGCGATATCCGCTGCCTGTATAGAGGTATGGAAAGTACCACTAAGCTCGGAGGAACAATGGATCGCAATAATTTCGTCATACTCTTCCTTCAGGCGCTCGTATAACTCTACGAACTCACCGATCGGCGGCTGGGAACTGCCAACCTTGTCATTCTGGCGCATTTTATCATAGAACTGGTCGGCGGTGATTTCGATATTTTCTTTATAACATTCATTATTGACAATTAGACGGAGAGGAACAATATATACATGGTTATTTATGGCGAATTCAGAGTCAATTGTGCTGGTGCTGTCGGTTACCCAAGCGATGGATTTCATGTCACTGCTCTCTTTCGTGAGGGATTGGTTGCGATCAGGAATCAGCAGCTTCAACTATCTGCATATTCGTAAATTATACAGGAAACCAAGCGCTCATATAGCGATTACGAGATAATTACCGGCACCTTTTTCAACATGATTCGACATAAATTCACATTTCACATGATAGATATACCTATTAAAGAACCGACTGGATATGGTATGTGAAGACGCTAAAAAAATGGCCGTTACTTATGATTTACTACTGCCTCATGGCTGGGCGCACCAAAAGAACGGCATCTCTGCCGTCCTTTAACATTTGAAATTATTGAATCATCTTCTACTCTTCGGTACTGAAGTCCGGTTAGGGCGCTAATATATAGGCACCTTGCTCATAATCATCGGCGTCCTTCCAGTGAACGCGCAGTGACTTTGTAGTGTACAGTTCCGCGCTGTTGGCAACCTCGAAATGAAGATGTGGTTCGCTGGAATTACCCGAGTTACCGCACTTACCCAGCGTATCTCCGGCCTTGACTACGTCGCCGGTTTTGACGCTGACCGATCCCTTTTGCAGATGAGCGTAGTAGCTGAACTCTCCATTGCCATGATCGATAATGACATGGTTCCCGGCAATCTGCTCCGTATTCTCCTTACCGACAGGCTTATTGTCTTGGATGTCATTGACGATTTTCACAACTTTGCCCGCTGCGGCAGCCAGAATAGGTTTTCCGAAAGCAAAGTAGCTTTCATTTTTGGTGGCGTCGCCTTTATAGCTGAACCCATTGTTCACCACGATGAGATCATACGCATACCGCTGCTGCTCAGCCCCGTAATGATAATTAATGAGCTCATTCGTGCCCCCCCAATAGACAAACCATTTCCCTTGAAAAGGAAGTTCAAAAGTCGTTTGAGTACGCTTCGCATCCGTCTCAGGATACTGCTGCATCGTATTAAATATCAGGCCCTCTATCTTGTTGTTTCTGTCAAACAAAGCTTGTATCGTTTTTTTTCCTTTAGGGTCCTTCCAAGCATAGTAGCTGGTATTGTTTATAAGAAAATGACTAACCAGTTTATAGGATGTGACGTTCTTGTGGTTGAGGTTGACTTGTTTCTTGAAATCCTTTAACGAGAATTGCTTCTTGAATTCGGCCCCGAGTTGTCCATAAATACGTTCATATTTCTCTTGCTGCAGCAGTTTTAAAAGTTCGTCCGGCCGGAAAGAAGCAGCAGCTACTGCTCCTTTCGAGACAGAGTTTGCTGATACAACCTCAGGCTTGGCGGACTCAGCCGACGCCGAGGCTGCGAGTGAGCCCACAGTCAGTATGCCAGCGAGGCTAAGC
This sequence comes from Paenibacillus helianthi, assembly GCF_001909055.1. Lineage (GTDB taxonomy): Bacteria > Bacillota > Bacilli > Paenibacillales > Paenibacillaceae > Paenibacillus_AQ > Paenibacillus_AQ helianthi. Next base: position 77,305 of record NZ_LVWI01000035.1, read on the forward strand.
AGCATCAGATTTCTTTTGCTAATGATATTGTTCATCCGTTTTCTCTCCTTTATATGGGTTTCACGGATAAGTGTATGCGATGAAGTTTAACACCTGCGAAACGAAACCTTATGATTGTATTAATCAGGAGATTGAAAAGTTAAGGTTCCGTTAAGATTTATATTGTGCTGCTGAAACAAAATGAATGATATATTTAAATGGATACCAAGTTTTGTAATAGGGAGATAAGGAAGCGATGAATCAATCAAAGATTCTAATTGTGGATGATGAATCGTCCATTCTAAAACTATTGAAAACCGTGTTAAATAAAGAGGGATTTCCACTCGTCGATACGGCCACAACAGGCGAACAGGCCTTACTAGCCTGCCAAACCACCAAGTATGACCTCATCCTGCTTGATGTTATGCTGCCGAAGCAAAACGGCTTCGAGATCTGTCCATGGATTCGGCAAACAACGGATGCCCCTATCCTGTTCTTAACGGCTCGGATAGGCGATTTTGATAAATTGACCGGTTTTGCCGTTGGGGGCGATGATTACATTACGAAGCCGTTCAATCCGCTAGAAGTGATTGCGCGTGTCCGGGCACAGCTGCGCCGGTATCTCAAAACTGCCGATGTTCCCACTATGAACCGGATATACACTTACAGAACATTTCAAGTGGACGAATATGCTGGAGAGCTTCGCGTGAATGATGTCACCGTCGATTGTCCGGCTCAGGTCTTTCAGCTCCTCTTGTTTTTTTGCCAAAGCCCCAACCGGGTATTCAGTAAAAAACAACTGTACGAGCAAGTTTGGGGCGAGCAAAGTCTTAGTGATGACAATACAGTCATGGTTCATATCCATCGTATCCGCGAGCGCATTGAACCCAATCCCAGTGAGCCAGTATATTTGATTACTGCACGTGGCCTAGGTTACAAACTTGTTCGTGAATCTGAGAATTAATGCGATGAACATCAAGAAAAGGTTTATCCTTCAATATATTAGGCAATTGCTGTTTATCGGCGTCCTACTATTTGTTCTATTTTTAGGTACATTTACTTTAAGCATTGTAAAGCTGGAGCGGCTTGATCAACAACTGGACTCCATTCAGCCCAGTTTGCCTGTGCTCACAGACTCTATTACCCATCATGACGGTAAAATACAATTTGATCCGAAACTTCTTGCCGAGGTACGCGAGCAGGGGGGCTGGCTACAGGTTATAGATAAGGCTGGAGAGACTATTGCCGCTTACCATACTCCAGCTGATGTACCAGAACGTTACACTCCTGGTGAGCTGATGAGCTATTGGAAAGCGGAGAAGGATTTCCCTTACGGACTATATGCATGGATTCAAGAGCTGGATGGACAAACCTATACCCTCTTATACGGAGTGAAGAATGATATTGCCATGCTCAAAAAAAACTTGCTGCAGCAAGTGACATGGAGAGCGGGCAAGATTGAAGTGAACGAGAGCTTCAAGCAGCAGCTTAATGATATCCATGGCTGGATCGAGCTGCTCGATGGGAATGGGAAGGTACTAGGAGGTTACGGACAAAGGGGCGAAGCGCCAGATCATTATAGCCTTCAGGATTTGATGCTGCGTAACCAATATCCGGAACGTTATGGCATGCAATCATTTACGGTTTATGATTCTGCGGCAGGCAGCACCTGGGTCATTCATGCTCCTCTGTCTACAACGGTGGCTTCATGGGTCAATGGCGATACGTATAAGGAAGATATTACTGTATTCTTCTGGAGATCTGCTGCTTTGCTTGTGATGATTCTTATTCTCTTCCTGCTTCTTGCTCTTTGGTACGGTCACCGGTTTGGGACACCTATTCTGCATATGATTGATTGGCTTCACTCTTTGGCCAAGGGCGAATTACGTGAACCGACCAGTCCTAACTCCAATGGGATGCCTCTTAGCCGTAAGCAGTCTGGACATTTAAAAGAAAGATTCCGCGTACATGCCGAATTGATAGAATCCTTAGCTCACTTAACAGAGACATTACAGAAGAACGAGCATATTCGTAAGCAGCTGGAGATCACAAGAGAAGACTGGATTGCAGGTGTGTCGCATGATTTGAAGACACCGCTGTCTTCCATAATGGGGTATGCACATCTCATGGAATCGAGAACGTATGAATGGTCACAAGCAGAAATCCGTGAATTTGCAGCCATTATGCGTGAGAAATCCACTTATATGGATGAAATGATCAACGATTTAACTTTAACCTACCGGTTGAAAAACGATGCCTTTGCGTTTGAATTCATCCCGACAGACATGAATGAATTCATCGATCAAACCATACAAAAGTGGAAACAGCATCCTCAATTCGCCAATGTTCCGATTCATTATAAGGCTTCGGAAGCACCGATTACCTATCCGATAGATGCCAGATACTTCAGACGCGCTCTGGAGAATCTGCTTGCAAATGCTGCCCTCCACAATCCTGAAGGTACATGGATCAACGTTTCTATAGTTAAGAATAACGTTTCGCAATTTGTAATCCAGATACAAGATAACGGGGTAGGCATAGATAAAAAAACGAAGGAACTGCTATTCGAGCGCTACTATCGCGGTACCAATACGGATGAATTAATCCAAGGTACTGGACTCGGTATGGCAATTTCCAAGCAGCTTGTGATCCAACACCGGGGACAGATTGAAATAGAGAGCCAATTGGGGACCGGTACGACAATTTCATTAGTGTTTAGCACGACAAGAGAATAAAATCCATTCTTTATTCAACTAGGCAGTACTAGAAGCAATAACCTAATGAAAAAAGCCCAAGCCACTTGTCTGCTTGAGCTTTTTTCATTTCCTTACTCAGACTACGACAAACTATTTATAATCATTTAAGGGCCCTTGATCCATTATAACTTCTACCCTATTTGAAGGTCCCATCCTGAGAATAGGCCTAAACTCCGAATTCGGTCTACTGTAAAGCTCCAATGGGCTTATAATAACGCCGTCTGGCGTATTATGAAGTATTCCGGGTACACAGGTATAAATCTTATCATTATTATTGGCATTCTTGGCGGATATCGTAACGGACGTTCCATTATGATTATCTATACTCATGGACACCTTATATCTGTAGAATGAACCGGTTCCATTGGACTGAGCTGAATAAACCACAGGAACAACTGCAAGAATATCATCTTTTAATCTTAATTTTATAACCTCTGTCTTCATTGCTTTGCTGCTTCTCCCGACATCGCCCATATGTTCCACAGTCCCGTTACCAAAACTTTTGAGAGGAGGTGTCCCCTCCGCACCAAACATAGCTACATCAATCTGCTTTCCATCCTTTGTGTAGACTAAAGCATATATATCATAATCCGTCCCAGTCTTCCAAGATACAGTAGCCGTGATTTCTGGTGTTTTATCAATAATAACCGGTTTTTGCCCTTTATCGAGATTTATCTTACCCTTTACCTTTTCAAGGCTTATTGATAACTTCGAATCAGGCTCTTTTGAGGTATGATTTTGAATTGTCTGAGGTTCGGAATGCTTGTCTGGCTCATCAGCTTCAACCTCAACACCATAGTTTTTACATAACCCTTCAAGCCCGGAATCAAATCCGCGCCAGATTGATTTTGCCTTCGTCTGACCATCTCTTAGATATAATTCCAAAACTACGATTCCATTTTCGTGCGTGAAACTGGATGGTGATAACTGAATAATCGTATTTTCGGTACATATCTCGGCTGTTAAATTCTTTACATTCGAAAATCCCGTGCTGTGATCCTCTGTCAGAGTTATAGCTATTTTTGTGATACCTTGAGGGACTTTACCCATGTCGAAATTAATTTTATGAACTTTTGTATGGCCCACTTTCTCGGATGGTAAAAGAGTAGCTACACCTGTGGAACTTGTTGGTTGATTATAAAAGATGACCCCGCTATCTCCTTGTACCTTGTCGGAATCCGTTAAAAGGAATGCTGTTAATGAAATATCTATTAAAGTAGAAATTTCGTGACTAATCGTAATATTACCTTTTGCGGCACTTAAGGTTGTATTTGCTCCCATCTGAAGAAATTGATTCACTTAAACCACTCCAATCCATTAATGGCTCATATTCAAGTTGACTCTTTAATTCCCGAAATTCAGAATACATTCTGACTTACTTATATTACCACAAGAAGGTAATACTTAAGACTTGCATTAACATATTGTCCCTCTTGTGGTACGGTTCTCCGCACTATCGGTAACGGAAAATTTAAAGGCCATCCATTGTGGGATGGCCCTCTTTCATTTTCCTCGACTGTCGTCTCCGTCAGCTGAACGGTATTCAGCTATTCATCTTTGATAACAGGCAACAAATAATCAAGAATAATCTTCTGTCCCTTTTCCAGCGGTGTGCAGTATCGGTCATATGTATAGACATCACACCAATAAAAATTTCCAAAGTCAATTTTGTATCCTGTTTTCTCGATTGCTTCGGAACAAATTAAGTATGCACTATCAATAATATCGTTAAGGTAGTCGGCTTCAATCCATATCTTAGCAACCGTTCCAGCGGGTATATCTGCTGCATACATATTTTCTGGAACAGGTGCATCAAGTTCTACATATTTACCAATGATATATTGAAAATTATCTTTCCCTTCAAATTTACTCATATGCCCAAGTCCAATATAGTCATCAATATCTTTGCAAATCCACTTTCCAACTTCTTGTTGTATTTTATCAAAAACGCCTTCCTTGATTGCTGAACCCCAGCATTCTTCTCCTGCTTTTTGAAATGAGGTCATTTTCATCATGCCCACAATTTTTCGACTTCCAAATTGTGCATACTCGATTTTTTTTAGCTCTGCCATAATTCGTTTACCTCCTACAATTCTAATGTTTGTAAAGGAGGTGCGTGGATGATCACTAAGTTTCTCTCTGTCCTTCCTAACACTAGAGGGAGAAACATTGTGATGCTCCCTGAAAGCTCTTGTAAAAGAAGCGTGAGAATTGAAACCATATTTTGTAGCTATGTCGATGATTTTTTCACTGCTATTTCTTAAATCATGACCCGCTAGGGTTAATCGCCGCCGCCTTAAGTACTCATTAATTGAAATTCCTGAAATATATGTGAAAATACGCTGAAATAATGGAGCAGGGCAACCTGCAATTTTAGAAATAACACTATAATCAACCTCATCTGAAGTCGGTATAATATTCTCCAAGTATTCCACTACACTCTCAAAGGCATTAAGATTATCCACTATGCACCTCCTCTCTAATAAAATTATAGGAATATTTTCATGACATCGCTTTGCAAGAACTGTACGTTTTTTGTTAAGTATCGCAATATAATAATTCCATTATATATCCTGCTTATCCTTCTGTTGAATGTGCTATCCTGCCAATATGCTTAAAACCGGCTCAAGCAATTTTTGGTACATATATCATATTCGTGACCTAAAGCCAATCCCCCTTACCGTTTGGTCCTTTTTTACAGCAAAATTATAGCCCCAGGAAAAATCTCCAGGGGCTGTTCTTACTATTGTGGAGCATCCTTATCTTTTTTGCAAAAAGATCCACCATTGCCGGTCAAAACCGGGAATAAAAATCTCTTCGCAGCCCTGAATCCCGTTCAACCAGCGTCTGGTCAGGGGGATGATATTCTCAAACAAATCTACCGGGTAGCCCCAGTCAAGGTCCAATTGGAACATATAATGATTCATAGCGATAATGCCATTTGTCCGCAGAGATTTCAATAAAGTGTGGATCAAGGTGATAAAAGGCTGCATGGCATGAACTTCGAGTGTACCTGAGGCAACCTCCTGCTGAAGAAGTTTGATCATGGCCGGCAAAGTTTCCATCCAATCCGTATGGATGGTGTCGATTCCAGCCTGTCCGCACAAAATCGCCTGGATGATATCATTGACCGCATGCTGAAAAACGATAAGATCCACTGACCCGGAAGGCAGATGTTTTTCGAGATAAGCTGCATCTTCCTCTATGACTTTCATATGCAGGGGAAGGCCCAGCGTTTTCTGCAGCAAACTGGTGGTGAGGCTTTTATTCATATTGGCCGTTATGTACGTACTGTTTGGATGGGTTCGTGCCATGACCTGGGGAACCATATCTGCATCGCCGGAAGCCACCTCCAATAATGTCAGGTCATCTCCCAACTGCAGCGCTTCAAAAACCTCTGCCCAACGCGCTCTGAAGTAGACTTCATTTACAACGGTAAAGTGGGCAATCGGACTTTCCAGCAACAGTTTAAGCTGGTGTTCAACCTCGTTTTGTGGGAGGGAGCGATATTGCTTCAGTTCTTGCTCGCTCAAAAAACGTTGTGCTCGCTCATTTATTAATGGGTAGCATTTGTCTACGTCGTCTAATGGAATCATAATAAGCTTCCCTTCCTGGCTAACTATATTTGCTACTATTATATTTATTAATAGATTTTCCAACAATCTATATTATTAAAGATATATAGGTTAAACTAAAAGTTTTTTCCGAATATTACAACCACGTATCTGAATTTTAAAATCAATAGTCTTGATTATCGACCTCTGCAAAGGGTTAAAAGTGAAGCCGTCCGACTTTTCCAAGCTGACCCGAGTTGGAATATGAGAAGGCGCAAAAGAATGAGTGAATGCAAATAAGAGCGGAACGTAAGGCCGTTAACCTGTGCTGTGCTCTGCTCTTGTAACGACGACTTTGCCTATACTTCGTGCAGGCCCTCATACTCAAAGGGGTCTTCACACGAGTAGATATCATGGAAAAATCCCATATACGGGATATCGTCTTCCAGACATTTAATGCGATATGATAACTCCTCATCACACTCCAGCTCTTCGCCGTTGTGCTGCTTTCTGTATAATAAAACTTTGCGGCAACAAAAAAAGAAGAAGCTCAAGCTACACCTAGCTTAAGCTTCCTCATTTTTAGCTCATGCACATCCTGCTGATTCTGCGATTTTTCCTGCACGAACTTCTTTCTTCCACTAGGATCTCCACTAACGTTACAGCAGTTCCTTGCGGAGCTGCTCCGGCGATTTCGGCGAGAGCAGGCCGAACGGGATATCGAAGACGGTGTGCGCGCCGGACTCTCCCTTTTGCGCCAGACGGTAGGCCGCGCGGGCATAGGCGACGAGCACGCTGGCGGTAAATTCGGGATTGCTGTCCAGCTTCAGACTGAACTCGACGATCTGCGTATTCCCCTCCCCGGTCCGCCCGCTTCGGATAACATGGCCGCCATGCGGCATTGCGCCATGTTCGGCAGCCAGCGTCTCTTCGCTCACGAAATGAACCACAGTCTCATAATCGGCAAAATAATTCGGCATGCTGCGGATCGTCTCCGCAATCGCCTCGCGGTCTGCGCCTTCCTCAGCCACTACATAACACTCGCGCAGATGCTTGTCGCGGGTAGCCAGCACCGGGTTCTCCCCACTGCGTACGCGCGCCACCGCTTCTTCACGCGGAATAGTGTACTGGATGCCGTTCTTGACTCCGGGAACACGGCGGATGGCGTCGGAATGACCCTGGCTTACGCCTTTGCCCCAGAAGGTGAACTCGCTGCCTTCCGGCAGCACGGCTTCTGCCAGCAGACGGTTCAGTGAGAACAGTCCCGGGTCCCAGCCGGTAGAAATGACGCTGACAGTCCCCGCCGCCTTGGAGCTGGCATCCACTTCCGCATAATACTCTGGAATTCGCGCATGGGTATCGAAGCTGTCAACCGTATGGAACAGCTTCGCCAGAGCCGGGCCCTGTTCCGGCAGATCGGTTGCGGAGCCGCCGCATAGGATCAGCACATCAATTTTTCCCCGATAAGCCTCAATATCGTTAATGGACACCATCTGTGTGCCCGTCTCTAACGCGTGGGGATCGCGGCGCGTAAAAATCGCTTCCAGCCGAAGATCAGGATTTTGCCGGATTGCCGCCTTGACGCCACGTCCGAGATTGCCGTAGCCGACGATGCCGATGGAAATAGGTTGGGTCATGGTTATTGTGTCCTCCATTTCATAATATGCTGGATCAGATCCAGCCTCGGGCACTCATCGCTTCGCTAATCCGTTTAATGGAAATCATAAAAGCAGCGGTGCGCAGATTGGTACCGTGCTCACGGGATAAGGCACGGACCGCATCATAGGAAGCGTACATCCGCTGCGACAGACGCTCCAGCACCTCTTCTTCCGTCCAGTAGTAGTTGGCCAGATTTTGCACCCATTCGAAATACGATACGGTGACGCCGCCTGCATTTGCCAGAATATCGGGAATGACTAGCACGCCATTTTCCTGCAAAATTTTGTCCGCCTCCGGAGTGGTCGGGCCGTTGGCCGCTTCGGCGATGATCCGGGCCCGGATGTTGGCTGCATTGGCGCCGGTAATCACATTCTCCAGTGCCGCGGGGACAAGGATATCGACATCCAGCTCCAGCAACTCTTCGTTAGTAATCACGTAAGACTCGCCGTAGTCAGCCAGCTTGGCATGGTCTTTGAGCGCAAAGACTCTCGGCAAGTCAAGACCCTCCGCCTGATACAATCCGCCCCTCGAATCGCTGACCGCAACAACCTTACAACCTTGTTCGGCCAGCAGTTTAGCCGCAATCCGTCCGGCGTTGCCGAAGCCCTGCACCGCAACTATTGCGCCTTCCGGAGATACGTCCAGCTCCTTAAGCGCAGCAAGCACTGTGTACACGCAGCCTTGTGCCGTTGCTTCATTCCGTCCTTTGGAGCCGCCGAGGATGAGCGGTTTGCCTGTGATGACGCCCGGCGTGTTGACGCCCTTCAGGCGGCTGTATGTATCCATCATCCAGCCCATAATCTCCGGTGTCGTGTAGACATCCGGCGCTGGAATATCTTTATCGGGACCGATGAAATCGGCGATAGCCTCCATATAGCCCCGGCTGACGCGTTCCAGCTCGACTTTGCTCAGCTTGTGCGGGTCACAGATAACCCCGCCCTTGCCGCCGCCGTAAGGCAGACCCACAACGCCGCATTTGAAGGACATCCACATCGACAATGCTTTGACCTCGTCCAGCGTAACGTCAGGGTGGAAACGAATGCCCCCTTTTCCCGGACCGATCGCATCGTTGTGCTGGGAACGGTAACCTTCGAAGACGACCACGCTGCCGTCGTCCATCTTGACGGGAAAGTTGACGGTCAGCACACGTTTCGGTTTTTTCAGAATATCGGTAATATGCTGCGGAAGCTGCAAATAGGCAGCCGCTTCATCAATCTGTTTTTGCACAATTTCAAAGGGGTTTAAGGTCTCTTGCGCCAGTGCCACGTTCTCTGTAATGCTCATGTGCTTCAGCCCTTTCTCTCCATCTGATTTTGCGGTTCACCGCATTAAAGAAGGTTAGAATACATCTTACATCATACGTTAGTTTTATAAAAGAATTTTTACGGAAAATCATTGTTATTTTTTTCATCAGATACGAAAATATGCGAATTAATTGCTTACATTTTTGCTTATAGATTGGATTCGGGCTAGACCTGCCCTGCCGAACCGATGGAAGGGACTTTTGCTGTGGATCTGCAAAAGTCCCCCTCGAATGGGTACAGCGTATGGGTATTGCCTCATTCCGATACGGAATGAAGTCCCTTTATCTCTATTAGTTTTTTACTAAACTGATACGCTACATTAACATTTTCTATAATCTCAGTATCCTGGTAGGCAAGGGAGCCCTCAAACTCTAGGGTATCATTGTCTTTCCACACAAAATGATTAGCATAGCTATAATTCTCATGATCTGTGCGAATCCATGTATCTAATCCTTTTTGTGTACCATATTTGACTCTTGCTGATTCTACTAGCTCTGGACTTATTCTTCCCTCTTCAACATTCATAATTTGAACGAATTCACTTTTATTAGAACATGTTACGACCGCAATGAACTTCTGATTTGGTGAAGGAATAATTTCTTTATGGCCTTCAAGCCCCACCAGCGTCAACAGTTCACTGGCCGGCATCCGAGTGGTGTATAGCCGTCCCCAAAAGGTCAAATAATCGGCAACCTTCATTCGTTCATATAATCCGTCATCCCAAAAGCAGCACCCAACACGCTGCACGATTTCAGAACGGTTCAGCCGCAGACGCTCACCGCGGTATAGCGCCTGAATCCCAAGCCCAGACGGCTCGCCCAGAACGGAACGGATGAACTGACGGCCATGCTCATAATTACACTGCACCACCGCACACTGTCCAGCCATCAGTTCCACTGATGACGATGCAGCATCGCTTTTTCCGGCTTCACTTTGTATATGCAAGGTTGAACCACGTGCTTCCATGATTGGGTAAAGTACTACTGGACGAAAAAGCCGCATAAGAGCTTAGACCTTAGACCTTAGCAGCCATTCCCACAACAATATCTTTCGCCGTCACTTGTGATTTTTGACGATACATGAGGATTATTAACTTATCATAAAAACTGATTCAATAGTACTTCCCCCTTACTTTGGACATTACGTTATTAATCTGCCAATATAATATTCGATTATTAACGCAATTAGTAGATTATTGCAAAGGTTCTTCTATCGTCAAATCTTTGCTGAAAAACTCAAAATCTTGCCGTTACTTATGATAAGGCTCTCCTTGCACGCTATAACGGCTGGATGAAAAATATCCCTCTAACCGGATTCTATCGGTCGAGGGATATTTCGATTAGGGCAACTATTTAATTATCGATTAGATTAGAGTTTTGCAGAAGTCTTTGAACAATAACCGCGACTTCCGCTCTTGTTATGAAGGCTTTAGGAGCCAGCTCACCACTGTTTCGTCCCGAAACAAGCCCGGCTTTCAAACAGTCGGAAACCCCGCTCTTAGCCCAAGTCGATATCGTCTCCGCATCAGTGAAAGAGTCTGGTAATTGCTTTGTCATCTGGTGATCCATCACCTCAAGCCGGGTAATGATCATCGCTCTTGCCAGAATGACCATCGCTTGTTCGCGTGTCATCTTATCATTCGGGCGGAAGCTGCCATCATCAAATCCGCTGATCAGGTTGTACGTGAATGCCGTCCCAATCGCATCGGCGAACCAATCCTTCCGATCAACATCACTGAAAGGCGGTACCCCTGCTTTTAGTTTTAGTCCTAAACCGCGAACCAGGATGGCCGCAAACTCCGCACGCGTAATGTCCTGGTCAGGATTGAAGAGACCTTTGGCAGCGCCATTGACGACCTTGCGTGATCCCATATCGTTTATGGCTTTTTTAGCCCAGTGCCGTTCTACATCCTTGAACTCAAGCGGATGCCATATCACAGAATAGCTGCTATTCGTCAAGCTGTTCACCTTGGCATAATACTTGCCGTTCAGGAGTACGATTTTTGTCGGCACATGGCGCAGCGTTCCATCCGCTTCAATGACGACTCCAGTCGTGATTTTACCAGGATCGATACCTTCCGGAATAACCATTGTACGTTCAACATAAGCTTTGAACTCAGTGACTTCAATGGTAGTGTCCTTATAAAGAGCTCTTACCGTAAAATTAAGCGGTGGAACGACAATTCCCACCGTTCCTTCTGCAGCTTCATTTGGAACCCATGGAATCGGCGATCTGGGCTTAGCAATTTCAATCTGAACCTTAATATCTTGCAGTGCTGCCGCTTTGCCTACCTGCTCCGAGATCGCTTGGATGTCGATCTGCTCAGCTGGTAAACGGAAGGTCGCTTGATCCGTTTTTATTTCCAATATCGCTTGCCGCATTTCCATATTCCTGACTAGCTGTCCGTTGAGCTCTCCGATCACGACATCGGATTTGGTGTACACCGGAACCGTTACTACGGCAAGCTGGCCTTCCTTCGCGAGCTTATCTTCCAGCTTTTTCTCGTCAATCGTGACGGTTGTTACCGTTTGTGAATTTACGCTTGTTACCTTTGCTGTTCCTGCACTCTCCGTTTGGCCGTTAACAAGAACGATAGCAGCCGTTTCATCAGATTTGGCTGTTGGCTGGGCCGGCGCACTTCCTTGCGGCGAGGTGTCTCCACCGCTGTCAACGTGAAGAGCTTCGGGTATTACGCCGTTAGAAACGGCGGAAGCGGTGCTGCTGCCGCCACTGTTGGTCGCAATTACCGTAAACGTATAGGTTATGCCATTCGTTAAGCCGGTCACTCTGATCGGACTGCCCGTACCCGTTGCCGCTATGCCGCCCGGACTTGCCACGACGGTGTAACCCGTGATCGGACTGCCTCCATTGCTGGCCGGTTCGGTGAAGGTCACAATCGCTTCACGGTTGCCCGCAACGGCGGTTACGCCCGTCGGTGCGCCCGGCGCGGTTGGAGGCGCAATCGGCGTCACGCTATTCGAAGGAGCCGAAGCGGTCGAGCTCCCTGCACCATTTACTGCAACGACGGTGAAGGTATACGTCGTCCCGTACTTTAGACCGGTAAACGTGATTGGACTGCCTGTACCACTAGCCGTCAAGCCCCCCGGGCTTGAGGTCACGGTATAGCTGGTTATGTGGCTGCCTCCATTGCTAACCGGGGCTGTAAACCTCACAGTGGCTTGCGATTCGCCATTCGCTACCTCAGCCGTTACTGCAGTCGGCGCGTCAGGTACCGCAGCAGGCGCTGTCGATGCTGTCGGCGTGACGCTATTCGAAGGCACCGAAGCCGCCGAGGTCCCTGCGCCGTTTATTGCAACGACAGTGAAGGTGTACGTTGTCCCGTACGTTAAACCGGTGACCGTGATTGGACTGCTTGTACTGCTAGCCGTCAAGCCCCCCGGGCTTGAGGTCACGGTATAGCCGGTTATGTCGCTGCCTCCATTGCTAACCGGGGCTGTAAACCTCACAGTGGCTTGCGATTCGCCATTCACTACCTCAGCCGTTACTGCAGTCGGCGCGTCAGGTACCGCAGCAGGCGCTGTCGATGCTGTCGGCGTGACGCTATTCGAAGGAGCCGAAGCGGCCGAGCTCCCTACGCCATTTATTGCAACGACAGTGAAGGTATACGTCGTTCCGTACGTTAAACCGGTAACCGTGATTGGACTGCCTGTACCGCTAGCCGTCAAGCCCCCCGGGCTTGAGGTCACGGTATAGCCGGTTATGTCGCTGCCTCCATTGCTAACCGGGGCTGTAAACCTCACGGTGGCTTGCGATTCGCCATTCGCTACCTCAGCCGTTACTGCAGTCGGCGCGTCCGAAGGGACAGACACGATTTTCAATTTCTGAACGCGGTGGTTGCTGAATTCGGATACGTATACGATCCCGTTGCTATCTACCGCCACGCCGAGTGGACTGTTAAACTCGCCCAGGCCGCTGCCCGCTCCGCCGCCGCTCTTCTTCCACTCGCTCCATACCCCTGTAGCTACCGTCAGTTTCTGGATGCGCTCGTTATTGGAATCGGCCACATATACATTGCCGCTGCCGTCTACCGCCACGCTGTATGGTTCATTAAATTCGCCTAAGCCGCTGCCCGCTCCACCGCCGCTCTTCTTCCACTCGCTCCACGCGCCTGTAGCTACCGTTAGCTTCTGGATACGATGATTTCCCATATCCGCCACATATACATTCCCGTCGCCGTCTACCTCCACACCGGACGGTTCATTGAACTCACCTAAGCCGCTGCCTGATCCGCCGCCGCTCTTTTTCCACTCGCTCCACACCCCTGTAGCTGCCGTCAACTTCTGGATGCGGTGGTTACTGGAATCGGCCACGTACACATTCCCGTTGCTGTCTACCGCTACGCCACCGGGATAACAGAACTCGCCCAAGCCACTGCCCGCTCCGCCTCCGCTCTTCTTCCACTCGCTCCACACCCCTGTAGCTGCCGTCAGCTTCTGGATGCGGTGGTTATACGGATCTGCAACGTACATATTTCCTCTGCTATCTACAGCAACATCTGTTGGAGAATCAAACTCTCCCAGGTCGCTGCCTGATCCGCCGCCGCTCTTCTTCCACTCGCTCCACACGCCCGAGTCGACATCCAGCATCTGAATGCGGTGGTTATCGAAATCGGCTACATACAGATTATTCTGGTTGTCTACCGCCATACCGGCTGGATAACTAAACTCGCCCAAACCTGTGCCAGCAACTGCTCCCTGATACCCATATTCGCTCCATAGTCCCGCAGCTACCGTCAGCTTCTGGATGCGGTGATTTCCGGAATCGGCCACATACACATTCCCGCTACTGTCCAGCGTCACGCCCTTGGGATTATTAAATTCTTCCAGACCGCTGCCTGATCCGCCGCCGCTTTTCTTCCACTCGCTCCACACGTCCGAGGAGACATCCAGCTTCTGGATGCGGTGATTTTTAGAATCCGCCACATATAATACATTGCCGCTGCCGTCTACCGCTACGCCAGAGGGTTGATTGAATTCGCCTAAGCCGCTGCCCGTTCCGCCTCCGCTTTTTTTCCACTCGCTCCACCCCCCTGTAGCTGCCGTCAGCTTCTGGATGCGGTGATTTTTAGAATCCGCCACGTACACATTCCCGTCGCCGTCTACTGCCACGCCAGAGGGTTCATTAAACTCGCCTAAGCCGCTGCCCGTCCCGCCTCCGCTTTTCTTCCACTCGCTCCACACCCCTGAGGCAACATTCAGCTTCTGGATGCGGTGATTTTTAGAATCCGCCACGTACACATTCCCGTCGCCGTCTACTGCCACGCCGCGGGGATAACTAAACTCTCCCAGGCCGCTGCCTGATCCGCCGCCGCTCTTCTTCCACTCGCTCCATACCCCTGTAGCTGCCGTGAGCTTCTGAATACGGTGGTTGTAATAGTCCGCCACATATACATTTCCACCGCTGTCTACCGCCACGCCGCTAGGGTTGGCAAACTCGCCCAGACCGCTGCCTGATCCGCCGCCGTCCTTCTTCCACTCGCTCCACACGCCTGTCGCGGCCGTCAGCTTCTGGATGCGATGGTTTTCAAAATCGGCCACGTATACATTCCCGCTGCTGTCTACCGTTACACTGTACGGATTAGAAAACGCTCCAAGAAATTTATTGCCTGCTTGTCCGATCTTGGCATATTGACTCCATTGATCTGCCGCTTGCACAGGAAAAACAAATAATGAGATAGAGACCATAAAAATTAAAATGACCGATACCCACTGTTTTCCTGTGAAATGAAACGTACTCTTCTGATTCATTACTTTTACTCCCCTCTTCCTTGGCTCATACATACCCTCCCTGCATGTTATAAGATCCTTCTCTCAAAATCCTCTCAAAATACGGAAGACATAAAGAATCCCCCTCCGCTCCACAGTGAATAATTAATTCTTCCACTGCCTAAGGGGATATCATTCGCGGCAATTCCACCCTAAGTCGGGCAGAGGATTATGATAGCGATTTAATATTTTTTCGTATTATTCTTCACATGCACTAAGATTTTACAATGATAAGCTTAATATTGTATGCCTTACGACATTTTAGGAGGTAATATAATGAGCAAGTACGACGAAGCCATGAAGCTGCTCGAAGAACAAGTGGGTAACAAGGACGGCCTGATCACTCTGTCCACCATAGCACTTGAACCGGGGGCCAATGGCAAAAGCCGTCCCGCCGCCCGCATTGTGGACGCCTATTATGAGGACGGCGCGTTCTACACCGTCACTTACGCGACCTCAGGCAAGATGCAGCAGATCGCCCAAAACCCCGAAGTCGCCGTTTGCATCATCGTCGAAAACTTTACGGCCGATGGTATCGGTGAAAACCTGGGCTGGGTATGTGACGAGAAAAACGCGGAGATGATGACAAAGCTGCGCACAATATTCGCCGGGTGGTATAACGAAGCCAATAACGACGAAGACCCTAACACATGCCTGCTGCGCATTCGCCTGATAAAGGGCCTGTGGAATGACGCCCATAAAGGGATCAGAAATGAGATTGATTTTGTCAATAAGACGGCAAATTAAGTATTATTGGATAACAGACAATATTAGCTCAAAGGGAGTGTCCGCACACTCCCTTTTTTCGCCGTTACTTATGGTAAGGTTCACCGTGCTGTTTGTAACGGCAAGTTTTAGGGCCATCCTTTTGCGGGATGGCCCTTTCTTCGATTCGCTTTGATCACGCCTTTTAGGTTCTTACTTGGATTCGATGCGACCTAACGGATTGGCGTCCTCCTTCAGAGCCTTCTGGGCTTCCAGCCAGCTGAAATCGTCGAGATTGAGCACATCGCGAAGGTAAGACCACGTGAGTTGCCCGAGCAAGGCAACTCGTTCGGGGTCCTCGTCCGTCGTCTCCGCGATGTTGTAGCCTGCAATTCCGCCAAGAGAGTGTTCTGCCCCAAAGAGGGTGAGCAAGCTCTTGCTGCCCGGACTCAGGAAATAGGGGTCGGTGAACCAGTCCGGTCCCCGAGTAGACAGCAGGGATTGGTCATGATCCCCCGTCACCACCAGGGTCGGCGTCCTCATGTCGGAGAAGCTCGGGTTCATAAATGAGAAGTGCTCTGCAGCGAACGGAGTCAAGTCAGTCCCGCCCAGTCCGGGCGTTGCAAGCAATACGCCCGCCTTAATACGCGAGTCGGACATATCCTCTCTCAGTTCCCCGTAGGCATCGAGAACGCGCGCACCAAGCAGCATACTCACCGTTTGACCTCCCCACGAGTGTCCGGCTGCAGCGATACGACTTCGGTCGAGACGTCCGCTTAGACCTGGTACGGAAGCTTCAATAAAATCAAGTTTGTCAAGGACGAGCTTTAGGTCCTCGACGCGGAAAAGCCAGATTAATGGTGTACGGGGATCGCCAGGAGGAAGATTCAGCGTCCTCGAGTCGAGATGGGTGGGCTGAATGACTACGAAGCCGTGAGCAGTCCAGTAGTCGACTAACGGACCATAGCCGTCCAATGAATTACCAAAGCCATGCGAAAAAATAATAATAGGCAATTGACTCCCCATCGCTGGCGCCGATACCCGTACTTGCAAATCCTCGCCACGACCCAGGACTGACAGCACTACCGGCTTTACCGAAATGACTGGAGTAGACGTACTTACGTTCATTTTCATAATAGATGTTCCTTTCTTGTTCTTCTCAATATCAGTTTAGGTTGACACGTCAACCTAATGCAAATGTAACATATTGAAGTTGACACGTCAACTATGCTATTATATTCCCATGGATAAGATCGAACTGAACCAAGAAGAAATTCAATTATGGTATAAATGGAAAGGCTCCTTTCACACCATCTTCGGTCGCGTAATTAAAGAGATGTCCGAGCACACCGGATTATCTGAGGGCGATTATGGAGTATTGGATCGGTTAGACCTTCTGGGGGACGGAAGCCTTCGCCAACAGGAGCTGGCAGAATCTATGGACTGGGATAAGAGTCGATTGTCACATCATCTGACGCGGATGGAAAAACGCAGGCTTGTGATGAGGAAGCCATTAGACGCAGATCGCGGTGTTCAAGTCATCATCACTCCCATTGGAAAATCAGCATTAGATGATGCCCGTCCCATCGTCTCCATGGCCATACGCAAACATTTTCTGGATCAATTAACCGATCTAGACATTGAGTCGATTACGAAGCTGGCGGAAAGAACAAAAAAGGGGTAACAGCGTCTTGTAATGCCCCGATGCCATGACCGCGTTTTTTGAAGTAGACACGCCGAACATTAATTGAACAAGCCCCCTCCGCCAAATTGGCAGAGGGGGCTTGTGTTTCAATTTTATAAATCTTCTACACTGGTGGGTAGGTTTTTACTTGCTGCATTTGGCTTCTTGTACATTTTATTGAGTATGATCGTTTGCACGATAATGAATATACCGCCAGCCGCCCAATATAGTGGTAACGCGGCGGGCATCTGAAATGAAAATACACCCATCATAATCGGTGATAACAATCCGATGAACGCCATTTGATTATTTGGATTTTGCTGAACCTGCGCCGAAACGGATTGAGACACGCGGAACTGAACGTAATACACCGCAGCGGCAATAAGCGGCAAGATCATATCTGTTGTCCCCAAGTTAAACCACAGAAAATCATGAGCTGCAATTTCCGGAGTACGACGAATGGCGTAGTAAAATGCAAGGGTGATCGGCCACTGGAGAAGCATCGGTAAACACCCCATGTTTAAGGGATTAAATTGATGTTTCTGGTAGAGCTGCATCATCTCGGCTTGCTCTTGTTTTTTGACATCCGCACTAGCTTCGTTCTTATACTTCTCCTTAAGTGCAGTTAATTCCGGCTGGAGGACGGCCATCTTTTCTTTCATGTCCATTTGCTTCTTGGTTTGATTCATCATGAGCGGCATGATCGCAAGTCTGATGATAAAAGTCAGCAGCACGATTGATAATCCGTAGTTTCCGTGAAATTCATTCGCGAAAAATTTAATCAAGATTGAAAAGTGATTAAATATCCCTGCTGAATCGACATTAATCGAGTTTGATTGGGATGCGGCCGAACATCCGCTGAGCACAATGATTGGAATAACTCCAATCAACATGACAAGAATGGGCTTAGCCCATTTTTGGAGCAGTAAAATCTTTTTCATCGTTGTCCTCCCTAATTGAAAGTATGGAATATCAATGTGGGGAAGGACCCTTGTCCTCTTCATCTGGCGCTTCTCTTCGTCTGACGGTACGTACTATCCACCGCTGAATGCTGCTCGGTTGCGACAGTCTGACAGCTACAAACCAGGTTGAACCGGCTGGAGCAATTTCATAACCCCAGTGTATCTCTTGTGTAGAAAAATAGGTGAATGGAATTGACACTAAGGAATAGATGAGAGCGATCGAGAATGCCAATAGAACCAAGTCATAAAAATGCTCCAGTTAAGTTCACCTCCGCATGATCCAATGTTGGAAAAAATTGAATAATGGTTATACGTTAGAGAAAACTTTATGGTTTCACTAACCTGCCTATTAGCTTAAAACCGCTTACTTGACCTGTATCATCTTAATATCCACAAGGGTATCCAAATTGATTTCAATCCTCATATCTTCATATCTTCATATTCATTCATTGCAACTAATATTTGATCTTCTATACTCAATTTCTTGATAGGATTTGTATTATCCAAAAAAATACTCCAGACCAAACGATCGTTTGCATCTGTGCAAGCAAGGAATCCTTCATTTCCCATCTGCCCATCGCCGCCATGGATTTTACCGCCTTGATAGTCAATACTCGTCCATGTATCAACTATTGTCCAAATATCATTGTTATATTTTTCAATACTTGTAATAGTTGTATCGCACAGGGGAGAAATCGTTCTACAAGCGCGAAATAAAACTCATCATTAGGAAGGTACCGGACCACTTTCCATAAAGAAATTTCCGATTTTCCCATCAAAAAACTTGCCCCTACTTGTGATACGGTTCACCGTGCTAGCTGAAGGGGCAAGTTATTGATCCTGATCGGACTAATATATACTCTCCTGGATACCTAGATAGGGACCCTGATTTGAAAAGCTTTCACCTGGATGGACCATTATCCTCGGTGATTACCTCCAGGTACACCCGGAACGGAAGGTAGATGTGATTCGTTTTGTGCGAGAGGGGATGTTTCTCTGAAAGCACAACAATTCCGGGCTTTAAGTAGTCCTGTTTGATTACGCACTACTCTCCGCCACCTTCTCCCCCTGCCTCCTTCCGCCACTCCCGCGGGGTCATGCCCGTTAGCTTGTTGAAGATTTTGCTGAAATAACGACCGTCCGGGTATCCTACCCTCTCAGCGATGGAAGCGATCTTGTACTGTTTGTTCATAAGCAGGATTTTGGCGTTCTCAATGCGGACCCGTTCAAGATATTCGGACTGATTCTCGTGAAACACCTGTTTGAATCGACGGGAGACATATTCACGGCTCAGGAAGAACTGGCTTGCGATTTCCTGGAGCGACAGATCGTGCATATAGTTAAGGTCAATGTACTGCTTGATCGAATGGATGACGTCATATTCCTGTAAGCGGGAATCTTTCAGAACCTCGGCGATTTCCAGAAAAGCATTCGTCCATTCCTTCTGCCATTCCTCCAACGATAGCCGGCCGTCCGGCCCGATCGGAAACAGCCACTGGGAGGAAGTCCGGGCGGTTTCGCCTGCGGCACGGTCCGTGTCCTGCAGCAAATGGCTGCGGAGCATTTCAAATTCATACCGCCAGTACTTCAACTGTTCCCAGGTCACGGCATGCAGTTGTTCAATCGCCTGTACCCAATTGGCGACGGCGCCCTTGATCTGGCGTTGCTCCCCTTTGTGAATAGCGGCCGAAATCGAGCTGCTGTAATCGGCCAAGACGATTCTTTTGTCGGAGGTGGCGGCAGGAATATCGTCATAACTGTGAATCCAGGTGTTCGGTCCCAGAAAGGAAACGGAAAGGGCTGTGTGCAGCATCTGCTGAAATCCGGTGTGAATGTCCTGCGGGAAGGAGACCCTGCCGCTGCAGGCAAAATGAAAGCGTGCTCCAAGCACATGGTACAACGCCTCATTGATGGCTGTCAGCTTCCTGCTGTTGCCCCCAAAATCACCAGTCAGCAGCAGAAGGATACCATAATTGGGATCGGCATGCTTGAAGGCATATCCATTCCTGGAAGAACCGATAACCTCATTGCAGATGTTAAGCATTAAAAAATACAGAAGGTCGATATTCCTTCCGAATTTCTCCAGTACAGTACGCGGCAGCGGATCAGAGATCAGCATCACGAGCTGGCATTCCCGAACGGCGGACCACTCGAAGGATGCCTGAAGCTCATCAGCGACGATAGAGTAGCCATCCGGCTGTGAAACAACGCCTGACAGCATTTTGTCCCAATACATAGGCAGGGTTTTGTTGATCTCGACATCCCTGCGGATATTCAGAAGCCGCGCTTCATCATCTTTCAGCCACGTATCCACCGCATTGCGGAGTGCTTCGAGCAGTTCATTGCGGTTAATCGGCTTAAGCAAGTAGTCAAGTCCGCCGTGCCTCATCGTCTTCCGGATATAGGTGTAATCGTCATAGCCGCTGATCACAATCCTCTTCGATTCAGGCGCATGGTCCCCGATCCATTGCAGAAGCGTGAGGCCGTCCACATTGGGCATTTTCATATCCGTAAAAATAATCTCCGGCTGCTCACTTCGAATCAGCTCCATAGCCGCTGCCCCGTCGCAAGCTTCAATCACATCGGTGATCTGAAAATCTTCCCACTGGACCAGAAGCCGGATTGAATCTCTTACATCGGTCTCATCATCCACGATCAGTACTTTCATAGAGCCTGCAGTCCTTTCGTTGCGGGATTCTGATAACTACATAAAAGCCCGAAGGCTGGACCTGTCCTATCGATACCCCAGCCTCGTCGTTAAAGAACAAAGAGAGTCTTGAGATCACATTGATCAGACCGATACTGCCCCCCACCGTACCTCCGGAGGCTTCTTGCTTAATGCGCTGCTTCAACCGCTCCAGGTTCTCCGGTGTAATGCCAAGCCCGTTATCCCGGATTGAAATAGTCAGCCCATCTTCGCCGCTTTCCAGCTTAATGTCTATTTCGGCATTTTGCATCGTTTCAAATCCATGTTTGAAGCAGTTTTCTACAAGAGGCTGCAGGATCATTTTGGGTACAAGCAGTTCCAGAGCGGAAGGTTCGGCAATGTCAATGGTGCAGTGCAGACGTTCCTTGAACCGCTGCTTCTGCAGTTCCAGATAGGCCTCAACATGAGCAATCTCTTTGGTGAGAGGGACAATGGACTCCTCGGTATTCATATTGTAGTGCATCATTAGCCCCAGCGAGGAGGTCAGCTCGTATATCTTGGGCACCTTGTTGTGCAAAGCCACAGATCCGATGGACTGCAGGGTATTAAAGATAAAATGCGGATTGATCTGAGCCTGAAGCGCCTTCAGCTGGTTATCCTTGTTGGCAAGCTCCAGCCGGAGTTCCCGCATGATCAGATTGTCGATCGTATCGACCATATTCTTGATCGCGCTGCCAAGAACCCCGACCTCATCGCTGCGTTCCGAATCCACATCAAACTGCAGCTTCCCCAATTTGATCCGCCGGATCGACTCGGTCAATTTCTTGATCGGGGTGGTTAGCTTAAGCGACACGTACAGCGTTGCCGCAATCGAAATGACCAGAAAGCTTATCAGGACAAGCACATTCATACGAAGCACGCGTGACGCGTTGTTGTATAGATAGCTGTCCGGAATCTGCTTGGCTACAATCCAGGTCCGCCCGAACTGCTCAAATCTCTCGAAGACGACAATCCCTTGGAAGCCGCCGTTCTCATTCCAGTAAAAATGGCCGGAGCCATAGCTGTAGCGGGCATGCTCCAGCCAGGCATAAGACGGTTTTTGCCCAATCTGGCTTTCCTCGGAGGCATAAATGACGGTACCGGTATCATCCAGCAGATAGATGTTTTCTTCTCCCTTGTCATAGAGCATGTTCATAATATTACGAAAGCCGTCAAGCTTGAAGTCGATGGATACTATGCCGACCCTCTCTTTGAGCGGTGCCCGGTAGATCGGGCGATGAATGGTAAACACCGTGTTGGACGGGCTGTAGGGGAATTCCTCCATGCCGTAATTATGCGATTGGTGGGGCGGCTCCAGATAGGGATCATTTTTGTCCAAAGGTTGATTGAAGTGGCCGTCAAGACCGGCGTTGCCCGCCGTCCGCTTCAGATAGCCGTTGATCAGCAGCCAGGATTGATGGGTCAGGTCGGAGTAGAGATAGACCTGCTGAATATCCTTGGCCGACTGTTCAATGGCATGGAGACCGGAGTAAATATTAATCTCGACCAAAAAATCGCTGTAGCCCCGATTCAGGATGTTATAGAGGCTATTTGGCATTTGAATATTGTTGTATACGTACAGGGAAATGCTGTTCATCCCGCTGAGCAGATTGCTCAAGCTCGTAGTCCCTTGCCGTACCGTGTTTGAATTTTCCCGGATAGCGTCTTCCTTTAACGAGTGCTTGGTATAGAAGTAGGAAATCAGGATAGATGCGGTGATCGGCAGGAGGATGGCGACCATCAGGAACATGCTCAACTTATAGCGGATGCTACGGCGGAATTTCATGGCGGTCCCCCTCGCTCTACGAATTGGTTAACAGTCTAGCACCGCCTTGCAGGAAGGTCAATAAAGGCCCCGGTGCTGAAATGGATATATGACCCATATCACGATTTTACACATTTTTGATCAATTACGGCTGTTTTTCGCTTGTATGGCAGCAGCTATACTGATAGTGTAAAGCGCTTACAAGAAAAACAAAACAGGGAGGTTATGGTATGAAACGATTGTGGTCCCTATTCTTGACCGGCTCCTTAACCATCGCGGTTGCACTGTCTGGTTGCTCCAGTAATGGCTCCAAGGCAAACGAGACGACGTCCGGAACAAAGGATGCCGGAAACGCAGGAAAGGATGAGATTACCCTCTATACCATTCAATCCACGAATCCTAAATTTCAGGATTGGCTCAAAGAAGCGGAGGAAAAGAGTGGTGTGAAGATCAACTGGGTCGCCGCGCCGACCGATTCGGATACCCGCCAGCAGAAGGTATCGACGATACTTTCCTCGGGTGACAATACCGTTGACATTCTTGAGATCAATGATGAAATGGCAACCTCTTTTAAAAATGCCGGTTGGCTGGAGCCGCTGCAGGATACAGTCCTGACCGGGGATGTCCTGAAACAGCTGCCGCAGGGCTATATGAAGGATATGCTGACCTCAAGCAAAGGTGATCTGGTCGGCGTCCCCAGCTATACCGGTTATCTTGGCCTATGGGTCGATCAGAAGAAGCTCGATGCCGCAGGCATGACTTCCATTAACAACGAAGAAGACTTTGTGAAATTTCTGAAAGCGACGACCAAAGACGGTCAGTACGGATACGGCGGCTCCTGGGAAAAGACGTATGTCTTCAACGAAATCGCGACCTTCGTCAATCTGTTCGGGGGCGATTACTTTGACTGGAGCAATGAAGGCAGCCGCAAGGCGGTCAAATTCATGTACGACATGGCCAATACCTGGAAGGTTACGCCGGTGGATCAAATTGCGGACAAATATGAACAGATGAACCAGAAGTTCATCGACGGCAAATATGCTTCGGTCTTCATGTGGGGAACCGGTACGGATTACAAGCAGGCGAACCGCTACGGTGAAGATCAGATCCATATGATCAATATGCCGGAATTTGCGAAACGGAGCATCTTCACGGATTCCTGGAGTTATGTCCTGAACTCGGCTTCCAAGAACAAGGACGCTGCCA
Source organism: Paenibacillus helianthi (assembly GCF_001909055.1). GTDB lineage: Bacteria > Bacillota > Bacilli > Paenibacillales > Paenibacillaceae > Paenibacillus_AQ > Paenibacillus_AQ helianthi. Next base: position 101,351 of record NZ_LVWI01000035.1, read on the forward strand.
TCAAGTTCCTGAAATATGCTGCCAGCGAAGACGGGGAATTGAACAGTTGGAAGAACTTTGACCGCTATCCGGCCAGAGCGGATGTCGCGGCCAAAGAAGAGGTTACCGGAGACATCAAAACGATTTACAACGAGATCCAATCCACCAACGAAGTGCATGGGCGTCCGATGCTGCCGCAGACGATGGAGTTCATCTCCGAGATGGGAACGCTGTTTCAGAACTACATCCAAGACAAAATTACGCTGGATGATTTCTGCAAAAAGGCACAGGAAGCCGTTGAACGTTACAAATAATCAGGGCCATTTCCCGGCAGCATAAGCAGGCGGATCTGTAGATGCCTGCTTGTGCCGCCCGTATTCTACGGATATGGCTATCCTGCGAGGAAGGTGCGTTATATGTATGCCAGCAAAAAATATTGGATGATTGCCTGGATTCTTGTACTGCCGGCGCTGCTGATCCGGATCTTCACAACTATATATCCCATTATCGAAACCTTCCATATCAGCTTGTTTGAGGTCAAACTGCTGCAGGGCATCCGAAAGTTTGTCGGCTTGGATAACTATATTCAGCTTTTCCACGATTCAAAAATGATTACCTCTATCCGGTTTACAGCCATTTTCGTCGTGGGATCGATGATTGGCCATATTGTGCTCGGAATCATCCTGGCGCTAATTCTCAATATGAAATTCAGAGGACAAAAGGTACTCCGAACCATCGTACTGCTTCCCTGGGCCATGCCGATGGTCGTGATCGCCATGGCGTCCAAATGGGCATTCAACAACGAATATGGTCTGATCAATGACTTTATCCGCCGGTTCGCCCCTTCCTTCAATCTGGACTGGTTAATCTACACCAATACAGCCCGCAGCGCCGTAATCGCCGTGGACCTATGGAAGGACCTGCCTTTCTTCGCCATTCTGGTGCTGGCCGGTCTGCAATTCATCTCCTCGGACATGTATGAGGCCGCCAAAATTGACGGGGCCGGAAGCATCCGCTCCTTTTTCAGCATTACGCTTCCGCTTATTTCCAGAAACATTCTGATGCTCAGCATATTCTTCACCATGTGGCGCATTACTTCCTTTGATGTGGTATACGCGATGACAAGCGGCGGGCCGGGTGAGAGCACCGCACTTATTGCCTACCGGGTAACCACCGAAGCGTTTACGAATCTGAATACCGGCTACGCCGCTTCGATCGCCGTCGTGCTGTTCCTGGTGATGGCTGTACTCAGCGGGCTCAGTATGTCGGCAGCCAAACGCGTAGACTATTAAGGAGCGATATCCTATGATCCCCAAAAACTCCAGATCTGTGCCGCTGACCCTGACCATATGGGGATTGGCTGCCATTGTCGCCTTTCTTATTCTTTTTCCGCTGTGGTGGATCTTTATTTCATCCATTACACCGGCCGGAGAGCTATTCTCCAAACCGGTCAAGTACTGGCCGGTCCATCCGACCTTGGACAGCTACCGTTATCTGATCAAGAATGTGGGCCTGTTACCCAAAATAGGGAATACCGCAATTATTGTGGGGCTATCCATCCTGATTGGTATGATCATCTCCGTCATGGCTGCCTTCAGTTTTGCCCGTTTCCGCACCAGAGGATTATCCATTGCCGTCGGTTTCCTGCTGGCCTCCATGCTTATTCCCGATGTGGTGACCGCGCGGCCGCTGTATGACTTTCTGCGCAGCGTTCATTTATACGATACGTATACCGGCCTGATTATCCTGTATATCAGCGGTATTCTTCCGTTCACCATCCTGATTCTGCAGAACTATCTGAATGATATTCCGGTCTCCATAGAGGAATCCGCCTCTATTGACGGCTGCGGCTTTTTTCAGTCGATGTTCTATGTCACGATTCCGCTCCTGAGACCGGCGCTGGCAACAGTATGTATCGTCAACTTTATCACCTGCCTGAACAACTTTTTTACACCGCTGTTCTATTCCAATGGCATCTCTGTGCTCTCGACGGCCATTACACAGTTGCCTCTTAGAGACAATATGTACGCGGTGCCCTGGGATCTGGTTAGTGCTATGGGCTGGATCATCATCTTGCCCATCATTATATTCGTCGCCATCTTCCAGAGACAGATCATGGAAGGCATTATGGCCGGCGGCGTCAAAGGCTGATTACCGAGAGGAGAAGAACAAATGAATATGAACCCGTTTCAGGGAGGACTCTCATCGCTCCCTCTGATCAAGACCGGCAGAAGCCGGGCCATCAACGCAGAGAATCCGCACGGTGAAAAAGGAAAGGGAGGAATGGCCTCCGGCCCTCTCGGCCCCTCCCGCAAAGGCTCGCCCTGTATCCGGGACGTGGCGCCCGGAGCGACGATAACGTTGGCTGAGATCAGCGGCCCTGGCATTATCGAGCACATCTGGATTACGGTGACTGATCATACCGAGGCGGATACTTTTGTTCTGCGCGATCTGGTGCTGCGCATGTATTGGGACGATGAAACGGAGCCTTCTGTTGAGAGTCCACTGGGCGACTTCTTCTGCAATGGCTTCGGGAGAGGCTGCACCGTCAATTCCCAGCCGATAGTTGTAAATCCCACAAGAGGATTCAACTGTTATTTTCCGATGCCGTTCCGGAGCACAGCGAGAATTGAAATCGAGAACCAGCATGAAGCGTCAATTCCTGCCTTCTTCTATCAGATCGATTATTGCCTGCATGACGAGTTGCCTGAAGATACGGCTTACTTTCATGCGCAATGGAAGCGGCAGCGGATCACCGATAAAGCGGAGGATTATATCCTTCTCGACAACGTCAAAGGCCGCGGCCAGTACGTCGGAACCTACATGGCACTTACCACGCTGGAACGCTACTGGTGGGGAGAGGGCGAGATCAAGATGTATATCGACGGCGACGAGGAGTATCCGACCATCTGCGGCACCGGCACTGAAGATTATTTCGGCGGTGCCTGGAGCTTTGCGACTCAAAAGGACGGGAAGACGATTGAGAACACGTACTGCACGCCATACATGGGCTACCCCTACTATTCCAGCCATGACGAAGCCGTCCATAATCTGTACCACAATGACGATGCGCCGCCCATGCGGGGATTTTACCGCTGGCACATTCTGGATCCCATCCGGTTCCAGGAGGATCTGAAAGTAACAATTCAGCAGATCGGCGTGTACAAGAAGGGGCTTTTCGAACGCCAGGATGATGTGGCATCGGTCGCCTATTGGTATCAAACCGAGCCGCATCAGCCTTTCACACCGCTGATGGGCAAGGAGGAACGCTGGCCGCGCTAATAAGCCTGACTGCAGGAACAACGGCTTGTTTCCTCTTTTGGGGGATGGCGTTTATACTGGATGTGCAGCCATCTTGATTAACGAAGGGATATGCCATGAAGCTTAAATCCATGACCTTGACTGCCCTTTTGCTGGTCCTGGCCGTTATTGGCACCGCGTGCCGGGGGAGCAATAACCAAATTGTGAATGGCTCCGGCCCGGCAAGTGCCGCCGCAGAGCCGGGCCCTACTCTAAAGATCTTCAATTTCAAGGTCGAAATGGCCGAACAACTGGACACCCTGGTCAAACGGTATCAGGAGGAGACCGGCGTGAACATTGAAGTTGATACATGCGGCGGCGGCTGTGATTATAGTGCGGGACTCAAGACAAAGTTCAACTCCGGTGACAAGCCAGACATTTTTTTTGTGGCAGGCTATACCGATCTCGAGTTGTGGCAGGAGTATTTGGAAGATCTGTCCGACCAGCCATGGGTGGGCGATATGCTTGAATTGGCCAAGCCGGCTATTACAAAAGACGGAAAGATTTACGGTATGCCGCTCGCCCTGGAGGGCTGGGGCTTCATTTATAACAAGGACCTGTTCCGACAAGCCGGCATCAATTCCACACCAGCCACGCTGACGCAGCTGCGGGAAGCGGCCGACAAGCTTAGGGCGGCCAACATCCGTCCTTTTGAGAATGGCTATGCGGAGTGGTGGGTTCTGGGGAATCATCTGCTAAACACCGCATTCGCCCAGCAGCCAGATCCGGTCGCATTTATTGAACGATTGAAGAATGGCCGCGCCGCTCTGACGGACAATACGATATTTAAGGAATGGACAAGCCTGATAGATTTAACCGTCGAGTACGGCCAGCCCAATCCGCTGCAGACGGATTATTACACACAGGTTGCCAACTTTGCGAACGGACGCGCCGCCATGATGCAGCAGGGAACCTGGACGCAGCTGCAGCTCGACAAGCTCCACCCGAACCTCAATATCGGATTCCTGCCGATGCCGATCAACGATGATGCCAAGGCCATGAACAAGCTTCCTGTTGGCGTTGCGAATTATTGGGTGGTGCTGAAGAACTCAAGAACAGAGGAAGAAGCCAAAGCCTTTCTACGGTGGCTCGTTTCTTCCGGCACCGGCCAGGCGTTCATCGTGGATGATGCCAAGCTCATTCCGGCGTTCCGAAGCATTCCGGCGACCGAAGCTCAGCTTGGTCCCTTGTCTGGAGAGATTCTGTCCTATATCAAGGAAGGCAAGACGCTCCCCTGGTTATGGCAGCTGTACCCCGGCTACGAAGCGAACACCTCGCAAATGGCCACGCAAATCCAGTCTTATATCGGCAAGAAGATCGGGAAAGAAAAAATGCTTCAGGAATTCCAGAACATCTGGGACGATATGTCGGCAAAAGAAGCAAGCGAATAGCAGGGCTACAGAAGGGAGATTAACAGTTGTTCATAGCTGCTAATTTCCCTTTTTGTAACTACTTAATCCTTTCCGAGCAAGAACTTAGGGTCATCGAACAAAAGAAGCGGCTAACGGCGATATTGGAAAAGGCGAGGAGCCGATCAGCTTTTGCGTGCCACTTGGCGGGGAATTCCTTGTACACCCATTTAAATCGCCGAACTCTCATTTAAGCAAACTTGGAGATATGGTGCTTCACCTTTATTTACAATCATCTATACATTCTGACAAATACCCAGTAAATTTCTGGCCTCACTTCTCGCTATGCTACTATTGGCTGGTACTTTCCCCTGTCCACGGATTTATAAAAACTTGCCGCTATTTGTGATACGGTTCACCGCGCTGTCTGTAATGACAAGTTTTTCTGTACATCACTTGCAGTGTAAACAAAATAAAATTGTATTATTTATATTCATTTATATGTATAATTATAAAAAATACAAATTACGGAGGTTTCGCTATGTCAGCTTTAATAAGACCCGCAGCACTTGAAGATTTAAACGGGTTGACCGAATTGATGTATGATTATATCGTCGGCTTTTATCAAAATCCTGGTCCGCCTATCGATAAGGTCCATCATTTGATTCAAACTCTTTATGACACACAACAAGGTATCCAATTCGTTGCAGAAGAGAATGGCAGACTCATTGGTTTTGCTACACTCTATTTTACATTTAGCACTATGAAAGCAGATAAAATTGCTGTCATGAACGACCTCTTCGTCAAAGAAGCCTTTAGAGATACAGAACTGGAATCTCAGCTCTACCTGACATGTAAAAATTATTGCGTAGATCAGGGATTCGCCAATATGACTTGGATAACATCAATCAATAACACACGAGCTCAATCTTTCTTCAATAAAATGAACGCGGTCCTAGGGAAGGATTGGGTCCATTTCTCCATTAACTAAGCAGCTTGCATAGCGTGTACCCAAAAACTTGCCCCTACTTATGATACGGTTCACCGGAATGCACCTTCAAATAAACTGCCTGTTAGATTAATGCCCTTTCCGGTCTAATATTTTTTTCTCTGTATACAATTTTATCCCCCTAATCTAGGACTTCATTTTATTTTTTAGTCTATTCGTATATTTTCTTTTAACAGCAAAAAGTGCCCCGCAACCCTAATTAGGGCTGGCAGGACACTTTTTTCACTTTGCCTAATAGCTATTCATATACCAATGTTATGATACCTACATCTGCTTCCTTACTTCCCGCCATCCTTCACCGGCACTCCGAAATTCGGCGTGCCGTCTTCATTCCACTCCAGCACCTGGGCGCGGGTATGGCGGTTCGGATCATAGAGCGGGTCTCCGGTGATCTCCTTGTAATTACGCGCATGGTAGATCAGCACATCTTCCCCATTTTCGTTAACCGTGAAGCTATTGTGACCCGGACCATATTGTCCGTTCACTTCACTGGTCTGGAATACAGGCTCAGGGTGTTTGTTCCAGGAAGCGGCATCCAGCAGATCGCTGTCTTCGTCAGCTGTCAGCAGCCCCATGCAGTAATTATGGTCCGTGGCGCTGGCCGAGAAGCTCATGAAGATTTTGCCGCCCCGTTTCAGTACGGCCGCACCTTCGTTGACACTGAATCCGATAATTTCCCATTGATGCTCCGGTTTGGATATCATGGTCTGCGGGCCTTTCAGTGTCCACGAATTCTCCATCTCTGAAATGTACAGGTTGGAATTCCCCGGAATATCCGGGTCCTTCTGTGCCCATACATAGTAGAGCACTCCCTTGTGCTGGAAGGTTGTTGCGTCCAGAGCGAACGACTCCCAGGCTGTCTTCACCTGGCCCTTCTCCACCCAGTGTCCCTCCAGCGGATTCGCGGATTCGTTCTCCAGTGCGTACATACGGTGATCGAACAGCCCTTCCTTGGTCTCCGTAGTCCGGGCAGCCGCGAAGTAAATGTACCACTTGCCTTGAATATAATGGATCTCGGGAGCCCAGATGTTGGCACTGAGCGGCCCGGTCTCATGTTTGCGCCAGGCCACAGCAGGTACGGCATCCCGGAGGCCTTCAATGGTTTTGGCCCGCCGTACTTCAATCCGGTCGTATTCCGGCACCGAAGCCGTGAAGTAATAATAACCATCCGTATGCTTATAGACCCAAGGATCCGCACGCTGCTCCACAAGCGGATTGCTGTATTCTCTATTCCTACTCATAATGTTTCTCCTTTATATCGTTCTTTTACTCCAGGGTAAGGACAACAACCGATGCCGGAGGCAGCTGGCAGTCCAGCACTCCGTCCTTCAGTGCAGCCTCCGTGAAAGGAGCCGTACCTACAGTTTCCGGTGCTTCGAAGGTATTGTGGGCATTCAGGTCAGAATGGGTCAGAATCTGGCCCGATACGCTTCCTGCCGAAGTGCCGATCATCTCAATGCTTAGGCTGGCACTGTCCGCATGGCTGATGTTGCAGAGCGAAATGTAAATCTTGCCGGCAGCATCCCGGGAAGCAGACACGCTTACCTGAGGCAGAGACTCTCCGCCCATGCTGTACACCGGACTCTCAAAAGCCACCTCAAGCAGCTCGTTATCCTGATGCACCTTGTACATCTCAAAGACGTGATAAGTAGGCGTAAGCAGCATTTTATCGCCTTCGGTTAAGATCAGCGCCTGCAATACGTTGACCATTTGTGCAATGTTCGCCATTTGCACCCGTTTACTGTGATTCTGGAAAATATTCAGGTGAATCCCGGCCACGAGCCCGTCACGCAGTGTATTCTGCTGATACAAGAACCCCGGATTCGTTCCCGGTTCACTGAGGAACCAGGTTCCCCATTCATCTATAATCAATCCTACCCGCTGCTCCGGATCATATTTGTCCATGATCGCTGAATGCCGGGTAATCAGCTCGTCCATATGGAGGGATTTCTTCATCGTTTCGAACCATTCGCCTTGATCGAAGCCGAGTGCATAACGCTTCTCTTCCCAGCTTCCCGGAATCGTGTAAGAATGCAGGCTCAGACCATCCATAAACCGTCCGGCTTCGCGCATCAGCACTTCCGTCCAGTTATAGTCGTCCACGTTAGCGCCTCCGGCGATTTTGTAGAGCTTGTTGTCACCATAATTACGCGCATACGTCTGGTATTGGCGATACAGGTCGGCATAATATTCCGGACGCATGTTGCCTCCGCAGCCCCAGTTCTCATTCCCGACGCCAAAATATTTCAGTGCCCACGGTTGTTCCCGCCCATTCTCGGCCCGCAATCCTGCCATGGGAGATTCGCCGTCAAAGGTCATATACTCCACCCATTCGGACATCTCCTGAACAGTGCCGCTGCCGACATTACCGCAAATATACGGTTCACATTCCAGCAGCTCACAGAGCCGGAAGAATTCATGCGTGCCAAAATGGTTGTTCTCGACTACGCCGCCCCAGTGGGTGTTGATCATCCGCTTGCGCGTTTCGGGAAGGCCGATGCCGTCCTTCCAGTGATACTCATCGGCGAAGCAGCCGCCCGGCCAGCGAAGCACGGGAATATCCAGCTTGCGCAGCGCAGCTATGACATCATTGCGGATACCATCCGTATTGGGAATGGGAGAATCTTCACCCACCCAAATCCCTTCATAGATACATCTGCCGAGATGTTCGGCAAAGTGCCCGTAGATATTTTTATTGATTGTACTTTTGGGCAGATCTGATAGAATTCTCATCTTCACAGTCATTGTTTCTCTCTCCTTACCCGTTCTCTATTTACTTAACCCTTAATACCTGAATTCAGATTGATCGATTGGACAAAGTATTTCTGTGCGAACATAAACAACAGCAAGGTTGGAATAATCGCCAAGACCGCTGAACCCATCAACTGCCCGATCATACGGTAATTTCCATAAATGTCCTGAAGCAATAACAGCCCCGCAGTAACCGGCATTTTATCCACATCCGTAAACACGATTACAGGCCACAAAAAGTCATTCCATGATCCGGTGAAGGAGAACAAGGCGCATACGATCAATACAGGTTTGACGAGAGGCATAATAATCGAGAAATAAATCCGGAAATGTCCTGCACCGTCCACGTGAGCGGATTCATCAAGGTCCTTCGGAATTCCGTTCATAAACTGTCTGACCAGAAAGATATTACCCATGCCTGCCAGTCCCGGGATAATCATCGCCCACGAGGTGTTGACCCAGCCTAACGCGTCAATAATTTTGTAGGAAGGGATCAGATTCACCACGCCAGGGAAAAACGAGATGCCTAGCAAAGTGAAAAAGAGTGTATCTCTGCCTTTAAATTTCATCCGTGAGTAGCCATAACCGGTAATGGAAATAACTACAACCACAAAAAGAGTATGCATCGTTGCAATGAATAACGAGTTCATCAGCCAACGCAGTATAGGAGCGGTTGAGGTATTATCCAGAATTGCGGTATAGTTTTCAAGAATCCATTTTTTAGGGAATAATCTAAATCCGGAAGAGACTACCTCTGACTGTGACCGGAAGGAAGTCGTGATGCCAAAAATAACCGGAATGATCCAAATAATACAAAGCACGATCAAAAACAAGTAAGATACATATTTCGAGATGCTGATCCCCGAGGCTTTTCCTTTCACTGCCTGTTCTTTGACGCGGGGACGTTTATCGTATTGCTGCGTCATCTGATTGGACATACGGGTACACCTGCCTTTTTAAATTCCACTTTGGGTTCCTTGCCATATCGTAAATTAAGCCGCATTCCGGTTCATTACATAATATTGCAGAGCCGAGATGGCCAGGATAACCAATCCAAGCAATACAGCCATAGCCGAAGCCATACCCGCAATGGACTCCCCATTACCGAATGCCAGTTGGCGGATATACATCATGAGTACATGTGTACTTTGGCGTGGTCCTCCGTCAGTCATCATCAAAGGCTGCCCGAATACGTTGAAAGCCCCGGCAGTTGTCATAACAAAGGTGTAAATCAGCGGGAAACGGATCGAAGGTAGCGTAATACTCGTAAATCGTCGTATCGTTCCGGCTCCGTCCATCTCTGCCGATTCATACAAATCCTGCGATACACCGCTGATAGAGGCACGGTAAATAATCATGTTGCCGCCGACCCCACCCCAGATCGTGATGATAATAACGAGGATCCAGGCATAAGGCTGGTGCGCCGGCCAGGAAACATTCGAACCAAAGACATTGCCGGCCATCCCCAGTTGCTTGTTGAAGAGCAGCAGCCAAATCAGCGCCCCTGCAGATATGGAGATTAAGCCTGGAACGTAAATAATCGATTGGATCAGGCTTTTCCCTTTGACTTTTTTGTGTTCAAGCGCCACCGCAACAAGCAATGGAATAATGATTAACAGCGGAACACTCAGCAGGACGAATATAAACGTGTTCTTAAGGCCGTTATTAAATTGCGTATGGAAGGTCGATTTGCTGTCAAAAAGAATAGTTCTATAGTTATCCAACCCTACCCAGACCGGTTCGTTCATCAAATTCCATTTGGTGAACGAAGCATAAATCCCGTAGAATGTCGGCAGCAAAATAAAAACAACAAACAGGATAACATGTGGACCGACAAAGAAGGCAGGCGCGAGATTCAGTTTCTTTTTCATAGGCATTCATTTCTCCTTTGACATGAAGCAATGTTCCGGATTACGGCCCATTGCTTCATGCTATCATTTCCGCTATTCTGTTATTTTGCTGCTCCGCTAGTTCCTTCGGTGATTTTGTCTTCAACAAATTTCTGCATGGTCTGCAGGGTTTCATCGATGTCTACATTACCGCGTACAATGTCCCCGCAATACGTATCTACAGCTTCTGCAATGTACGGATAGTATTCATAGGTGTAAATGTACAGGGATTTAATTTCTTTTTCACTGGAAGTGAAGAAGGACTGCATATAGTTCTTGAATTCAGGGCTTTCATTGACTTGCTTACTGGCTACGATCTGTCCTGCTTTAGCCCACTCGATTGAATTCTCGCGGATAAATTCCAGGAATTTGCCGATGCCCGCTACTTTTTCTTCGGATCTGTCTTTATTCTTCATCATTGTGAACAAGTGGGAGGACGATCTGTTGGTAAACTTATCTGGTGTTGGCGAATATACATTCGTTACTCCAAAATTCAAGCCTTCTACCTTTGCATGTGCAGTAGAACTCCAAGTACCGTCTGTGGAGAACAATACGTTGCCTGATTGGAACATCAGGTATCCGTCTTCACCAAAAGGGGTCATCAGTCCCGCATCGTTGATTTTTTTCACATCCTCGAAGGCCTGCTTCATTACTGGAGTGTTAACGGCTGGTTTGCCATTCTCCTGAATATCTCCACCCAGGTTCTGGATCTGTGCCAGGATAACCCAGCCCAGCAGTGCATCATTAACGACGTAGTCGCCTTCAGCCAGCTTTCCTTTTAAGGAGAGCATTTCATCAATGGTTACCACATTATCATCAAGGAACGATTCAGCACCATATTTCTTAAGCAGATCCTTGTTGTAGTACATTACGTTACTGTGGATATCAAGAGGAACTGTATATTGAGTACCGTTAATTGTGCCTGTCGACCATGCTTGCGGCAGATAATTCTCCTGTTTGATCTCAGGCTGTGCAGCGGTTACGGCTGTCATAGGCTCAAGTACACCCTGCTTGACATAGCCGGGAACACGGTCCGCATGAATAATGGTTAAGTCCGGAACACCTTTGCCGGAGTTAAGTACCGTGGACAGCTTGGTGTACATATCGGAGGTGATTACATGTTTCACTTTAATCTCAGGATTGGTGGCATTGTAATCCTTTACAAGTTGATCCATATAGGCACCGTCGTCACCAGTAAGCGGCGTCCAGAACGTAATTGTCTTTGAATTATCTTTTCCGCACCCCGCCAATACTGTTGATAACATTAGAACAAGCGTTAATACTGAAAGCCCCCATTTTTTCTTCACACTTTCTCCTCCTAATGAAATAATTTTAGTGAATCATCTACAAAAATGTTTTTGCAAACAATTAACTCTTCCCTCTTCGCAGGCTGTGCCTTTTTGATGTGGCTGACAGCCGCTTCTTCTTTCACATCTTCATTAAATAATTAAAAAACATTTGAATGTATTCGCTTACAGTTATAAAATAACATACAAGAGGTACCTTGTAAACAAATTTGTCTAAACCTATTCATATGTATTCAAAACAAAATGCAAAACAAAGCTTTTTCGTGATATAAAATCCCTTTTCACCCCCATTTTCATGGAATTACCTTTAGTAATTCATGAATATAAGGTACAAATTAGTTTGAAACAAACTTAATTTTTAAACAAATAGACAAATAACTGGAGAATACTTCCCTTTTCAGGTTAATTAGTTTATAATTTTATAAAACAGTTTTGATAATGACGTCTGCGGAAGAAGGTACAGTAATCATGATTTATATTAAAGATCTAATGAGCGGGATTGATATCTTCAAGGCTCTCAGCTCCGAGATCCGGATTCAGATTCTGGAGCTGCTTGCTACGAATCAAGCCCTTAACCTCAATGAAATCGCCAAGAAGCTGAATCTCAGCAATGGTGCCATCACAATGCATATCAAGAAGCTTGAGGATAGTGGGCTGATTGAGATCAATACTTCTGTCGGCAAGCATGGTATCCAAAAGGTGTGCTATTTGAATAAAGACAAACTAATGGTAGATTTGCGAAGCAAGGAGACCGACAATTTGTACGAGGTCGAAATCCAGGTTGGGCATTACAGCAATTATCAGGCGGTCCCTACCTGCGGGCTTGCCACGAAAGACAGTATCATTGGAGACTTTGACGAACCGCGCTATTTTGCCGATCCCCAGCGGATTGAATCCGAGATTATCTGGATGGCAGAAGGATTTCTTGAATACCGGATTCCGAATTATCTGAAAGCGAACCAGACCTTCCGCGAAATTCAGTTCTCCATGGAGATTGGTTCGGAGGCACCTGGGTTCAACGACAATTATCCCTCGGATTTATATTTTTATGTAAATGGTATCGAAATCGGCTATTGGACGAGTCCCGGCGACTTCGGCGATGCCCGCGGCACCTTCAATCCAGACTGGTGGCCTCCTCACCTTAACCAGTACGGAATGCTGAAGCTTATCCGCATCAACAATGAAGGAAGCTTTATCGACGGCTGCCGTATCTCAGATATTACACTGGATGATATCAAGCTGGATTACAAAAGCGAGCTGACCTTCCGTATTGCCGTCACCGACAAACCGGTCAACAAACGCGGATTGACGATTTATGGCAAGCATTTCGGCAACTATAGCCAGGATCTGATGGCCCGTGTGCTCTACAATGTACATGAGGTTGAAGAGGCTGCTTCCCGGCTTACACCTCCCCTCGCAGACTAGGTTGATGAACTTTCCGGGGAGGCTGCCTGGAACTGATGGAAGAGATGGTGACCTTCTCCACCGTATAAATGTCCTCACTTTAACCCACACTAACTAGGTCTTTCAATCCAGCTAAAGAGGGAGTGTTTCGAATGCGTGAAGGTATGATTCCCACCGTTCTCGGAACTGTAGTCACCGCTTCAAGCGCAGCTTTTCTTGGCAGCAGATATAAGATTGCCGCTACAGGTATTCTTGGTTTTGGCATAGCCCACATCGTGCTGGGAGCCATTGATCTGTTCGAGCACCGCTAACAAGATTGAAAGATGCCGGCCCTGTAGGTATACAGTGCCGGTTTTTTTTCGACCAATATCCAATCCTGGTGCAGGGACATCAAAAAGGCCCTTCCCTGATACAGGTAAGGACCTCATAATACTTAGTGTTTATTTTACAGCTACATAAAATAGCCTTCCGGCACTGTCGTCGGCCTCCACCCATTCAAAATCGGCATAGACCTTCACTTCACTGAAGCCGGCCTTCCGCAGCTCCTCTGTCATCCATTCGGGATCATAAGCCCGCTGGATGTGAGTCTCTTCAAAACGGCGGTATAGGCCGCTTCCTCCCTCTTCACGGGCGAAAATGGACAGGTGATGCTCAATCTCACGGCGCGGCACATCCATTTCACAAGTCCAGATATAAGATACCGTAGGCTCGTCCAGCACAAACGGCTGCTCCTCTTCGTAGCGGATAAGTGTATTGGGATGATGCACATCGAACAGGAAGCTTCCTCCCGGCTTAAGGCCGGCAAAGGTCTGTTCAAATACGGACCGGATATCCTGCTCTTCCAGCACATAGTTCAGACAATCGCAAAAGGAAATAACCGAATCGACAAGCTCCGGCAGCTCCCACTCCTTCATATTCTGCCGTACCCAGCGGACACTGCCCTCACGCAGGAAACGGCGTCCCTGAGGATGCCGCTCCATCTTCATCTGGGCTACAGACAGCATATCCGAAGACAGATCAATTCCTGTCATGTGGTAGCCTGCAGCGGCAAGCGGGATCGTAATGCTTCCGGTTCCGCATCCCAGCTCCGCCACCGTCAACGGCTTGCCGTATTTATTCCAGGCCGTCTCCGCAAAGGCCAGCCAATCCGGATAGGGCATATCCGCCATCAGCTCATCGTATACATAAGCAAATTTCCCATAGGAAGACACTGGTTTACACCGACTTTCTGTGAATGAAACTGTATAACTGTTCTTCCGTTTCCGGATTATTAATGTTCAGGCTCCTGGTTATCCTTGGCTGGGCTCTGGTCTGCTCCGGCCTCTTCGCTCCGGGCTAGATAGGTCCAATTCTCCTTCTGGGTCACGAGCCCTTCCTTCATCAGCTTGCCAAGCGCACGCTTGAATGCCGATTTGCTGATGCCAAACCGCTGCTTGATGATGTCGGGAGGCGTGGCATCTGAATAAGGCATCGCTCCGCCAGGCCGTTCGTTCAGGAAATCCAGCAGTGCCGCGGAATCGACATCCCGGCCCACTTCCTTACGCTGGCTCATAGACAGGTTCACACGGCCGTCTTCACGGATATGGGAGACCCTAGCCTCGAATTCCTCGCCAAGCCGGAGCAAGCGGGTACGCTCTGAGGTATGCACCATACCGATGATTCCGAAACCCAGCACGCCGCCGTCAACAAGTACAAAAGTACCCATCTGAAGCGGTTTGTACACTCTTGCCTTAACGGTCTGTCCCATCCAGGACTCTGGTGCAGGCAGCGACAGCGGCGCAAGCTCCTGCTCTCCGGCGAGCTTGGCGCGAAGACGTCCCTGCTTGTCATGCTCCATAAGTACAAAAACCTTGTCCCCCACCTGCGGGCGCAGCTCAATCAGCTCCGGCAGCTCACGGATCGGCAGCAGCAGCTGCCGTCCGAGTCCCATCTCCAGGAAGCAGCCCAGACGGGGGTGAATATCCGCCACTTCGAGCAGAGCCACTTCACCCAAGGTCAGGAACGGCTTCTTCATTGTGGCCGCCAGACGGTCCTCTGTATCAAAGAAAATGAACACTTCAACCTTGTCGCCATTCTTCGGCTTACTGCCAACAAGCTCCGTATAATGCAGCATCACATCCTGGTCACCAGCGCCCAGAAAGTAGCCGTAAGGGGATACCTCACGCAAGACTTCAAGGGTAACCGTAGTTCCGGCAATCAGACTCATACCGTCTCCACAACCTTGGCGTCAGACCATAGACGCTCGATGTTGTAATATTCCCGCTCGTCGCGGTGGAATACGTGTACGATCACATCTCCCAGATCCATCAGCACCCAGCGGGCTGCATCCATACCTTCAATGCCGCGGATGACCCCGCCGGCTTCATGAACAACCTTGCGCACCTCAGTGGCAATGGCCTGAACCTGTGTATCGGAATTCCCGTGGCAGATGACGAAATAATCACTGATAGGTGACACACTGCGCAAGTCAAGCGCGACCACGTTCATTGCTTTTTTATCATCGGCGGCCTTTAGGGCCAATTGCAAAAGCTTGCTTGATTCTACACTCATATTTTATCCTCCATTATTCTAACTAAGTCATTGCGGGCCAGCATAGTCAGCGGGAACACAATGCGGCGTTTCTGAAGCAGCAGACTGATGGTAGAGTCGAACCCTGCGACCAGCCCTTCCTCCAGGCTTACCTTGGACAGCTTGCGGATGTCTTCCACTCCCGGAAAATCCCTTCCCGGCTCGATGTAATCTGCCAGACAGACGATTTTCTCCAGCAGGCCCATGTTCTCACGTCCGGAAGTGTGGAAACGGATCGCATCCAGCACCTCAGGATCGGTGATTCCATACTCATGCTCAGCAACGAAAGCGCCAACTTCCGCATGCCACAGCTGCTTGTCGTAGCTCAGCAGCTCGGCGGACAGCCCGTTCTGCTCAATAATCTCTTTCATTCGTTCCACCGGCCAGTATTTGGCCACATCATGCAGGATCGCTGCTGTTTCCGCACGGACCGGATCCCCGCCATAGCGCACTGCCAGCTTCACCGACGTCTCCATCACGCCCAGTGTGTGCTTCCAGCGTTTGTCGGGCATCTGGGCGGAGACCGCTTCAATCAGCGCTTCGCGGCTGAATGCCATACAATCCACTCCTTTGAACATAATCGTATACAGCATCAGGCACCATATAACGAATGGACTTGCCTTCAGCGGCTCTGGCTCTCAGCATCGTGGAGGAGATATCTACAAGCGGCATATCCGCCAGCAGTACTTTCTCGGCAATAAAGCCGGGCAACGCTCCAAGATCCAGTGGAGTGCCCGGCCGGCCGACTCCGATAAAGGTCAGACGCCGAACCAGCTCTTCAATCCCGTGCCATTTTGGCAAATACTGGACCATATCAGCTCCGACAATGAAAAAAAACTCATGCTGCGGATATTTTTCCTGCAGAATCGTGATGGTTTCGAAGGTGTAAGAGACGCCTCCTCTGGCGATTTCCAGGTCCAGAATGCCAAACGCGTCGTGATCCCTGACTGCGTCCTCAACCATGGCCAGCCGTTCCTCGCCGGATGCTCCTGCCTCATGCTTATGCGGCGGGATATGCGACGGCATGAACCATACCTCTTCCAGCGCATAGGACTCCCTCGCCGTCTCCGCTGCCATCATATGGCCGATATGAAGAGGATCAAAGGTCCCTCCCATAATTCCAACTTTCAAGAGGTCTACCTCCTCTTATTATCAGGGTAAACTACACTCTCCCGCAAGCTGCGAAGGCCGTATTAACGGGGCAGCTCGATGGTTTTGTTATCGCGTGATTCCTTGTACAGAATGATGGTCTTGCCGATAACCTGCACCAGCTCGGAACCCGACTGTTCCGCAAGTGCAGCGCCAATTTCCTTCGGATCATCCGCATTGTTATTCAGCACACTGATCTTCATCAGTTCGCGCTTCTCAATAGCCTCTTCGATATGGCGGATCAGATGATCGTTGACACCGCCCTTGCCGACTTGAAATACCGCATCCAGATGATGGGCAAGCGAACGGAGATAGCGTTTTTGTTTTCCAGTTAACATAAATGAACAAGCTCCTTAATTAACAAATATTATTACCCTAACTATACCGAACTAATAAGCCAAAACGTGAGAAAAGAGTGTACCAGCAGGCGAAAAGATGTAAGTTGCATATCAGTCGTGCCTGAGACAATCTATAATCGTCTGACGCATGATATCTACCGGTGCACTTCGTCCGGTCCAGTACTCGAACGCATAGGCTCCCTGATAGACGAACATGTCAAGGCCGCCATGAATCCTGCAGCCCCGCTTCTGTCCTTCCGTAAGGAGCCTGGTATGCAGCGGATTATAGATCAGATCACTGACGATCATTCCTTCCCGAAGCAAAGCAGGGTCAATCGGCGTGGCATCGGTGTGAGGATACATACCGACAGAGGTGGTATTGATCACAATATCCATTCCGGGAATATGGGCCGGGATTTCATCCATTCCAATTCCGGAGACCGCACCTTTCGACTGAAAGGCCGCAGCTAGCTGCTTCGCCTTATCCTCTGTCCGGTTGGCAATAATCACTTCGAGCGGATGATCCTCCAGCAGCGCGGCAATAATCCCTCTTGCCGCCCCACCGGCACCAATGACCAGAACGCGGGTGCCAGATAATTCCGGCGCCGCCTCCGCCTTCAGTGAGCGGACATATCCAATGCCGTCCGTATTATATCCGGTGAGCACACCATCGTCGTTGACAACTGTATTCACCGCACCGACAATCAGCGCGCTGTCATCCAGCCTGTCCATATACTCCATTACTGCAACCTTATGCGGAATTGTCACGTTCACCCCACGGAAACCTAGGGTACGGATAGCCTGAATGGCTTCACCCAGCTGGCCGGGTGTAATATGCAGCGGCACGTAGGCCCCGGAAATGCCGAGCGCCTTCAGTGCTGCTCCGTGCATAACCGGGGATTTGGACTGGACGATGGGATCACCCATGACCCCAAGTAATATATCCTTATTCCTGTAATCGCTGCTTGCGCTTGTCACAGCTTATTCGCCCTCCTATAGGTCAGATCAGCGATGGACGGGTCAGAACCTTGATTCCCCGCGGAACATGGATGGCTACAACTGCCCCGCCTGTACCGTTCACCTTGATCCAGCCCAAGCCGGAAATGAAGAGATCCGTCTGGCTGTTCCGGCCGATGCGGAACTCGTGGCGCTGCCATTGCGGCAGCTTATCCATGTCAGCGGTTCCCGGCGGAGACAGCAGCTCGCCGCGGTGCTCCTGATAGAGGGAATCCGCACGTTCCAGCTTCGTACGGTGAATCTTCAGCGTTCCGCTGATATAGCAGGTGAAGGATTGCCGTTCACCTTTCACGAAATCAAAGCGGCCCAGACCTCCGAAGAACAGCGATTGTCCCTCGTTCAGCTGATATGCCGCCGGTTTAAGCGGATTTTCGGGCATTACGGCTCCCAGATCTTTGCGTTCCACCAGTTCACTATACCGCCAAGGGTATACAATCCCCGGAGTATCAATGATGTAGTGTCCATCATCCAGTGGGATCTTCACCGTATCGAGTGTTGTACCCGGGTAACGGGAGGTAGTCAGTTCCTGCTCTAGATCGCTGTAATCGGAGATCAGTCGGTTAATCAGCGTAGACTTGCCTACATTAGTAGCACCGACAACATACACGTCGCGCTGGCCCCGCAGCTCGGTGACGGCTTCAAGCAGACGGTCGAAACCCTGATTGCGCTTAGCGCTGCAGAGAACAATCTCCGCAGTCCGCAAGCCATGCTCCTTGCAGCGCTGCTGCATCCAATTGCGAAGCTTGTTCCAGTTGGTTACCTTGGGGAGCAAATCACTTTTGTTGACTGCCAGAATGACAGGGTTGTTGCCTACGAAACGTTGCAGGCCGGAAATCAAGCTGCCTTCAAAGTCGAAAAGATCGACAATATGAATGACAAGCGCATTCTTCTCACCAACACCGCTCAGCAGATGCAAAAATTCATCCTGATCCACCGATACGGAAGACGCTTCATTGTAGTTCTTAATACGGAAACAGCGCTGGCAAATCACGGGTTCCCGTTCAAAAGCCACCTCCGGTATATAACCCGGGATGTCCTTGTCCGTGGTCTGCAGCTTGATGCCGCAGCCGCTGCATTTCTCAGGGCGCTTGGTTTCATTTGTTGAATTCATTAAGGTTTATCCTCCTCGTGCCACAATCCTTGCTTGCGAAGCCGTGTAGTCGCTATACGCTCAACCCGGCGGTTGAATCTGGTGCCGATCCCTTCATCCTTCACAGAGATAGGGAGCACGAGCACCGTATACAGCCCCAGGCGGTTGCCGCCGTATACATCAGTAAGCATCTGATCGCCGACAACAATCGTCTGCTCCGGCTTCAGCCCCATCTGTTTCATTGCTTTCAGAAATGGTGTATTGCTGGGCTTGCGTGCCTGGTGCACAAACTCAATATTAAGCGGCGTTGCAAAGCGTGACACCCGGTCCATGTTATTGTTCGACACAATGATGAGCTTGAAACCCAGCTCCTTCACTTTCGCGAACCATAACAATAGCTCCGGAGTGGCCAGAGGCGCTTTGGCGCCGACCAGCGTATTATCCAGATCCGTAATGATACCTCGGTATCCAAGAGCGTACAGCTCTTCAAGAGCAATGTCGAATACCGTATTCACCCGGAGTTTGGGGATTAACCTTTCAAACAATACGTTCACCTCGATTTCATACGAAAAACTATATCATACTCTTTACGCTTCGCAAATGAATCCGGAACGGCCATTTGACACCTTTGCCGCTACTTGCCGGACTTTATGCTTTTGCGCAGCCGCAAAGCTTCAGTATACACGCTGCGCCAGTCTTTGTCTTCAATAACCTCTGGGCTGTACTTCGCACGTTCGAACATCCCCAGCAGAGCTGTGAGAGATCCAGAAGCCGCAGGGCGTTCGTGTCTCCAGCGATCGACGGATTCGCGGAGCGTTTCGTGTTCTTCCTTAAGCATGCCCTTTCTGCGAGCATACCTTACCCAGCGCGCCGTTTCCGCCTCAACTTTCTGAACGGGAGACAGCGGCTGGCCGTTGCGCAGCCGCTGGATGAAGAAGCGCAGGCTGAAGCGGCGCTGCCAGAGCAGGAAGCCTGCCCAGGACAAAAGCACAACGGCTGCCGCTGCTACCATCCATGTTCCCATATGAAAGCCCTGCTCCTGTGAAGCGTTGTTCACCTTCTCCGACTTAGGCTGGGTGTCTTCTTCTTCTGGTGCCGCGGTTTCTTCAGGCGCTGCTTCCTGGCTTTGTGTCAGTAGAGGTGCCGTGAAGCCTGGAGTCGCCTCGACAGGAATCCATCCATAATCCCCAAAATAGACCTCTGCCCAGGAATGGGCATCTGCATTGGTTATCGTGTAGTTGTTATTGATGAGATCGCTCCCCTGCTGGATCGCAAGGTTGTCCGGAAGCTGCGCCTGTTCCCCCGGCGCATAGCCCTTGACCCAGCGGGCCGGAATCTCTAGTGAACGGGCCATGGTGACCAGCGCAGTTGAGTAATAGTCGCAATACCCTTCCATAATTTCGAACAGGAAGCTGTCCACCAGATCCTTGCTTTTGCGGCGTGAGAGATCTGGCTGGTTCGTATACGGAAAGCTCTGCTGCAGGTACTGCTGCAGAAGGGCTGTTTTCTCATAAGGTGTCTTCCCCTGGGCTGTGACCTTCGCCGCCAGCTCTTTAACCCGTTCCGGGAAGTTGTCCGGCAGCTGCAGGTACTGTTGATCAATCTTTACCCCGCCATACAGCTGTTGGTAAGTCTGTCTGTTCAACTCCTGTATCGGAACAACCGGCACCTGTGAGGTCAGCACATATTCTCGGGGGAAAGCCTTGCCGTTCCCCTCCGATTCCCATAGCAGTTCGCTGCCTTCTTTTCTCCAGGACAGGCCGCTGCTTGTATTCTGTCCATTCACCGAATTCACTTTCGAGATGGAGTAGCCTCCGAAGAGCACAGGGTAGGACTTGCCTCCCAGCACTTTTACAGTCTGCTTCAGCTCTTTGGTCTGCACCTTGGTAGCTGTATTCCGGTCCAGCTTCTGTCCGACTTCAGCCCCTGTCACCCCTCCTCTGGCTTCAGGGTCGTCATCACTCCAGCCTTTACCGGAATATACGCTGCGTGTCTCTCCCCGCATGTACGTGCGCAGATCCGAGGCCACCGTCATCACCGGTGAATAATCGAAATTGAAGCCCCCGCCGAGATTGTTGTCATCTGTACTATAACCAGAGGTTGTGCTCCCAGTGGAGGCTGTACCCGTTCCGTTACCTGAAGGGCCGGAGCTGCCGGAGCCTGGAGTACCGCCATTGCCGCTCCATTCCTGCCATGCCGTATACGGATCAGTGAGCGTTGGGCGCACCTCAGGCATATTCACACCGGTAATAATCACAAGAGAAAAGATAATGGCTACATTAATGGCGATTTTAAAAGGATATTTCAGCAAATGAGTCCAACCGCGCGGGTATTGCAGCTGAAAGCTTCTTAAATGCTGGGTAACCAGCCAGCCCATCCCGGCAGAAACTGTCCAGGCCACCTCCTGCCATAATATAGAAGAAGTGAAAGAGTCCAGTGCAGCAAATGCCGCGATATTCATTCCGGTAAACATCAGAATCCGCGCTTTCGAGGATACCCACCAAGAGGATATAAGAAGCAAGGCCAGCGCCCCAAAAGCAAACCAGATATAGGGTGCCATATGCGAAAGGATATCCGGCAGCCGGTCACGGAGCCCTGGCATCCAGGGATCAGGAACGTAGGCCCCGTAATGAAGTACCATCCGGTAGGTAAGGTATACCGCAGCCGCAGCTTCAAGCAGCAGCCGGTAGACCGCTTTGGCGGGTATAAGTATTTCAATAACCACCGCTGCAGCCAGTGCCAGAAGCACCGACGCGGTGGTCACTTCAAGCCAGAAGGTTTCTGTGTAAGAAATCCATTGCAGTGCAATCACCATCAGCCACAGCAGGCTGAAAGAGTGATGCCAGGAGGATTTAATTCCATTCCACCAGCGTATCATATGACCTTATCACCTCCGAGCACAGCGGGGAGCTCCTGCAGCGAACTGACGCTGTAGCCAGTAATCCCGCGTGATCCCAGTACGTCTATCCACTCCTGAGTACGCTTCATGGACGCCGGATTACGTGCATGAATTTGCGAGGGCGTCATCCCCCGGCTCTCTGCCCAGCGCAGCACATCCAGAACAGGCTGGCCTGACTGGGGACTGATTAGCACAAAATATGAGCCCTTGGGGAACATACGGGACGCCTTTTCCAGTCTAGTAATCAGCGGTCCGCGGCCCTCAGCATTGATATCGATCAAATATTGAATCATTTTCTGCCGTTCTGCACTACCTTCGGCAGGTGCGAACATCTTGGTATGCTTGTCCAGACAGCACAGGCCGATACCGATCCGTTCACGAATTCCATAACCCAGCAGCGAGGCTGTAATCGAAACAGCTAGCTCGAAATGATTCGAACTGCCATAGGATGCCGCACTTCCGTCCAGTACAAGCACAGTTTTGGGAATAGATTCATGCTCGAATTCTTTCGATTTCCAGTCGCCGGTCTTCGCCGTTGCATTCCAGTGAATACGGGTCAGCCGGTCACCGTAGACATAATCGCGGACACCGTTGATCTGTGTAGTCTCGCGGCGAGAAGGGACCAGTGATGCCTGAGGCCCGGCCAGCCGGGCTCTCCGCTCAAACAGCAGCCAGCGCGGCACAAATACTGAGCGCGGCAGCACACGGAACTGGCCCTCTGCCTGAAAGGTCCCTTTGTGCTCCACAAGCCCGAAGATGTCCTCGGAGAGAATATCCGTACCTTCAAAGGAATAATGGCCCCGCTCAAGCGCCGGTGTCTGGAAGTGCAGTTCTCCCCGGCCCTTCAGGCTGGGGATGAGACTTTCTTCAAACACCCATGTTTCGCCGTTGTGGCGCTTCAGTATCTCTCTCACCACTACATACGGCAAGGGCAAAAAGCCCGGGATCGTGATGCTCAGCTTCACCCGCAGGAACCCGCCCGCATATAATAAGTCTGGCTTGTCCTGCTCCGAATACAGGCTGCGGGTGCCTTTGGCGCGGCGGACACCGCCCAGGCCTCCGATCATTAAATAAAGAAGCAGCACAGTGACCATAATAAAGAGCATAAAGGAAGTTTTGCCGCCCTGAAAAAGTACATAAAGCAGCGTGATGCCCCAAATGGCGAGAACGCCGGCCATTTTGCGGGGCTGAAGAAGCGCGGCCGCCCCAGACAGATAGCTTTTCATATCACTGCCTCATCGTGACGGGCACGTGAATGCTCTGGAGCAGCTTCTGGAGCAGCGAATCCACATTCACGTTATCCAGACGCGACTCCGGCCGCAGCAGGATACGGTGTCCCAGGGCATAGGGCGTTAGAATCTTAACATCATCGGGCAGTACATAATCGCGCTCCTGCAGGAAGGCATATGCCTTGCAGGCC
This sequence comes from Paenibacillus helianthi, assembly GCF_001909055.1. Classification (GTDB taxonomy): domain Bacteria; phylum Bacillota; class Bacilli; order Paenibacillales; family Paenibacillaceae; genus Paenibacillus_AQ; species Paenibacillus_AQ helianthi. The sequence continues at coordinate 124,820 of NZ_LVWI01000035.1, forward strand.
ATCATGAATGACAGGGACGCCCGTGGGCTGGCCCCAAGCAGCACCAGAGGATGCTCCCGGGTCTGCCGGACCACATCCAGCAGATAGTTCAGCACAGGATCACTGATATAGACGGAACGGATCTCTTCCTGAATGGAAGCAATCTCTTCCATTCCCGTCACTGGAGTCAGCCTGTCCACCGGCTGGCCCTCCTGATGGCTGAGCAGCAGGTTCTTCTCGGTATCTGCATCCGGATAACCGAGGCTAATCCGCAGCATGAAGCGGTCCAGCTGGGCTTCCGGCAGCGTATAGGTACCTTCAAAATCAATCGGGTTCTGCGTTGCACATAGCATGAAAGGATGCGGAAGCGGGTACGTCTCTCCATCTACAGTAACGTTCCGTTCCTCCATCACTTCAAGCAGTGCGGACTGCGTTTTGGTGGTGGCACGGTTGATCTCATCCGCAAGCAGAATATTAGTCATGACCGGACCCGGACGGAAATGGAACATTTCATCGCGCGGATGATAGACGGAGACACCGGTAATGTCACTTGGAAGAATATCCGGGTTGCACTGAATCCGGCGGTATTCACCGGACATGGATCTGGACAGGGCCCGTATCAGTTGGGTTTTGCCCGTTCCCGGCACATCCTCAATCAGGACATGTCCGCCGGCAAGGAGAGCAGTGAGCAGCAGCTCTATTTCAAATGATTTACCAAGGATGCAGGATTCCAGATTATTGCGAACAGCGTTCATAATTTGCATGGATTCTTGACGCACGGGCATATAGGGTAAACCTCCTATGTCAAAATAAGCAGTATTAATTATATTTTACATGATTAGGGACCCCAAAGTACATTATTGAAGATTGCTATCTTTAACATACGTCAAAGAAGCCGAACAAGGTTCGGGACTGACCCCGTAACGTGAGACAAATCAAAACACCTTCAAGAGAATGAAACCTTATCGTAAGATAGGGAGATAATCTTGGAGGTGTTTTTGCGTTGGCAACCAGAGTGAGCTACCCCGTAGAAATAAAGATGAAAGCTATAGAAATGAGATTGGCAGGAGTACCCGTGAGCGATGTTATGAAACAGCTGGGCATACGAAATAGGACGCAACTAAAGGTGTGGATGAAATGGTATCGGGAAGGCGAAATTCATCGCATGGAGCAACCTGTAGGTAAGCAATACAGCTTTGGAAAAGGT
>NZ_LVWI01000036.1 GCF_001909055.1 Paenibacillus helianthi
ACTCCTTCTTCCATCCCCTATCCCCGCATTGCCCTTGCCCTTGCCCTTGCCCTTGCCCTTGCCCTTGCCCTTGCCACTCCCCCTCCCGCCTAAGGATTCCGCATTCCTTAAAAGTTCAATAGCATCAGCTACCTTGAGCACACTTAGCAAAACTAGCCTCGGAAGCATTGATCCGCCGAAAGCCCAAGGTTTCCTGAGGAAGGCTCGTCCGCTCAAGGTATGCAACAACAAAAAGCCTGTCCACCGCTGGGTAGCGGAGAACAAGCCTGCATAATGATGAGCGCCCTGGCTTCGGGCGCAGCTTGGTTTCGGGCGCAGCTTGGCTTCCTTTACTTCTTAATGCGGCACCGGACCCGTGGAATGACGGACAACCAGCTCCGGCATCAGCATGATTTTGCGCTTGGGACTCTCCGGATTATCGATAGCCTGGTTCAGCAGGATCATAGCCTGCTCTGTCATCTCACGCAGGGGCTGGGCAATGCTGGTCAAGGAAGGATGGCAAATCTCAGCCAGCATGGTATTGTCAAAGCCCACTACGGACAGATCGCGGGGAATAGACAACCCTAAGCCGCGCGCCTCCTTCAATACCCCGATAGCGAGCAGATCGTTGCAGGCAAACACCGCTGTCGGACGCTCCTTCTCTGCCTGGCCCAGCATCGCCGCAGCCGCTTTCCGGCCATTCTCCAGTGTGGCCGAAGTATGTGTAATATTCGCCGGATTATCAAAGGGGACGCCCGCAGCCTTCAGCGCATCCAGGAAGCCTTCGGCGCGCAGCTTGCTTCCCGGCAGATTGTCGGAGATGATGCCGAGCTTGCGGTGTCCCAGGGACAGCAAATATTCCGTTGCCTGATAGCCGCCCTTATAGTCATCTACCGTGACAGAGTTGCTCTCCATCATACGGATATCCGCCGAGAATAGCACGAGCGGCACATGATCGGCCAGCAGACGGCGGATCATGTCGGGATTCCCGACATGAGAGGCGATAATCAGGCCATCGACCCGTTTGCGCAAAAGCAGCGAGATATACCTTGCCGCCTTCTCATCGTCCCGGTCCGTACTACAGACGATCAAGTCGCTTCCCTGCCCCTGGGCGTAATCCTCAATACCGCGGGCTGCTTCGGCAAAAAAAGGATTGGCAATATCGGGAATCATCAGCCCGATCGTTCCTGTCCGGCGGCTCGTCAGTGCAGAAGCCACCATGCTGGGCTGGTAATTCAGCTCTTCCATAATACTGCTGACCTTCTGCCGCGTCTTGTCGCTGATCCTCCCGCTCTTATTCAGCACCTTGGACACTGTAGCGATAGAAACTCCTGCTTCACGTGCCACATCATATATCGTAGGTTTCATCGTTAATAGGCCCGCCTTTACCTTCTTGCAATCTTATACGTTTGATTATAGGGAACTCGCCAGACGGTGTCTATTATGCAGTGCCGTACTAGTCAGTTGCAGCCGGGTATCTCGCCCGGCTCTGCGCTTCGACCACTTACCCAGTGGAATCGGCTTTGCCGTCCTTTTCTTATGCTTCCGAAGCAGCAATACTGCGAATCGAGTCAGACATCCGTCCTTAGCGGGGAATAAAAGAATGATGGCGTGACACATACTCTTCCTTATATCAGCACCAAAGAGGGCCCTCCGCCCTGCGGAAGCCCCTCTTTGGCCAGCCCATTGATTATTCCCGTTTGTCCGGCTGCTGCGCCGCGAACAACCACTCATGATCCGGATCATTGTGGAAGACCCAGGTACGGACGGGGCCTGCCATCACGTTAAGATAATAAGAATCGTAGCCCGGCGGCGCGGATACCGGATGATACCCTTCCGGAACCAGCACAATGCTGCGGTCAGCCACGGCCATCGTCTCGTCCAGGCTGCGGTCATCATTGTACACCCGCTGCACCACAAAGCCATGGGCAGGATTGACCCGGTGGTAGTATGTCTCTTCCAGATAGGACTCTGCCGGCAGATTGTCCTGATCATGTTTATGCGGGGGATAGCTGGACCAGTTGCCGCCGCCCGTACGCACCTCGACCACCAGCAGACTCTCCGCTTCACTCTGCTCCGGAAGGATGTTGACCACCCGGCGCGACATACTGCCAAACCCCCGGTTCTCGGCCACAGCGTCAGAAGGAGCGATCAGCCGGGGTGAATATTTGCCCGTCCCTGGCGCCAGACATGCGGCAAGCTCCAGCTCTGTCAGGGCGGTAACTTCATAATGGGCTCCTGCGGGAACGTACACCGCATACGGCGCCACATCCTCAAACACAGACATGCGCTCACCAATGCCGGAGAAGTCTATGCCATCTACCTTTACATCAGCCTTGCCTGCCAGCAGCACCAGGCAGATCTCATTTCCTTCTGCACTTCGGCTTAATAGTTCCCCGGCCTGCAGCTGATACACTTCAAAACCTACATATTTCCATCCGGCGCTCTCCTTGCTCACTGCCGCCACAAGTCCATCCTTGCCGGGTGCTCCGGCCTTAATGATTAATTTGGACATCTTCACCGGCCTCCTCTGTCTTCAGGTGTGCATCCGCTTACAATACCTGGCTCGTTGCTGGCGTACCCTCTCCTGCATGGTGTGACAACTTAACCGGGAGCCCGGTCAGGTGCGATTCCTTAGCAGCTTCAGCAATCCGTTCCGCTTGCTGGCCGTCCATGCCGCTGCAAATGAGCGGCTCCTGCAGGCGAACCGCCTGTGCAAATGCGGCAATCTCATCCGTAAATGCCTGATTGTACCGCTCGAGGAAGAAATGCTGCGGCTGATCGCGGGTGACAGAGCTCGCGGTGGACACCTCCACCGTAGTTGGACGGCAGTTGTCGGCGGTGGCCGATCCGTGGGAACCGAACACCTCTACCCGCTGGTCGTAGCCATAGACGGCCTTCCGGCTGTTATCAATGACACAGATCGCGCCGCTGGCAAAGGTCAGCGTGATGACGGCTGTATCTACATCACCACAGCGCCCGAACATCGGGTCAACCAGATTGGCACCCCGGGTGTACACCTCAACCACTTCCTCACCCATCAGGTAACGGGCCATATCAAAATCGTGAATCGTCATATCCATAAACATACCGCCGGAAGAAAGGACATAAGCCTCACCGGGTGGCTGCGGATCACGCGAAGTGATCTTCACGATATGGGGCTTGCCCAGTTGTCCGGACTGAACCAGTTGCTTCAGCTTGCGGAAGCTCGGGTCCATCCGGCGGTTGAAGCCGACTTGAAGCAGTACGCCTTCTTCCTTGGCAATCTGCAGTGCCCGGCTGGTCTGCTCTGACGAGAGGCTGATCGGTTTCTCACAAAAAATGCTCTTATGAGCACGGGCAGCCTGCTCGATCCAGTATGCATGGGTATCCGTTGGCGTGCAGATGAACACCGCTTCGATCTCAGGGTCATTCAGCAAATCTTCCCCATTTGTAAATACAGAGCCAAGGTTGCGGCTTTCTGCCCACTCCAGCAGTTCCTCACCTACCATAGCTTCTGCGATTGATTTCAGTTTAAACGACGGCATCACACGCAGATTATCTGCATGTAGGCGACCGATTCTGCCTGCGCCAATAATCCCTACTACGATCGGATTTACCATTTTCGCTTATCCTCCTATGGGGTAAGCGCTTAACCTTCCCGGGAATAGTATACTCCAAGCACACCAATGCTACAAGCAAAATTTCTTTATTTCTTTTGGCCAGATGGAACTGCATGCAGGGCACAGCATTAACAGTAATATACTCCTTCGCCCAGCGCGATGCATGCAGAACACTGAATCAGCAATAATGCAGCGCTTCTCCCAGCGCGACGATAGCCATCGCCTGGCCATAGGCCATAGGGGCAATAATGATCTGCTTGTAATCTTCTTTTGCCGCACCAATCGGTGTCCCGCCGGATACACCAAGCACCGTGCCCTCACCGTCAATTCTGCCTAGTACAGCCCGGATCGCGCTCAGGGCCTGGTTAGCATATGACTCAGGCAGCAGCCCTCTGCGCGCACCCTGAAGAATACCGGCTGCGATGGCTGCTGACCCGGAAGTTTCCGTATAGCTGTCCGGGTCATCCAGCAGGGTATGCCACAGGCCATCCCCGCTCTGGCAGGCCAATAGCGCCTCTGCCTGTGCGTGCAGAATCTGCTGAAGATAGGTGAAAACTCCGCTGTCCAGGTACGGGCGCATCAGCTCCAGGTACTCCGGCAGGCCGAGTGCGAACCAGCCATTACCGCGGCACCAGAAGGCTTCGCTGAAATTATGGCGGCCGGCAAAATGCCAGCCATGGAAGAACAGACCCGTCTTTTTGTCATACAAATATTTGATATGCAGCAGCAGCTGGTGCAGCGACGCTTGTCTCCATTCGGCGTTATCATATTTCACACCCATTTTAGCCGTGAACAAAATAGCCATAAACAGCGTATCAATCCAAATTTCATTGTCATGAAGCGTAATTTCATGCTTGCTGGCTCCCGTTGTGACATGCTGATAACCCAGCTCCTTCGTCCGGGGCAGGCCATTCATCAGCCACTCGATCCATTTAAGGCTTAAGGCCTCCGCTTCCTCCAGTTCCATTAGCGACAACAGCGGGGCGGTTGTATTGATATTCCGGCTTGGCAGCCCCTTCTCCAGTTGACGGGCCATCCACGGCTTCGCATAACTCTCATGACGGTCATCCCTGAAATACCGTTCCAGCTTTTGAAGGCCATACAGCCCCACTCCCTGCGGCCAATCCCATTCTTCCATGCCGAAATCACGGGCAAAATATCCCCGTCGTCCCGCATCCTCTCCTAAGTTCTGCAACTCTGCTTCATTATCCGGCCGTTCCAGCTTCAGCAGCTTATTCGTTACTTGATTCAGCTTTTCAACGATTTCGTCCTTGTTCACCCGGTAGTTATCCATCGTGCACTCCGCTCCCTCTCCCGCTGTAGATTCTTTTCTATCAGTTTGCTCTTTTCCCCATATCTATTCTAAAAGTCTTAATCTCATAAGGCTTGATCTGGAATACAAAATCACCTGCCTGCCAATCACCCTGCGGTTCCTCCATCAGATTACATTCCTGCCAGGATGCAATGGGATAAGCGCTCTCCACGCGGACCCGGGTCTGCGAACCAGCGTATTCATGCAGGCGCAGCACAACATGGCTGCCATCCTCCGAACGCTTGATGGCATCGGCCAGCACATGTTTGCCCTCGATAGAGAACAAGGCATCGCCCTCCAGCTCTCCCGGAACCGTACGCAGGGGATTATTCAATTCCCAAGCCTCCTGGACAACCCCGCCATCCACAAAATCACCGGTATGCGGATAAAGCGCATAAGTGAAGGCATGCTGGCCCTGATCCTGCTCAGGATTGGGATGGACTGCTGATTTCAATAACGTCAGCCGCATCACGCTGTCCTTGATGTCATAGCCGTATTTGCAATCATTCAGCAGGGCTACGCCATAGCCCTTCTCGCTGAGATCTGCCCATTGGTGGGCTACCGTTTCGAAACGGGCATAATCCCAGCTTGTGTTCCAGTGCGTCGGCCGTTTCACATTGCCGAACTGAATATCGTAGGTAGCTTCCACAGCATGAATATCCACCGGAAACGCCACTTTCAGCAATTGGTTATGACCATGCCAGTCCATCTCAGTCTGGAAATCAATTCTTGCCGTGTCCCGGTAGAACACGATTCTCTGGGTGATGGTTGAGCGATGGTACGTCCAGACCATACGCAGGACCGCCCTTAGCGGACCGTTCTCGGTCAGCTTGCATTCTTCAAGCTGCGAAATTTCTGTCATTTTCTCCTGGTAGAAGATATCAATGTCCCAGGCTTCAAAATCCAGCGGTTTGTCCTCAAATACCTGAAGCACATTGCCGCGCTTTCCGGGTGCCAAGAGCTCACGGCCGTTGCGGCGGTCACAGATAGAGGTGAAATGTCCCTGTTCATTCCAGGCCACCTCAACCAGCGGCGTTATCAGGCGGTTGCCGGCGGCATCCGCAAGCGGCAATTCCCCCTCGAGGCCGGCGCCAGCCCGTTCCCCCCGTCCATATTGCAGAACGGCCGTGCCAAGAGCAGGCAGGGAGGGAATATACACCAGCCTTCCCCCGTCTGCCGTCCGCTGCTGTTCCAGAGGCTGCCCGGCCTTATCACAGATGACAGTGTCATCTGCAGATTCGTCCGGCAACTCGGCATACCGCGGACGATTCCAGATAGAGCTGTTCAGCAGCGTAAGACGCTCTTGCCCGGCGGCGGTGCCTGCGGCTTCACTACAGCCGTTAATTAAAGCCAGTGACCGCGCCTCCCCTTCCGCATATTCAAGATCACTATCCTCATAGACTTCTTTAATTGACGAGCCGGGGATAATATCATGGAACTGGTTGCGCAGGAGGATTTCCCATATCCCGCGGAGTTCTTCTGCCGGGTAACCGGTTTCAAGATCACCTCGCCGGACACCGGTGAGCGTATGCAGCCACTCTGCATCGCGCAGCAGCAATTCCAGCCGCCGGTTGTATTTTTTATTCTTGGCCTGAGAGGTGTATGTCCCCCTGTGGCATTCAAAATATAACTCGCCGTTCCAGGTATGCACATAGGCTTCAGTATTTTCGATCCGTTCATGCAGCCCGTCAAAATACTCTCCTGCGCTGCCCATATTCAGCTTAGGCATCCCTGGCAGCTTGTCGAACCGCCGCCGAAGCTCCAGCATTTCCCGCGTAGGCCCACCGCCCCCGTCGCCCCAGCCATAAGTGAACATCAGGTTATCATTGATGTCCTTATCCTGATACGAATTCCAGATCCCCCGCAGCAATGCGGCAGTCATCCGGCCGTTGTACGTATAAGCATCTCCGTTCTTCTCCGAAGTGGTAATGAAGTGCGTCAAAATTTCGGAACCGTCAAGCCCGCGCCACCAGAACGTATCATGCGGCATCCGGTTGAACTGGTTCCAGCTGATCTTGGTCGTCATGAACGTAGAGATCCCCGACTTGCGCAAAATCTGCGGCAATGCCCAGCTGTATCCGAATACATCCGGCAGCCACAAATACTTGCTTTCGATCCCGAACTCTTCCCGGAAGTAGCGCTTCCCCGCCACAATCTGACGGACCAAGGATTCACCGGACGGAATATTACAATCCGACTCCAGCCACATGGCTCCTTCGGCTTCCCAGCGGCCTTCCTTGATTTTCTCCGAGATCCGTCCGTACAGTTCGGGGTAATCACGCTTCAGATAGTCGTACAATTGCGGCTGCGTCTGCAGGAACTGATATTCCGGGAACTCCTCCATCAGCCGCAGTACGGTAGAGAAGGACCGTGCTATTTTCTCCCGCGTATGCTTTAGCTGCCACAGCCACGCAATATCAATATGGGTATGACCAACGGCTGTAATCGTCATGTCAAAGGTTTTGGGCATAGCATCCACAGCGCGGTTCAGGCTGGCCCCGGCACGGTACAGGGACATTTCGTGGGCTTCTGATCCGGGCTCCGACCAGTCAATTTCACGAAAGGCGTCGTTCAGCGCTTTTTTCAGCCATTGCTTCTCCGGCTGGTCGCTGCCCAGATACCGGTACGTGTCCAGCGCTGCCTGTGACAGATAGCACAAATCATCAATCGTTTCATCCAGGTAGCCAATCATCGCCTCGCTAATCCGGTGATCCTGAATAACGGCGGGGCCTCCGCCCTCAAGACCAGACCACAGCCGGAAGACAAGCTCCACCGTCTGCCCGCCTAGCTCCGGCCCAAAAATAACCTCCCTGTGGTTGTTATCCACGCCCTGATAAGGCTCCCCGTTCACAAACAGCAACGATTCAAACCCCGAGTTGTTGAAGCTCCCCGACTTGCCGAAGTCGAACCTTCCGGCAATTTTGAAGCCGGGTGTACTTATAGGCATCTCGACCACAGTACGCAGCCAGACATAACGGTCGCGCCCGCGCCAGTGCTCCTCCAGCTTGATTGTGCCATCAAAGGAAACGGCCTCAGGATACACACCGTTAGCCCCGTCTTCATCCTCTGCGAATTCCAGTTCCTCAATCTCCAGCAGCTTGCGATATCTGTACTTTCCAATCTCCGCCTGACGCCGGATCAGCTTCTCTTCGGTCAAAAACATGATCACCACTCCTTGTATCCGCTTTCATACAGCCAATATAGCAAATCCCTCTCCTCAAAAACTACGTTATATTTGCTATGATCCCCCTCATACATTGCATATCTTGCTTTTCTGGATTTATAATAGGTCCATACTACAGATTAAGGCGGCGACCAGGATATGCTTGATAGCGACTTGTTGTATGAGCAAGGATATAGCGTAAGCATCAACACACCGGCTGATTCGCTTTTTTATTATTTTGATTATGACCAGCGGTCCCATAACATCAATATGGAGTTTCAGCATTTTCATGACTTTTACGAGATTCATATATTAATGGATTCCAGAGCCACCCATATGATCGAGGGGAATGCGTATGCCCTTCAGCAATATGATATCGTTCTGCTTCGTCCGCACCGGCTGCACAAGACACAATATCCGGTAGGTCCGCCCCACAAAAGGCTGATCATTAACTTCGCGATGCCCAAAAATATACCCGGTCTAGAAACCGCTTACAAGAATATGTTTCTCTCTTTTGGAGAGGAAGTGCCAATCTACCGTTTGAGTGGCGAGTCACGGAGAGCTGTTTTTGATCCTCTTAACTCCATCTTCACCTTGTCACATGGCGCTTCTCCCCTGAATCCTGTACTGATTCACAGCTTGTTTCAGCAATTTCTGTGTGCCCTGTACCAGCAAAGAGAGCGGAACAGCTATGTCCTGGAAGAAGTGGGGAATTCCATCATGCAAAAAATATATTCGGTCACCGCATACATCCACAGTCATTTCAACAGCGAGCTGTCTCTGGATTCGATCTCCAGGGAGTTCTACATCAGCCCTTATTATTTATCACATCAGTTCAAGACGGTCACCGGCTCTACACTGACCGAGTATATCCAAATGACCCGTATCCGCAATGCCCAGCAGCTGCTGATCAGCACCCGGCTTAGGATTTCTGTGATCGCTGAACAGTGCGGCTTCAACAGCTTCTCCCAGTTTAACCGGGTATTCCACAAGCTGAGCGGCATGTCTCCCTCCGGGTTCCGCAAGCAACAGGCCTCGTCCCCTTCAGCCTCAACCGCGCTGTCCTATTGAACGGAAAACAAAAAAAAGCTTCTGCGCTGCCCAGATGAGCAGTACAGAAGCTTTTTTGTTAGTATGCGGTCAAGAGGACTCGAACCTCCACGATATTGCTACCACTGGCACCTGAAGCCAGCGCGTCTGCCAATTCCGCCATGACCGCAAATTAATGAAATGCAACGCAAGAAGTAATATATCATGAATTTGGCGGGAGAGCAAGCGTTTTTTCAAAAAATGAATTCTACACTCTAGTTTACAGGCATGGTGTAGATCAGTTCATATTGCCCAAAGTCAAGTGAAGGTGGGGCTTCATAGTTCAGCTGGAATTCTGCTCTGGCATTTCCTGATTGATAGCTTCCCTCCAAGGTTACCTGACTTGCTCCCCCCGTTGCAGCCACAACAATCAGATCCTCCGTTGAATTGGCCGGAATAACCAGATTGTGCAATCCGCCTTCGGCGTCTTGTACATACCGTCTTACCCAGACAACACTGCTGCCTGACACCGAAACTCCGCTGTTGTTCTTTTGCCACTCTTTGAAGACAGACTGCTGCGCCTGATTAGTATTCACACAATTCGGGTCCTCCGCCAGAATCGGTACACCATTCACATTATGACCTGTCACTATTGTACAATTGGCCAGAGCCACATTCGGCATGGGGTCTTTTTCCTTGCTGATCGTTCGGATAATTTTCTTATCACTTGGACCCAGACTAACCTCTGCAGAAATATTATTGTTATTTGTAATCCTGAGATAGCTGTACAGCTGGTTATCTTTTATGCCGTAATGCTCCACACTAATTTTTAGCTGATGCCGCTCATCATATATGGAACCCGAGCGTACCGCGCCCTGCAAGGATATCATTTCCTTTGCAGCAGCAGGCGGTACCAGCGTTGAGGATGATTGAGGATGGGGCACTTCCAGATTGGAGATCAAATACACAGCTTTTGCCGCCTGAACCCATACCGCTTTTACGCCGAGTGCTTCACTGATCAACTTGAGGGGCACGAGCGTACGGTACTGCTCTGTGATGCTTTTCATGACCAGGCTGCTCTTGCCGCCATTTACCCATAGCTCCCCTTCATTAAGGCGATAGAGGATTGTTATATCTCCTTTGGCAGCTGTAACTACCCGTGTGGAAGGCTCCCACTGCATCGTCGCCCCAAGTGCTTCAAAAATCCCCCGCATAGGCACATATGTAACCCCATCCTTAATCACAGGGGAGGTTTCCAGGCTAAGCTCCAGCCCATCCAAATAACATCTGATGATGCTCCGCTCTGCAGACACCTGTACCGGCTTCAAAGCACTGCATGCAAGGACGGCTGCCAAAAGAAAACAGATTCCAACGGAGCAGGCAATTCTCTTCATTTATGTATTCTCCTTAATATGCTGAATCTCAATCGAAGATTTCCTATACGAATATAGCAGATGCTACCAGTCAGAACAATGCTCTTTCAGCGGTTCATGTTCTATCTAACCAAGAGAGGCTCTCCTCCCGTTACAGATCATAGCATCCAGTTCAACCTGTGGTTGCTTTTTTCCGCTTCTACCCAACCATTAATCCATGTTCTTTCAAGAGGATGGAATTATAATAGACCTACGACGTCGAATTGAACCTTGGGAGATGTACTATGATCAGCAGCGAACAAGTAGGCAAGCGGATTGCCAGACTCCGTAAAGAAAAACACATGTCACAGGAACAACTGGCGGAACAGCTAAATGTTAGTCCCCAGGCAGTTTCCAAATGGGAAACGGGTAAATCACTGCCCGAAACCACCACGCTTCCACTATTATCCAGCATATTGGGCCACTCTATAGACAGTATTTTGCTGCCCCAAAAGCTGGTCGTACTTAGCGCTGTCTATACCGATGGCCAGGAGGCCTATGATGTCACCCATTTTGTTAATCAATTCGTTGTCGGCAGCAGATTGAACCTTGCGGTCAGTAAGTTAACTTTTCCCGAATCCATCAAGAGCGACCGTCTGAAGCTGCTGCTCCTGAAATATGAGACTCCTTCGGGAGTCTATGCTACTTATGTGCTGAACGACAATCTGCTTACCCTTGATATTCATTCCACAGGCTATGCTGCCAGTCAAAGCGAGCTTGATATCGTATTCGCCGCCTACGGCAATGAACAGGCGAGCCGCAATGTACTAAACAAGATGAAGCATTATGCGTTTTTTCAGTGGAAGCAGTTCACCGCCAGCCACGAGCTTTTTCCAAGTCTGATCGACAATGATGGCAATGACTACCTGCTGCTTCTATATCTGAATGAGGAAGGCATTCATGCGTTAAGCTGTGCGGAAGGCGAGCGGATTCACTATACTCCAGACCGGACCCGGCTCTTTCGAATGGAATCTCCTCAGGAGCACTGCATTATAGAAGGGGTAGGCCGGCTGGGCTTTGGCAAAGACATGGACTGCTCCTGGGCCGGGGCACTTCTTTTGTCTCTGACAGCAAGAGGAGTGGATACTACCTACGAGCAGATTATGGGTGTGTCGGGGGCGTGCTGGAGAATTTCTTTTACACCTATGTGGGATTACAGCTCGGCCGATGCACTTGTGGCCTATAACTACTCCGATCCGGCGTTTAGCGCCTATGGGCTAACTGCCACTTGGGCCAACCATCTGAATCCTGAAGAGCGCAGATTGGAAAAGCACAACATCCTGGAGAGCCTGCGTAATCATCAGCTTCCCATAGCCATCAACCTGCGGGTCGCTCCCGAATGGGGGGTGATCACCGGGTATTTGGATGCTGGCGGTACTCTGCTGTGCCGCAGTTATTTTGACGATGAAACCTTTGAGGAGCTTCGCAATGATCCGGAGTTTCTGGAAGACATGAAGGTCAGCAAGGGTTACCTGAACGTGGACCATTGGCCTTACATGCTCGTTCGTATAGGCAGCCAGGGGCATGTCCCGTCAGCATTAGATAATCTGTATGCTTCGCTCAGAATCAAGGTGGATTCGATGAATGCTGCCGGGAATAGCGGCTACAGCCTTGGTTACAAGGCTTTTGAGGCCTGGCAGGAAGGGCTCTTGGAGGATGCCTGGTATAGGAACGCAAGTGACAAGAACTTTGCACGCAGACTGGGGGTGAACCACTTTTGCATGATGGGATTAACCGATGCCCGCAGAAGCGCTGCCGCTTACCTGCAAGAATCCCTGCCGCTGCTGGATAACCATCCTGGATCCCGGGCTCTGTCCGAACTGGCTGAATTGTACGCACAGATCTCCTTGCTGCTTGCAGGCTTTTACAAATGCATGACTGATCCCGCTTCTGTCAAATCCGGTTCCTCTAAGCAGTCATGGACCCGGGAACAGCGGGAACAGCAAGCCGAACTGCTTCAGACAGTGGCAGCTTTGGAATTTCGCGGAGAGACACTTGCTAAGGAAGTACTTGGAACATTAGCTGAAAGATTATAGTGTACTTAAAGACCTAAAGAGAAGCGCAGGAACGCTTCTCTTTTTTCGAGTAATCCTTTTGCCGGGCTTCAATCTTCAATGGGCAGCTTCTTTACCGGCCGCAGCACTGCATACCCGTATCCCTCCGGGAAGTGGCGCTGATAATCCTGCTTGGAGTCCTCGTCCCACTGGTAGCCCATACTCTCCGGATTATAGCTCCAGGCTACCTGCTCGACAGTCCGCATCACCTCACCGTTGTCCTTCAGATAATCAAAGGGCGGGTGGAAGAAGACCAGGTACTCGGATTCCGGGATCTCTCTGACCTGCATTCCCTCAGGGATTTCCCCGTTATAGTCCTCCGCCACAGGGATTCCGTACAGGTACCCTTTTTGCCCGTTCTGATAGAACCAGCCCGCCGTTTGGCCAAGCTGTCCAGGCAGAGTATGATGAGACATACTTTCCAGCGTTCCCGATACCTCATCACAATCGTGCCCGTTCCCCCAGAACTGTCCATAGTCCGATACTTCAACATCCCAGATCCCAATGAACTTATGGGCCGGTATGCGCTCAATCTTGATTTCCGCTTCCTGCAAATGCACCTGTCTCATCTTATCCCGCTCCTTGATCAAATAATGATAAGGGGAGAACACTTCAGAGCGAATCGCGAGCGGAATGGGCCTGGGTGCCTTCCGGTAAGCATACGGTGTAATCTTAAAAGCCTTCACAAACGCCCGCGTGAGCGCTTCCTGTGACGAAAAGCCGAACTTCACGGCAATGTCCAGTATACGGGCATCCGTGTCCCGCAGCTCCAGAGCGGCGCGGCTGATTCTTCGCTGCCAGATGTAATCCCGCAGGGTCATTCCGGTCAGCGAGTGAAACTGTTTCGTGCAGTAATATGGCGAATAGCCGAGCTGCTCCGACATTGTCAGAAGTGAAGGCACTGTGGCAAGATCCCCGTCCACCCAATCCACCATGAACTGAACCATCTCATTCCATTCGTACATGCGGTGCTCCCTCCTTTCACTATCGATCTTAGCAGAGCCGGCTGTTGTAGTTTTGACTTGAATTGCAGTGCTTCACTTCCTAATTCTATAGAAGTTCTCTCCAGTCCTCCCCCCCTTTTTTCCCTAAGAAAATTTCCCGTTCGCACAAGCCACAAGCCATTCTCTGAGTAATATAGGAGTAAATAGAGCGAAGAGGTGAACGACACATGGGACAGCCAACTACAATGCGCAAGCGGGCCAAGGCGCTGAAGGGCCGGCCGGTCTGCATTACACTTCATGACGGACGTTCGTATGTAGGCTATATAACCGGGGTAGAAAAGGACATACTGATTCTCTCCAGACCCCATACAAGTACAACCCAAGCATCCGGTAAAAAGCGGTCCAGCCGCCGGCAAAAAGCAGAAATCTCCGCATTCATGCCGCTTATCGGCTCACTCCTGGGCGGCTCGGGAGCAGGCGCAGGCTTAGCGTCAGGGCTCGGCGGCGGTTTACGCTTCCTGGGATTTATCCAGAAGGCGATGCCGGTAATGAAGATGGGCTACGGGATGATCAAGACCATTAGACCTTTTTTCAATGGACTGAAGGGGTTAATGGGAAACAACGGCTGAGCTTGCAATCCAGATGAGCAAAAGTACAAAAGACACCCCTTGAGGTGTCTTTTGGTCTGCGCTGCCTATCATCCAGCCTGTCTCCTCAATGCTTAGCCAAATCCTCCACCAAAGCCAGATGGGAAGGACTATCCTTCGTGCTTTCCCCTTCTCCCGGCTTCAGATCAAAGATACGGTCGACAAATTGGTTAACCTCCAGCAGCATCGCCTGCCGCTCTTCCGGTGTTACACGCGGTACCGAATACAGCAGCTTAAGCTCAGCATCCGCAAACTTGGCGAAACCGAACAGATTGTCGTTGGCCGCGTAGAGCATGTCCTTTTGCCGGGAGGTGCGGATGTAGTCCTCTGAAGAGCCTGTTGTAAAAATAGAGTACGCACGTTTGCCCTCCAGTCCGTATACCCCCTCCGCAGAACGGACCAGCGCTGTTGTGAACACCCGGTCGATATATCCCTTAATGACAGCCGGAAATCCTCCCCACCATACAGGAGAAATAATAATCAGCGCATCAGCCCATAATAAGTCCCCCTGCTCCTTCGCTACGTCTTCCGGCAATACCTTGGTGAACTTGGCTTCCAAATCCTTCAGTTCGAGCACCGGATCAAAGGACAGCTGTATCAGATCCTTCACCTTGACCGCAGCCCCCCGCAGTTCCAGATGAGCAGTAACCTGCTGCAGAATCGCTTTGTTAAAGCTTTTATCATACGGATGACCGTATAAAATACTAATATTCACGCTGTTCGCCTCCAGAATATATCAATGACTTGCCAATGCCTTAATGCTAAGGTAATGTTAAGCCCATAGTATCCAAAGGACAAGTAGGCAGTTTTATAGTATATACTATCATAAATCATACTAATTGAATTGATAGGCTTTTCAGCGCATATATGCAGTAATGAGGAGAATCAAAATGAGTAAGAATACTGATTTTGTTACAAGCTGTCCCTTAACCAAGGTGCAAAAAATCGTCGGAGGCAAATGGAAAATCGTGATTCTATGGTATCTGTCGGTCGGGCCCAAACGGTTCGGGCAGATCAAACGCACCTTTCCTGATATCACCCAGGCGATGCTGACCAAACAGCTAAGGGAGCTTGAGGAGGACGGTTTTGTGCACCGTGAGGTTTTCAAGGAAATCCCTCCCCGTGTAGAGTATTCCCTAACCGCCACCGGTGAGAACTTCGTTCCCATCCTGCGCAGTATGTATGACTGGGGAGAGGTTCATCTGGCTCCTGCGGAGCAGTAATCTCCCCATGAAGCGGGACAGTCTGATGCCATCTGCTTATCTTTTGACCACCAGGAAGAATCTTTATAGCGTGAAACATATAAATCCTTATATTTGCAAAAAAAGAGATGTCTCACACAGCCACTTTATGGCTTTGAGACATCCCTCTATGATGGGGATACGAATTCCCCGCCGCCTATATTTTCGTCTGTAAGAACTCCTTAATTTTCTGGACCGTGAGCTCCGGTTCCATGTTCTGCAGCAGATACTCCGACTCCCTTTTAAAGGCCACTTCCTCCGTATAATTCCCCAGATATTCATCCACAATGCCGTACGGCACCGCTTCCCGCTCCAACCGAAGCTGGATATCATTCTTCGTGACGTATATGAAAATCCGCAAGGCCTCCTCGCCGTATTTCTTCCGAAATGCGCTGGCGCCTTCATGATTCACTACAACGATGACGGCTTTATGCTCTTCAATGCCTTGTTCGAGGTCTGCCAATGCAATTCCGTAGTGCCCCCGCTCCAAATGGACCCTCTGGAAAAATGCATTTGTCTCTACCATCGCCTGAAACTCGCCGTCAGAGATAAAATGATAATGTTGCCCATCCTCCTCTTGCGGGCGGGCCGCACGTGTAGTGTACGGAAGGATGTAGGGGATTCCCAGCGAAGCACTAAGCTGCTTGGCAATACTTTTCCGACCCGAACCGCTGGTTCCAGTGATAATAATGATCTTGGGATGGGAAGATTCTATAAGGGTCTCAGCCGGTTGGTTCTGAGTATCCTCTTGGATCGCCGATGCTTTGGATGTTTTTAGCCAGTTCCACATTGCCTTTCCCGTATGCCTATGTCTGCGCAAGCTTTTGACAACAGCACCGGGATTCACCTCCTTCACATACAAGCTATACCTATAGTTAATTCGACAAATATCTCCAAATCCCTCCAATGAGCCCCTTTTAGTTGCCCCTCTGAAAACAGCAAAAAGAGAGTACCCTTAAGATACTCTCTTCTCCCTCTTATTTATCAAATGAAAGCTGCTTACACTTGCTTGAATTCGATCCAGTCGATCTGAAGACCCGGCTTCACAAAATCCAATTTCAGCTCATACAGACCCGCTTCCAGCTCAATCTTCACAAGCTTCTGCTTGATCCATCTACCGTCCGTACCGTTCGTCTGAATGGTCGCCATCATCTGACCGTTCAAGGTCACATTGCATGCGCTTTGCGCCAATTCCGTCTCTGTGGACATGATACCCACGATAATCCGGTACCCCCCTGCTTGTTCCACTTTTACAAAGGTCGATCCCGCTTTGGAAGGTTTCACCTGGGCATTCCCGGTCAGAGATTGCGCCAATTCTTCCGAAAGGGCAGGATTCGCCTTGAAGCTCTCCACCGTTTCCTCACTTACATGGGGTCTTGTGAACACCGGCGCATTCATAATGAACCGGCAGATGTTCATAGCAGAGCGCTGAAGCTCTCCACGGGTCAGTGAGCCATTATCCAGTGAATCCAGGGTGTTGTCATCATAAGCGTTGACTTCCGAGCCATAATTGCTGACAACCATGTATACGTCATTTTGGGCACGGACCATCCAGTTCATATACTTGCGGTCTGCCGGGCCTCCATCCACAACATCGTTCATAATCGCCCACCAGTCCGTCATTACGATACCTTGGAAGCCCCATTCTCCGCGGAGAATCGTGGTATTCAGATCATAATTGGAAGCAGCCCAATGTCCGTTCACCGGATTATAGGAGGTCATGATCGAGTTCGCGCCGCCTTCTTTTACCGCAATCTCAAAGCCCTTAAGATAAATCTCGCGGACCGCGCGTTCCGATACGATAGCATCCACCTTGCTGCGGTGCTTCTCCTGGTTGTTGCAGGCGAAGTGCTTCAGGGTGGCATTAGAGCCGCCTTTCATAATCCCGCGTGTGCATGCCGCCGCAAAGACGCCTGAAATCAGCGGGTCCTCCGAAAAATACTCAAAGTTGCGTCCATTCAGCGGACTGCGGCGGATATTCAGCCCTGGTCCAAGCAAAGTGTCCACGCTGTTTCTAACCAGCTCCAGGCCTTCCATGACATAGAGCTCTTCAACCAGTTCCGCATTCCAGGTTGCCGCAAGCAGCGTTCCAATGGGAACCTGAGTCGCCTTGTGTCCGCTGTCCATCCGGATCCCGGAAGGGCCGTCTGCGGTACAAGCTACCGGAATACCATAGCTGAACAGCTGGTCGCTGACCCCGCCAAAGGCCGACGCTGTACCCGGTGTAACCAGCGGACTGCTCATCCCTTCGCCTCTGACGATTACCGCGAGATCCTGGTCGCTCAGTTGGGCGATGAACGTGGTCATCTCTACTTTTCCGTCATGCACATCTCTTAAGGTATAGCCTTGATACCCGGTCTGCGTAAGCGTTGCAGGCAGATTCTGCTCAATCCGCTCTTTCATCGAAACCTTGCGTGTTGGAACGGCAGCGTATACCAATTCATAGGAACCGTCTTCCTTGCGGGCTCCAGGCATCATCCGGGTGAACCCTTCGGTTGGCGCCAGCGCTTCCTGCAGCTGCTCCACCACCTCAAGAGCCTCCAGTACATAACCGCTGCGTCCCTCTACCTGAACTTCTGCTGCCTTTTTAATGCTGCTTCCTACATAAATACGGTAGGTTCCCGCTTCCAGCACATAGGCCGAAGGATGCCCGGTCACGCCAGCGTCATCATAGGAGGCCATCGAATGAACCGGGAAGCTCACTGTCAGACGCTGCGACTCTCCCGGCTGAAGAACCCCGGTCTTTCCGAAGGCTGCCAGCACTTTGGCCGGTTGTCCCAGCTTGCCTTGCGGAGCTTCGTAATAGACCTGTACAACCTCTTTTCCGGCAAAATCGGTTCCCGTATTCGTTACGGTTACCCCAATCTCAGCGAAGGTCTTGCCTGCCCGGCTGACCAGCCTGGCTTCTTCCGGCTCGATGGAGAACGTAGTGTAGGAAATCCCGTAGCCGAACTCAAACTGAACCTTTTCCGGACAGAAGGTTTCAAAATAACGGTACCCCACATAAATATCTTCCTGATAAAAGTTTTTGAATTCATTACCGTAGTTTGCAGTCGAAGGATAGTCCTTGATCGAATAAGCAATCGTATCCGTCAATTTACCGCTTGGCGTCACTTCTCCTGCCAGTACATCGGCAATGGCATTGCCCCCTTCCATCCCGCCGTGCCAGGAGTAAATCACACTTGGAATAGGGTGCGCATAGCTGTTATCGTTCAGCCAGCTCATATCGATAATATTCGAGACATTCAGCACAACGACCGTTTGCTCGAAATAAGCCGTCACCTGCTTCAGCATCGTCTGTTCATCTGCCGTCAACTTGTAGCTCCCCGGCGCGTCAGCATTATCCTGATCTTCTCCCGCCGTACGTCCAATGACGATAACCGCCTTGTCCGATTTGCTTCTTGCCTGCGATACCAGCTCATCCGTTAGCGGCATTTCCTTCTGGTGCCAAGGCTCTGCTGCCCAGGCTCCGCCGCCATTGTCAAACGGATTCTGCTGAATCCACTTCTCGTAGACGGCCGCCAGCTCTTCATTGACAGCCAGATTCTTCTTACTTCGCAGTCCATCCAATACATTGGTTGTATACGAGACATGCACGCTTCCGCCTGAGCCTGTACCGCTGCGGTAATAATTCACTTGAGTTCTGCCAAAAACCGAAACGGTTTCACCACCGCGCAGCGGAAGCACCTGGCCTTCATTGCGCAGCAGCACCGCGCCTTCCGCACCTACGGTCCGGCTGAATTCTGCAAAACCCTCTAATGGAACTCCTAATTGCTGTGTAGTCAAATTTGTTTCCTCCTGATTGTCATTTCCTTATCCATATCTTACTATAAAGAATCCCCTATCAAGAATCAAAGGGATTGTGGTCTATACAAACTGTACTTGAGATTTTGTCCAAGCGGGATTTGGTCGTGACTGCGGAGAATGTTTGGACTTCCGGCCGCTGTTATGCTCAGACGATCTCTAGCAGGAGGTGCTATAGCATAAAAAAAGCCCCCGGGAATCGGGAGCTTTCTCAACAGCAAAACTTGAATTAATTTGTAACATCGGAAATAGATGAACCAGTTTTTCCGAAAAATTCTCCATTAACGTTACTACCGCCACCACTCCATTGAAGCGTATAGTCTCCACCACGCATGCCTTGTTCGTAACCATGTTCGAAATTTTTCCACGTAATGGATCCATTTCCTGAAATTACCTCGGAAAAATATACCCAACCTGAATTTTTGTGTGTTAAGCTAACAGTAACTGAACTGCTACTATAGTTTTTCATAAGCAGTTTAATATGGCCAAATCCACCATTAATAGTAAAGGTTTTTGGTACAACTGCGCCTCCCGTTACGGTACCCCCAATGGGGTTGGACGTATCAATAACAAATGGGCTTATCAATTGACCTTCGACAAAAGGATTACTAATGGGACTTACATTTGATTCAGGAGTTACATTCTCCTGAGTTGTACTTGGTGAAGCAAAAGCAGTTATCGCTGTTGTTATCATAGCTAAAGATAATGTCGCAAAAAAAGCACTTCTTTTCTTCATAAAATTACTTCCCCCTCATTTTCTTCGATGTATTAATTGGTTAATAATGTATTAAATATATATTGTTAGTGAAGTATTGTCAACTATTTCAAAAAAAGACTTACGTTTTCCATATGTATCGATGCGAGAGAGAATCTCGCTCAGCTATTTGCTCGTCTCCTAGTGGCCTCAACTGCCCTAATGTTCCCCTATACTTAATGTCCGCATTTGAACCGCCCGTAAGAGCAGTTAAGACAACATATGTATGTTTTTTCTGGAACCAAAGGAAAACGTGGAACTTCGAACCATTTTCATAGTTTCAAAAATAAAAACGGCTGTCTCACTAGCAGAAAAATCTGCTGGAGACAGCCGTTTTGTTGATTTCAGTCTTGCTGATGCTTAAAGTGTCCAGTCAGCCGCTTATTCGGCTTGACCAAGCAGCCGGTAGATAACAGCCGCTGCTTGCGCACGGGTAGCTTGTCCTTCTGGGACAAAGCGTCCATCCGGCATGCCGTTGATCAGTCCGCCGCTGCGCACCGCCTCCACCGCTTCAGCGGCATCCTGCGGCAATTGCTTCAGGTCGGTGAACGGAGTGGTCGCCACTCCGGTTTCACCCTTCAGTGGAACATTCACGATACCTGCGAGGCGGTAGATCATTATGGCCATTTCCTGGCGGGTAATTTGCTCATTGACCCCGAAGGAGCCGTCAGCTTTTCCTTTCACAATGCCCAGCTTTTGTGCGCTGGCAATCGGGCCGGTGTACCAGGCTCCCGATTTCACATCACTGAATGCAGGGACAGCCGTCTCATCCAGCAGACCGAACACGTTCATCAACATTTTGATGAATTCCGCACGGGTCACGTTAGCTCCCGGCTTAAATGCGCCTGCTTCCGTTCCTTGGATAGCCCCTCTGGCTGCCAGCGCCTCAATGCTGTCCGCTGCCCAGCCCACGTTCGCTACATCGGTAAAGGCAACATTCGGGCAGAAAATCGCATAGGTTCCGTTATGCTTCATGTTGAATTCGAACATTCCGGTGGCGGCATTATACTTGCCGCCTGCAACAATCTTGGCTGTTCCGGCATCACTCAGCGTGTAGGCGACCACTTGATGGCCTTTGTCGCCGGCCTTCAGCACATAAGGCAGTGCCAGCTTGATGCCCTTCGCTTGCAGCGCGGTAGCCGGAAGCGCTGCTCCGTCAATATTCAGCGTGATATCGCTGAGCGTTCCCGCTCCCTTGAGGGCGCCCGCTTGCGCTGGCAGGCCCGCAACGTCCACGGCTTTGACCAGCAACGTTAGGCTGCTGTTACCCGTGTACGATTTCAGGAAGCTCTGCGGCAGAGTCACATTCGCAGAGCCGGTCTCAAGCTTCAGCGTGGTCACTGCTTTCGCTGCGGCCAGCGCTTGCAGCGGAAGTTCTACTGCCACTTGCTTCACGCCCGCTGCCGCTTTAACGGTGACTGTCAACGTGCCGTCTTTGATGTCCTTGGCGGCAGCTTCGATATCACCAGCAGCTACCTGCGCTTTGACCGTTCCGTCCGCCAACACAACCGGCTGCACGGCGATACTGCCATTGCTTACGGCAGCGGTCGCGCTAGGGCTTGGTTTCGGTGTAGGCGAACTTGTGCCGGAACCGGACGATGGAACGTACGGCGTAGCCGTTGGCGTCGGTGATGGCGTCGGCGTCGGCGTTGCTGACGGAAGCAGCTTCAACCCGCCAATTGCCGACGCCAGTCCGCTTAACGCCGCATCAATATCCGCCTGTGTAGCGGTCCCGCTCTCCAGCAGAAGCGAGGCATGGCTAATGGCTTCTGCGAGTACCGTCCAGCTCGCTTCGGTATACAGCTCCTGCTTCAAACCTTTTGCTTCTTTAAGCTTTTCCTCCAACAGACTGGTATTAACCGGCAGATTCACAGTTACAAGCGTCAGCGTATAGGTGTGCGTTGTAGTCTGATCGGCAGCCGTTACCTTCACTTTGTATCCCGTTTTCAAATCCGTTGCCAGAGTGGCAGCATCGCTTTCATAGACGGCAAAGGTAACTCCAGCCCGTACAGTCAATCCCTCTGTCAACTGCTTCAGGGTCGTAGTCTCAGGCACAATAATTTCCTTCGCCACCTGATCCAGCGAACCGCCCGGAATCGTGATGCCGCTGATGGAAGCATTGTGCTCCTCTACCGGCTTGAGCGCTTCAAAAGCGTTCTTCAACGCTTTGTAAGCCGTATCAATATCGCCTTCGGTGGATGAGTCATTTTTGTAGACCTCTGTTGCAGCCAGCAGAGCGGCGTGCAGCGCATCCCACTGTTCCGGCGTTCCGCTGTAGTTATCTTCGTTCACTGCCGGGTCGGCAGCCGTGTCGATCGCCGTTTTCAGACGCGTCTTGTCATACTTGACATAGATGCGGCAGCTTGCCCGCAGCTCGCTTCCTTCCACCTTGCCCAGAACAACAAAGTCGGTGGCAATGGTCAGCTTGTTCGGTGGAACTTCATCCCACACCACGCTTGCCTGCCCTCTTGTTTTGTCCGCATAGGTTACAGTCACTTTGGCAGGCAGAACTGGCATTACGTTTACCGTTGTATTGACTGAGACCGGCTCAATGGCTGTAATCGCTCCGTGATCGGCCGGAATCGGCTCTTCCCCGCCGGATTTGGCCGAAATGGCGCGCCATTCCTTAAGTCCGGTATAGGAGCCGCCTTGCTTCACCATCGTCAGCCGCAGCTTGTCGGTCGTAACCTCATTAAAGGTGACCTCGTTGAAGCTGTCCTTCTCCATCTTCTTCTCGCTCAGACCGCTGACAGGTACGAATTTACCCGCCGCGCTGTCCCAATATTCGAAGCTGTAGTCGGCAGGAACGATTACTCCGCCGCCATCATCGAAGAAATACAGCGAGCTTCCGGAGAGAGTCACCGGACGTTTCCACGAGTATTGTACCCAGTGGCTGCTGCCGGGACCGCCCCAGTTTCCATATTGGGTTTCAATATCCTTGTCGCCAAGACCATTTGAAATAAGCGGGATATAACCGTCATTGATTGCGTACACATTCTCCCAAGCTGAAGTATACGAGGCGCTTGGCGTTGCCAGCAGAGCCGCATTTCTGTAGCGCAGGCTATCTATGGCCGACCGCAGCTGGTCCGTTGTGGCCTGCACTTCCTCCAGGGTGTATTGGTCTTTGGCAAGCAGCGCCTTGGCCGCGGTCAGCGTAGTTTGCAGCCCCTGCCACGATTCAGGCGTAAAGTCGTTCTGATTCCGCACAAGTGGTCCCTGCTCCGAATTCCTATCCGCGAATTTCGCAATCATGTCGGACAATTCGGCGGTCGCTACAAACACGGTAACCGGTACATCGACTTTAGTAACCTGATCTCCGTCGCTGACGCTCAGCTCATATTTATATTCACCTACCGTCTTGAACGTGGCTTTCAGGACAGCTTGATCCAGCACAGGCGCTTCAACCTGGCCTTCACCGGAGACAAGCTTCCACTGATAGGTCAGCTTGCCGCTGGGCAGGCCGTCATCCTGAATGGTCGGTACAAGGGTCAGCGGAGCGTCCTGCTCCACCTTCACCGGCGTATCCAGCATCACCTTCGGCGCACGGTTGGCCGCAGGCGTAACTTGTAGATTGTTGTTGTAAATCTGAATTTCCTTGATGCCGGTTCCAAAACCTGAAGCATGGGTGAAATTGACGCGAATCGCTGCCGTATCCACCGCCTTGAACTCCACATTGTTGTAGTTGGAGGTTACATAATCCGGATAACGGAATTGCCCCTCCACCGGTTTCCAGGTCGTACCATCGGCATCCAGATATTCCACACCGAAGGTCTGCGGAGCGTCATAGCCATTAGGACGCCGGTCGTTGTAGAAGTAGACCTTCACGTTATCTACCTTATGAGTGCTGTCGAACTTGAAGGTCACTGTATCGGACGGATTCGGCGATCCGCCGAACAAAGCTGTATTGGACGTATGATTAATAGAAGCAATCGTTGAACCGTCCGCCAGATTTTTCACATCCGATCCGCTCTTGATATAACTGGATTCAACAGTGGTTCCAGCCGCAAGCGCCAGATTCTCACCGCTGTGCACAACGTCAACACCGGCTTTGTTGAACATATCAACCGCTTTTTCATTGCCGGCCAGGGAAGTCTCATCAGCTGCGGCCAGTTTGATAGCGCTGCCTTTTTGGAATAATACCTGTGTCTTCGAGTTATCGCCTACGGCGCCCGGAACATCACCCGAAGGTTTCTCCACTTTGCCTGTAGCTGTATCAAAAATGATATGCGACATTTCATTGGTGGTCATCACACGCTCGCCATTAATGAAGAGTGAATAACCGGCTGGAATACCTTTGTAGTAAGGATTGCTGTCCGAATATTTTGCCGGGTCCTGCCAGACAATCGACAGGTTGGCATCATGATAACGCACATTGTCCACTGCGAAGTGATCATATTTGACATTGATCGGCCACAGCTCGATTTTGTCATCCGTTCTCGGCTGCAGTCCGGCCATATCCTCCATGACCGTGTAATTCATCATGCCCAGCGTATCGTGGTGAATCCATGCCCGTACCATTTTGCCGCTCGGGTTCGGCGGGTTATCCTTGGTCCAAGGTGTGCCGAAGAAATAATCCTCCAGCCAGAAGAACTCATTGGAATCCAGATGATCCGTATCGCCCGGATTCACTGTATGCAGCCATGCACCCCAGTCGAACAGTGTTTTATAGGTGTCACTGTTGATGTTGTTCACCGGATAATAGCGCAGTGAAGCACGAATAGTATTGATATAATTGCCGAAGTTACACCAAGCGAACTGGTCGGTGCCGAAGGCATCCGTCTCGCCGTTCTTGAACGCATCCACCCGCTTCATAATGCTGTTTTGATCAGCAGTGAAGAACGGGAAGATCGGATAATAATCCGGATCAGCGTAATCGTACAGTTGGGTCAAATACTTGGACTCATATCCAGTCTCCCCTGCCTTTGGCACGACGCCGAAGTTGAACACGAACATGTTGTTGTCGCGCCACGGATCGAATACATCCTTGCTGCCTTCCACTTTTTTATGCAAAAAGCTGCCGTCTCCGTTGGTATCCGCTTTACCGTCGCCGTCAAAGTCCTTATTGTCATACCACATATTCGTCAAAATGGCCTGCTGGATCTTGCCGGCAATCTCCTTCATCTGCGCGGCCTTTGTCTTATCGCCAAGCTGCTCATACATTTGTTGTGCGGCTACTGCATTGGCATACTCTGTGGACGATCCGTCCAGACGGGCATAGTTGCCGCCGCCTTTCCAGTGCATCGAGACCGTGTCGCCGTCGTTGCCGGTAATCGGCCCGTGGTTATAGTAGACCAGGTCCGGGTCTGTACCCTTGAAATGAGCCAGCGTGCCAGTTACATCGTTCGCTGAGAAATCAGCGAATTTCTTCAACACCTTATCCCCGCCGCCGTAGATTTTGTAAGCTTCCCAGCCTACCTGCGAGGAGTTCTGCATCATATCCCAGGTCCAGATGTTGGGCCGGCCAGGGTTATTCTTATAGTTGGCATTCTCGGAATATTCGCCTTGGGCCAGCCATGTGCCGTAGGCATAAGATGGATCACGCAGCCATTTCAAATCCTGCAGCGCCCACGGCACGCTGACCGTGATGCCGTTGTTATAGCCGAGTACCCCCTCCATATTCATCGGGAACTGCCAGTCATTGCCGGGAATGTTGGCCTCCAGCAGATTATAGCGGTTGCTCCACCAGCGATAGTAAAGCACCTTCTTCACATTCTCGTCAGGGACGTCAATGTACGGAATGTTTTGTGCCCACCACTCGTTGTACTGCTTAACCTGATCGGAGAAAGCCTTTTCATTATTAGCTGCCTTGAAGTCGGCATATTGCGTCTTGGAGGCAGGAATCTCATCTGCCAGCCAGCCCATGACGACCTTCTGGTCAACCGATCCGCCGGCCGGAACGGTAATCTCTTTGACGAGATCGTTGCCCGCTGGACTCATGCCGTCTCCGCTTAAGTGAACATCGACATAGGACATTGCTTCCACATACTTTTCACCGGCCCGTCCGACCATGATCGGAGCGGCAACCCGATTGCCAATGAGTTCATCACCTTCCGCCTTGGAGACAAATGGCGATTTGACCGTCATCGTTACTGTGACCGGCTGGCTTCCCTTATTGGTAAGCTTCAGCAGGGTAACGGCACTGTTGTAGGCGGAAATGAATTTACGCTGGTTGATTTCCAGTCCGCCGCTGGTATAGGTCTGATCCTCGTGGCTGGGATAATTATTGCGTTTGTCCTTGTCCTCCACCAGGCCGCCCGTCGACAGAGAGATGTTGTACATCGTATCCTTGTTGAGCGTATCCGCATAATGCACTGTGCCGACAAAGCCAAGCTGCGAATTGTCCTGTGTCTTCATGTACAGGGCGCTGCCGCGGCTGAACAGCATATTAGCGCTGCTGTCGTCACCGCCATTATCGTCGGGAATGACGCCGCTATTGACCAGCAGTGAATCAAGCCACGGCAGGTCAGCATTGTCTTTGGCGAACTTGGAAAAATCAAAGTCCTCCATTTTCTTCATCATCTGTCCGATAGTCTCCAGGCTGAAATCCACCGGCTGCTTGACGATTTGGTTGCTATCCTTCCACTTCGCCGGACCGTAATCCGTGCCTACCCCTTTATGCACAAAATCCGTCGTATAGTTCGCCGATGCCGGCACAATGCCGGCATTCAGGGTAACGGCCGTACACAAGGCCGCTACCCAAATCTTTCGATTCCATTTCTTTGTTGCCATCTTTGTCTTGTCTCCTCTCTAACCTTTAATCCCCGTCAACGTAATACCTTCCACAAAATATTTGTTGCCGATCAGGAAAAACACCAGGCAGGGAGCCGTAACGACCAGCGCAAGCGCCATAACCTGTTCATAGTTCGGAATCCGCATCCCGTTGACGATGTAGAGACCCATCGGCAGGGTATAGTCGGCTTCCGTCTTTAAATAAATCATCGTGTAGAAAAATTCATTCCAGCAGTTGATGAAGCTGAACAGTGCAACAACAATCATCGCCGGGCGAATCAGCGGCAGCATAATGCGGGAATAGATGCGGAAATGGCCCGCGCCGTCAATTTTGGCGGCCTCGCTTAATTCACCGGGAATGGTCATGAAGAATTGCCGTAACAGAAAGACAAAGTAAGCATTGCCGCCCGCGCAGAAAAAGGCGGGAATGATCAGCGCTGGCTTGCCAGCCAGTCCAAGTGAAGTGTACAGCGAGAATTGCGGCAGCAGGGTTACCGCACTCGGCAGCATCATGCTGCTGATGACGAGCATGAACCACATCCCGCGTAGCGGGAACTTCAGCTTGGCGAAGGCATAGCCGGCAAAGCTTGTCGTAAGCACGGTGCCGATCACATAAGGAACGACAATGGACACCGAGTTCCAAAGCTGCCGCCAGAACTGAATGCGCTCCAGCCCCAGCATGAAGTTATCCGCATTCAGCTGCTCCGGGAAGAACACAGGCGGACGGGCCAAGATCTCCGAATGGCTGACAAAAGCGCCGCGCAGCAGCCAGTACAGCGGAAAAGCGAAGATGACCCCGAGCAGGCAGGACAGCGTAATGAGCGCCAGATGAATGGCTTTGCTTCTGCTTTTTGCCCGCTTGATACTGGAATATTTCATCGTTGCCGTTGCCGTCATAATCTCACCCTCTTTCTTTTGCCCATGGAATCGTCCCGCTTAAACGAGCCCTGAAAGTAGAATAGTATGCCGGTAATAACCATCGTAATCAGGAAAACGATCCAGGCCTCGGCGGACGCCAGCCCGCGCATACCCACTTGGACAAAGGAGTGGTCATAGATCATAACGTTGATGAAATAGGTCATCCGGTCAGGCGCGCCGTTTCTCGACAGCACCACGCTCTGGGTATAAATCTGGATGGAAGTCATCATACACATGATCAACTGGAAGAAAAGCACCGGCTTGATCGTCGGGTAAGTCACCTTCAGGAATTTATGCCACGCATTGCCGCCGTCCATTTCGATGGCCTCCAGCAGTTCGCCGGGAACATCCTGCAATGTGGCAATGAAGACAACAATCGTCCCGCCGCAGGTCCACAGGCTCATGATAAACAAGGTCTCAAATATCCGGATCGGGTCCGTCAGAAATTCTACTGGCGCTATTCCCAGCTGCAGCAAAAGCCAGTTGACAAGTCCGCCTTTGGCCTGATTTTGCAGCAGCATTTGCCACACAATCGTAGTCGCCAGCATCGGCACCACGGACGGCAGAAAGAAGATGGCCCGCAGCATATTTCTGCCGATAAACTTACGGTTCAGCAACAGTGCAATGATCAGGCAAAAGAAGATCACAAGCGCCACATTGACGAAAGCGTAGATCAAGGTTACCGTTATTGATTTTTTGAACTCGGAGCTGGGATTGTTGAATATATACCTGTAGTTATCCAGCCCGATCCAGTCCATTACCTGACTTCCGCTCAAGATCGTAATTTTATGAAAACTGTAAAATAAGCTGGCCAGCATCGGGTAGAGCGTCAGCACCAAAAATCCGATAATGGCGGGCGCTGCAAATAAATATCCGGCAACCGCCTCCTTGGTGGCGCCTTTGGCGTGTTTCTTGACATAGACGGGTGCCACACCGGTTTTGCTCTCTGGGTTCATAAGCACAGCCCTCTTTTCAAATAAAAGCTTTATACTTTTGGATTGGTGATGTCAGTTCTAGGACACTTTACCGCTTTCCCACAGCTTCTTAATCGCCGGCATGATCGAATCATAAATTTCCTTAACGCTCTTTTTGCCGGACAATGCCTGGTCGATTGATTTCTCATACTCCGTATTCATCTTCAGATAAGCCGGAACATAATAAGCAGGCCATTGCACGATGGCATCCTTAGTGGTGGAGTAGCTGAGAATTGTTTCTTTGGCACTTTCCGGAAGATCGCCGGTCCACTTGTCCACCAGGGCGGGATCCGTATACCAGTCTGCCTGATTCGGCAGCCATGCACCGCTCTTCAGCAGCTCCAGACTGTTCTCAGGGTTAACCATGTAGGCGTAGAATTTTTTGGCCTCTTCGATATGTTTGGAGGTGTTGTACACAACCAGCGGGGCGCCAGCGTTCATTGTCACTGCCTTCTCCATTTTCGGCAGCACGCCAACCCCGATGTCCTCGTTGCCTTTGATGTTGGCCAAATCCCAGGAACCGCTGATCGCCATAGCATATCCGCCACTGAGCGCGTCCACAGCGGAACCAATTCCTGTGCTCCAAGTATAGGTGAATGGGGAAGCTACCTTATCCTTGACCAGATCGGCCAGCTTTTGAATGCCCTCTGCGCTCTTCGGTGAATCCCATTGGAACTCCTTACCGTCTGGTGATACAATACCGCCGCCGTTCGCATTGGCTGCCCAGAAATGGTGGAATTCGCGGCCGGCAGTAAAGCCCAGACCATAATTCTCGGTAAGTGAAGCATCGAACCCGGCATCTGCAGCCGTCTTACCCTTCGTATCCTTGGTAAGCTTCTTAGCGTTGGCTACAAAAGTATCCCAATCCCAGGCGTCTTCTACTTTGGTTGGAGGATAAGAAACACCGGCTTCGTCAAATTTCGATTTGCTGTAGAACAGCAGCTCCATTTGGTTGGAGAGTCCCACACCGATTACCTTTTGTTCCGGGGAATGGATAGTAATGGCCGGGAGCTTCTCGGGGATACTTCCGTCTTTCAGCAGATCGGAGATATCCGCCAGAATGCCCATTTCATTGTACTTTTGAATGTCGCCTTCACCCATGTAGCTGATGTCCGGCAGCTCGCCGGATTGCAGCCGGGTCTGGATAAAGGTGTCGAAGGTGCCGTCCGCCGGCAGTACCTGCGCGTTAATTTTGACGCCGGTATCGGCCGTATATTTCTCTGCGGCTGCTTCAACCAGCTTCTTTTGCACATCATCCCCCCAATACAACAGTTCCAGAGTAACGTCCTTCGCGGATACATCCTTTTTGTCCGCCGCCGCTTCCGATGCCTTCGGTGCCTCGGTTGCCGCATTTTTGGCATTGCCTGAGTTGTTCGAATTGCCCGAACAGCCCGCCAGCGCGGAGAACGCCATCGTTAATGCAAGAGATAGAACCAGATTACGTTTGCCAAACTTCATGTTTGTTTCCTCCCTTATGTCAAAGCTATTTATTTCAAGTCAAACGAGTTTAATCGTTTAACCTAAAAGCAACATAAATTTGCATAACCAGATGTTCCCCCGGCCCATAGCAGCGGCGGGATCAGCAGAGCAATTTACAGGCAGGTACTGAACCGTCCGTCCCGCAGTCGGACTCTGGGCTGTAGTGTTCCTTGAGGAGCGCGGAATTCCAGCTTGTCTTCAAGCAGCAGAACTCTTGACGGATATGCCGCATAGCTTGTCACAATCCAGCCGTCCTCCTCTTCGGTAATGAACCCGTTGACGCAGCGCATCTGACCGCCGCTGTCCCGGTACAGGTAAGCCGTCGTCCCGAAGCCGAGCAGATAGGCGACCAGTTCCTCGCCCATATCCCAATCATCCCCGGACACACCGGAGAACAGCGAGGCGAACAGTGGATCGCTTGCACCCACGAACACCGATTGTCCGAACCGGTTCCGTGACAGCTCCGGCATATTCAGATTCGGCGCGGCCACGCTGTAGGTCGAAGCCGCTTCTCCCGGCTCCAGACGGCGCGGTGTGGAGCGCACGTTCCAGTCATAGCAGTTGAACACCGCCATCGTGGAGCGGTAAGCCGCTTCCAGATATTCAGGGTCACCCAAATGCTCATAAGCAACCAACGCCGATGCGGCCACAAGTCCGCCCCATAAGGAGTGGATCATGGGAGATAATGCTTCCCACCAGCGATCCGGATTCTGCAGCCGGTAATCATTACTGAATCCAATGTTGGCCAGAATAAGCTGTCCGTAACGCGCAGCTTCGCTTGTAATGCCAAGACGGCACAGGGTTTCACAGGTTGGGCCGAAGCCGGCGTTATCGTAGAAATGCTCCGTAACCGCCCCGCCGTATTGCTGCACGCCGATCTCCATGCTGCGGCCAAATCGCTCCCATAGCTTCAGCAGTCGCTCGTGCCATTCGAACAATCCCTCACCCTCTAGATCCTTAAGCAACTCCTGTATGTAGAGAATGAAAACGCCGTTCAGGCTTGACTCGTCCTTCTCCCGCTGGCCGGGATGGCAATCCGGGTCCAGCCGCATGCACATGACTTCGGCAGCCCACCCCAGGTATACCCGGGGCGGATTCAGCTTCAGCAGCCCGCCATCCATCCGCGACAGTAGATAGAAGACGTGGCCGATGTAGTCGAAGTCGTAGATGCGGTAGAAGTCTCCGTATAAAGGACGCGGCCTGGAAAAATCACCGTCTATGAACCAATGTGACTTCATATCCAGCACCGCAGCAGCCTCAGTCTTGGCTACCTGCTCCGGCACGGGAGTGGTCATGCTGTTGTTCATCAGCAGAAACGCCAGCTTGCCCAGCGATTCCCCCTGATTAGACAGCGGCCGGAAGGCATGGGGCCGTTCCGCCGCCTCTTCACCCTCATAGCTCCTCGCGGCCAGCCACTCCGCCCGCCTCTTGAGCAGGGTGCTGACCGGCTCCAGCACATTCCAGACCAGGACATCGCGGCGTCCATCCTCAAGCCTCAGCTCCAGCTTGTGCTCTCCCGGCTCGCTCCGGTGAAGAGACAATGTATACCCGCTGCCTCCGCCGTTCTGCCCGGCCCCGGTCAGCGGCTGCGCCTGCGCCGTAACATCCTCCTCGCGGATGACATCAGAGCCTCCCGGCGCACTGTATAGGCGCAGTTCGCGCAAAGCCTGACCATCCGGCAGGCTGAGCGAAGCCTGGAATACCCCGTCCCTCGGCAGCACAGGTGTATAGCTCCAGCGCGGATGCCCAAGGACTTCGCCCCGGAGGTAAAATTCGTCCATATCCTGAAACGGAAGAAAGACATATTCCCACAATTTCGATTGTTCTGGTTCAAGCTTCAATGTTTGGTAAGCGCTACCATAAATCCAATCAGCGGCTGCCGATTCACTCATGGAAGCCCCGTCCTCGACCAGTGACAACCGGTGGTAGAGCAGGCCGTCCAGCGAAGGCGAAATCTGCTCAAGAAAGCGGTTGCAATACCGGCAATAGGAACCTGTCGCCACCGTTCTGCCTTCCATGCTGTATACACCCAGATGTGGCCCTTCATTGCTGCGCCGGACAGCGGCGAATTTGGCGAAATCTCCGCCAAGATGAGTGAACACAGCGCAGGATTCCCGCATATTTCGCAGTACATTCTCGTCGCGGTACATTACATAAGCCAGCGAAAACCAGACATGCAGCCCGTTGATGCTGGCAGACTTGTCCGAAGGATTTGACAAATTGACCGCCCACCGCAACTGTTCGCCTTCCAAAGTATACACCAACGTGATCACAACAGAGGAGACAGTAAATTCTACAGTTGCATGGCATGGGCCCTCTTGTATAATCTTCGGAGTGAGGTCAGTGCTGCGCAAGTTTTTCCCGTTCAGCCGCATCGTCCATTCTCCGAACAGCTTATCATCGTCATCTTTATATCCGGCCTGCTGCAAATAGCCGGGGTCTATCACCCAATTCATCTTATGGGGATCGTTCTGCATAACGAGAGCCTCCATCGCTCCGCGCCCGCTAAGTTCGATTCTGTATTTCTCATTGCTCAGTATAGTCATCAGCCATCACCTCTTTCACATCCTGCCGCTAAGTTAAACGTTTAAATTAGCGGGAAAATAAGTGATGTGAAACATCACTCCTATTTCTGTTCCACATCACTGTGCCACTCCCACCGAATCGCGCTCGATCAAGCGGCATTCCGGCATAACGAGCGTCTGTACCTTGTTTCCGTTAATTAAATGATAGAGCGCTTCAATGGCCTGATATCCCATCTCATGCAGCGGCAATCCCATCGTTGTTATGCGCGGCCTCAGGTAATCACTGAATTCCCGGTCATCAAAGCCGATTACCGACAACTCTCCCGGAATACTGACTCCGCACTCATCCGCCGCCTGCAGTACACCGACAACCATCACATCGTTCATTGACAGGATAGCCGTTGGGGGCTCCGGCAGCGCAAGCAGTTCAGCTGTCAATCGATAACCGGATTCCCGTTCCCAATCCCCCATCTTGATCAGCAAAGGATCAAAGGGTAGCTCGAAATCGGTAACCGCTTTGTAGTAGCCTTTCAGCCGCTGTCTGGATGGAATGGAATCCATCAGACCACTGATAATCGCGATTCGGCTGTGTCCTTTACGGACCAGATACGACATCGCTTCATAGGAAGCCTGCTCATCATTATATTGGATTGATATATCGTTCTGTGTATAACCGTAAGTATATACAATGGGTATGCCTTCGGCATCGATAAGGCCTGTCAAATCACGGGTATGTACACCGATATAAATGATTCCATCCACTTGCTTGCTGAGCAGCTCGGACACGGCGTTGGCAGCATATTTGCGGTAAGCTTCCGTATCGCCGAAATTGCGGCCAATCCGCTTATCCAGTCGAAGGTTGACAAGCAATATATGCAGGTCGTGCCGGTCCCCGAAGTCATTGATACCATCGATAATATCGGGTGCATTAAATACGGTCACATCTTCTGCGATTACGCCAATCGTATTCGTCCGGTTCCGTTTGAGGCTCTTTGCAATATCGTTCGGTTTGTAGTTCAGCTCTTCTATGGCTTCTGTCACCCGTTTGTGCGTTTCAGGACGGACATTACGGGTGCCGTTAAGTACATAGGAGACGGTAGCAATTGAAACATTGGCCTTGAGAGCTATGTCTTTAATGCTGGTTTTCCTCATGGGATTCTCCTGTCTAAGCATCCGAACCAAAGTCCATTAGCCGTTTAAACGTTTAGATTTTGAAGTGACAAGTAAAACTTACCACATTATATTTCTTTCTGCAAGCACTTACATCGCAATTTCCTCAAAATTAATTACAGCCATATCCGCTCCTTTTCCAACATTCTGATTAAAATACAAAAGACCCACAAGAAGGTCACTTTTTTCAAAGTGTCTTTCTTGTGGGTCACAGTTAATCAGTGCAATCCTGTTTCTTCCTGCAGCTTCACTACAGCCACCCACGGACAGTATCGGTCAGCCTCCAGGATGCTAAATAGTCTACCTTATATTTATTTCCGGCGCTGCTTCATCATCCGGTTATACATTACCAGCGCGGCAATGATCATGCCGATCATGGCGACACTGCTTGCTGAATTAGCCGACATGCCGAACATGAGGCACACGCTGTTCACTAATGTTCTCGTAAGCAGCGCAACCAAGATCAGCATCAATGGACGCCAAATATTATACCCTCTCATCCCCTCAACACTCCCACTCTAGTAATCAAGCTATTAGTAGCTATTATAGCACAAGAAGGAATGCGCATACATTTTCACCCGGAGAGCACTGCCGGACGGCAACTGCTCCCTACTAATTCTTATCCATTCTTTCTTTTCAAACATTCCAGAAGCTCAACCTTCATACTCTGTATAGCATCTTCTTTGGGCATCCGCAACACACGGGTTAACCGGACCATATCTTTTTCAAAAAATTTCAATAACGCCAGTGTAGCTGATTCATCATTATCCTTCTGAAGACGTTCAAGCAACCCTAAGAATTCATCTTCCGACTTAATTCCTGAATCATTTTCTTCCTCCATTTGTTCACCGCCTGTTGAGATATATTCAATTGCCGGGCGACCTCAGCTTCTGTTTGATCTCCTAGATAGATTGCGCAAATGACCTTCTTTCCCACTTCTGACGTTAGTCCATCTAAATAGTGCTGCACCAATAACCTGTTATCAGCTTGTTCGGAAAATGAAGGAGTACGGGGCTCCGGGCTGGATGCGAGAGGGACTTCACGCTTAAAATCCCTCTTGGCACGATACTGCATACGCCAAGCAATCCGGTAGAGCTCATGACGATAGTATTCGATTGCACTCACTTTTAATGCCTCCCTTGTATTTCTATATACCTATAATGTAGGGAGTTATTAATTTCCATTCTACAACCAATATAGGAACTTATGTTCCTATTATTATATACATAAGGCAATCTTTTGTACATTGCTAGTCAAAATCCCAGTCCAATGAAGTACTGCGCCCGTCAGATTTTGACAGGAACGTGTGTTCGGTATATAATTTCCTGTATAGGAGGGATTCTGTGTGGATATGATGGAAAAACTTGAAATTTTAACGGCTTCGGCCAAATATGATGTGGCCTGCACCTCCAGTGGCTCCGATCGTAAAGGCCAGCCCGGTGGCATGGGTAATGCCGTCAGCATGGGCATCTGCCACAGCTTCGCAGCAGATGGCCGCTGCATTTCACTGCTTAAGGTGCTAATGACCAACGGGTGCGTATACGACTGCGCGTACTGTGTGAACCGTAAATCGAACGCCACACCCCGGGCAGCACTCTCGCCGGAGGAGCTCGCAGATCTGACCATGCAGTTCTACCGCCGTAATTACATAGAAGGCTTATTTCTCAGCTCCGGCATTATGCGGAGTCCCGATTATACAACCGAGCAAATGATTGCTGCTCTTGATCTGTTAAGGAACACCTACCAGTTCAGAGGATATATCCATGTAAAAGCCATTCCCGGCGCAGACGAGGTGCTGCTGTCCAGACTTGGTCTGCTGGCCGACCGCATGAGCGTCAATATCGAGCTTCCTTCTCAAGAAAGCCTGGGCCTGCTGGCTCCCGACAAGAGCAAGGCCTCCATTCTGAAGCCTATGTCCCTGATCAAAGAAAAGATTAACGAGAACCGCTCGGATCTCGTCAAATATAACCATGCTCCCCGCTTTGCTCCCGCCGGACAGAGCACCCAGATGATTATCGGAGCTACGCCCGATACCGATTTCCGTATTCTGACCCTCACCGAAGGGTTGTACCGGAAGTACGGGCTGAAACGCGTTTTTTTCTCTGCCTATACCCCGGTAGTGGAACATTCACTCCTGCCGGCTCTAGATACCAAACCGCCGCTGCTGCGGGAGCACCGCCTCTACCAGGCCGACTGGCTGCTGCGTTTCTACGGCTTTCAGGCCCATGAATTGCTGGATGAAGCGGTACCCAACTTCAATCCGCTGCTGGATCCGAAATGCAGCTGGGCGGTGAATCACCGGGAAGAGTTCCCGGTTGAAATCAACCGTGCCCCATATGAGCAGCTGCTGCGGGTGCCGGGGATCGGGGTAAGGAGTGCTCAGCGGATTGTTAAGGCACGACGGGCCGGAACCCTGGACTTTGCCGCCCTGAAGAAGCTTGGTGTGGTTCTTAAACGCGCACAATTTTTCATAACCTGTAAGGGAAAAATGCTGGAGGGGTTAAAGGTGGGCGAGCATACCCTGCTCCGCTCACTCATGTCCGGGCAGGAGCTTGGCAGGATCGAGCCGCCACAGTACGAGCAGCTTACTCTGTTCGACGACTTCTATCTGGCAGCCTTGCCGGCAGCGGGAGCGGCAGTCCCGACAGCAGGTTCGGCTGCGCTGAAGGGAGGCGAATGGCCCTGATGTTTAAGACAGCTGCTTTGGCCTATACCTACGACGGTAGCTTTGAAGGCCTGCTGTGCTGTGTGTTCGAGAGCTATCAATGGAAGGAAACCCCGCTTACCATACATTCAGACGAAGAAGAACAAGGCCTCCTGCTGGAATCGAAATGGATTGATACGGACACCAGCAGAGCTGAACGGGTACTGAAGTCAATCCCGCTACGCATCTGCACCGAGGCAGAGGAGTGGGTTCGTCTTGGATTCTGGTCATGCGCGCCGGACAAGGAGATGCTGCTGCTGAATTTTCTGTACCTGGGCTTCACTCATGGCCGCAAGGTAATGGACATGCTTGCCGATGATACGGTGAACGCCCTGCAGAAGGCGGTTCAGCAGCTCCAGCGGGAAGCTCACCTGTATCTGGGGTTTGTGCGTTTTTCCGTATACGGCCCGGTTATGGCGGCGGTCATTGAGCCCAAAGGCTTCGTGCTGCCCGTTATTCAGGATCATTTCTGTGACCGGTTCCACGGAGAGAGCTTCATGATCTACGACAAAACCCACCGCATGGCCCTTATCCACCAGCCTGGACAGCAAGCCATTATTCCCCTCGATGAATGGGTACCGCCTGCACCGGATGCAGCTGAGGAAGAATACCGCCGCCTCTGGCAAGGATTCTACAACGCTATCGGCATCCGTGAGCGCAAGAACGACCGCCTGCGCTCCTCGCTGATGCCCAAGCGGTACTGGAAGCACCTCACGGAGATGAATGGCGGCAGCACCGGCATGGCCGAGAGCAAACCGAAGCTTGATGAGGGCTCACCCCTATTGGAACATGCGAAGTCGAAATTCAAAAGCTGATTCTGAACAGCGGAGATCAATTTCATCTCCGCCTCCCCAGCTCGAAATTGAAGGTAGCCAGATTCTCCTTTTGATGCTCTATTGAACTCGCCCTGGGGATGGGAATCGCGTCAAGCTGGATATCGCAATATGATCTGTGTAGGTGTTTTACCATGTGCTGCAGCAATGCTTCCCATCTGTTCATTCTTCAGCATGACGCTTGCTTAATACAGCTCAGATCCATTCTGTTTATAGAGCGCGCAAAAGGGATGCCCCTTAGCCATTTTCATGACCTTCAGGACATCCCCTACAGTAGTACTTATGCTATTAGTTCAAAGCCTTCCATACCCAGTTCTCTACTTCCGGCAGATCAATACCTTCTTCACGGATATATTGGTTATGCTTCTTGACCATAGCATCCATTTCGTCCGCGATAGCCTGATATTTACCAGCATCCGGCAAGCTCAGTACAGCTTCCTTCGTCAGGTCGAACCGGTCCATCTGATTCAGTACGCGCATATCAAATGGGGTGGTAATGTCGCCGTTCTCCCGGTAGCCATGTACATGCAGGTTATGGTTGTGACGGTCGAAGAACAGATCTTTGATCAGACCTTCATAGCCATGGAATGCGAAAATGACCGGTTTGTCTTTTGTGAAAAATTGATCAAACTCAGCGTCAGATAAACCACGAGGGTCCAGCTTCTGGCTTCTCAGCTTCAACAGATCCACCACGTTGATATAGCGGATTTTCAGATCAGGCAATTTCTCATG
This sequence comes from Paenibacillus helianthi, assembly GCF_001909055.1. Lineage (GTDB taxonomy): Bacteria > Bacillota > Bacilli > Paenibacillales > Paenibacillaceae > Paenibacillus_AQ > Paenibacillus_AQ helianthi. The sequence continues at coordinate 38,006 of NZ_LVWI01000036.1, forward strand.
CAGGATGGAGATAGCTGCCAAGCTCTCCATAGTAGGCTCTGTACCGGACGAAGCAATAACCACATCTGGCTCTCCACCCTTGTCCGTGCTTGCCCAGTCAATGATCTTGAGTCCTTTATCCACCAATTCCTGCGCTTCATCAGCCGAGAACCATTGCGGACGCGGATGTTTGGACGACACAATCAGGTTGATCTTCTGACGGTCATTCAAGATGGTGTCAAAAACAGCCAGCAAGGAGTTGGCATCAGCAGGCAGATACTCACGGATAAATTCCGGTTTCTTGTCGGCCAAGTGACCGAGCAATCCTGGGTCCTGGTGAGTGTAGCCATTATGGTCCTGCTGGAACACTGTTGAGGTTGCAATGACATTCAAGGACGGAATATCTGTCCGCCAGCTTTGATCTGTCGCTTTGCGCAACCATTTAAAGTGCTGGGTGATCATCGAGTCTACTACACGCAGGAAAGCTTCATAGCTTGCGAAGAATCCGTGACGTCCAGTTAATACGTATCCTTCCAGGAATCCTTCTGCCTGATGCTCGGACAATTGTGAGTCGATTACACGACCATATGGCGCCAGGAATTCATCTTGCGGTTCTTTGATGGAATCCATCCATTGGCGCTTGGTCACTTCGAATACAGGACCCAGGCGGTTCGACATGGTTTCATCCGGTCCAAAAATTCTGAAGTTGCGGTTCTCTTCATTCAGTGTAACCACTTCCTTCAGATATTTGCCCAATACGGCCATATCTTGTGCAATCACTTGACCCGGAACGGAATTATCCAGCGCATAGTTGCGGAAATTCGGCTTGTGCAGGTCTTTGATCAGTTTGCCGGCGTTAGTGACAGGGTTCATCCCCATACGTCTGTCGCCAGTAGGCAGGATTTCAGCGAGATCCGCATTCAAACGGCCATTCTCGTCGAACAATTCTTCAGGTCTATAGCTGTTCAGCCATTCAAGCAATGCCGGAGCGTGCTTCATGTTCTTTTGATCCACTGGAATTGGAACCTGGTGGGCACGGAAAGAGCCTTCGTTCGGCACTTTATCCCATTCTTTAGGACCAGTCCAGCCTTTAGGCGTACGGAACACAAGCATCGGCCATACAGGACGGGTGGTGTCATTGTTCTCACGTGCATTCTTTTGAATCGCTTCAATCTTCTCAATAATAGTATCCAGAACCTTCGCCATTTCCGGATGCATCAGATCTGGATTTTCACCTTCTACAAAGAACGGTTCCCAGCCCATACCTGCAAAATAATTGGTTAACTCCTCTTTGGACATACGGGACAGAATGGTCGGGTTGCTGATCTTGAAGCCGTTCAAATGTAGAATTGGCAGGACCGCACCATCTGTAATCGGATTGATGAACCGGTTGGAGAGCCAGGAAGCAGCCAGTGGTCCGGTTTCAGCCTCACCATCGCCTACAACCACTGCAGAGATCAGATCCGGGTAATCCAGAATGGCACCCACGCTGTGGGACAGGGAGTAACCAAGTTCTCCGCCTTCGTGAATCGATCCTGGAGTTTCCGGAGCCGCATGTGAAGCCACACCGCCAGGGAAAGAGAACTGTTTGAACAATTTTTTGAGACCAGGAATATCCTGTGTAATTTCCGGGTAGATCTCTGTGTAGCTTCCATCCAGATAAGAGTTGGATACCATAACCTGGCCGCCATGGCCTGGACCTTCAACATAGAACATATTCAAATCATATTTGGTAATGACACGGTTCAGATGCGCATAAATAAAGTTCTGGCCGGGGATCGTACCCCAGTGACCGATAGGCTTAACTTTGACATCCGCGTCTTTCAAAGGTTCTCTTAACAACGGATTATCCTTCAAATAGAGCTGTCCTACCGATATATAGTTGGTTGCACGCCAGTAGGCATCGAGCTTTGATAAGTACGTTTTAGATGAATAATCCACGGGTAAAGTTGACAATCCCATTTCAATCCACTCCCATTTCTTTTTTCTTTTTCCTGAACATAATCATTTCTACAATTACATCATACCGCCGCGTTTATAAAATTCAATCATTTTAACAATTGATACGGTCCAATTTTGTGAAATTTTGAACATAGTATGAATAACGGAGCAAATCACTTACAAAAAAATCTTTATTTTTATAAATATGTAACTATATGTATCATTGTATGCATGCCTGAAAACACAAAAAAGACCAGGGAATATTCCCCGGCCTGATCATAAGAAAGTTATTGTACAGATACGAACGTATTGAATTTCAGATATTTGTAGTGGAAACGCATATGCGAGAACTCGAAGGGAGTGCCATTATCCAGGAAGAAAATCCCCTCCATAATCCCTACTGGCTCATTCTCCTGGAGATGGAGCAGTTCTTGATCATTAGCGCCCGAAGGCTCAGCGAAAATAGACAAAAACGACTTGGTCACCGCCAGATTCCGCGACTCCTCCAGATAATGAAAGATCGATCCTTCGATAATCGTCTGGTCCAGATTCTGAACAATCTTGATCGGAATGTAGCCCGTCTCAATCATGAACGGCTCGTCATCGAATAAGCGCAGGCGCACGATTTTGTATACAAAATCATGGGGCTGCAGGAACAAATCCCGCTGCAGCTCTTCCGTAGGCCGGATCACCTCGAAATCCAGTACTTTCACCTTAGGCTTTTTGCCATGCATCTGAAAGTTGTCGGTGACCCCCAGATTGGAGCCCTCGTAATTAAAGATCGATTCATTTTTTATGTATAACGGGTTGATAAAGGTGCCTGAACCCCGTTTTTTGAAAATAATTCCCGAGTTCTCCATCTTCATCAGTGCGCGTTTGATGGAACTGCGGCTTACCTGGTAGGTTTCGCTAAGACTGCGCTCATCCGGTAGTCTCATATCGGCAAACTGTCCTGCAAAAATCTTCATTTTGAGGTCGTCAATAATTTGCTTATAGACAAATTGGGTCATGGGGTACTCCTTCTTCAGAACTGTAAAGAGCTAAATTTTCAATATTAAATATAACATAATTGTGAGAGGGATTATACAAAGTATTGTGGATAGGGGCAGGCAGCATATTTTGCAGCATAAATAAGATAAACCCGCTCAATGAGCGGGTTTCAAATGTGGATTCAGGGAGCCGGACCCCTCTTCTAAGAAAATGGCATATAGCATGTCTTGCTGGCCGAGTCCAAGGCTAAAAATCCATCCAGAAAAATTGAGACACTGCAAGTATAAGCCCAATTACATTTACGACGATGAAAAACCACTTTTTAGCCCTGCGGCTCGCGGAGTACCCCTCTACAAACAAAGTCCAAACCAAAATCCCGTTCAACACGACCATAATAATGAGAGCCAACCACCAATTCGCCGCCACTTGATCTCGTCCTCTCCTGACTTTACTTTCCAATTATCTTTTAAATTACTGAATGACCTCTTTTTTGTCAAGCCTTTTGCATAGCTATTCGATCATGCTTTTTGTACCGCCTGCTTATGCCTCGTCATCATGTCCTGCCGTCGCTCCGTGGTGCGCTCCCCTTCAATGACCCAAGCTATATATTGACTAATATCGTGGATGGGCATGTGTGTCTGCTTCAAGCGAAGCACCGTTTCAAGCAGCGCCATCTGCATTTCCGAGAATAACCGCCTGCCGGCAGCATCCCGCTCAATCAGCGGCAACAAGCCTTGCTTCTCATAATACCTTAACGTGGATTCCGGAATATGAAATGTGGCCGAAGCCTCACCAATCGAAACATACTTCATTTTTGATGGCCTCCAAATCTGATCTTTCCATGTCGACAGGATTAGCATACGACGTGAACCACACCCCACCTAAGAGGTGGGTGCTTCTTGGTCAATAGAGCTACTGCTCCAAGTTTACCCAAGCTTATAGACTAGTTCCTAGCCCAATCGTTGCCATATTATATGGCTAATTTCAGTATGTTTTTAGCTGCGTTTACATCTCTGTCATGTTGTGCACTACATTCAGGACAAGTCCATTCACGTACGGCAAGGTTTTTCACTTCTGCATTTTTGTAGCCGCAGCAGGAACATAGTTGGCTACTTGCAAAGTTATTGGGTGCTATCATCAAGGTTCTCCCGTACCACTTTGCCTTATATTCGAGCATCGCTCGAAACATGCTCCACGATACTTCGGAAATGGCTTTAGCTAATTTGTGATTCTGCATCATGTTCTTTACACGCAGGTCCTCCATCACGATCACTTGGTTATCGCGTATCATTTGGGTGGACGTTTTGTGCAGGAAATCCTTACGCTTATTCGCTATTTTTTCATGAAGCTTGGCGACCTTCAAGCGTGCTTTATTTCGGTTATGGCTTCCTTTTTTCTTTCTCGATAAGTCCTTTTGCAACTTGGCTAATCGTTGTTCCGAATGACGAAGATGTTTCGGATTTACGATCACTTCACCATCCGAAGTTATCGCGAAGTTTTTTAGTCCCAGATCCACGCCAATCTTCTTTTCTGTTTTCGGCAGAGGGACTCGTTCGGTTTCCACCAGTACGGAAGCAAAATATTTACCTGATGGCGTTTTGGATAGGGTGCAGGATTTGATTCGCCCGGTGAATGGACGATGTACTTTGATTCGGATTCTTGTCTTTAGTTTCGGAATTTTAATCGTTCCCTCTTCAATGGCTATCGTACCGTTCTGATTGTTCGTTGTGAAGCTATGGTTGTTCGTCTTCTTGCTTTTGAATGTAGGAAAACCCACGTTCTTATCCCGAAAAAAATGCGTATAGGCTTTCTCCAGGTTGAGCTGGACGTTTGCTAATGCCAGGCTGTCCACTTCTTTCAGCCACGGGAATTCTTTCTTGTACCTGGCAGGTGTATTACGGAGCATTTTCTCCGTTTGTTTATAGTGTTCGATCTTATCCGCAAGCATTTTGTTGTAGATAAAACGGACACATCCGAACACCTTGGCTAGATATTGTTGTTGCTCACGGTTAGGATAGATCCGGTACTTATACGCTTTACGTACGAACATGCCACACGACTCCTTTCCAGGAATTTACGAATTTATTATAGCACAAACGTTCGCATGTATGGATGTTCATTTCCTTTGAATGAGAAAGACCGTTGACATTCATCCCACCACTTTAGAAGTGGGGGAATTCTGACAACTTATTGTTAAAGCATGGTTTAAGTCATTGGGAAATAAATTTCCGGTTTATCGGACTTATCGTGAAATGTATCTGGGAGTTAACATCAGTGAGCTAGAATCAGCCTGATTGCACAATAGCAGCATCCAGCAACTCCCTGATCTTCTGCTCCTCCGCGCTTTCGTTGGTTTTGAATCTTTTCAGTATCAATCCGTATTTTGTGAAAATATCATTTTTCATTCTATCCCGTTCTTTCTGTTCCGGCTTATTCTCATGGAACTGAAACCCGTCCACCTCAATGGCAAGCGCCGCTGTTTTATCCAGCTTATGATAGATCACAAAATCTACTGAAGCATTATTCTGGAGATATCTCCGCTCATGGTTCTCTAACCTGTCTGTATTCACAAACAGATTCTTAAGCACGACCTGATTGCCGAGCGTAAATCCGCTATAAGCCGGTTCCTGCAAAAGCTCCGTAAGCAAGGCTTGCATAATATTCTCCGATTTGTATTTAGATACGTTAAATCCTTTAACCCTTTCTCTAAATGCATGAAGCTTATCTGAGTACTCCTTGTACAGCAAATCAAATATAGACACAACCTCACTCTCTACAAGGTTGTCATCCAGTGTGCTGTACTCCATGTAACGCACGAGGTCGCCAATTTCATTGCCGTATTTGCGAAATAAGGCATGATCCGTTACCAGAATGAACTTTTTCTGCGCCCGGGAGACGGCGACATTAACTTTGCAGGGATCATTCACAAATTTCATGCCCATTTTGCCGGAGCGGGTCTGATCCAGCACTGTAGACATAATCATAATCGGCTTCTCCCGGCCCTGATATTTATGTATGGTGTCGCTCTCGATATCGTCGGTGAACTGTCCTGCTGCTTTCTCCACCTGCTTGCGGTAAGGCGTGACAAAGCCAATATCCGATTGACCAGCCGCCACTTCTTCCCAGCCCGCAAGAATCTCCCCTTCAATGACATCGAGTTCCCGCTGATTGAACTTGCCCTTCTTTTCTCCTCGGGTCACTTCCCGCAAATGATTGCCCGGCGCAGTCCTGTAAATCAGCAGTGGAACATCCGTGTCCTCTTCAGCCGTAAAAGTGATTAGATCACCGTCATAATATTTCTGATTGCAGAACTGAATGATTTGGGGATGGCAACGGTAGTGCTCTTTTAGCATTACCTTGGGAATATCGTCACCGTATAGGGCGAGCATGGACGACAGCAGATTATGCTGAAAATAATTATAAGCTTCGTCGATGCCAGCGGATGCAGCATTCCCAACCGCCTGCTCAATCTCCATACTCACAATTTGCGGCAGCTGCTTGGTGTCCCCAACAATGATCGCCCGCTTGCAGCAGGATAGCGCAAGTGCACCTGTCACCAGATCCACTTGGGAAGACTCATCAATAATGACATAGTCAAGCAGATCATTGGCAGGGACACAGTTGCGCAAAGAATGCGTCGTGCTCAGTACAATCGGATAATACTCGATGAACGACTTGAAGTTTTTGCTCTGCCGATAATCTTTTGAAGTACATTCCACACGGGGAAGGTCACGATACTTCTCATGCAACCTATGCCGGAAAAGCTGCGCCGAACACTGCTGGTGCTCCTCCAGTAAAGGCTGATAAGATTGGGTTTTTAATTCTTTTTCAATCTGATCAATATGTCCCGATAGCTCTTCAATCCGCAGAACATAGAACTTCCGCTGAACATTCAGAATCACATCTGCCCCCTGTTCCTTCAAGTACTTAAGTTCGGTGAACCCATGTTTGACAAAAAGCTTGAACTTGTACAAGAGGCCATTCTCTTTTTCCTTCCTTACCGCAAGGTGGCTGTCCTTCATGAACTCAAGCATCCGCTCCGGCGTCTCACGATAGAATGACAGCTTCTCCAAAGGCTCAATATCCTGCTTGGCGTAATAGTTCTCAAAATGCTTTTGCTCCAGCACATATGCCGATAGCTGTTGCTTTAAACGTGCCTTCTCCACATCCAGCTCCATCAGCCGGGTAATGCGGCTATCCAGCTCCTGTACCTTGGACAGCAGCTCCGCTTCAGGCAGTTCACTCTCCCATCCAGAGACATCAGCAACAGGCAGGTTCGCAAAAAAGCTTTCCTTATTCTCTTTATTCCCAAGCGCCGCCACCAAAAAGGGGTAGCCCTCCGCCTCCAGCTTGTCGCGCACATTCTGCACCGCCGCATTGTTACCTGACACCACAGCCACCTTCTTCTGCTGCATCACAGCCAGGTTCGCTAATATATTGAGAATGGTCTGGGTTTTGCCTGTTCCCGGCGGCCCCTCAATGATACTGATCTTACTGCGCAAAGCTTGATCCAGAGCCGTCTTCTGGCTTAGGTTATACCTGAACGGGAAGATCGGTTGCGATTGGGCAGAAAAATCCGCACTCACCGGGGACCCATTCACATAGTGGCTTAATACACTCTCCGGGTGTACAAAGCTGAGCTTGGCGAACTCCCGCTTCAGAAAAGCCTCCATCTCCGGCTGCTCTTCTCCACTCTTGATGTGCCTGGAAATAGCACACCAATAATCCATGACCTTCAGCGCATCAGAGCTCTTCACGCCGCTACTATCGATTCGTACATGCTCAGCTTCATACACCCGATTCGTTCCATCCCTAAAAAACACACGAATCCGAGGCCCGAAATCCAGCACTCGTATAACATTGGTTAGAGGGTTATTCCGATGGAATACCACTTGCTCCTGGGTGATTGCTGTGATAACAGGCTTGTTGAGGATGATTACATCACTTGCATAATAATGATAGGGATTAGAAGAACTACGGTACGTCACCTGTATATATGCACCCAACTGTTCATATGCTGCGATTTCCGAGGTGCGGTCTTTATTTTTAACAACAATCAGATATCTTTCTTCGTCCATGTTTATTCCTTCTGCGTACAAGTATTTGAAATTAATAGGTAGGGAATTCGATGGATTGTAAGGATATTCCTGCATTGGGGGGTAGAGGCGTTCGGGGGGAAAGACGAAAAAGACACCTTGATTGGTGTCTTGAGGGAAGGTTATGTAAGAAAGCTATCTCGGAAACCTTAAAGATCTGGGCTTCGCTACTCTTAGTCATCGGCTAGAACTTCTATCATCATCGCCGCCCCGGTCTTGAAACCACAAATAAACGCAGCCGTCATCTCCATTCCCTGGGCCTGAGAATACAGCTCCAATAAAGACTCCAGTTCCTCAAACTCCCCTGCGGACAGCTTCTGCTTCCAAGCTTCCAGAGACTCGGTGATCTGCCTGTTGATAGGGCGATAATTGGGGTCTTTGGAGATAATGTCCTCGTTAGGGAATAAGCTGCCGTGGTATAGGGATTCGAGAATGCTTGGCATGTGGGCCTCCTTTTGGGGTACTTATTCAGTTTCATGTATCCTATATTATTTAAGTTAAAGGCGCGAGCCACATAGGGTATAGCCCCATATCTAAACAGCTACCCTAATTGTTTGAGAATAATAAATCAACTCCGGTACGTATATACGTACCAACTATGAAATCATTATACGGTACGCTTATGCGTATAGTCAAGGTGAAAACACAGAACAAGTGAGGGGATTTTTAGTGGAGAAGAGAGTTGTAGTTAAAATATCTGAATTGACCAGCAAGCATAAGATCTCTCTGCGGGAATTATCCAGATTATCCGATGTCCGACATGCCGCTTTAAGTGAGTTGGCCAACGGGAAACGTGAAAGTATTAGCTTTAGTCATATCGTTAAAATTGCAGAAGCTTTAAATATTGAGGATATACGTGAGATTATTGATTTGATTGATGTTACGGAAAAAGATTAAGGCGTTGGGGATATCGTGGTTGTTTGTATATACGACAAAAGATGCCCCTTAAGGCATCTCCTACTAGATACATTTAGCAAATTCCCGTTTTCAATTCCATTGCTCCGACATCAATTACAGCCCCTGCTAGTTTCAAGAAGTTAAAACCTAAGATACCGTCTATCTCCATCCCATAATCCATATTTCCGATTTCAACTTGAAAATCTTTATGTGTCGATTCTCCAACCGTAATAGAGTCCAGGTATTTGGTGTATACATACTCCACACCGCCCACACCCCGTATAATATCAACCTCATCGTTTCCTTCGGGGATCATGCCAATTTCTTGTACGACATCCGCGTTCAGAAGCGTGCTGGCAGAACCTGTGTCAAGCAGAACCTTCTCCAGCTTTATTTCTTTTCCTCTATACACGACAATCATGCTAACGAACGGAAGCCCATAACTTTCTCCAATATTCATCTTGGCCCTCGGATTCCAACATAACGCTCTCTCGCCACAACTTCTGGACGGGAAGTATGGAAAAAACAATACTCGCGATGTGGATCTTCTTGATGCAGCTCACTATACCGCTTCAATGCTTTGGTCGAATCTTCATAGGAGTCAATAACAGCCATCTCTTCAATGAAACGTTGACCTTCCTTAGAGTAGGCCTTGGTTGCCTCAAGAACCACCCACTCGTTGGGGAAACGCTCTTGAACCTCACCCCATCGCATCTTGGACACCTCCGTTTTTATAATTATTATCAGTATATCATATCGAAATGTACATCCTAAACCATCGCAAGCCCCCTACCGGATCTTTGCAGCTTTTTATAAAATGGTACCCTTCCAAGCCTAATTCGAGCCATATAGGGCATCTGACTAGACCAGGCTAAAGTCCCTGAATATATTGTTATTATTTATCCGATTCGAGGGCTTTTACTAAATGGTGGGGGGAGATCACACTGAGTATCCGTTACAGCATCATCATTCCAACCTATAATCGACACCAGCAGTTGTTGCTCACACTCGCTTCATTTGAAACACAGACCTATCCGAAGCAGCATTTTGAAGTGATTGTGGCTGATGACGGCTCTACAGATGGAACGAGGGAAATGGTCGAAGGCTTCCAAGCTTCCTATCAGTTTAATTATGTATCCCATCCGGAACAACGCGGCCGATCTGCCATTAGAAATTTGGGGCTGCAGCATGCAAAAGGGCTATATATTATTTTCTGCGATGCTGACTTTTTGGTGTTGCCTGAATTCATCAGCACTGTGCGCCGCTATCACCGTAAATATCCCAAAGCCGTGCTTTCTGGTATCCCCCATTCGTGGGACGATGCTTACACCCATTACTACCCTGACTTTTCTCCGGAAGAAAAAGAACAGTTTCGCAATACAGTCTCACCATCCAGCTTATGGAATCCCGAATTTGAGATAGCAGCTGACATTATCCCGCTAATCACACCGGAAGATATCCTTCACCACACGGAGGCTTTGTCAAAAGTTGTTTTCACCACAAAGGTTCCACCCGATACGAGACAGCAGTTTGCCAAAACGGATATAGCTCCCTGGATGTTGCTCGTCACTCGTTGCGTGGCCATACGGCGCAGCCAGTTGACTCGTATCGGAGGTTTTAATGAACAGTTTGTGCTCTATGGGCTTGAAGACTGGGACCTTGGCTATAGGCTGCATCGGTTGAAAATCCGTTTTCGCAGCATCAAGGAGGTTATTGGATATCACCAGGAGCACCCAACCCACTTGCGAGGAAATGTTTTTAATACGGATAATCTGAGGATCATGTATAAACAATACGGCTTCAACGACTCCTCTTTGAATTTATTCGCCCTCGTACCTCCATCTGAGGATTTAGAGAAATACAAAGAGACGCTGCGCATCTTACGCAGAGGATTCCGCTCTAAGCTGACACGCTCCTCAGCAGTCATGTTGAGAAGAACACTACGGATTGCGGCAAAGAAATTCTATTATCAAAACAATCCCCTAAAGCGCCAAAGGTCATTATTCAGGATAGAAAAGAAAGCAAGAGGCCGAAAAAGCCAAGTCGCCCATGTTCTACGGGAAATGCTGGTGAAAACTCAAAAGCTGGGACAGTGACATTGGCTCTTTTTCAAGGTGCAAGTGGGACTTTTCGCAGCTCGCTTTGTTTGGTTGAATAAAAAAGACACCTTGCGGGGTGTCTTCATTTATTATCGGAAGGAGAGGTATAACAAGGCCACCTTGGAGCCAGTGAAACCAGAATCTGTTACACCGATAATATTGTTTCCGTCGATACAAATGTAAGTGAGCTGCTGTTCGTTGGGTTTAGCTACATAATATTGTGCAGAAAAATTTTTTTATTTAAGAGGTTATGGCACTTTTTCAGAGGGCCTGGTGTTATAGAGATATACAGCTTGAGGAGGTGTTATCAACGTCGGATGATGTGATGGACTCCAGAGAATTGGAGCAGTTGATCCTCGGGATTCAGAGAGGGAATAGCGGACAGTATGCTCTCATTGTCAGAGCTTTTCAGCAGCCCATCTACGGCTATTGCTGTCGTCTGCTGGGGAACAGGCAGGATGCTGAGGACGCGGTTCAGGAAATACTGGTGAAGGCGTATCAGGCGATTCATCAGTACAAGCCTACTGTACAGTTCTCGGCTTGGCTGTATCGGATTGCCTATAATCATTGCCTGAATCTGCTGCGCAGGCGCAGGCTGCTGCGCAGGCGCAGGCTGCACCGTCAGGTGATGCAGATTTTTCGGCCGGAGACAGTTGTGGGGAGCCCCGAACAAGAACTGGATGACCGGCTTTACAAACCCTCTTTGGCAGCGGCATTGGCCAAGTTATCGCTGGAGGAACGTAATCTCTTGATTTTGCGGGTATTCGAGGAGAAGAGTTATGCGGAAATGAGTGAGATCCTGAAGATCAGCCCGAATGCGCTGAACAAAAGAATGAACCGCATCAAGCAGAAAGTGAAGCAGGTCATGGAATCGGAGGAGGAAAAGCTGTGGGACGAACCGCAATCAGCCATGAATACCAAGATATAATCAAAGCCTCAGCCGGTCGAAATCCGGTGGAGGCGATTGATGTAGAAACGCAAGTGATGGAACGGGTAGAGCGGCTTGGACTGGCACGCACTCACCCTGGCGCGTGGAAGGGAAAACTGCGCCAACCTACAGCATTGTTCAGTCTGCTTATGGTATTCCTGCTGCTCTCCGTGACAGCGTATGCTGCTGCGGAATATATTCAGATCCGTAACAGCAGAGGCGAGGTGAAGGTGCAGTACATGGAGCCGGAGCCAGTGCAACAAACGGGCCATTTGGTGAATAACAAGCTTAGGCAGCAGATGGAGGCTAAAACACTCGCTTTTGCTAAACCGGGTGAATTAATTGGTTACTATGTCAAAGAGGATGCGGCAAAAGAAGCGGCGGAAGCGTTGAAATTTGTGCATAAGGAACAGCGCCTAACCGCCTATGCGGATTTCTCCGCAGAGATTCGCCGAACCGGAGCACCTATGCTGCCGGAAGCGCCGGAGGGATACTCTTTTCAAAATGGTACCGTTGAACCCGACTTTCCGTATAATTCGCCTATGATGCAGCAGGAACTATACCTGGGAACGCTCAATGAGCTGCGCACTCAAGCGGAACAAGCGACCGGAGGGCAGCAATTGTTCATGAAATCCGTGCCGTGGACAAGTCCGATTTCGGTCAGTGCCTCGTATGCGAAAGACGGCGGGTTCCTGGGGATTTCCGCTCACATGATGCACGGCGGAGACATGAGGGTATGGCAGGGAGCGGAAGAGCAGGCGAACAAAATTACTGTAGCCGGAACAGACGTCATCGTCAATACCATGGGAATAGGGTCGGATAAGCAGCATAACTACCTGACCTGGTATAACGAAAAGTATGATGCATATTTTACGGTTACCAGTTACGGCGACAAAACCCTAAGCGAGGAAAAACTATTGAAGCTTGTGGCAGAATTATTGCAGTAAGCAGCTTTTGAGAATCCAGTTACCCACGTAAAAAGACACCCGGAGAGGTGTCTTTTGTTTACTCCATATGGAGCCAAGGCATGGACTAGTAAATCGACGGGCCGCGCTTCCCCCGTTAGATTTTTTCGTGAAAGGTTCTGTTAATGACATCAAGCTGCTGCTCTCTCGTCAGTTTAATGAAATTAACCGCATAACCTGACACTCGTATCGTGAGCTGCGGATACTCCTCCGGATGCTCCATCGCATCAAGCAAGGTTTTGGTGTCAAACACATTTATATTGAGATGGTGGCCATCCTTGGCTGTATACCCGTCAAGCAGCGCGGTCAGATTATGGATTCGATCCTGTTCGTTCTTCCCAAGAGCACCCGGAATAATCGAGAATGTATTCGATATGCCATCCAAGGCGTACTCATACGGAAGCTTTGCTACAGAGTTTAATGATGCAATCGCACCTTTCTTGTCTCTGCCATGCATCGGATTCGCTCCCGGGGCGAATGGCTCGCCCTTCTTTCTCCCATCCGGGGTATTCCCGGTCAACTTCCCATATACGACATTGGAGGTAATCGTCAGTACAGACATCGTGGTTTTTGCCTGCCTGTATGTTGAGTGTTTCTTCAACTTGCGATAAAACCGCTTGACGAGGTCAATCGCGATCTCATCGGCACGGTTATCGTTATTGCCGTAAGCAGGATATTCCCCCTCAACGATATAGTCGACAGCAAGACCGTTCTCATCCCGAACCGGGCGAACGCCTGCATATTTTATGGCACTGAGCGAATCGGTGACGACCGACAGTCCTGCAATCCCTGTCGCCATTGTCCGCATTGTTTCCTGATCGTGAAGCGCCATCTCAATGCGTTCATAACAGTATTTATCGTGCATGTAGTGAATTACATTCAAGGTGTTGATATAGAGTTCTGCCAGCCATTCCATCGTATGGTCGAAAGCGGCCATCACTTCGTCAAAGTCCAGCTTGTCCGACAGAATCGGCCGCATGGGCGGGGCAATCTGCACCTTCATCTGCTCATCCATACCGCCGTTAATCGCATACAGCAGCGCTTTGGCCAGATTCGCCCGAGCGCCGAAATATTGCATTTGCTTCCCGATCCGCATAGCGGACACACAGCAGGCAATCCCGTAATCATCACCAAAATAAGTCCGCATTAAATCATCATTCTCATATTGAAGAGAGCTGGTCTGAATCGTCATGCGCGCACAATATTCCTTGAACTTCTGCGGGAGCCGGGTGGACCAGAGTATGGTCAAATTGGGTTCCGGCGATGGACCGAGCGTCTCAAGCGAATGCAGGAATCGAAAGGTGGTTTTTGTAACTAACGGGCGACCGTCCAGACCAATACCTCCAAGCGACTCGGTCACCCATGTCGGATCGCCACTGAACAGTGAGTTATATTCAGGTGTCCTTGCAAATTTCACCATGCGCAGCTTCATGACAAAATGATCGACGAGCTCCTGTGCCTCTTGCTCCGTTAACTTCTCCTTCTTCAGGTCACGCTCTATATAAATGTCCAGAAAGGTGGAGGTGCGGCCAAGGCTCATAGCAGCCCCGTTCTGCTCCTTGATTGCGGCAAGATATCCGAAGTACAGCCATTGAAAAGCTTCCTGCGCGGTCTCCGCCGGCTTGGTAATATCGAATCCATAGCTGGCCGCCATCTGCTTCAGCTCTGAAAGGGCGCGAAGCTGCTCAGCGATTTCTTCACGTGCCCGAATTACATCTTCAGTCATCGTGTGTTCGTCGAAGAAGGAGAGCTCGTTTCTTTTGCATTTAGCAAGAAAATCCGTACCGTATAAGGCTACGCGCCGGTAATCGCCGATAATTCGCCCCCGGCCATACGCATCCGGAAGCCCTGTAATAATGCCGGCTTTTCTGGCGAGACTCATGGCAGGCGAATAACCGTCAAATACACCTTGATTGTGAGTTTTCCGGTAAGTGGAGAAAATATGCTCGATTTCCGGGTCCAGCTCATAACCGTAGGATTCACAAGCATTTTTGGCCATTCGGATGCCGCCGTAAGGCTGAAGAGCCCGCTTGAACGGTTTGTCCGTTTGAAGACCCACGATTACCTCAAGCTCCTTATTCAAATAACCGGGTTCATGCGAAGTTATGCTGGAAACCACCTCTGTATCCATATCCAGGACTCCGCCTTGGTCACGTTCTTGCTTGGCGAGCTCTATGAACTGCTCCCAGAGCTGTTGCGTGGCTTCCGTTATCCCCGCCAGAAAAGACGCATCCCCTTCATAGGGTTCGTAGTTGAGCTGGATGAACTGGCGGACATCGATTTCTTCCTGCCAATTTCCTGATTTAAAACCTTCCCATGCCTGCATCGTGATGCTTCCTCCTTTATTCCATTGTCATGGTTATGGACTGTGCTTAGTATGATCCATCTTGGTAAATATATAGAAGGTACATCAATGGGTAGTATGGGGGATATCGCCACTTTTCACACGGGTCTAAACGGTAGAGGCTGGGAACGGGGATAATAACCCGAATGCAGGTAAAACTGTACTTGTTAAAAACGAGTACAATGTCAGGGAGGGAAAATGATGGCTGTTACAGAAAGCCAAGCAGGAGGCAACGAGAGCATCACCGATAAGAAGCTTACCGCACAGGATGAGGTCAACCGTCTGGTTACACGTGCCAGGGCTTCGCAAGAAGCATACCTGTCCATGAATCAAGAGCAGATCGACCGCATTGTGCAAGCCATGGCACTCGCAGGACTGGATAAGCATATGCTGCTCGCCAAGATGGCGGTTGAAGAAACTGGACGCGGCGTATACGAAGATAAAATCACGAAAAACCTTTTTGCATCAGAATACATTTATAACAGCATCAAAAATAACAAAACCGTCGGGATTATTGAAGAAAATCTTTATGAGAATTTCCAGCGGGTAGCCGAACCGGTTGGCATTATAGCTGGAGTAACGCCTGTTACGAATCCGACCTCTACGACAATCTTTAAAACACTGATCGCCACGAAGACGCGAAATCCCATCATTTTTGCTTTTCATCCTTCCGCGCAGAAATGCAGCAGCGAATCGGCAAAAACGCTGCTGGAGGCAGCCGTAGCAGAAGGAGCGCCGCCTCACTGTGTACAGTGGGTCGAGAATCCGTCGCTCGAAGCGACACAGCTGCTCATGAACCATCCAGATGTAGCCTTGGTCCTCGCCACGGGTGGTTCAGCCATGGTAAAGGCCGCCTATAGTACTGGTAAACCTGCACTTGGCGTCGGACCCGGAAATGTACCTTGTTTTATTGAGAAAACAGCCGACCTCAGACAAGCGGTCACCGATCTTATTCTTTCCAAAACATTCGATAACGGGATGATCTGTGCTTCTGAGCAAGCCCTCATCATCGAGGAACCGGTGTATGATCAGGTCCGCAAATTGATGACGGACAACGGCTGCTATTTTTTAGATCAAACGGAAACAGAAGCGGTCTCAGGTTTGGTAATCACCGGGGAGAAATGTGCGGTCAATGGCGCTATTGTCGGTCAGTCCGCTTACAAAATTGCCGAGATGGCCGGTATTCAAGTCCCTGAGCACACGAAAATTCTTATTGCCGAATTAGAGGGTGTGGGAACGGACTTCCCGTTATCCGCTGAGAAACTGAGCCCAGTTCTGGCCTGTTATAAGGTAACCTCTGCCGAACAAGGCATTGATCGTGCAGCGGAAATCGTTACTTTTGGCGGGCTGGGACACTCTTCTGTCATTCACTCTAAGGACAATAAGGTGATTGAGGCCTTCGCGGAAAGGTTACAGACCGGACGTGTGATTGTCAATTCTCCTTCAACACAGGGGGCTATCGGCGATATTTACAACACCAATCTACCGTCACTCACCTTAGGCTGCGGATCTTACGGCAAAAACTCAACCACCTCCAATGTAACTGCAGTGAACCTGATCAATATCAAACGTGTCGCCTACCGGAGGGTAAATATGCAGTGGTTCAAAATTCCGCCTAGGATCTACTTTGAAAAAGGGTCCACACAGTATCTTGAGAAAATGCCTAACATCTCCAAGGTGCTTATTGTTACGGACGCCATGATGGTTAAGCTCGGATACGTGGAAAAAATCGAATATTACTTGCGAAAACGAACTAATCCTGTTTCGGTTGAAATATTCGCTGATGTCGAGCCTGATCCGTCTGTAGAAACAGTGGAACGCGGAACCCGCATGATGGAAAACTTCCAGCCCGACTGCATCATTGCACTGGGGGGCGGCTCGCCCATGGATGCGGCGAAGGCGATGTGGCTCTTTTACGAATACCCGGATACCAGCTTCCATTCGCTAAAACAGAAGTTTCTGGACATCCGTAAACGGGTCTACAAATATCCGCGATTAGGGGTCAAAGCCCAATTCGTTGCGATCCCGACAACCTCAGGAACAGGCTCGGAGGTAACTTCGTTTGCGGTAATCACAGATAAAAAAGATGGACATACTAAATATCCGCTTGCGGATTATGAACTGACGCCAGACGTGGCAATCATTGATCCGGAGCTTGTGTATTCCCTGCCAAAAGTAGCGGTCGCAGATACAGGAATGGACGTGCTGACGCATGCCATTGAAGCCTACGTTTCCGTCATGGCCAGTGACTATACCGATGGATTGGCACTGCACGCCATTAAGCTGGTATTCCAGTACCTGGAGAAATCCTTCCATACGGCGGACCCGCTTGCCCGTGAGAAAATGCATAATGCGTCAACGATCGCAGGCATGGCTTTTGCCAACGCCTTCCTCGGCATCAACCACAGCTTGGCGCATAAATGGGGCGGTGAATACCATACGGCGCACGGGCGGACGAACGCGATTCTGATGCCGCATGTTATCCGGTATAATGCCCAGAAGCCGTCAAAATTTGCATCATTTCCGAAATATAACTATTTCATCGCCGATGAACGATATGCAGAAATCGCCAGAATACTGGGAATGGACGCCCGCACCACGGAAGAGGGTGTGAACAGCTTGATTATGGCTATCCGCAAGCTGAACCAATCCCTTGGCATTCCTGAGAAATTCCAGGATCTCGGCTTCGCTCCATCCGATTTCGAATCCAAAGTCGACTATCTGGCCGACCGCGCCTTCGAGGACCAATGCACAACAGCCAATCCCCGCATGCCGCTTGTCAAAGAAATTGCCGACATTTACCGGAATGCATTCTACGGCAGATTTTAATAATTGCTAAATAAGCCTCTCCTAAGAATGGTGGCACGAAACAACCACCAAAGGAGAGGCTTTTTGTATGAAAAGCAACTACCATCTCGCACTACAATCTGCTCAGAATCGGTTGCCTGTTCTTTCAGTTTTGTCCTTCGATGATCCCGCTCTCCAATGCTTTCTGGACGGCTTCTTCCTTGTTGCTTACTCCTAGCTTAATATAGGCCGAGGAGGCGTAGTTTCTGACCGTGCCGTCTGACAAATACAGCTTGGACGCTATCGTCTTGTACCGGAGCCCTTTGGCAACAAGCTGCAATATTTCTATTTCCCTGTTAGTCAGATCATAGTCGTTGGTGGCTTTCAATGGCGTTGAGTCGACGCTCTTATCGAGCTTCTTGAATATTTCGTGGGACATTCCTCGATCGATTAATGTACCGCCTCTGTGAACAAGCCGTATGGTATCGGCCAGCTCTAACGGTTCGGCTGATTTTAGCAGGAAGCCATCCGCACCACTGCGCAGTAAGTCCAACGCTTGCTCCGCATCCTGAAACGTCGTGATAATCAATACGCGAATATGCGGCCATTGCTGCTTGATCATTTTGGTTGCCTCGGCTCCATTCATGCGTGGCATATCCAAATCCATTAGCACTACGTGAGGCTGGAGGCGTCCGCACAGGTCGACGGCTTGTTCGCCATCCTCTGCCGAGCCGACTACCTTCAAGTCTTGGTACTTGTCGAGCAGCAACTGCAGACCTTCCCGGATAAAAGGTTGGTCGTCGACGATCATCAGCTGAATAAGGTCGTTCTCCATTTCCGCTTGTCGCGGCAACGTACAGGTGACAAGCGTACCGTCCCCTGGTTTCGTATAGACGAGCACTTGACCTTGCAAATTCATGGCCCGCTCCTTCATCGCGTTCATGCCGAAGCCCTCCTGCCATTCTTCCATCCCTCTTCCATTGTCGTGCACCTCCAATCTTGTATCTTGGTGCCCAAATTGCAAAGAAACGGTGATATCCGTCGCCTGACCGTGACGAACTGCATTCGTAAGCGACTCCTGCAAGCAGCGAATGAACGCCATTTTCGCTTGTCGGGACAGTCGGGACTCCTCTCCGAACGCAAGAAAGTTTACCTCGACCTGGGCATGCTCCTGAAATTCATCTCCAAGCTTTTGGAGAGACTGGACCAAGGAAAGCGACGGCTCTGAAGACTCCATTTGATGCAAGTAGCCCCTCACCTCCTCTATACTTTTGCGGCCCAACTCAAGCAAGGAATCCAGCCTCTGTATACCCTTTTCAGTAGCAAGCTCGGACCGGAACGCTTCCATTCCCATGATGATGGAAGTATATGCATGACCAACAGTATCGTGAAGCTCTCTCGACAGCCTGTTTCGTTCTTCTGCCAGCGTAATACGCTCGATTTGGGACATATATTGCTCAAGCACCGCGTTTTGCTTACGGATCGTTTCATTTTGCCGATGATTGACGGTCAATAAATGAAAAGCGAACCCCATCACATAAGCAAGTCCGTAGTAGATTACCATGATCCAATAACTGTAATTTGGCGAAACAACATAAAAAATTCCGGGTATTACCAGGACCGTTGCAGGTGCCGTCCAATGATAGGACAGACGAGCGCTATTCGCTGCGATCAGAAAGACGGATACAAGAAATGAAGGGAACGCTTCTGGAAACAACGAGGTTAAATGTACGCATAGCCCGCCAAAGAGCAGTATCTCTGTGAATAAATAATATTTGTAGTTAAGCTGCAAGCAAACCCAGGGAATGAAGAAAGCGGCAATCTCCCAAAAAATAACGATCCCTAAAGGCAGTACTAGACCTTCCTGAAATCTGATCGTCGTAAGAATGAGCGAAACGCTAGTAATAAGGCGGAGCCCAAGCATAATCCAATCATACCAAAACCATTTTTTGATCATTTCCAGCAATTCCTTCAACCCCTAAGCAGCTATCTGTTTTTTTCCTATAGTATTATAACCCAAACCTTTGAACAGTGTGTAATTGGCTGTTTACGCTCCGTCACCTGCATAAAGGTCGGCCAAAAATAGTTATCGGTCAAGCTGTTGAATCATGGTGCGCGTATAGCCTCCGAATGTTTTCGCCAACCGTTCACTCAACTTGACGCTTATTGCGGCAAGCACCGCTCCCAGAACCATGATAAGGAGTGATTTCGCAAAAGTATCTACTTGCATGAAAATGACATTCATATCGATGTATCGATACAAAATTGGTGCCAGCAGGAATGCAACAGGTGTTAAATAGAGAACGGCTACGCTGACGAGACTGACAAGTCCGATCACCAACTTCTGCATTAACCAAAAGACGGCGAGCCAATTGCGACGATCCGTTAGTTCTAATTTGGCATGAACCCAAATCGATGCATCCGTTGTTATTTTTTTGTCGTAAGGTGCTGTCGTAATATCTGTATAAATTTTCGTCTGCGTGCGTTCGAATTGGATGAAGGTTGTCGTAGTTCGCAATACTCGTGTAAATAGTGGAATACCGATTCCTATAAGTGAAAGACCTAAACTGAACGACAGTGCTACCATATAAAAGCAAAAGTAAAACAAGCCTGTAACGAAAGTTAATAATAAAAAACAACCATTTTGGATGAAACCTGATTTCATAAGGTTCATCACTCCTCTCCGTGAAATTGCGGTATTGTATGGTTTGGCTTCTTCCGTCAACAACGGTTTTCTATAGGTGAATCAGCTCCTCTTTAATAAATAGGCTGGTGCGGTTGCTTACTGCCCGATACTAACCGCACAGCTGTCATCTCCGCCAGTGACAACATGTCATCATTTTCTTTGTGATATGTTGTCACTGATAATACGAGCGAGCATTGCATGTCACATGAAATAGTGAAGATTTGTAACTAGCTTAAATGATTGTGAGTGAATGACAATTGGACT
Source organism: Paenibacillus helianthi (assembly GCF_001909055.1). Classification (GTDB taxonomy): domain Bacteria; phylum Bacillota; class Bacilli; order Paenibacillales; family Paenibacillaceae; genus Paenibacillus_AQ; species Paenibacillus_AQ helianthi. Next base: position 58,982 of record NZ_LVWI01000036.1, read on the forward strand.
ACTGAAGACGACCCCGTATGCTGGTATGCAGAAAGAGTCGTACTTCAAAAAAGTCCAAGAGGTGAATACCATGAACAATAGAAGGAAAATGATTTACGGTGGAGTTGCTGTAATGCTAAGTGCAGCGACTCTAACTGCAGGCTGCAGTAATGGACCAGCTGAAAAGTCGGATCAAATAGGAACAGCCCAAACCGTTGAGACCGCTCAAATATCTCAAAACAGTATTGCAAAATCACTTCAATTACAGGCGAAGCAACTGGAGACATCAGATCCAAAACAACCATTGGATGACTTAAAACCCCTAAAAGACATGATAGGGAAGGCAAATTATGTTGGTTTAGGGGAGGCTACTCACGGAAGTTCGGAGATTTTTATGATGAAGCATCGCCTCGTGAAGTATTTGGTCACTGAGCTAGGCTTTACGAATTTTGGGATTGAAGAGGATTGGGGCAACGGTTTGAAGTTGAACGAGTATATCCAAACGGGTAAAGGCAACCCTAGGGAGTTTTTGAAGCTGTTGTACCCAACGGATGAGATTGTCGCTATGGTAGAATGGATGCGGGAATACAACACTGATCCTGCAAATAAAAAGAAAATTCAATTCATCGGACTCGACTTAAAAATGCTGGATCAAAGTGTCTTCGATCAAGTGATCAACTATGTAAAGGAGCATCATCCTGATTTGCTGCCCGAAGTCGAGCAAAGCTACAAAGAGTTGTCATCGGTGGCAGGTAATCTACAGGAATATATGAAGCTGACTACTGAAGTGAAAGAAAAGCATATGGCGAATGCGCAAAAAGTAGTCAAACTACTTGAAGACAAAACGAAGTCGAATAATGAGACGGATTCACATGAGCTAGCTTGGGTGAAAGAGACGGCTAAGGTGATAGAGAATTTTACGAAGATGGTGATTCCGGCTGACTATCCGAGCATGGTGACGCTCCATGATCAGTTTCTAGCCGAGCACGCTGTTTGGGCTCAAGAAAAATTGGGCGGCAAAACGATGATTTGGGGGCACAATATTCACATCGCTAAAGGTGTTATCACTGAGAAGATGTATCCTAAAGTTGCCGGGGAGTTTCTGAAAGAACGTGTAGGTAATCAATATGTAGCCATTGGCTCCACCACCACGGAAGGCAAATTTACGGCATTTATATCACTCAGTGAAAATAAGATTGCGGCGGATACCATTCAGAAGAACGAGAACAGCTCTAATCATATGCTTGGACAAGTTCATTACGATCAGTTCCTGTTAGATCTTCGCAAATTGAATGGAGCGGCGCAGCAATGGGTAAACAAAAAGCAGCCATTCTTTGATGGCGGTGCACAGATCATTCCTAACGTACCGCAATATGATGATGATGTTTCCCTTCAGGAGCAATTCGACATTTTGGTTCATATTCAAAAAACGACCCCTTCACATATCAAGTAATCTGAAATAAAAGGACAATCCCTTAACTTGTTGTTACCAGGATGAGGGATTGTTTACGTTTGGCTTGCCGTTCTCCTCGATTGTCTTGGGGGCGTGCATCTCGTGAGATTCATGATTACAATGTCATATCTCTACGTTCAGTTTCGCCCTTAGTATCTTTATAAGCTCCTTTGCAGACTCAATGGCTTGTTCCAATGAATAGACTAATCGATCTGTCACTGAAATAATGTCTTCATGATCTTCTGGTGTGTCGAGCACTTTCTTAATATTAAGATTAGTCCACCTCATGTTCTCTGCTTGATTCATCAACCGAAGGATTGAACTTATCGAATAATGTGCCGTCCTTAAGGTCCGAATAATTTTCAATCGTTTTATTTCATTTTCTGTATATGCCCGGGAGCCATTGGAAAGTCTATGGACTGTTATTAATCCATTGCGTTCCCAATTTCGAATCACTTCAGTGGAGAGATCCAGAACCCGAGCAGTCTCTTTGCGTGTATACGTGTGAGTAGGTGTAGACTTTATTCCACATATCCACTGCTCCGAAAGTTCAATAGCTTCTAGCGCCCGGTTATATTCCTTTTCTAGATGGGACAAATAGGCTTGTGCATGTTCTAGTGCTTGAGTAAAATCTGCTTTACCGCTAGCTTCAACTATGGCTCTAGCCTTTGCCCGAATGAGCCCTTGAACAATTTCACAACGAAAAGCGATTCTAGCTATTTTTAGTTGAAATAAATGCAAGTCGGAATAAATACGGTAGCCATTCACACCTCTCGGAACAGCAGAGATATATCCCCATTCTTCATAAATCCGTACAGTATTGGGATGTACCCCGACAATTGCTGCAATTTCTTTGGTTTGGTACATCCCACAACCCTACTTCCACTTAAAAAATTTGAATGACCCAATCAAGCTGATCACAGTAACAATGCCTAGAATCAAAAATGGCACTGTCATCCCCTCGGTTTCTTTTCCTGTACTTACCAGCTTTAATAAATGAATCCCATGTGACAGGGGTAATATATCCATTATCCATTGAACGAAGCGTGGCATCACTTCATATGGAATGGTCGCACCTGAGAACAATAACATCGTAAAGTACGCAATAGAACTCCACATATTAGCTGCTTTTTGATCAGGTACGACACTGCCAATTAAAGTGCCAATACTGTACATGGCTAAAATAACAAAGGCATACACGCTCAAAAATATAAGCCAGGAGCCTACTATTTGATAATCAAAAAATAAATAATATACGAGAGTAACACCCGTAAATGAAACAAGGGCAGAGGAAAGCTGAATGATACCTTGGGCGAATAAAATCTGTAAAGGTGATACCGGTGTCACTTGGAACCGTTTCAGAATCCCCCGATGCCGGTAATCAGCAATGGTTAATGGTAGCCCCATTACGCCCGTTGCAAGCACACCAATAGTGATAACGGCTGCGTAAGATAATTCAAAATTAGATGAACCTGCCGATGCATCTTTACTAAGCACGTAACCAAACAAAGCCGCCAAAATGACCGGAAAGCATATACCGAAAATTAAAATATCAATGCCTTTCCATACCAGCTTACCTTCTATTTTCAAGAGCGTAAACATTGTGCTCATCCCCAGTATTCCTCCTCGCCGGCCAAAAATAAATATGCGTCTTCGAGCGTTGTTTTCCCGCTAACGACTAACGCTTCCTGAATAGTTCCATGAAAAACGGTTTGACCCTCCCGCAAAATTAATATCTCATCACATAATGCTTCAACCTCATCCATGTAATGAGATGTTAATACAATCGCCAAACCATTTTCCTTCATTGTTGCGAGCTGCTTCCACAGCATACGACGTGCCTTTGTATCAAGCCCTGTTGTCAGTTCATCCAAAAACACTAGTTTCGGTTCTGGAATTAGGGCAAGGAGTACGGCCAGCCGCTGTCGCTCCCCACCAGAAAGTAATTTAACCAGTTGCTGTTCCTTATCTGCCAGCCCAAAGGTTTGTAGTAAAGCAGGTAAGTCAGCCGTTGTTTTATAGAGTGATCGCCATTGTTCACATGCGTCGGAAACGGTTAGCTTATCTTGGAAATTGGTTTCTTGAAACTGCACCCCTACTTGTTCAAATATCTCCTTTCGATTGCGTATTGGTGACTTACCAATGATAACAAGCTCATCAAAAGTGCTCTTTTCAATACCAAGCACTGCAGCAATGGTTGAAGATTTCCCTGCCCCGTTCGCACCTAGTAATCCAAAGGCTTGCCCCGGCTTTACTTCAAAGCTAATGAGATCGACAGCCTTTTTCTGACCGTAAGTAACGGTTAAATTTCTAACCTGTAATACCATGTTCTAACCTCCTAAATAAGTCTTAGGACGTCAGTATAACAAATGGTCTATGGGGTGGTGTCTTACTGGAGGGTTTGAAAACCACGCAACTTGCTAAGATAGCTATCGTGAAATTGATTTTCTTAACTTATCCGGTATTGGGATATGCCTTATCGACTCTAACGGATGATACAGCAGCATCCATGGACCTGAAAAACGCATAACCTCCTTGATTTTTTGACGGTAAACCGGTGTATAACAATGAATAGAACACTTCGCACAAGCCGTTTTCTCTTCACCGAATTTGCAGTGGGATAGTCTTTTCATAGCATACTCATTTAAGTTCTGACATTCGCCACAGAGCTCTTTTTTATGATGTTTTTTCTTACAATATATACGGATCATTTTTGAAACAATAACTTTTTCTTTGCGGATTTTAGGGCCATCGTTCAACTGCTGCTCTGCTTCTGTTCTCATATAATGAAGCCTCCTTGACTTTTAATTGGGCTGCTCGAGATTTAGCAACTATACATAGTGAGCGGAACAGTGTCTCTCCACTTGGCCGTTATCTGATTTCGAGAACCGTAGCGGACGTTTCGTACCTTTTCCATTTCGATCAACCTCACTTGATTTATATGATCCTATTTTAGCAGAACGATTTCACTATGGGCGTAACTCTAAAATCTCACTTCACCGTTTTGTTGAATGAATTCCTCGCTTGAACTAAATCCTACTACTGAATGAGGATAACGGCTTTTGCCCATGCTGGGCGTACCCATACAAAAAAGCGACCAATGAAGGTCGCTTTTTCTCATACATCATAGGAGCCGAACCGTGAATAAGAAAACTCACAATTCACGGCCCTTCGATAAGTGTTAGTTCAATGAATCTAAGAGATCCTTAATCTGTGGATTAAGGGATAATGTATTCAGAATAATCGTTATTGCTTCCGCACGTGTAGCCTTACCATGAGGATTAAAGGTACCATCGTTCATCCCATTGACAATACCCGCTTTAGCTATATCCTTAATGGCTTGGGCAGCATAGGAGCTTGCATTGGATAAATCCGTAAAATTGCCCCTGGAATCATCTTTGTTCACATCACTCAAGTTTACAATACGTGATACAAGAACAGCTATTTCTTCACGGCTGATCGCTTGGTTCGGCCGGAATGTTCCGTCTCCATAACCACTAAGAACCCCTGCACCAACCAGCTCTTCAATCGCTTCTTTTGCCCAATGACTGCTAATATCACTCACAGCAACTGAATGGCCAGTAGTAGCGCTCATATCAAATACCCGGGAGATAAGCATTGCGAACTCCGCACGTGTGATATTGCCATTAGGCTTAAACTGTCCGTTCTCATAGCCGCGGATAAAATTAAGATTTACGAAAGTATCTATTGTCTTTTCGGCCCAGTGTCCTTTACTATCAGCCAAATCATTCTTAACACCCGCTTTGATAGCCTCTGCTACCTTAGACCCGATAGCTGAAACTAAGCCCACTTCATCAATAATACTGCTGTTGAATGCATTATCAGCTGGTGTTGGTGTTACTGTCGGTGTCGGTGTCGGTGTCGGTGTCGGTATTACTGTTGGTTTTGGTGTTGGTTCACTGGGTGGCACGACTAGCGCCACAGCATTGGAAGCTGCAGAGGCTGTACCACTACCCAGAGCATTTACCGCCTTCACCGTAAAGGTATATGTGACTCCGTTGGTCAGTCCCTCTACCGTAATCGGACTTGCTGTGCCCACTGCCGAGATATTTCCCGGCGAGGATATAACTTCATAATTCGTTATCGGACTGCCTCCATTAACTGACGGTATATCGAAGCTAATCGTAGCTTGCCCATTGCCAGCTGTTGCCGACACATTTGTTGGAGATGCTGGAACGGTGACAGGTATTGCACTCACTTCATTGGAAGCAGCACTGTCTCCCCCCGGATTCGTTGCCTTAACAACAAAATAGTAAGGGGTACCATTTTCCAACCCTGTTACATCATAGCTGTATGTTGAACTGCTTACCGTAGCTTCTTCCGCTCCATAAGCCCCGGAAGTCGTACTTTTGTAAATTTTATAACCTGTGGAGCCGTCAATTGAATTCCAAGTAAGGCTTACTTTCGAATTACTCGCCGTAACAGGCAGTAGTACAGGTGCTCCTGGCACTGGAACTTGCGGCGTTGCGCTGACTTCATTTGAGCTACCGCTTGAACCTCCAGGGTTGCTTGCCTTGACAACGAATTTATACGTTGTTCCGTTGGTCAGGCCTGTTACCGTGTAGGTGTAGGTTGCACCACTCACTGTTGCTACAGGGGTAGGATCGTAGGAATCCCCAGCAGTTCGCGAGTACAGAGCGTAGCCGGCTGCTCCTTGAGCACCATTCCAGCTTAGTGTCGCTTGTCCATCACCGGCTGCCGCCGCAAGTCCTGTTGGTGCTGCCGGGGCTGGCATCTGCGGAATAGCACTGACTTCATTTGAGCTACCGCTTGAGCCTCCGGCATTGGTTGCCTTGACAACGAAATTGTACGTTGTTCCGTTGGTCAGGCCTGTTACCGTGTAGGTGTAGGTTGCACCACTCACTGTTGCTACTGGGGTATGATCATAGGAATCCCCAGCAGTTCGCGAGTACAGAGCGTAATCGGCTGCTCCTTGAGCACCATTCCAGCTTAATGTCGCTTGTCCATCACCTGCTGTCACCGTGAGTCCTGTCGGTGCTGCCGGGGCTGGCATCTGCGGAATAGCACTGACTTCATTTGAGTAAGCACTATTGACGTTATTTTTACTAGATTTAACCGCAAAATAATAGGTTTCCCCGTTCGTCAGTCCTGCAATTGTTGCAGTTGTTCCAGTGAGATTGGCTACCGGAGTGACGTCATATACACCTGGTGCAGATCCTTGATAGACGTCATAGCTCGTTGCATTCGATACGCCGCTCCAGTTCAACGTCACTTGGCTGTCTCCTGCTGTAGCCGTTAATCCAGTTGGCGCTGACGGAATATCGGAGTACAATGCAAACTCAGTAATATCCGGGAAAAGTGACCACGCTGTAATCGTTACCTTCACATATCGTGCACTGACAGGTTGAGGTAATGTTCTAGAGAGCTTAACATTCGTATTTCCGGACACTGTATCTACTTCTGCCCACGTTAAATCATCATTGCTTATTTCAAGCTTGATCGCGCTATTGTACCGACTAGTCAATGTTTCTACAGCGTACTTATTAAATTGTGTTACTGAACCTAAGTCAACCTTAAGCCAAGGAGGTGTACTTGTATTTGCCGGTCCCCATTCCGATCCTGAATTGCCGTCAACTGCATAGCTTGCATAAGCATAGCCACCCCATACACTACTGGCTGTTGCTGTTTTATTTAATGCTAAGTTAGTGCTGCTGGCGCCTGCATACACAGGAATCGTTCCTGCAAGAATAAATAATGCCAATAACAAAACCATACTTCTTTTAATCATATACCTCTTTCACTCACCCTTCTAGTTTTCAATGATAATGGTCTTCTTTATGAGGCATCCTGCTCTCCCACATAAGATTCTCCATAATTCGACATAAAGTGATTTTATCAGATAATCCCAATAAAATCCTTATAAAATACGTATATCAAAAAATAAAATGTTTGGTAGATCACCATAGCACCATAGGCAAGAGAGATAGCAATATTCATCTGAAGTGGAAGGGTGTATTAAGCTAGAAAAAGACTCAATATTTTGTTGTTTTTTTCTTAAATATGGGGTTATAGACTAACTGAAACTATCTTATAATAAAATTGGGATTGGATATTATACCCATTTGTGAACGCGCGTTTACAAAGGGCCAGTTAACCACTTTAATAGGAGGAATGGTTATGCAATATGGTTATTTTGATGAAAAGAATAAAGAATATCTCATTACAAAACCGAATACCCCTGCACCTTGGGCGAACTACCTAGGATCGCCGGAATACGGCGCCATCATTTCTGGCAACGCAGGAGGCTATAGCTTTGTAAAATCTGGAGCAAACGGGCGGCATATAAGGTACCACTTCAACTCCAAGGACGAACCGGGACGCTACATTTACGTGAGAGATCTGGAGAACGGGGATTATTGGTCCGGCTCCTGGCAGCCGGTGGGCAAGGATCTGGAACAGTACAAATCTGTGTGCCATCATGGAACCGGATACACGAACATCGTCTCGGATTATGACAACATTCATACAGAATCATTATATTACGTGCCGCTGAACAGATCCTACGAAGTATGGCGCATGAAGGTCCGCAATGATGGCTCCAAGGCCCGGAAGCTGGCACTCTTCGGATTTGTCGAATTCACCAACGATAACAATTACGAACAGGATACCGTGAACCTTCAATACACTTTGTTCATTTCACGGACCTATTACAACAACAATAAGATTCTGCAAGTGATCAACGAAAACACACCCGAGGAGCAAAGCTGGAGATTTTTCGGCGCTGCAGGTGCGGAGGTAACCGCCTACGATGGCGACCGGGATACATTTCTCGGCGATTACCGCAGTTACGGCAATCCGTCCTCCGTGGAAAAGGGCCAATGTGCCAATTCGCTGAACTATAACACCAATGCCTGCGGTGCCCTGCAGATCAACGTGGATTTGCAGCCAGGAGAAGAGAAGGAAATTGTATATCTCCTCGGACAGTATGACGAGAAAGGCGCGTCCGAAATTCTTAGCCATTATAAAGATTTGTCCGTTGTTGACAAGGAGCTCGAAGAGCTGAAGACATTCTGGCACAGCAAGCTTAACCGTTTTCAGGTCCAGACGCCAAGCGAAAATCTCAACAACATGATCAACACTTGGAATGCATATCAATGCTTCATCACTTTCATCTGGTCACGTGCGGCCTCCTTCCAATACTCCGGTCTGCGTAACGGACTCGGCTATCGGGATACCGTGCAGGATATTCAAGGCATCATTCATCTGGACCATGAGATGGCTCTTGAGCGTCTGCGGCTGATGATCTCGGCTCAGGTCTCCAACGGCGGCGGTCTGCCGCTCGTAAAATTTAACCATAACCCCGGACATGAGGGCACGCCCGACGATCCGGAATACGTGCGTGAGACCGGTCATCCTCATTATCGTGCCGACGATGCCTTATGGCTATTCCCGACCACCATCAAGTATTTGAATGAAAGCGGTAACTGGGACTTCACGGATGAAGTGATTCCCTATTCAAACCAAGGCGAAGCCACGGTTTACGAGCATCTGCGCCAAGCCCTTCAATTCAGCCTGGATCGAATGGGTGCCCACGGTATGCCGGTCGGTCTTCATGCGGACTGGAACGATTGTCTGCGTCTTGGAGCTAAGGGAGAGTCACTATTCGTCGCCTTCCAACTGTACATGGCCTTCAAAGTTTTCATTGAAATCGCACAAAATAAAAGCAAGCCTGACGACGTAGTGTGGGCACAGTGCCTGCTCGATGAGCTCGATGAAAACATTCAGAAGCATGCTTGGGAGAATGATCAATTTGTCCGCGGCTTTACAGAGGATAACTATACGATCGGCTCCTGGGAGAACGATGAGGCAAAAATCTGGCTGAATCCGCAAAGCTGGTCCGTACTAAGCGGTGCCGCCCGCCCGGATCAGGCGAAGCTCTCCATGGACAAAGTGTACGAGAATCTGCGTACCGATTATGGCACCATGCTATTCTATCCGCCATTCCGGAAATATGGTTTGCCCGTAGCACTGATGGCCCTTTTCAACCCGTCAACCAAAGAAAATGCCGGCATCTTTAGCCAGCCGCAGGGATGGCTCATTCTGGCGGAAACGATGATCGGCAACGGTGAACGTGCGTTCGAGTATTTCTTGAACTGCAGCCCGGCTAGCATGAACGATAAAGCCGAAATCCGCAAACTTGAGCCTTACGTACATGGTCAGTTCGTTGAGTCTAAAGATAGCCCCTATCAAGGCCGGGCACATGTCCACTGGCTCACCGGAACTGCCTCGACCGTGATGGTCTCTCTAGTGGAGGGCATCATGGGAGTACAACCGCAGATCGATGGCCTTCGGATCAATCCGTGCGTGCCCTCCGACTGGACAGACTTCTCCATGGTGCGGGAATTCCGGGGATTGAAGCTGAACATTCAGGTGGAGAACAAGAACAGCGTACAAAAAGGAGTTACCCATATCGTCATTAACGGTGAGCAAATTCAAGGTAACCTAATTCCTCTCACCAAAATGCAGGCAGAAAACACCGTACGGGTTATCATGGGGTAAGACCTTTTAATAAGGATAAACAAGTGCCCTTATAGTTAAAAAAACAGCGGCAGTCCAGGACTTTGTTCTCGCGTCCAGGGTTGCCGCTGTTTGTATTATTGGATCAGTTTGGTCACTGACTTTATATTTCGTTTTTTACATAGTTTTTGCAATGTTGAGCTATAACCTCTTGATCAGAATCACTGATCATTAAGGACCTTGTTCGTCCACTCTTTCATAGTGTAACTTGCTGGTTTAAGCACACATTGAGAATCCACGGCCATGGACCGTAGCCCGCTTCTACGTTGATGTGACCCATTTTAGGCAACATAACGCAAGGGACCCCTAAATCTAAATATTGAGAAACATCTTCTACCGAACAATAAGGGTCTGTTGAGGATAAAACAAACAGTGCCTTTTCCGCCACCGTTGCAATCTCAGCCAAGTTCTCCGGTACAGGGAAAAACGTCATCACAGGCTCATATTTCAAAAATGGCGAAGGCGGTGCCACCAGAATCGCTCGCTGAATTTTTCGTTTCGGATGTGAAGTCGCATAGTGAAACCACATAATGCACGCTAAACTGTGAGCTACAACGATTACTTCTTCCTCCTGCGGAATTTCTTCAAGAACAGAAGATAAATAGTCAAGCCAAACATCCTTATCTGGCTGATCCTTGTCTGGAAAATCAGGAAAATAGACTTGTTCACCTTGCTTCACCAGCTCTTGCTGTAACCATCTTTGCCAATGATCGGGTCCACTGCCGCCGACTCCATACAAAAGAAGAAAACTTCTACTCATGATAACCATACCTCCACAATAGTCGTATAAAATTATGATTGCATCCTTCTCGATTCTGCTAAACCTTGTATTCTTCTTGTTTTAGATAAATGTCATTATACAGTAAAGCAAATTGAAATAATTCATATTTTACATGAGTAGATGCTCATGACATGTACACAAGTGGCCTCTCCCCCAACTTAACTTTAACCCAGTCAGTGAACTAATAAATAAAGTAGCCATAATTGAACAAGAAATGGCTACCGAGAAGGGGATTGAGATCGGCACAATTCTCATCGCCGAAGGTAATTATCACTGTTTACGTGACGGCCAAAGCCTCCCGTCTCCGTATAGGCTCAGTGAAACCCGCTGTATCTATTAACCGTAAGCCTCAAAAACCACATCATAGTAAGCTTAATCAACCGCCACGACTAGTCCAAAACAGCCGCTAAAATGAAAAAAGACACCGGTTAAGGTGTCTTCACTGATACTCCATATGGAGTCGAGGGGTGGACGTGCAGAGCCACATTTCGGCGGGGGGTGCTGTTGGAATTGTACGCAGTTGCCGGTTAGCAAAGACGTTACAAATCCCTTGCTCTCGCATAACTGGCCCTAATTTGGACCAACTTAATACAAGTACAATGCCAAAGCTCCCCTAGCCCACGTAGGAATCTCTTGTCTACAAAAGCTGATTTGTGAACGTTTGATTTCTGCCACAACCTCAGGTTCACTGGTGTTGTCGATCATAGTGACTTCATCTGAAATCTCCAAAGCAGGCTTGAGGTTACTTAAAGATTGTCCATATCTCCACCGGATATCTTCTTCCGCAATCCAGTGCCCTCCCTGCTCCACTCTTGAAGCTACCCGGTCAATATGCATTTGCACATCCTGCAAACCAATATAATACATGACGACTTTATAACCTTGTTCCTTAGCTGTCTTCATATGACGTAAAACAAAACTTCCCGACAGAGTAGTTTCTATAGCAAAATTTTCTTTTCGCCCGATTAATTCCCTTATTTGCTTTACAGCTTCCCGTCCGGCAGACAGGTCTGCACTTCTGGGATCTTCCGGGTTCATCCTTTTGGCAATCTGGTCAGGATCAACAATGGTTCCAACATAATCCCTCATTTGAAAGCTGATTGTGCTTTTCCCGGCCCCATTAGTACCAGCAAAAACCGTCATTACAGACTCCCAATCAGTCATGACTAACAAGCTCAGTGCGATTTCCGGCTACATCGTAAGTAATCTCGAATTTTTGCCCAGTGGCATCTTCACGTATCCGTTTGCCGTCTTTTATATAATAAATGGAGGCTCCAGCCTTTTTGGCCTCTGCGACTGCATGCTGATTGGCCTTTTTCAATAACCGTTGCAATTCTTCTCTTTGGGGCAGCATTAGGATAGCACCTCGCTCGAATTTCGAATTTATTTTATAATATTATAACACAATCCTTATGGTTAAATAATTCGTCCGTATACGCTACTCAAGGTCTTCCTCTTCATCCACGTGTCCTAAATAATCGCTATACAACTCCATCATCCCATCTCCAAAACCCCAGCCAATATCCTGACTGCTCTGCATTAATTCGTTGCATCGATCTACAAACTTGTCTTCCAATTGATTGTCCACAATATACTTTGAGTTCACCGGTACGCTTACCACTCTTCAGGATACAGCAGCCCGAGCGGTTCTAAGCCGGGACATAGGCGTTCTCTCAGCGGCAACCGCATTTGGTAAAACTGTTGTAGCAGCCAGCATCATCGCTTCAAGAAAGACAAACACTCTTATTCTGGTGCATCGCCGGGAGCTAATGGAACAATGGCAGGAGCGTTTGCAAACTTTTCTCGAAGTCTCACAGCAGGCAATCGGATTGATCGGCGGCGGCAAAAACAAACGAACCGGCATTATCGACATTGCCGTCATTCAGAGCCTCAACTATAAAGGGAATGTTAAGCCCTTTGTAAGTGAATACGGCCAAGTCATTGTAGACGAATGCCACCATGTATCCGCCTACAGCTTCGAACAGGTTCTGCGGGAAGTCAAAGCAAAGTATGTATTTGGCTTAACGGCCACACCTAAACGGCAAGACGGACAGGAAGCCATTGTACGGTTCCAGCTTGGACCTGTGTTATTGAAGGTGGATGCCAAAAGCTTAAGCAACTCCAGAGGATTTTCATTAAGGGTGGTCCCCCGTTATACTCACTTTCAGATCAAGCCTGGAGAACAAACTTCCGGAATTCAGGACATCTATCAGCAGCTTGTAGACAACGAGGAGCGTAATACACTTATTTTTGACGATTTGCTAACCTGCCTGGATGAAGGCCGCTCTCCGCTGCTACTGGTTGAACGGACCGCTCATGCTGAATATTTTGCAAAGAGATTACATGCCTTTGCCAAAAACGTAATTGTGCTTAGAGGCGGAATGGGGAAGAAGCAACGAGAAGCTTTACGCGCCCAAATTGCTTCTATTCCAGAAGATCAGGAGCGAGTAGTTATTGCTACCGGCAAGCTGATCGGAGAGGGCTTCGATGACGCCAGACTGGATACCTTGTTCCTCGTCCATCCGATCTCTTGGTCAGGTACCTTGCAGCAATATGCAGGCCGCCTGCACCGAAGTCACATCAATAAAGAAGAAGTGAAAATATATGATTATATTGATCTGCAGGTCCCTATGTTGATGGCGATGTTCAAGAAAAGAGTAAAGGGTTATCGGAAGATGGGATATAAGGGAGCGGAGTTGTAGGAAAGTGCTTAAGAAAAGAATAGGCGTGTTGAACCCCTTTCCCCAAGAGGGCCTTAATTCCTTGCTGGGAAAGGGATTCTTGAAACTGAAGCGTGGCTTGATAAATCCACAATTCGCCGCCGCGTGATGTTGAGGTTGTATGGGGAGGTGGCCTAAGATTCAACCAGCCTCTTGAGGAACGATTACTGTCTGAGTTGTTAACGAATAAACAACACCATCATCAACCCTGAAACATTTATCACCATTTGATGTATTTAGTTTTATTCGTTTTATAATTGCTTTAGCTCGTTCCCAATACACTTGAACATCTTCCGCTTTGAAAATTTGGTAAGCATCTATCCATACAACAGGCCATTCACCGTTATTAACCTTTAACAAGGCTGGTTCAACCAGACCTCCAAGTGTTACCTTAATGGCTAATCCTCGGCCTCTTCTTCTTAAATTATCGACTTTTTTCAAAACATTGAAGTTAAAATAAGAAACACGCTCTCGATCCTCGGCAAAAGTAAAGTAATCGCCGCATCCTTCACAAGTTAATTCAATTGCATGAATCTCATCATTTTGATGATCCCGAGGATTTTTACAGTGTCTAAAGCGAAAAACAGTGCAACAATTTCTGCATTTCAAAACACTATCACAAGCATCTTTCAACAGTTCCATGAGATCTCCGATAAATTCATTTCGAAAATCTTCGGCATCTTCTTCCGTTAAACCACGAGTTATCTTCATTAGTAATTGGAGAACTGAAAGTAGTTTCCCTTGCTGAACCTTTTCACTAATTAATTTCTTGAAGTCGGTCAGTTGAGCATTGCTTTCCTTCTCAAGAGTCGTCAATAACACATTCATCCCCCCAAATCTATTGATCCTCTCTACTATAATTAGCAAAATAGAAGATTAATATACTTGGGAAACACGAAATGAAAGACACTCTCATCACGGTGATAGAACTTCCAAAAATAAAATTACCATCAATCGCGCCATTTCAAACGTTACTGACAGTACTTTGATTTGCGCCCTTACTGACCCCCTGTCCATGCCACTTAAATATTGTGGTTTTATATGTACAAGGGTTCTAGCAACTGAGGGGAGTCGAACCCCTGTCCGAAGATAACGCTTCTACGAGTGTAGTTAAAATCTCTTAACCAGTTGTTACTCTTTAAGACCTGTCAGACGGATTTCATTTAGCTCCTCCGCGGTTAATAATCCGGATTTGTACAAATTCATATACTCTTGAGATACGCTTTGATTAAAAATCAGCAAATCATCCGTATTAATCGTCACCGGGATTCCAAAATTATAAAGCTTGCGAATTGGATGGCTACCGTAATTCTCCACCACACTAAGCATAATATTGCTTGTTGGACAGACATTCAATTGAATATGTTGATCGGACAACCACCTCATAATCTGAGGTGAGCGGGCTGCCGCGATCCCATGATGAACCTCTTGGAGCCCTAACTCTTCAACGGCCTCCCTTACATCATCAGCAGTTCCGAATTCCCCCACATGAGCTTTTAAAACTAGACCCGCAGATTTTGCGGCTCTGTAGATGGACTTGAAGTATGTAATAGGCTGAGCAAATTCATCACCGCAGATATCTATAGACCGGAACCACCCGAAAGCCAATATTTCTTCGATCCGTCCATAAATTTCATCGATATTGCAGGCCCGATCCAAGGCTAGTTCCGGTAGAAACTGTGTTTTGGGAGCAAAAACGCGATGAAGATCGTCAATTATTTGTGAAAATAGCTCCATTCCTCCCAAAGTATCAATCTCGTCTATTCCGAAGCTTAATACCAATCTCTCTATGTGATCTTCAGCCGCCTGAACAAAGGAAGCTTCAATTCGTTTCAAATAGCCTTGGATACCGGGACAATGGCATTTCACATGTTCAACAAACCAGCTTTGCATTCCAAGCAATGATTGAAAGGGTTCTGAGGGCGGTTGAATTCTAACGTTAGCCCATTCGCCAATATATTGAATCGTCCCTCCACGTCCCGCGTGGTTATGCAAATCGCTTTTCGGAATGGCTTGTAAATTCGATAGAGATTCATTCATCAAGCTATCCATAAAAGTTTGTTTTATAGAGAACTGCTCAAGATCAGCTGACAACCTTAACAACTCCTTCAAGATATTGGAATGATATATAGCCAATATTCCCACACCATGAAATCACTGTCAATGCACTTTGCCGGTCGAGCGATATTCATCGGGGTATATCTCTTGATGAGTCAGCACCCCGTGTTGCCGAGGCTCTGTAACCACCACATACCCTTGAATAACTCCCAAAAACATGAAAAAAGACACCCATTAAGGTGTCTTCTACTTTACTCCATATGGAGCCGAGGGGAGTCGAACCCCTGTCCGAAGATAACGGCACATAAGTTTCTACGAGTGTAGTTACAGTTTTGATGTCACCCGAGTATCGCCCCGTAACCGGCTATACGTTGGGTCAGCCTGATTATCTTCTTCTGCTGACCCCAGGCGGAGACCAGACAGCGTATCCCACTACTTGTTAGCCCCTATCCCTGTCACATGGGCGATGCAGGGTAGAAGCACGCACACAGGTTATTAAGCTGCGAAAGCGTAGTTGTTTTGTTGTTTGCCGTTTAATAGGCTTTAGCGTTGATGAAGCGGACGCGTCCCCACTACTCGCTGCTCATGCTCGAACTACCCCCGTCGAATCCAAGAACGGCCCCTCATTAGAAAAGGGCGCTTCGGATTAAGCGGATCTTCTAGCAAGAGAGATCCAATCCACAGCCTCTAAGGTTAGAGGACTGTCACGAAGCAAAAATCTTACTTACACAGTATAGCACACATATCAACACTTTAACACGTGGGTTAAAGGAATTGAAGGGTAGATCTGGAACTCCAGGAAGAGCCGCACCATCGGCCTATCTGGCGATCTTTTGTTTCTCACGCAGCGCACGCGCGATGTCGCGTTGAGCGTCTTTTTTGGCGGCGGTGTCGCGTTTGTCGTATTGCTTCTTCCCCTTACCTAGGCCGATTAGCAGCTTCGCGTAGCCATTGCGCACATACACCTTCAGCGGCACAATCGAGTAGCCATCCTGCTTGGACAGACCGAGCAGCTTGCTAATCTGCACCTTATGCATCAGCAGCTTGCGTGTGCGTGTCGGGTCCGTCGGGTTATTACGGTTCCCCTGTTCAAAAGGGCTGATGTGCATGTTGTGCACATGAATCTCGCCGTTCCGAATGGTAGCAAAAGCATCGCCAATGTTAGCGCGGCCATTCCGCAGCGACTTGATTTCCGTACCGGTCAGCACTAAGCCAGCTTCATAAGTGTCCTCGATAAAATAATCATGGGAAGCTTTTTTGTTCTGGGCGAGCACTTTCCCGTCTGCTTTTTTACCCATGAAAGTCACCCCTTGAATCGAATTTCCCGTTTGCACGGAGTCAAATGTCAGATCTATATTGTATCAAAAGCAATCCCACGAACGCAAGGAAGGATGATCCTCTCCTGTGCTGACACAGATCAGACGATTGTACCAAGAACGCTAATGGAACAAATAGTACTAAGGATCATTAGTTGTGCGAAGCATATCAATACTTATCTTTAAAAAAAGCGCTGCCTCCTCACACAGGAAGCAGCGCCTTATATCGTATTCAGCTTACTCTTGCGTTTTTTTCTTTTTCTTGCGGCGGCCACTGCCCTCAGGACTGCCGCTTTTGTCGCTCTGCTCCACGTTGCCCGGTGTCACGGAAGGGCTAATAAAGACGCCACCCTTCTTTTTCTTCTTGCGGCGGCTCTTGCCTTCGCCGCCGCTGCTGCGGCCCTCGGCCGCTGGCCCGCTGCCGAGATCCTCGCGGCTGCGGAACCGCGTGCTGGCGTCCACGCCGCGCAGCTCGCTACCCTGCTCTGCTCCGCCGGAAGGGGCGCCGTAACCGCCCTTGCCGGAGCCGAAGCCGAAGCTGATGCCGCGTCCCCCGGCACCGCCTCCGGCCTCTCCGCCGCGGCCACGCCCGCCGCTGCGGTCCCGCTCACGCGGCGCGCTGGTCCCGCCAGCCTCGCCGCGGTTCACGGCCGCGAACGCCCGGCGCGCGGCCTCTGCCGGACCGCCGCCGCGCTTGCTGCGTCCGCCAGCCGGCGCACCGCCGCTGGCTTCTTCCGCTGCGCGCGGCCCTTCCCCGGCGCGAGCTACCGCGCCGGGCTTGCCCTTGCCGGCGTGCGCTGCGCCGCCGGTTTTGCCCTTGCCCGCGCCGCCAGCGCTGCCGGGCTTCCCTTTACCTGCGGCGCGCCCCTTGCCGCCGCCGGCTTTGCCACCAAGCGGCTTGGCGAAGCCGCCGCCGCCCGCTCGGCCGCCCTTGCCGCCACGCCCGCCATAGCTGCGGTGCTCGCCCGCGGCGCGCGGCTTCATGTCGACCAGCTCGAAGTCGATCGTATGGTCGTCCATGTTGACCTTGGCGACACGAATCTTTACCTCGTCGCCAATGCGGAACACCTTCGAGGTGCGCTCCCCGATGAGCGCCATATGGCCTTCGTCGAAGTGATAGTAATCATCGCTAAGCGCGCTGAGGCGGATCAGGCCTTCGACGGTATTTTCCAGCTCGATGAACATTCCGAAGCTGGTGACACTGCTGACCATGGCATCGAATTCCTCGCCAACCTTGTCCTGCATGTACTCGGCCTTCTTCAACTGTTCCGTATCGCGCTCAGCTTCTACGGCTACACGCTCGCGTTCCGAAGATTGCTGGGCGATTTCCGGCATCCGGCTGGCGAGATATTCATGACGCTTCTCTGTGAGCGCCCCGCCATTCTCGATGACCTCACGCATGACGCGGTGAATGACAAGATCCGGATAACGGCGGATCGGTGATGTGAAATGGGAGTAAAACTCGGCTGCCAGCCCGAAATGGCCTGTGCTCTCCGCATCATACTTCGCCTGCTTCATAGAGCGCAACATCATGGTACTGATGACGGTCTGCTCCTTCGTTCCTTGAATCTGTTCTAACAGATCCTGAAGGGCGCGTGGATGTACGGAATTGCCCCGGCCTTTGACATGATAGCCAAAGTTCGCCGCGAAGGCCATGAAGTTCTGCAGCTTCTCCGGGTCCGGATCTTCGTGAATTCGGTATAGGAATGGCACCTTCAGCCAGTGGAAATGTTCAGCCACAGTCTCATTGGCCGCCAGCATGAATTCCTCGATGATCTGCTCAGCCACGGACCGCTCGCGTTTCACGATATCTATAGCCTTGCCGCTCTCATCAACGATAATCTTGCTCTCTTCAAAGTCGAAATCGACCGCCCCACGCCGCATCCGGGCACCCCGCAGCTTCATCGCTAGTTCTTTCATCAGACGGAAGTCGTCGATCAGCGGACTGTAGCGCTCCAGCAGCTCGGGATCTTCGTCTTCGACGATTTTGCGGACATCGGAATACGTCATTCTCTCTTTGGTGCGGATCACGCTCGTAAAGACATCATGCTTCACGACCTTCATATGCTCGTCGAATTCCATCTCACAGGACATCGTCAGCCGGTCCACCTTGGGATTCAGACTGCAGATACCATTCGACAAGCGATGAGGCAGCATCGGAATCACCCGGTCGACCAGATACACGCTACAGCCGCGGTCATAAGCTTCTTTGTCCAGCTCAGAGCCTTCACGTACGTAATAACCAACGTCCGCGATATGCACACCCAGCTTGTAGTGCCCATTCTCCAGACGAGACACGTTCACCGCATCATCCAAATCCTTGGCGTCCGCACCGTCGATGGTGACAATGTTCAGACCGCGCAGATCGCGGCGTCCCTGCTGGATGATCTCGTCCTCGGTAATCGAATCCGGGGCCTGCTCCGCTTCATGCATCACTTCACCCGGAAAAGCCTCCGGCAGCTGATGCTTACGGATCACCGACAGAATGTCCACACCCGGGTCATCCTTATGCCCCAGAATCTCAATGATTTCCCCCTCAGCCGCTGCGCGGCCCTCCGGGTAATTCACAATACGGACTACAACCTTCTCACCGTCAACCGCACCTTTGAAGGACTGCTTCGGAATAAAAATATCCCGGTTAATCCGCTTGTCATCCGGCAGCACAAAGCCATACGTCTCCAGGCTCTGGAACACACCGACGGTCTGCAGTACCCCTCTTTTGACGATCCGCACGACTTCGCCTTCCATACGCCCGCCAGACGGACTACGTGATGTAATGCGAACCAGAACGATATCGCCGTTCATCGCACCTTTCAGGTCATTGGCATTGATATAGATATCGGGATGATCGCGGTCATCGGGGATGAGAAAAGCAAACCCCTTCGCGTGTGCCTGCACACGTCCGCGTACCATATCCATGCGCTCAGGCACCCCATAACGGGCATTGCGGGTCAGAATCATTCTTCCATCCTGCTCCAGCAAGAGCAGCAAATCCTCGAATGCTTTGAACGACTCGCTCTCCTCTATCGCGAAATGGCTCACCAGTTCGTCATATGTGAGCGGTTTATAAGCGGTCTCCCGCATGAAATCCAGTAATTGTTCCTGTGTTATCAATTTCGTCACCTCGGCCCTCCGCAGCATTCTTATGCCGCTGGCATATATGTATGTCTTGTCCTCTATTGCCTGTGTGTATTCCAGTAAATTTTACCTTTATATACTCATACCCTAGTATACACGAAATCAATCCCCGGCATCCCTTTTATGATCAACCGACGGTTAACACAGCACAAAATTTTCTCAACCGCAAAACTTGTATATTCCAAAACAACCCCACAAAGCAGACCTGGGCATGAAGCTTACTCAGGTACTTTGCGGGGCCCCTTTAATCGTATACGTAACAAAAAAGCCTCCGCCCCATTCTATAGAGAACAGAGTGAAGGCTTGCTGTTAGTAATCTAGTCTACCAGAACGGCCACAAGGATCGACATAATGAAAAATCCTGCTGCCAGTCCAACCGTTACACGCTGCAGTACGAGCTCCATACCGCGTGCTTTTGTTTTACCGAAGAGATGCTCAGCACCGCCGGAGATGGCACCGGAAAGACCTGCGCTTTTCCCTTTTTGCAGAAGAACGACCGCAATCAGACCGACGGAAAAAATCAGGAGCACTACTTTCAAAAAGATATCCATTCACTTCCACCTCCTACGTCCAAGCATCACTATCTATGCTAATTTGGGATTCACGTTTCATAAACAGCATTTTAATTTTATCATAGCCAAGATGCGAATACAACCAATTGAGTACAGATAGGCAAAAAAAGCCTGCCGAATCCGGCAGGCTCTATATACTTTGCTCAAAAGGAATTATCTTTTGAGGTTGTAGAAGGATTTCAGGCCGTTGTATTGAGCCAATTCACCCAGTTCATCTTCGATGCGAAGCAACTGGTTGTATTTAGCAACACGGTCTGTACGGGAAGGAGCACCTGTTTTGATCTGACCAGCGTTAGTTGCAACAGCGATGTCAGCAATTGTGCTGTCTTCGGATTCACCGGAACGGTGGGAGATAACTGCTGTGTAACCAGCACGTTTAGCCATTTCGATAGCATCGAAAGTTTCAGTCAATGTACCAATTTGGTTAACTTTAACCAGGATGGAGTTACCGATACCTTTTTCGATACCTGTTGCCAGACGCTCAGTGTTAGTAACGAACAAGTCGTCACCAACCAATTGGACTTTGTCGCCCAATTTTTCAGTAAGCAATTTCCAGCCATCCCAGTCATCTTCGGACATACCGTCTTCGATTGTGATGATTGGATATTTTTCAACCCATGAAGCAAGAAGGTCAACATACTCAGCGGAAGTGTAAGATTTACCTTCGCCGGCAAGTGTGTATTTACCGTCTTTGTAGAACTCAGTGGAAGCAACGTCCATACCGAGGAATACGTCAACGCCTGGTTTGTAACCGGCTTTTTCGATAGCTTCGATGATTGTAGTGATTGCTTCTTCATTCGAACCAAGGTTTGGTGCGAAGCCGCCTTCGTCGCCTACAGCTGTGTTCAGGCCTTTGGATTGCAATACGGATTTCAGGTTGTGGAAGATTTCTGCGCCTGTACGAAGAGCTTCTTTGAAGCTTGGTGCACCTACAGGAAGAACCATGAACTCTTGAACGTCGATGTTGTTGTCAGCATGCTCACCACCGTTGATGATGTTCATCATTGGTACTGGAAGAGTTTTAGCGTTGAATCCGCCCAGATATACGTACAAAGGAATATCCAAAGCTGTTGCTGCAGCGCGGGCTACGGCCATGGACACTGCCAGGATTGCGTTAGCGCCCAGCTTACCTTTGTTAGGAGTTCCGTCCAAAGTGATCATCAATTTGTCGATGCCCACTTGGTCAAGAGCGTCCATACCGATTACTTCTGGAGCGATAATTTCATTTACGTTCTCAACAGCTTTCAGAACGCCTTTGCCCATGTAACGGGATTTATCGCCGTCACGAAGCTCTACAGCTTCATGAGCGCCTGTGGAAGCGCCGGAAGGAACGATAGCGCGGCCTTTAGCGCCGGATTCCAGATAAACATCAACCTCAACAGTAGGGTTACCGCGGGAGTCAAGGACTTCGCGAGCATATACATCAGAAATAATAGTCATTTAAGTTAATCTCCTTTTAACATAGGTTATAGTCTTGCAGGTCTGGCAGGGTACTGACTATTTGCGGCTGGCAATCATGGACTGTCCGGTCATTTCCGCAGGCTGCGGAAGTCCCATCAGATCTAAGATCGTTGGTGCCACGTCTGCGAGAATACCGGATTCGCGCAGTACAACATTTTCGGTGGTTACAATGAAAGGAACCGGGTTGGTGGTATGTGCCGTGAACGGACGACCATTCTCGTCAAACACCATATCCGCATTACCGTGGTCGGCAATGATGATGGCAACGCCGCCTTTGGCTACAACTGCATCCACAACCTTACCCACACATTCATCCGTTACTTCCACAGCCTTGATGGTTGGCTCCAGCATACCGGAGTGTCCTACCATGTCAGGGTTCGCAAAGTTCAGGATAATGGCATCTTGTCTGTCTGCCTCGATTTCCGCTACGCAGGCCGCCGCCACTTCGTATGCGCTCATCTCAGGCTGAAGATCATAGGTTGCCACTTTTGGTGAGTTAATCAGGATACGGGTTTCGCCAGGAAGCTCTTCATCGCGTCCACCGCTGAAGAAGAAGGTTACGTGCGGATACTTCTCGGTTTCCGCGATACGCAGCTGCTTCTTGTTCTGCTGTACAAGCACTTCACCCAGTGTATTGTCCAAGTTCTTAGGCGAATATGCCACATAGCCTTGAACAGTCTCACTGAATGTAGTCAAACATACAAAATGCAGGTTCTGCGGGAATAATGGACCCCGGTCGAAGCCGCGGAAATCCGAATTCGTGAATACCTGGGACAGCTGAATAGCACGGTCCGGGCGGAAGTTGAGGAACACGACGGAATCGCCGCTCTCAACAGTCGCTGTCGGTTTGCCTTCGCTGTCTACAATTACGCTAGGCTCAACAAATTCATCATATACAGAGTTCTGGTAAGATCCAGTAATCGCCTGCAGAGCATCAGTATATTTCGGGCCTTCGCCATAAACCATAGCGCGGTAAGCCTTCTCTACACGTTCCCAGCGTTTGTCACGGTCCATCGCGAAGTACCGTCCGGATACCGTAGCAATCTTGCCTACGCCCACTTCTTCAATCTTGGCGATCAGCTCCTGAACGAACTTCTGTCCGCTGTCAGGAGGAACGTCGCGGCCATCCATGAAAGCATGAATATACACTTCGTGCATATCTTCTTTCTTGGCCAGATCGAGCATAGCAAACAGGTGTTTGATATGGCTATGCACCCCTCCGTCGGATACAAGCGCATACAGGTGAAGCTTCTTGCCGGTTGACTTAGCGCTTCTTACAGCAGCAACCAGTGTTTCGTTCTCAAAGAATTCCCCATCACGGATCGACTTATCGATACGGGTCAGGTCCTGGTATACGATCCGGCCGGCACCGATGTTAAGGTGACCCACTTCGGAGTTCCCCATCTGTCCTTCCGGCAGGCCCACAGCTTCGCCGCAAGCGGTAAGCGTAGTGTTCGGATACTGCTTCAGGTAACGGTCATAGTTCGGCTTGTTGGCTTGGGCAACAGCGTTGCCTTCAGTCGTATTACGCAGACCGAAACCATCCATGATGATCAAAGCAACGGGTTTTGGTGCTGACATCCTTACTTCGCCCCCTCAACCAATGAAACGAACGAAGCAGGCTGCAGGCTGGCACCGCCGACGAGCGCGCCGTCGATGTCACTCTGACTCATGTACTCCGTAACATTCTCAGGCTTCACACTGCCGCCGTATTGGATACGCACTGCTTCAGCAGTCGCTTCATCGTACAGGTCTTTTACAAGCGTACGGATGTAAGCAATAACTTCATTGGCATCCTGGGAAGTAGAGGATTTACCTGTTCCGATAGCCCAGATTGGCTCATAAGCAATAACGACACTTGCAGCCTGCTCTGCGCTAAGGCCGGCAAATGCGCCTTCGGTTTGAACTTTGCAAACATCTTTTGTCTGGTTAGCTTCACGCTCTTCGAGCTTTTCGCCTACACATACAATTGGAGTGATGCCGTGGCGGAATGCCGCATGCATCTTCTTGTTCACGATTTCGTCTGTCTCGCCAAAGTATGCACGGCGTTCAGAGTGGCCGATGATCACGTAATCTACACCAAGGTCTTTCAGCATTACGCCGCTGATTTCGCCTGTGTAGGCTCCGTTATCTTCGAAGTGCAGATTCTGTGCGCCAATCTTAATGCTGGTACCCTTGGCTGCTGCAACCAGTGCCGGCAGGTTCGTGAATGGTGC
Organism: Paenibacillus helianthi; assembly: GCF_001909055.1. Taxonomy (GTDB): domain Bacteria; phylum Bacillota; class Bacilli; order Paenibacillales; family Paenibacillaceae; genus Paenibacillus_AQ; species Paenibacillus_AQ helianthi. The sequence continues at coordinate 83,235 of NZ_LVWI01000036.1, forward strand.
GCAGATTACGGTTTCTACGCCTTTCACTTCTGCTTGGCCTTTGACTTCAGCGAAAAAGCCTTCCGCTTCGGAAACGGTTTTGAACATTTTCCAGTTCCCGGCGATAATAGGTGTTCTGCTCATAGTAATGGAATGCCTCCTTCTACCTTCTACGTCTTACTTGTCGTTCAGTGCTTCTACGCCAGGAAGTGCCTTGCCTTCCATGAACTCGAGTGATGCGCCGCCGCCAGTGGAGATATGGTCCATTTGGTCAGCCAGGTGGAATTTCTCTGCAGCTGCTGCGGAATCACCGCCGCCGATGATCGTATAACCTTCGGTTGTTGCGCAAGCCTGAGCTACAGCCTTGGTTCCTTCAGCAAAGATGTCGATTTCGAACACGCCCATAGGTCCGTTCCATACAACCAGCTTGGAGTTCTTGATCACATCAGCATAGAGTTCGCGAGTCTTAGGACCGATGTCCAGACCCATCCAGCCTGCCGGGATTTCATTGATGTCTACTACCTTGGTATTCGCGTCTGCGCCGAACTTGTCAGCTACAACAACGTCTACCGGGAGCAGGAAGTTCTTGCCAAGTTTTTTAGCCTTTTCGATAAATCCGAGCGAAGCTTCGAGCTTCTCGTTATCTACCAGGGATTCGCCGATTTCGAAGCCTTGAGCTTTGGTGAAGGTGTAAGAAAGGCCGCCGCCGATCAATACGTTGTCAGCCAGAGTCAGCAGGTTGTCGATAACGTCGATTTTGTCTTTAACTTTGGAGCCGCCGATGATGGCAGTGAAAGGACGTTCAGGGTTCGAAAGAGCTTTGCCCAGAACGGACAGTTCCTTCTCCATCAAAAGACCGGATACAGCCGGCAGGAAGTGAGCGATACCTTCAGTGGAAGCATGTGCACGGTGAGCTGCGCCGAATGCGTCGTTGACGAACAGATCAGCCAGTTCTGCGAACTGCTTAGCCAATTCAGGATCGTTCTTTTCTTCGCCCGGATAGAAACGGACATTCTCAAGCACAAGCACATCGCCATCGTTCAGTTCAGCGATTTTTGCTTTTACTGCTTCGCCGATAGCTTCATCAGCTTTGGCTACCGGTTTGCCGAGCAGCTCGGACAGACGCACAGCAGCCGATGTCAAACGCATGGAATCAACGAATTGGCCTTTAGGACGGCCCATGTGGCTGGCCAGAATGACCTTTGCACCATTCTCAATCAGGTATTTAATTGTTGGAAGGGTTTCGCGGATACGGGTATCATCTGTGATCTTGCCGTCTTCCACTGGCACGTTGAAATCTACACGTACGAATACGCGCTTGCCTTTCACTTCTACATCACGGACACTTTTTTTGTTCATGATTAATTTTCCTCCACACCCAAAATTGGTACAACCACGAATTCATTTAGAAAGAGCGGAAACAAGGAACTTCTGTTTCCGCTCTATAGATGCTGCTTATTTGAAATCGGTATTATTGAGCCAGTTTAGCGAATTTCTCCAAAGTACGAACGAGTTGTGCAGTGTAGGACATTTCATTGTCATACCAAGCAACAGTTTTAACCAGTTGTTTGTCGCCAACAGTCAGGACCTTAGTCTGTGTAGCATCGAACAGGGAACCGAAAGTCATACCCTTGATGTCGGAAGATACGATTTCATCTTCAGTGTAGCCGTAAGTTTCTGGATCGGAAGCTGCTTTCATTGCTGCGTTGATTTCTTCAACAGTTACGCTCTTATCCAGAACAGTAACCAGCTCAGTCAGGGAACCAGTAGCTACAGGCACACGTTGTGCTGCACCGTCAAGTTTGCCTTTCAGTGCTGGGATTACCAGACCGATAGCTTTTGCAGCACCGGTAGTGTTAGGAATGATGTTCTCAGCAGCAGCGCGGGCACGTCTGAAGTCGCCTTTTGCGTGTGGAGCATCAAGAGTATTCTGGTCACCTGTGTAAGCGTGGATAGTAGTCATCAGGCCTTCAACGATTCCGAACTTGTCGTTCAGGACTTTTGCCATTGGAGCCAGGCAGTTCGTTGTGCAAGAAGCGCCGGAGATTACTGTTTCGGAACCGTCAAGGATGTCATCGTTAACGTTGTAAACAACAGTTTTCATGTCGCCTGTAGCTGGAGCGGAGATAACTACTTTCTTAGCTCCACCTTTAAGGTGCTTTTCAGCGGCTTCTTTAGTGGTGAAGAAACCTGTGCATTCCAGAACGATATCAACGCCAAGCTCTCCCCAAGGAAGTTCTTCAGGGTTGCGGTTAGCAAGAACCTTAACATCTTTACCATTAACTTTGAAGAAGCCGTCATGCACTTCAACATCGCCTTGGAATTTACCTTGAGTTGTATCATATTTAAGCAAATGAGCAAGCATCTTAGCGTCAGTCAAGTCATTGATTGCTACCACTTCGATACCTTCTACATTTTGAATACGGCGGAATGCAAGGCGTCCAATACGTCCAAAACCGTTAATACCAACTTTTACACTCATTGAATAGTTCCTCCTAGATTTCGTTTTATTTATTCAAGACAGGCCGTGAGGCTCGTCAAGACAACAATGTTAAGTATAATGCATAAGTCCTTTGCTTGCTCCCCATATTCTGGAATCTATAGGACTGCCTGGATCTGATTGTCAATTTCTTTGCCAATTTCGACAGCAGCCGCCTCATCGGTAACGAGTATATCCTCCTGCCCGAACCGCAGCATCGCATGAATGGCTTTCGCCTTGCGTTTACCTCCTGCAATCCCGACAACCACTTCCGTGCGGATAATATCCTCAAGGCGGAGCCCCATAGTCAGCATGGTATGAACAACCTGACCTTCTTCATTGAAATAATAGCCGAACGATTCGGCAACCGCTCCTTCTTCCTGAATCTCCGAGACTGTAGTCTCATCCAGCTTGCGGCGGCGGGTCATTTCAATGGCATCCCCAATACCATGCACAATAATTCGTGATCTGCGGATAATTTGCACGATCTCTCCAATATTTGCGTCGAGCGCCAGTGACTGGTAAGCATCTTCACTAAGTAAATCAGGCACATGCAGAAGGCGGTAATTGGCTCCCATCCGTTTGGCCATCTTTGAAGCGATGGTGTTAGCCTGGATCTCCATGCTCTCACCCAATCCCCCGCGCGCCGGAACAACCCAAGCGTTCTTATAGGAAAGGGATAACGGAGGCGTGAGCTGATCAGCCATTTCAGCAAGCGTTGAACCGCCCGTAACGGCAATGGTATCATCCGACCGCAGTACACCAAGCAATGCCTTGGCGCCGGCGCGTCCCAGCTCACGCTTCGTGAACGGCGACGTCTCGCAATCACCAGGTACAACAATAACTTTGTTCAGACCATACGTTGTACGAATTTTATCTTCCAGATCATCCAGACCAAACAGGCTCTTGGCGATTGGCTCCAGCAGGTCAAGCAGTCTGCGCCCCGCATCGCTTACGCGCATGCCTACGCTCTCGATCTCAATGAGCCCTTGCGATTTCAGAAGATCCGTCTCGGCACGCAGCACCCGCTCTGTCATATCCAGCGATGCGGCAAGCGTTCTGCGCCCAATAATATCGGACAGCATGATCTGATGTAGAATCGTGTAACGTCTCTTAAGGGTTTCCATGAGATCAGGCAGAAGCTGCTTTTGGATTTCTAATAAATTACGCATGCTTTCACTCCTGCAACTTCGTCTTCCTCTTATTCCCTTGTCCATGGTCTTAAAACGTCCCGGGTTAACTTTTTAAGTCCCACCCATATTCTACCCAAATATTACGCGGAGTGCAAGTCTTCCGAGACTATAATTCTCAACCTCTTTTCATCTTATACATCTGCCGTGTCATGGAAAGTGCTGAAAGTCCTGTGACTCCCGGATAAAAGCCCTGTAAATGAATTTCCCCGAATGCTGGAGGCCGCATATTAGAAGAAGACAAAGATATTTTTACAGCAGAGTGATTAAGCCGTTGCATTTGAACCCTAAATAGATTATAATAATTTCTGTTGCGCCCGTGGTCCAATGGATATGACGTAGGCCTCCGAAGCCTGAGATCCAAGTTCGATTCTTGGCGGGCGCGCCATTAATTTCACTTTTGTACATATTTTAGCAGTACCACCTATAGTATTTAACCAAAGAGCCGCTTGTTGGCTCTTTTTTTATAAACTAAGTTTGACTTTCTTTGACTTTTTGTTTGAATTTGTTTATCATGTGGTTAATACGGTAACAGTAAAAATGAACACATTCGAAGAACCAATTCAAGGAGGTTTTCCACGTGAGTTATATTCCTATGGTAGTAGAACAGAGCAACCGCGGTGAGCGCGCTTATGACATCTATTCCCGCCTGCTGAAGGACCGCATCATTTTCCTCGGAACGGAGGTTAATGACGTGGTAGCCAATTCCATCATCGCCCAAATGCTCTTCCTGGCTGCCGAGGATCCGGATAAGGATATTCATCTGTATGTGAACAGCCCTGGTGGTTCCATCACAGCCGGAATGGCTATATTTGATACAATGCAATACATTAAACCGGATGTTTCCACCATTTGTGTGGGCATGGCCGCTTCCATGGGGGCTTTCCTGCTGAATGCCGGTGCCAAGGGCAAACGCTTCGCGTTGCCCAACAGTGAAATCATGATCCACCAGCCGCTGGGTGGTGCTCAAGGACAGGCTACAGACATCGAAATCCGTGCCCGCCGTATCCTTAAGCTCCGCGACAAGCTGAACCGTATCCTATCTGAACGCACTGGCCAACCGCTGGAGCGCATCGAGAAGGATACCGACCGCGACTACTTCATGACCGCTGCTGAAGCAGCTGAATACGGTATTGTCGATAAGGTTATTGAGAAGACGCTGCCTGCAGGCGTATAACTCTCAGCACATGCAAAAGAGGCTGCCTGGACCATCATATGATGGTCTAGAGCAGCCTCTTTTGTATGTGTAGCAGCAATTCGTTATCCCAGCCGGCTGTAACCCAAGGCATCGAGCTTCCCGGCGATTACACGGTACCCTCTGCCGTTAGGATGGACATGATCCAGTGACAGCAGTCCACGCTCATTGCCGGCGAACTCATAATAGATGGAGGCAAACCCGCATACATTGCTGCTGTAACCCGCAACATAGCCGTTAAACTGGCGTACCCAGTCTGTAGCTTCCGATAACTGGGGATAAGGATTATAGAGTCCAACCATCCGGATGATATAGGGCCGGCGGCTCCCGTTCTTTAACTGCCAGAGTGAACCCATAATCTCGCTGAAGTTTCTTTTACATGCGTAAAGCGCCCGTTCCAGCGCCGGAGACAGGTGACCCGGACGAAATGACACGGCTTTGGCTGCTTTGATCAGATCATTTCCGCCAATGGACAACGTAACAATATCTGCATCCCGGACAGCTTGGCGGAACATGGGGTCACGGCTTAGACGTTGTTCCAATGCAGCGGTAGTTAGACCATTGATACCAAGATTGACCGATCCGACTGGAGCGCGGAGCCGCCGCTCTGCCATTCTGCGGTAAACGGGTACGAAGCCATTACCCGGCAACGCTCCAAATCCGGTCGTCAAGGAATCACCAATGGCCGTGTAGAGATAACTCATTTCCTTCCCTCCCCGCTTGTTAAGCTGGTTTCTCCTTTAGCTTATGAACGGGGGAGGTACCAGGCAACGGGAAGGTGTCCATATACGGCATTAGCGGAGCGGGCTAATCTCCTGTTTTATGCAAGAATGCACTTATTTCAGACTAGCGAACGGGCTGCTTCCATCTGGCAGAAGCTCCTTGAAGGTGAACTCATATTCAGGGAACCCGGAAGCATATGCTGTATATTCATAAATTTGGAAGAATACTGCCAATTTTCCGTCTTTCACATAAAAATTCTTCTCTGTATTCAGGCCGGTGAAGCCTCCCAGGTAACCGCCCTCTGCTTTGATTAGCTTGGACAGCTTGGCATTAAGCTCTTTTTTATAGTTCGGGTTGGCTTTCAGTAAATCCCCGATCAGGAGGCGCTTGCCGTCCTTCAGAGAGAACGTGAATGCATTGCGGTAAGTCATGCCGTGGGCACCGCCAGTATAGCTGTACTGGGTCGTGATCAGACTGAGTATGCCGTCTTGATTGTACGTGATCACATAGCCGCCGTCGAACTCATACGGCCGGTCGTCCGAGGATCTATTCGCAATTTCCTTCTCTGCTTCAGCTGCAAACTTGTTGAGTGTCTGCTTAATTGTATCGTTGATCGTTTGCTGGGCCTTGGCATTCACCAGACCGCTGATCTGCGGATAATCCAGTTTGACCGGTGTGTCCTTACTTTCCTTAACGATGCTCTCCGTCTTTATGGTGATCGCATTTTGCGGTTTGCTGACGACATTCAAAGCGCCTGTAGCCGCACTATAGTCCCCCTTATACCCCAGATAATCGCTCAGCAGATCAAGCGGAACGAACAGCCGATTGTTGATATTTTGGGCTTGATAACCATTTAGATAATAATTATTCACACGGATTGAAATTTCGTAATCGGTGAGAGACAGATTAACCTTCGTTGTTCCTTTACCGATTGTATAGACCTTTTCTGCCTTATCATAGGTCAAGGACATACCCAGTGAATCGCGTAAAAAAGTCACCGGCACCCATACTTTCCCTTCATGGACAACACCAGTCTGAGGTGTAATCTTCCCGTTTACCTTCAGCACCACTAGCGAATGTTCCGCATTTGCCTTAACCGCAGCCGAAGCAGCCTGACTGGTCCCTGCGGGCAGAATCCCTCCGCTTAGCAGAATCCCTGCCGCCATAATACCTGCCCCCCATGTGAGGGCTTGTTTCTTCTTGATGTTCTTCATATGGTTATCCCCTTCCGCTAATACGATGATAGATTTGATGAAAATCCCAGAATACCGTAGAGCAGCCTGCTTGCTGCCCTTGTTTCCACTCTTCCCATTATAGAGACATCAGGAGCAACGGTTGTTACAAAGCCCTTTACAATTTCTTAAGCTTCGCCGATCATTTCAGTGCTGCTTATTACATTTCTTTAAACAAAATGAGAGATCTCGCAACCATTTCCCGCAAAAAAAGAGGCACTGCTCCCTGCTGTAACCAGCAGAAGAAGCGCCTCTTGAGGAAAACGGACTATTTCAGCTCATACATTACGGTAAGCTGTGTTGAAACCTTCACTTCTCCCGGCTCAACGGAAGTGCCGCCGGCTGTATCTGCCGCTGCTTTGGACATTGCCGCATTTTCCATATAGATCACTGGGTTGTTGCCGTCATCATTCTGTGTGACCGTAATGACCTGGCCCAGGCTGCGTTTGGCTGCTTTGGCAATAGCTCCAGCTTTTACATCTGCATTGGTCATGGCTTTTTCAATCACCTGCGCTTCAAAGGCTGACGGATCTTCAATGGCGAATTGGGCATTGCCAATGTTGTTCGCTCCTGCGTTAGAAGCGGCATCCAGCAGCGCTCCAACCTTGGTTAGATCACGATAGGTTACCTTCAACGTATGCTGGGCAATGTAGCCTTTAACCTGTTGGCCATCTTTATCAGAATAGCTGTAGTTCGGTTGTACGCTGAATTGGGTGCTCTGAACATCTTTATCTGCAATGCCCCAAGTCGTCTTCAGCAGTGTGGTGATCTTGGTGATTTTGGCTCCATTAGTTTTCTGCGCCTCTTCTGCCGTTGCTGCCGAAGTGCTTACCCCGATAGACAGATAGACAACGTCCGGTTTGATGGAAAGCTCTCCTTTGCCAGTCACATTGACGATGTTTCTCTGGGCCTCTTCTGCGGCGTAAGCCTTTTCAGGGCCTTGGAATGCTCCGCTCAAAGCCATCCCCCCTATCATCAAACTCCCTGCCAGCATTACCGCTCCGAGCTTTTTGCTCCATGCATTCATGTTTGCCATCCCCTTTCGTTATTTGTAATTGTTGTTGGTACTCTCTAGACGGCGCGGCTTGGCAAAAGTTGCATATCATCTCAATAGAAAAGAAAAAAAGTCATACAAGACCACAGGAGCAGATAACCGTAACCTTATCCTTTCCTATACCTCTCTATACACAGACATTAAAAAAAGCCCCGGAGGGCTTTTTGTCATACCATTTAAAAGTAAGGCCTTGCAACAATTACTGGTTCTCAAGCTCTTCTTTGCTGACAAGACTTGTCAAAGCGGTTACAGCTTGGTCCGCATCGGCGCCGTCCGCGCTGATATAAATCTCCGTGCCGGAACTGATCGCCAGGCTCATAATACCCATGATGCTTTTAGCGTTCACTTTTTTATCGTCTTTTTCCACGAAAATCTCCGACGAGAATTTGTTAGCTTCCTGCACGAACAATGCTGCCGGCCGAGCGTGAAGCCCCGTCTTCAACCGTACAACTACCGGGTGCTTTGTCATGAAACGCTTACCCCCTATTTGAGATCTGCCCAAAATTTCACATTAATTTTATAATATTATATCATTATAACCGCAACCGCACTAGAAAAAAAATAATCAGCCACCCCGGACCTTATCAGCCAGCTCGTCAATTTTGCGCAAACGGTGATTTACTCCCGATTTACTGACTGTGCCTTTCAGCATTTCGCCAACTTCCTTAAGGTTGATATCCGGGTGTGCCAGTCTGATCTCGGCTACTTCGCGCAGCTTATCCGGCAGGCTTTCCAGCCCCACCTCACGCTGCAACAGCTTGATATTCTCGATCTGCCGCACCGCCGCACTTATGGTTTTGTTCAGGTTGGCCGTTTCGCAGTTGACGATCCGGTTCACGGAATTGCGCATGTCACGCATAATCCGCACATCCTCGAACTTGAACAGTGCTTGATGTGCACCGATCAGGCTCAGAAACTCGATGATTTTCTCGCCTTCCTTGATGTACAGGATGAAGCCTTTTTTGCGCTCAATGCAGCGGGCATTCAGATGAAATTCACCTGCCAGATCCACGAGCGCCTTGCAGTGCTCCTCGTACATCGAAGCAATCTCCAGATGATAGGAAGATCCCTCCGGATTATTGACCGATCCTCCCGCCATAAACGCCCCCCGCAGGTATGCGCGTTTGCAGCAGTTCTTGCCGACAATTTCGTGGTCGATCCCATCCGTGAAGATGAAGCCTTCGGAGACGATCCGCAGATCCTTGAGAATTTCCTGAACGCGGTTTGGAATCCGCACGATATAGACGTTATTCTTCTTCAAACGCATTTTTTTACGCACGAGCAGCTCGATATGGACCTGGTAATATTTCTTAAGCAAAGAATATACCCGCCTTGCAATCGCGGCGTTCTCCGTCGAAATGTCGAGGACTACCTTTTTGCTTGAAAGCTGCACCGAACCATTCATCCGGATCAGCGCGGACATCTCTGCTTTCTCACAGCAAGGCTGGCTCTCCACCATCGTCAGCTCTTTTTTGGTAAGGGCCGCAAAAGACAAGGGGCTCACCTCTTTCATGTTCCTACAAAATAGACTTATCTGGAAATCCAGTCTTTCACAAGCTGGTAAATATGATGACTAAGCTTATCTGTATCATGCCTCAGATAGGTCTTGAATAATACCAGCTTGTCGGCAATCACTTTGTAGCCGTTGCCATCCACTACATCAAGGTCAAGCTGTACGGGCCGGGCACCCTTTTCTGCATACTTTAACTGGACCTGCTCAGGAATCTCGCCATCGTTCACGATCACGTAATCGAACAAATGAAGGCCTACGTGGTCATAGACGGCCTGAAGGTGGTCACTAACCGTGTAGTTGTCTGTTTCCCCGGGCTGGGTCATCACGTTGCAGACAAAAATTTTGATCGCGTCCGAGGCCACAACAGCCTCCGCCAGCTTAGGCACCAGCAAATTAGGAAGAATACTCGTGTACAGACTGCCAGGACCGCACAGGATGGCGTCGGCATTGCGGATGGCCTCCAGTGCCTCCGGGAGCGGTTCTACATCTGCCGGCTCCAGGGAGACCCGTTTGATGACTCCTCTGGCTTCAGGGATTTTGGACTCACCTGTAATCATAGAGCCATCAGCCATCTCAGCGTGTAGCACTACAGCTTCGCCAGCAGCAGGCAAGACGCGTCCGCGCACGGCGAATAACCGGCTAAGCTCCCGGACCGCAGTGACAAAGTCACCGGAAATGTCCGTAAGCGCCGCCAGAATCAAATTCCCGAGGCTATGCCCGGCCAAGCCTTCTCCGCTGCTGAAGCGGTATTTCATGATCTGGGCCATAAGCGGTTCTACATCAGCCATTGCTGTCAGTACATTGCGGATATCGCCAGGGGGCGGCATTTGCAGTTCGCTGCGCAGTATGCCAGAGCTTCCCCCGTCATCCGCAACCGTAACGATCGCTGTAATATCAAGCGGCTTTTCCTTCAAACCGCGAAGCATAACAGACAATCCCGTACCTCCACCCATAACGACGATACGTGGACGTTGTCCTTGTTCTTCAGCCACTATTGACCCCTTCTCTCTTAATGCCGGTCACGCTCGGAGTCCCGGTGACTGACGGCTACCGACTCCGTCTCGCTAACCCCCAGCATCTTACCCAGGTATTCGGATATTGCCACAGAGCGGTGTTTGCCTCCCGTACAGCCAATACCGATAATAATCTGGGATTTGCCTTCTTTCCGGTATTGCGGAATCAGGAAATGAAGCATATCCAACAGTTTGGTCAGAAACGTCTGTGTCTCCGGCCATTTCATTACATAATCGTAAACCTCGCTATCCTGACCGGTCTTTGGCCGCAAATGATCCACATAATGAGGATTCGGCAAAAAACGGACATCAAACACAAGGTCTGCGTCGATCGGAATTCCGTATTTGAAGCCAAACGAAGTAATATTAACTGAAAGAGTACTTTTGCCCAGATGGGAAAAACGCGATATAATCTTCTCCTTCAACTGGACAGGCTTCATGCTGCTGGTGTCAAAACATAAGGTTGCTGAATTCTTCAGCTCCTCCAGCATCTGACGTTCCAGGCGGATGCCATCCAGCGGCATGCCTTGGGGCGCCAGCGGATGATGCCGCCGGCTCTCCTTGTAGCGCTGTACCAGTACGGAATCTGTTGCATCCAGGAAGAGAATTTCAAAACCGATCGTTGACTCATCTTTGATATAGGACAGTGACTCCGACAGAGCTGTGAAGAATTCTCTTCCGCGCAAATCGATAACAAGCGCTACTTTGGCAATTTTCCCTTTGGATTGCTCAATCAGCTCTGCGAATTTGGGAATCAGCACCGGCGGCAAATTATCCACACAGAAAAATCCGAGATCTTCCAGGCTCTGCACGGCAATCGTCTTGCCTGCACCTGACATGCCCGTAATAATGATCAGGGTGGCACCACCGGGCGGTGATTGTTCCATTTCGGTCATCAAAGCGCCCCCTCCCTATACATAGTATATGAATAATTCCATCTGCTTAAGAACGCAGCAAAAGACCTGCAGCGCCAATAATACCCGCATCATTTCCAAGCTCGGCAGGCACGATGGTCACTCCGGTCTGTAGTGGGGCCGGGGCCAGCTTCGCGAACACGCGGCGAACCTCTTCAAACAGAATATCTCCGGCTTTGGAGACACCGCCGCCAACGATGAATACCTCCGGATTAAGCACCGCTGCGACAGCAGCCATGGATTTACCCAGATAGAACGCAGCACGGTTCACAATTCGCAGAGCAACTTCATCTCCGGCCTTGGCTGCATCAAATACCTCTTTTGCGGCAATTTTCCCCACCATGGACAGGGAAGTGCGGTCGCCGCGGCTAACAGCATCATTGGCCATGCGAATAATACCCGTAGCAGAGGAAACGGTCTCCAAACAACCCATGTTGCCGCAGCCGCATTGGATAGCTTCCAGATCAGGCACTACAGAAATATGACCAAGCTCGCCCGCTAGTCCGGCAAAACCCTGATACACCTTACCATTAATAATGATACCGCCGCCGACACCTGTGCCCAGCGTGTAGCAGACGCAATTCTCCACACCACGTCCCGCTCCGCTCCAGGCCTCACCCAGTGCAGCGACGTTAGCATCATTGTCTATTTTGACTGGCTTGTTCAAGCGACCCTCCAGAATGGAGCGGATCGGCACATCTCTAAAACCTATGTTAGGCGCAAGGATGATAATTCCTTCACGAATATTCGTAAACCCGGCCAGGCCCGCTCCTACACCGGCAAGCTGATCCCAAGAGTACGGGGAGTCCTCCACAATCTGACGCACATACTTTTCGATATTATCGATGACGGCATCGACGCCATCCGCAGTTCCCGTAGGCCCCTCAAAAGTGTGCAGCAGGTTCCCCTCGGCATTGCAGATTCCAACCTTAATCGTGGTTCCACCTAAATCCACGCCAACGTAGATACTTTCAGACATGTAACAAGCCACCTTTTTCTATGCTAAAATAGTTAATCCTACGTACCCACTATAATAGAAGGTACCCCTGCGGTCAAGGAAAGGCGGCACACCCGGCCACATAAGGGGCTGGTATTTTTTTAAGACTAAAGATACGGTTTTTAGAGTACCCTGTAAATTCTTATCTTTATAAAAAAAGCCTCTTACCTATGCGGCAAGGGGCGGATGGATCAACTTCACTTAAGGGGATGGCCGGTGAGGCGTTTGACTCTAGACGGCTACTCCGACAAAATCCGTTTCTGTCCCTCCAGTGCGCGGATCGGTGCGATGTTCTGGGTGAATTCGAGGGTGCCCATGTAGCGGCCTGCTTCGTCACGTACTGCGAAATAACGGATGTAGATAAATTTATCCTTTATGGCAATCCAGAAATCCTCAGCGTCTTTGCGGCCCGCCTTGAAATCCTCCAGCAGCTTCTCAACGACATGCACGCTTTGCGGCGGGTGGCAGTTCTGCACCGTGCGTCCAATGACGGCCTTAGTGCGGGCGAAGATTCGCTCTTTGCCATGCGAGAAGTAGCGGACTACATCATTTTCATCAATAAATGTCAGGTCGACAGGCAAATGATTCAGCACTGTTTCCAGCTGATGCAGCGACAGCAGGCCTGTCTCGAAGCGGATAAAGCCTTGCGGCGATAATCCTCTTTCTCCTTCTCCCTCTCCTTCTTCCGCTTGAACGGCTGCTCCCTCCGGTTCTGCGGCACGCTCAGGAATCCATTCCTGCTCCGGCGCAGTCAGACAGAAGCCAATTTCGTCGCTTTCGCGGGCGATTTTGACCCATTCATCTTCAGTCAGCTTATCGAGCGCCATCGGCAGCAGAATATTTTCTTCCTTAAAGATCATTTCATTTACTTCCTGGATAATGTTCGTCAGAACAGCTCCAAGCTCCGCAGCTTCCCCGTTGTACGCACTGAGCGCCGCTTTTGCCTGTTTAATCATACCGCGAATACCATCATCCACTCCCCACATTACCTTGGTTGGTCCATAAATACCGTATTTCTCAAGGTAAGGGAACAGCAGATTTTCTTTGCGGCTATAGTGCTTGTCGAGATCCAGCAGCAGACTCAGATCCTCCAACAGCTTGAAAATCATCTCTTCGCTGTCGTTCCGCTGGAATTTATCGGCATGCAGCTGTAAGCGGAAGTTCACAAGCCGTTCAATTTCACGGTTCTCCAGCTTGAAGGTGTGGACAGGATGTCCCGGCTGCTCCTCTGGCTTGTTAGAACGGTGAATTTCCTGGATTGAGCCTTTAAAAATGGCCGTATGCACAGAGCATAGGCGCTGTACCTCCGTTACAGGAATCCCCTCCTCCGTCATCAGGGAATGCTCCATCGCGGAAATTTCGGCTACCGTAACATCACCTACCGCTTCTGCAAAACGTGCTTTGACTTCCTCTACACTTTTTCCGGCATGCAGTTCCTTAATAATCTCCTTAAGCATGGCTTGGCGGCGTGTCTGCTCAGGAATATCCATTTCACGGTTGTTAATCAGTTCGCTCATCGTTCTCTCTCCTTCTCTATTCCACTTGTTATTCTCAGTGATCTATTCAATAATCTCGAAGCCATGGCTCTGAAAGGCCAGCCGGACGGTTTCGCGATCCATTTTCTTCATTGTGATTCCTTTAGACAAGGTCATGAACCGGCCCGCCGTCTGCAGCATGCCAGGCTTCGTAATATCGCGGAAACCCAGCTCAACCATAATGTCTATGGCCTCCGGATAACGACTGACCAGCTCGAATATGGATTCATCCATGTTAAGGTGTTTGCTCATTGCACTCTCCTCCTGCAGCTTAGCTTCATGTCAATTGATAACCTTTCTCAACAACAGCTTAGCATAGGGTACGGGGCCAAAGAGTGATTGCAGTCACTAAATTAGAAACTTATATACCTGCAACTATTCATTGCAAAGCAGAAATGAATTGGCCCCGTTTTTGTTACCGTCATGCCTGTATGCCAACTTATGGATATAAAAAAAGGCTGTTTCCTCCGCCTGTTACAGCAGAAGAAACAGCCTTTTATAAAGTCCGTTCCGGTTATAGCATTTGGCTCAGTCTGGACGAATTGCGGATATCGTGCGAAATGCGCATGCTGCAGAATTTGGGACCGCACATGGAGCAGAAATGCGCTGTTTTGGCACCCTCGGCTGGAAGCGTCTCATCATGGTACTCCAGCGCCCGCTCAGGGTCAAGCGACAGATGGAACTGGTCACGCCAGCGGAACTCGAACCGAGCCTTGGACAATGCATCGTCCCGATCCTGGGCACCCGGGTGGCCTTTGGCCAGATCTGCAGCATGAGCAGCGATTTTGTAGGTGATAACTCCTTCGCGCACGTCATTCTTATTAGGCAGACCCAGATGCTCCTTGGGCGTAACATAGCACAGCATCGCTGTCCCGAACCAGCCGATCATCGCCGCCCCAATCGCCGAAGTAATATGGTCATAACCCGGGGCAATATCCGTGGTTAACGGACCCAGGGTGTAGAAAGGGGCTTCCTGGCAGAGCTCGAGCTGCTTGTCCATATTTTCCTTGATCTTGTGCATCGGCACATGCCCCGGACCTTCGACCATCACCTGAACATCGTGTTTCCAGGCCATGGCTGTCAGCTCCCCAAGTGTCTCCAGCTCAGCGAACTGAGCCTCATCATTGGCATCGGCGATGGAGCCCGGGCGCAGTCCGTCTCCCAAGGAAAAGGCCACATCATAAGTCTTCATAATCTCACAGATTTCTTCAAAATGTGTATATAAAAAGTTCTCTTGCTGATGTGCAAGGCACCAGGCCGCCATGATGGAGCCGCCTCGGGACACAATTCCGGTCATTCTTCCGGCAGTAAGCGGGATATACTGCTTCAGCACCCCGGCATGAATGGTAAAGTAATCCACGCCTTGCTCCGCCTGTTCAATCAGCGTGTCGCGATACAGCTCCCAGGTCAGATCCTCGGCTACTCCTTTTACCTTCTCCAGCGCCTGATAGACCGGCACTGTGCCGATCGGTACTGGTGAGTTGCGGATAATCCATTCGCGGGTGGCATGAATTTTTGTACCAGTGGAAAGATCCATAATCGTATCGGCACCCCAGCGGGTCGCCCATCTCATCTTCTCCACTTCCTCTTCAATGGAAGAAGTCACGGAGGAATTCCCAATGTTCGCGTTGATCTTAACCAGGAAGTTACGGCCGATGATCATCGGCTCACTCTCAGGATGGTTGATATTAGCCGGGATAATGGCCCGTCCGGCAGCGACCTCATCCCTTACAAATTCAGGCCGGGTATTCTCGCGAATCGCGATATACTCCATTTCCGGCGTAATCATCCCCTGCCGCGCATAATGCAGTTGGGTAACATTGCAGCTCTCACGTGCTCTTAAAGGATTCCGCCGCAAGCCGGCGAACCCTTCTGCCGACGTCCGGTCTGCAGCTAATCGGGAGTCTCCGGGCTGAGCGGTTCTCCCGGCGTACTCCACTGAATCCCCGCGCTCCGCAATCCAGCTTAAGCGGTGCGGAGGCAACCCTTTCCGAACATTGGTATCTTCAGCGGCATCAGTGTAAATACCACTGGTATCATAGACACGAAGCGGTGCATTGTCCTCTTCCCCCGCAACACCTTCGGTCCGGCTAAGACGGATTTCACGCATCGGAACCTGAATATCGGGACGCGAGCCTTCTACATACACCTTACGGCTTGCGGGAAATCCCGACAGATCGATTTGTTCCTTTTTTGATGAATCTGACATTTTTATCTCCTCCTCATCGCTCTGTGAGCCATTCAGATAAGATCAGCACGCAGCAAAAAGCCGCTCCACCTGGAGCGGCTTTATTCATGAACAGCCCAATAAGGCTGTGCTCAAAAAAGGTCCGGCTCCACTTTCCTACGCTGGTATGATCCAGATCAGGTTCAAGGGTCCGGGAATTCAATTTCCCCGTCTCAGCCTATTCAGGCTCCCCTAGTGGGTATCTTATCTAATTAAATACAATCTACTTTAGCAGGTATTTATTGTCAATCAAAAAATTTGTTTAACCAGCATTGTGGTTACTTATCCAGCGCTTCGCTCCAGTCATGTACCATAGCGCCTTCCAGATATTTCTCAGCATCCATAGCAGCCATGCAGCCGGTTCCTGCAGCCGAAATCGCCTGCCGGTAACGGGTATCCTGAACATCCCCACAAGCGAACACGCCGGGAATGTTGGTTTCGGTTGTCCCCGGATTCACAACGATGTAGCCGTTGGCATCCGTAGTTATCTGACCGCCCAGGAACGCGGTATTCGGTGTGTGGCCGATAGCGACAAATACGCCATCTGCTTCCACGAGCTCCTCAAGACCCGTATCATTGTTACGGACGGTAAGTCCCTTCACCCCGGTATCCCCGATGGTCACTTTAAGCGGTGTGCGGTTCAGGGCCCAAGCTACTTTGCTGTTCTCCCGCGCCCGGTCCTGCATAATCTTCGAAGCGCGAAGTTCCGGACGGCGGTGGACCAGAGTTACACTGGAAGCGAATCGCGTGAGGAAGCTGGCTTCCTCCATCGCGGAGTCGCCGCCGCCGACCACGACAATCTTTTTACCACGGAAAAAGAAACCGTCGCAGGTTGCACAGGTACTTACCCCGCGGCCGACATTCTCCTGCTCTCCCGGTATGCCCAGGTACCTCGCCGAAGCACCGGTCGATATAATCACCGACTCTGCTTCCAGTACACCCAGACCATCCACGGTTACTTTGAAAGGGCGCTGCGAGAAATCCACAGAATCCACCCAGCCATTCTTAAATTGAGCCCCAAAGCGTTCTGCCTGCTTGCGCATGTTATCCATCAGATCCGGACCTAGAATACCTTCAGGAAAACCAGGAAAGTTCTCTACCTCTGTCGTCGTAGTCAATTGTCCTCCTGGCTGCAGTCCTTCAATAACAAGGGGGCTGAGGTTGGCACGTGCCAGGTAAATCGCAGCAGTTAATCCTGCCGGACCTGTTCCGATTACAATTGTTTTGTACATTAGCAAGTCCTCCTTAGGGTCAGATATTTTCCGTAAATGGCGGCAAAATGTCTGCTGCCGCCCCGTCCTGCATTAACCCGCATGCTTGATGAATACGCCGTGCGTACCGGCTTACCATGGAGACGGAAACGCCGTAATGCTGTGCAGCCTCGCGGTAAGTAACCGGATGACCATGAAGCTTGGCGGTTAGATATTCCAGAGCCGCACACCAGCCCTCTGCATGCCGGAACAAGGGTACATCCGGATAGAGGCGGGCTATGAACTGCTTCCAGAGGAGCTCGGCATCTCTCTTCTGGGCGGCATCCAATCTCCGGTCCATCACAGCAGCCATATGATCTATAATCCGCTGCCAGTCTTCCTTCCACTCTGGCGGCCCTTTATGGCTTGATACAACCGGTTCCTGAACCGCCCTCTGGACTACACTTTCCTCCGGACTGCCGCCGATCAGCCGCTGCAGACTGAGAAGCGCAGCCTCCTGCAGCGGTTCCTGCTCCGAAACTCCCTTCAGAACATCGGATATTTCATCGTCCTCAATCCAGCGCAGCGCTTCTGTCACCTGGAGCTTCGTACTAGCATCACCGTAGCGCAGCGCCCAGAAGAACGAAGCGCGCAGCAGCGGATTATTCTGCACTTCTTCCGTGAAGCTGTCCGTATTGTTCTTCCACTGCTTCAGCTGCTCCTGAAAAGGCAGCTGATAATTATAGCTTACCGGAGGCAGCGGCCTGCCCTCTGACTGTGCCAGCTGCATCTGGGACAGGAAAAATTTCGGCACTGCTGATTCCGGGTCCAGCCTGGAAGCCATCTGCCAGCAGCGTATAGCCTCAGTATGAAGCCCGCTATTGCTGGCCGCCGCCGCGCAATAATGGTACAAGCCGGCATCACCGCCGACCTCTTCATCCTTCAGCAGTCGGCGGAAATGTCCATATGCAGTTTGGTGCTTGCCCAATATGCCCATCGTTGTCGCCATTTTGAATACATGCTCCTGATGAAAAGGAACTGTCGCCTCAAGCATACGCACCAATCCCGCAAGCTGGTCCTGATCGCCAGCATATTGCAGGAAAATCGCCATATTGCAGAGCGCATGCAGGTTGCCCGGGTCCTGCTTCAGCACTTCGCCAAGACATTCCTTGGCTTTGGCGAAGCGGCCCATATAGAAATAGGCAAGAGCCAGATTGTTATGTGCCGCCAGGAAGTCAGGAATGTTCTGGACAATCTCTTCAAGCAGCTTGACCGCTTGCGGGAATTTGCCTTCCTCCAAAAGACTCCGGGCTCTGTCATGCTCCACCACACCTTCCCGGCTGCGGATCCGGACTAGCGGAGCGGGCCGGTTCAGCTCATACTGCAGCAGTTCCATCAGCTCTTCGGACTCGGCCAGAAACTCACCGCTCGCATCCTCTTGCAGATAGGTCACAAGACTGCGCTCCGCCTCTTCAAAGTTTTCCATATTAGCGTAGTTATTAGCCATATAGAAGTGGCACTCTGTCATAGTAGGATCAATCTCATCCAGAACATGAGTCAAGATGTCGTTGGAATCCTCGTATTTCCCCATCTCGGATAATATACCCGCCATATTGCAATGATTCACCGGGTTCTCCGGCTCATATTCAACAGCTTTGCGAAAATTCTTCAATGCCTTATCATATTGAAAGCGGTCCAATGACCGTACGGCTCTTTCAAAGAAAAAATTGGCATCCAGAGTGACGGGAATCACGTTACCATTCACCACGTTATTCTCTGAAGTTCTCTCAATCATGGAAGCAAGGCACCTCCCTTTGTAAGCTTCCTTATCCTCACGAAAAATAGGAGAGCGGCAGCATACACCTGCCCGGACTCCCACCTAAGTGCCGTCGTTTCCATTTTTGGTCCCGACTGTCTTCACACAGTATACCACATGTGACAGGGGGATTCTCAAGATTGGAAGGGACTCTTCAGGAGGAAAAAGCTTCAAAAAACTATTCAAGCCCCCTGATTGTTCAGTCTGGATTGTCTCTTGTCCTAATATGAAAAAGACGCAGGAATTAAATCCCCGCGTCTCTGAACAGCTTATCAATAGAACCGCCTTCAATAATAATGCGTGTGGCTTCAGCCAGCATAGGTGCTACGGAGAGCACAGTGAACCGGCTGGAATGATCATCCGGCAGCGCAATGGAATCGGTAACGACAATTTCATCTATATTGGGGTGGACCATACGGCTTAGTGCATCTCCCGAAAAGAGTCCATGAGTTGCACAAACGATGCTGTTCTTCGCCCCGCGCTCCTTCAGGCCTTCCACCACATTCACAATCGTTGTACCTGTATCGATCAGGTCCTCGATAATGATAGGCGTCCGTCCCTCTACATCTCCAATCACATGCGTAATCACCGATTCATTGTGAGCCGGGCGCTTCTTGATCATAATAGCAAATGGTGAGTCCAGACGGCTGGCCAGCTTCTCTGCCATGGAGGCACGGCCTGCATCCGGAGATACCACAACCAGGTCGGACAAGCCTTTTACCTTCAGATATCCGCTGATCAGATCAAGTGCTGTCAAGTGATCGACCGGGATGTTGAAAAAGCCTTGAATAGCCGCCGCATGCAGATCAATCGTAATCACACGGGTAGCTCCGGCGGTTGTAAGCACATCAGCTACCATCTTGGCCGATATCGGCTCGCGCGGCGCGGATTTGCGCTCCTGTCTGGCATAGCCGTAGTAAGGCACAATAATATTCACCGTTCTTGCCGAAGCCCGCTTAGCCGCATCAATCATGACCAGCAGCTCTACGAACAGCTCATTAATGGGGTGAGCGAGGGATTGCACCAAAAATACGTCACAGTTCCGGATGCTCTCTTCATAATGCACATAAATCTCGCCGCTCTTGAAGCGGGTCAGCTTAATCTGGCCCAGCGGTGCGCCCAGACGCTCCGCAATATCAGCGGCCAGCTTCGGATTCGACGAACCGGAAAAAATACGCAATTGATGATGATGCATAGTACCCTCCTGGGGATCAAAATTTATAGTTCAAACGGAACCAATGTACGGACGCGACCCTCAAACACAGCCAATTCGCGGAAACCGGTGTGCCACAGCATGCTGCGGGCTTCCTGCAAGCCGTCTCCCAGCTTCATTGGATCATGGGCATCAGAGCCCAGGGTGAGCGGTATGCCCAGCTTCAAAGCCTGCTGCAGCACATGCTCAGCGGGAAACATCTCCGCGCAGGGCTTGGTAAGCCCTGACGCGTTAAGCTCCATCGCTATACCGCTGCCTGCTATCGCACTGAGCGCCTCCAGCTCCATCGCCCGCACCTTGGCCTTGCCCTCTGGTGTCTGTGGACCGTAGCCAAACCGTTTGATAACATCCATATGTCCTATAATATCATATAATCCCGATAACGCCGACTTCCGTACAGCATCATAATACCGGCGGTAAACCTCCATCACATCTTGACCTTCCCAGCCCTGCGTCTGGCGAAAATCCGTAATGTCCCATTCTCCGAGAAAATGTACCGAACCGATCAAATAGTCCCAAGGATACGGTGCCAAAAGCTCACGGATCTGCTCCTCGTAGCCCTCGATATAATCGGCTTCCAGTCCTACACGCAGCTCAATCCTTCCGCGATAACGCTCCTTAAGGTTCAGACATTCGTCCACATAGCGGGGAAGCTCGGATAACGGCATCGCCATCTCTGGATAGTAGGTATCCGGGTCTACATGAAGAAGCGGCAGGTGATCAGACAAACCGAGCTGCTCCAGCCCCAGTTCAACCCCCCGCTGCACATACTGTTCAAGGGTTCCTACTGCATGTCCACAGCGCTCATGGTGGGTATGGTAATCAATACGCATGCTGAAGGCTCCTTCCTAATCACGGCGCGGCCGTTCATGGCGGGCGCTCAGTTCCTCCATAATCTCATCCAGCGGAAGCTTGCGCTCCTGCAGCAGCACCAGCAGATGGTAGATCAAATCGCTGACTTCAAGGCGCAGCTCGGCATTGTCTTTATTTTTGGCGGCGATGATCGTTTCCGAGGCCTCTTCGCCCACTTTTTTCAGAATTTTATCAACGCCTTTATCGAACAGGTAGGTTGTATACGCGCCTTCCGGCCGTTCTGCTTCCCGCTCGGCAATCACCCGCTCCAGCTCCCCGAGAACGGCAAAACGCTCACTGTCGCTCAGCCCCTGCGAGGCAGTCGCGGCAGTTGGTTCCTTAACGCTGCCTGCTGCTGCCGGATGGCTCAGCGGGAGCTCGCGGAAGAAACAGGAGGTCTCCCCTGTATGGCAAGCTGGCCCTTCCGGTACCACCTTCAATAGCAACGTGTCGCTGTCGCAGTCATAATGGATGGAAGTAATAGCCTGGGTATTGCCGGAGGTCCCCCCTTTATGCCACAGTTCACTGCGTGACCGGCTCCAGAACCAGGTCTGTCCGCTCTCCAGCGAGAGCTGCAGGGATTCTTTATTCATATAGGCAACCATTAGCACTTCCAGACTGTTCACATCCTGCACTACGGCAGGGAGCAGTCCAGCTTCATTCCAGCGTATGCCCTCTAATACTTCCTGTTGGCTCTGGGCTGTTAATTGCTCTGCTTCGCTCATCGGATCTCTACCCCTTTTTGCTTCAGATCTGCCTTCAAATCATGAATGGCGATTTCTTTATAGTGAAAAATCGTCGCCGCTAGTCCAGCGTCGGCTTTACCTTCCGTAAATACATCATAAAAATGCTCCGTCTTCCCTGCTCCACCAGAAGCAATCACGGGAATGGTAAGCAGGTCACTCACCGCAGCGGTCAGCTTCAGATCGAAGCCGTCCTTCGTGCCGTCCGCATCCATGCTGGTCAGCAGAATCTCGCCTGCTCCCAGCTTCTCCGCCTCCTTGGCCCAAGTCAACGCACGGATTCCCGTAGGCTTGCGCCCGCCGTGCGTATATACTTCCCATTCGCCCCAAGCCTCATTGTATTTGGCATCCATCGCCACTACAATACACTGGGCTCCGAAGCGCCGGGCCCCTTCGAGAATGAGCTGCGGATTATTGACCGCCGCTGTATTGATACCGATTTTGTCCGCACCCGCGCGCAGGATGCGCTTCATATCCTCCGGAGTAGAGATCCCTCCGCCCACTGTAAAGGGGATGGCAATTTCACCTGCGGTCTGCCGCACGACTTCAACCATCGTGGCCCGGCCTTCCACAGAGGCGGAAATATCCAGAAATACAAGCTCATCGGCGCCTTCCCGGTCATACAATGCCGCCAGCTCCACCGGATCACCGGCATCGCGCAGATTCACAAAGTTCACGCCTTTGACTACCCGCCCGTCTTTAACATCCAGACAGGGAATGATGCGTTTGGCTAACATGAAATAACCCCTTTCCATAGTTTTCGAGTGAAAACCTTTTACGATCCAACCTTTTACGATCCAACCTTTTACGATCCAACCTTTTCGATCCCCCTAAATCCCCCTTAGCCAAGGGGGACCCCAAGGGCCCCGGCCCTCTGGACACCCGGATGGCTGGCGTGGGCAGGGGCCTAAGCTCCTGGGCAATTATGGCTAATGAGCGCTTACCCCTGCGGGGCCGCTTCTACGTCGTTGCACCTGCAAGGGCAAAACCTTAAACTTAAACCTTAAACTTTAAACCTTAGACCTTAAACAACTTTCGTGTTCCACGTTCTGGCCCCTCACGGGACGGCGGCTTCGAACCGCCTGCGTAAAGAATAACCATAAGATGAACTAAACTTGGAATCGAGCTCAAACTGCATTCGTGCAGCTAAAACCTGTCGGTCATTCTATTTCCCGTTCAGAGCCTGCAAAGCCTCGGTAAGATCAATATTGCCAGTGTATAGCGCTTTGCCGACTATCGCACCGCCGATGCCGCTGCCGCTATGTACGTTAAGGCGCAGCAGGTCGTCCAGACTTGTGACGCCGCCAGAGGCGATCACGGTTTTACCGCTGGTAGCAGCCATGGACACGATGCCCTCGATGTTCGGACCCTGCATCATCCCGTCGCGTGAGATGTCGGTGTAGATGAACGTTTCGGCGCCCTTGGCTGCCAGCTCCTTGGCCAGATCCTCTGCACGAACCTCAGAGGTGTTCAGCCAGCCATGAGTGGCAACATAGCCGCCACGGGCATCAATCCCAATCGCCACTTTGTCGCCATATTTGGCGAGCACAGACTCTGTGAAGGCATGATCGTTGATCGCGGCAGTACCGATAATGACACGGCTGACGCCGAGTCCCAGCAGTTTTTCCACATCCGCAATCGTGCGGAGGCCTCCGCCTACCTGTACGGGAACACCCGCGTTTTTGGCGATAGCCCCGATGATGGCGTCATTTACCGGATGTCCGGCTTTGGCTCCGTCCAAATCCACGAGATGAATAAACTTCCCGCCCTGCTCTTCCCAAGACTTGGCTACCTTCAGCGGGCTGTCGTTATATATGGTTTCCTGGTTGTAATCACCCTGCTGCAGTCTGACGCATTTTCCATCCCGGATATCAATCGCCGGATATACGATAAAAGAAGACATGAGGCGCTCCCACTTTCGCTACAATATAGTCAATAGTCATATAGAGAGTTTCTTAAGTTCATTATATATAGTGGGCTTATACCCGCGTATCCTTCAGTTGCAAGAAATTGCCCAGCAGCTTCATTCCCAGCTCTCCGCTCTTCTCCGGATGAAACTGCATACCAAATACATTCTCCCGGCCTACAATAGCCGTAACCGGATGACCGTAATCTGTGATGGCGAGCAAATCGCTCTGCTGTTCCATGACAGCATGGAAGGAGTGGACAAAATATACATGCCCTGCTTCAAGTTCCGCGAACAACGGACTCTGCGGCTGAAGGAAATCCAACTTGTTCCAGCCCATATGCGGGACTTTGTAGCCCTCACGAGGTGCAAAACGGACCACCGAGCCAGGCAGAAGATCAAGCCCTTCATGAGTGCCGTATTCTTCGCCGCTGGTGAACAGCAGCTGCATTCCGAGGCATATCCCCAGCAGCGGCTGTCCTGAAGATGCTGCCTCACGGACCACAGTATCCAATCCGCTCTCCCGCAGATGCTCCATCGCATCGCCAAACGCACCGACGCCCGGCAAAATGACGCTATCGGCAGCCAGAATCTCCCCGGCCTCACCCGTCACAAGACTTTTGTACCCGAGTCGTTCCACCGCCTTGCTGACACTATGCAGATTGCCCATGCCGTAATCGACGATTGCAACGGTCATTCTACAGCACTCCCTTCGTGGAAGGCACACCCTTCACGCGCGGGTCAATCCGTGTCGCTTCATCCAGCGCCCGGCCCAGCGCTTTGAATATCGCCTCGATCATGTGGTGGGTATTCGAACCATAATGCACGATCACGTGCAGTGTAATCCGTGCCTCCAGTGCGAATTTCCACAGAAATTCATGCACCAGCTCTGTGGAAAAGCTTCCAACCTGTTGCGATGGATATGCAGCACGATACTCAAAATGCGGACGGTTGCTGATATCGATAACCACCTGAGCCAGTGCCTCATCCATAGGGATGAAGACACTCGCGTAGCGCTTGATGCCTTTTTTGTCGCCCAGTGCCTCACGAAGCGCCTGTCCCAGACAAATGCCGATGTCCTCCACGGTGTGGTGATCGTCAATGTCAATGTCGCCCCGCGCCTGCACGGACAGATCAAACTGGCCATGCTTTGTAAATAAATCCAGCATATGATTCAGAAACGGGACATCCGTCTCCAGCTCCGAAACCCCGCTGCCGTCCACGGCCAGAGTGAGCTTGATATCCGTTTCATTCGTTTTACGGCTAAGTCCCGCTTGGCGCACGGCCTGGGCCTCGTTGTTATTTTCCATTTCCGTCTCCACCCTTCGCTTCGTTATGCAGTCTGACCTCTATTGCACGTGCATGGCCTTCCAGCCCCTCGCGGCGAGCCAGCTCAATAATTGTTGCCCCGTCCTTCAGCAGTGCTTCCTTGCTGTAATAGATCAGGCTTGATTTTTTAATGAAATCATCCACATCCACCGGCGACGAGAACCGTGCTGTGCCATTGGTCGGAATAATATGATTCGGGCCGGCAAAATAATCGCCGACCGGCTCCGAGCTGTACGGGCCGAGGAAGATAGCTCCGGCATTCTCAATGCTGCCGAGCAGACCCATCGGGTCCTCTGTAACAATCTCCAGATGCTCCGGCGCTAGCCGGTTCACAACGGAGATCCCTTCCGCCAGCGACTCCACGACGATGATCGCGCCATAGTTGTCCACGGATGCGCGCGCGATCGCCTCGCGCGGAAGCTCACGCAGCTGCCGTTCTACTTCGGCAGCAACGGCCTCCGCCAAGCGCTGCGATGGCGTAACCAGGATGGCCGAGGCCATCTCGTCATGCTCGGCCTGCGAGAGCAGGTCGGCCGCGACGTAGGCGGCCTCAGCGGTATCGTCGGCGAGCACGATGATCTCGCTCGGTCCGGCGATGCTGTCGATATCGACAGCCCCGTAGACCTCGCGTTTGGCCAGGGCCACGTAGATGTTCCCTGGCCCGCAGATCTTATCGACCGGCACGATAGACTCCGTGCCGAAGGCCAGGGCGGCGATCGCCTGCGCGCCGCCCACGCGGTAGATCTCGTTCACGCCAGCTTCTGCGGCGGCAACGAGAATGTAAGGATCGATGCCCTCCGTGCCGCCGGTCGACGGCGGAGTGACCATCACAATCTCCGGCACTCCGGCAATCTGAGCCGGAATTACGTTCATCAGCACCGAGGACGGGTATGCCGCCTTGCCGCCGGGCACGTATACGCCCACTCGCTTCAGGGGGCGGATGATCTGGCCCAGGATCGTGCCGTCCGGCTGCAGATCCATCCAGGAATTACGTTTCTGCCGGGCATGAAACGCCCGGATATTCGCTGCAGCGGCGCGGATCGCCGTTACAAAGGACTCCTCCACCCTGCCGTATGCAGCCTGGAGCTCCTCTGCCGTTACCCGCAGCTGTGCTGCAGTAAGCGCAGCGCCGTCGAACCGCTCCGTATAGCGGAGCAGTGCCGCGTCGCCTTCTTTTTTGATATCGGCCACAATTTCCTTCACGGCCTTATTCTGCTCAGGCGTTCCGTACTCTACTTCACGCTGAAGCTTAAATTCCTTGCTCGATTGAACCTTCACCGCTGCTTCCCCCTTTTACATCCTTAGCGCTCTACTCCGCCCGTTGCCGCTCCCGGTCGGGTGATAACCGCCTGCAGGCGGTCACACAGTTGCTGAATTTCTTCGTTCTTCATCCGGTAGCTTACTCGGTTGGCCACAAGACGGCTCGTAATCTCGAAGATGCTCTTCATCTCCACCAGCCCATTGTCCTTCAACGTCTGGCCGGTCTCCACCATATCAACAATACGGTCTGCAAGACCGATTAGCGGTGCAAGCTCAATGGAACCATTCAGCTTCACAACCTCTACCTGCTGCCCCTGCTCGCGGAAATAGCGGGAAGCCACATTCGGATATTTCGTCGCCACCCGCTGTTGAATACCCGGCTGCCAGTTCGGCAAGCCGATAATCGACATCCGGCAGCGGGCGATTCCCAGGTCCAGCAGCTCATAGACGTCACGGTTTTCCTCCAGAAGCACATCTTTGCCGACAATTCCGATATCCGCGACACCATATTCCACATAAGTGGGAACATCGACCGGTTTGGCCAGGATAAATTCCATTCCCGCTTCCGGCAGTGAAATCACCAGCTTACGCGACTCTTCACCATCCGCCGGAATCGGCAGCCCCGCTTGACGGAACAACTCGGCTGCTTTATTGTAAATCCGACCTTTTGGCATGGCCACCTTCAATATCTGCGCCATTATCATCGACCTCCGTTTCCATATCTTTGCCTATATACCTGTATATGTAGAACTTAGCCATGCTCGCTGACAAAAGAAACGAATGTATAAATCTCCCCGTACGTTTCGCCTTCCGCTTCAACCGCATTTGTGTCCAAACGCTTCACTGTCTTCAGATCACCGGCCTCGCTGGCCAGCCGTGTCACCACTACATGGCCTTCAGCCCGCAGCCGCGCCGCCTCCTCCAGACCTTCTTTGCGACGGGAAGCGTCGTACTGGATCAGGACTGGAAGCTCTTCCTCTTCCGGTACCCCGGATACACCGTCCAGAATACGGTTCGTCTTCAAAGAGAAGCCGGTTGACGGAATGGGGCGCCCGAATTGCTGCAGCAGATTGTCATAACGGCCACCGCTGCATACCGGAAATCCAAGCTCCGAGGCATAGCCCTCAAAGGTCATCCCTGTATAATAGGAGAAGTCGCCAATCATCGTCAGATCAATCAGAACATGCTGAGAGACGCCATACGATACCAGTACTTCCCACACCTTGCATAAATGCTCAATGGAGGTACGGGCCAGCGGATGGCTGCTGAGCTCCAGAGCTTGACTGCAGATTTCCTTGCCTCCCCGCAGCCGCAGCAGTCCATCCAGCTCATTCTTCTGCGCCTCAGTCAGTTCAAGCTGGCGGAGCGTCTCGCGGAAGGCCACATAATCACGGTTTAGCAAATGGCTCTTCAGTTCTTCCTGCGCTTCCGGAAGACCGGCTACCGCCTCCTGGAACAACCCGTCGAGGAAGCCAACATGCCCCATGGCGATTTTGAAAGACTTCACGCCCGCCGCCTGCAGCGAGGAAATCGCCAGCGCCACAACCTCGGCATCAGCCTCCGGTGAATCATCGCCGACAAGCTCTACCCCGGTCTGGAAGAATTCAGCTTCCCGACCCGCTTCCTCCTCAATGGCCCGGAACACATTAGCGTGGTAGGACAGGCGGAGAGGCAGCGGCTCATCCTTTAACAGTGAAGAAACCACACGCGCCACCGGCGCTGTCATCTCCGAGCGGAGCACCAGGGCCTGCCCGCGGTTGTTAAGCAATTTATAGAGCTTCTGATCGGATGTGGAGCTGGCCACACCGACGGTATCGTAATATTCCAATGTGGGCGTAATCATCTGCCGGTATCCCCAGCGGCTCATGCAGTGCAGCACATCATTCTCGATCTTGCGCAGTTTGGCCACTGCACGCGGGAGATAGTCACGCACGCCAGCCGGCTTCTCGAATCCCTTTGGTTTGGACATCTTCATTGGTCACCTCGTCAGATATCATCAATAGTAGGAAATAAACGCTTTATTATGGTACAGTGGTAACAAAGTAAAGCAGTGGCAATATCGTATCACGGACGATCCTATACGTCAATTGAACCTTTGATATATAGAATAGCATAATTGCTTACATATAGAGTGATGTTGAGATTTTTATATATGGTCTCCATCCACACCTCTTAATAGCCGGGAGCCTTACTCTCACGAATATTAATTACATACAAGATTACCCTTTACAAGCTATTCAGTGCAGTAGTAAGATACAAACAAAGTTGTATACAAGTACACAAGTTATCACAAGAATCTGCTAAGGAGTGAACTACAATGAAATTGGGCATGATCGGACTGGGCAAAATGGGTTTTAACCTGGCACTGAACCTGATGAACCATGGGCATGAGCTTGTGGTAAGCGATATCAACCCGCAAATGGGGCTGCAGTTAGCCGAACGGGGCGCGCTTGCCGCTTCATCCTTGGAGGAAGTGGTTGCGAAGCTTGAACATCCCAGAATAGTCTGGGTCATGCTCCCTGCCGGCGAGATCGTAGGAGGAGTGATTGAGAGTCTATCCCGGCTATTGGATGCGGGGGATATCATCATAGACGGCGGCAACTCCCACTACAAGGAATCCATTGCACGGGCAGAGAAGCTGCGTGAGCGCAGCATTTATTTATTCGATGCCGGCACATCCGGCGGAACGGAGGGGGCTGAGCATGGAGCATGCTTAATGGTTGGGGGCGATCCGGAGGTATTCAAGGACATTGAACCGCTATTCCGTGATCTCGCGGTCGAGCGGGGTTACCTGTACGCAGGGGAAAGTGGCAGTGGCCATTTTTTGAAGATGATCCATAATGGTATTGAGTATGGAATGATGCAGTCCATTGCCGAAGGTTTTGAGCTGCTGGAGAAAAGCCCGTTCGACTTTAACTATGAGCAGGTTGCCGGACTGTGGTCGAATGGATCTGTGATCCGCGGTTGGCTGATGGAGCTTGCACAGAACGCTTTTGCCAAAGATCCGAAGCTTTCCGGAATCCGCGGAGTAATGCAGAGCTCCGGAGAAGGTAAATGGACCGTTCAAACTGCGCTTGATCTTGAAGCCAGCACACCGGTTATTGCCCTCTCTTTGCTGATGCGCTACCGTTCCCTTGAGGACGATACTTTCCACGGCAAGGTTGTAGCTGCGCTACGCAATGAATTTGGCGGTCACGCTGTTGTGCAGGAGAAGGACTGATTTGAATTACAGAATGCGCTCCAGGCAAGGAACGGCACAGGTTAACCGGATGGAACGGTGAAGACATTGTATGCTAAAATTAATGGAATGCCTGGTCTTAGCTAACAACTAATCACACAGAGGAGTCCTTTTACATGCATTATCCTGCCACATGGCTGCAAGGAGCTTCCCTTGGAGAATCGATTGCCTGTGAACTCAGGCTGCAAATCATAAATGAAAACATCAAACCAGGCGAGGTGCTTTCGGAGAACCGGATTTCAACCGATTTTGGCATCAGCCGTTCTCCGGTCCGTGAGGCACTCAAGACCTTGGCTGGCGAGGGATTAATCCGTCTGGAAAGAATGGGAGCCGTTGTTGTAGGACTGAACATCAAAGATGTTGAGGAGCTCTATGATGTCCGGTACCTCATCGAGAGCTTTGCCCAAGAACGGCTCGCCATGAATATACAGGATTCGCTAATCCGGCAGCTCGAACAGAGTATCGACAGAATGAAGCTGGCCGTCAAGCACAATGATTACGTTGAGTTTGCCCGCCAGGACTTCTCTTTTCATGAATCCATTATCACCGAAGCGAAGCACACCAGGATTCTTCATTTATGGAATAGCATCCGTTATATTGTAATGACCGTCATTCTAATTACTACCGAAAAAGGCTTTACCCTCGGAGAGGAACGGATGCATTGGATAGCGGAGAAGCACCGCGTGGTTATTGAGGCACTTCGTACAGGAGATCGTGAAACGATCCATAAGGTGGTTCAGGAGTATTTTGCCGATTCTTCTGAAACGCTGATTCGCAGCCTGTCCTAATCATTTAAAATATCCGGGTAGCATCTTCATTGGAAAGAAGGTTTGCAGATTGGGCACATCCTATATGCTAGGCGTCGATATTGGAACTACAAGCACTAAGGCTGTCCTCTTTGAGGAAAACGGAAAAATCACCGCACAAGCGGATCAGGGTTATCCGCTGCACACCCCTTCATCCTCGGTTGCAGAACAGGACCCGGACCAGATCCTGCTTGCTGTAGCCTATACCGTCGGAGCCGTCATGAAGGACAGCGCCATCAGGCCCGATTCTGTCCTTTTTCTTTCGTTCAGCTCCGCCATGCACAGTGTAATTGCTGTAGACCATGCGGGTAATCCTTTGACAGCGTGTATTACATGGGCAGATAACCGAAGTGCTGCCTGTGCAGCACGCTTGCGAGACGAATTAGGCGGCCACGAGCTATACCTGCGTACAGGAACACCTGTTCATCCTATGTCCCCGATCACCAAGCTGATGTGGCTGGGGGAGGAGCAGCCGGAGCTGTTCCGCCAGACATACAAATTCATTTCCATTAAGGAATACATCTTCGCCAAGCTCTTCGGTGAATATGTTATTGATTATTCTATAGCCTCTTCCACCGGCATGTTCAATTTAGAACAGCTGGACTGGGATACGGAGGCCCTGAGTATAGCCGGCATTACCCCGGAGCATCTCTCCAAGCCTGTTCCCACTACTCAGATTATGCAGGGCCTGCTGCCTGGTTGGCCTGAGAAGCTCGGTTTGTTGCCAAACACCCCGTTTATAGTTGGTGCCAGCGACGGTGTCCTCTCCAATCTTGGTGTGGGCGCTATTAAGCCAGGAGTCGTTGCTGCCACAATCGGAACCAGCGGAGCCATCCGCACAGTTGTCGACCGGCCGCTTACCGATCCCAAGGGACGGATATTCTGTTATGCCCTGACAGAGAAGCACTGGGTCATCGGGGGGCCAGTGAACAACGGGGGAATGCTTTTCCGTTGGGTGCGTGATGAATTCGCTGCCTCCGAGGTGGAAACAGCCAAACGTCTGGGTATTGACCCCTATGAGGTGCTGACACGCATTGCGGAGCAGGTTCCGGCGGGCAGTAACGGCCTCCTCTTCCATCCCTACCTTACCGGAGAACGTGCACCGCTATGGAATCCGGATGCCCGGGGTTCCTTTTTTGGCCTAACGATGAATCACCATAAAGAGCATATGATCCGTGCCGTGCTGGAAGGTGTCATTTTCAACATGTATACTGTGCTGCTGGCCATGGAGGAGCAGATCGGACAGCCGGCCAAGATTCATGCCACCGGAGGCTTTGCCCGTTCATCACTGTGGCGGCAGATGATGGCTGATATTTTCGACCAGGAGGTTGTCATTCCAGAGAGCTTCGAGAGTTCTTGTCTGGGGGCGGTTGTGCTTGGCCTTTACGCTACCGGACGCACAGACACCTTTGATATTGTTTTTAAAATGATCGGCTCGACCCATCAGCATCATCCAATCAAGGAGCACGCTGATGTCTATAAACAGCTGCTGCCGATTTATATTTCCGTTTACCGCAGTCTGGAGAGCCATTATCAGGCTATCGCCGATTTTCAGCGGGAACAAGCCGGAGAGTAAGAGCCGCTCTACCCGTTTTGCTTTATATACCAAACAAAGCGCCGACCATCGCAGGATGCGAATGGTGGCGCTTTGTTTGGTATGATCTTTGATAGGATGAATGCTACAGGACTGCCTTTTTCTTCGGCATCTGCGGTCCGGAACCGAATACAATCCAGGCAGGCTTCACATAACGGAAGACGAGAGCAACCACGAGCCATGAACCCAGCAAGGCTACAAGCCAACCGCCGGCAATTGCCGCCGTGTATGCAAGCGAACCCCCGTGAAGCGGAAGTTTTCTATACAGGAAGAGCAGCGCAGGATGAAGCAGATAGATTCCAAAGGAACAAGCACCGATAGAGATCAGCAGACGGCTCAGCAGACGCTTCCCTGTCCCATAGAGCAGGAACGACAGTTGCAGCAGCACAATACAGGAGAGCAGTGCATGCAGATTGGAGAAGCCTTCATACCACAGGCTGTTAATTATCGTTTTTTTCGTATAGTTATTGAACCAGAGCTCTACATGAATGATTCCAGCGGCAGCCCATAGTACCCAGAGCATAATCCACCCCGGACCTTTACCGGAACGCCAACCCTCACGCGAGAGGATCAGCCATTTTTTCAATGAGCCATAATAGACGGCAATTGCTGCCCCCAGCAGAAAGTAGGAGAAATAGGTAATAGCCAAACTACCTTTGGACAATTGCCAATAACCGTGATTGGTCATGTATTTATTGAGCAGTACGAATCCCCATTGCAGCAGCAGACCTATTATGGGAGCCCAGGCAGCAAGACGCCGGACCTTCTGAAGGCACCATAACATGAGCGGGAACAGGATATAGAACTGGATAATAATGATGATGTAATACAGATGGGTATACGCCGTCCCGGTAAGCAGATACTTGCCCAGCTTCCGGGCCATTTCATCCAAAGGCATACTCCAGGTATGACCTGCTGTCATTTTTAGAATAAAGTACATGAGTGAAAATACAACATAAGGCAAAATAATATATATCAGCCTGTGGCTATAAAACTTCCCCAGTGTTTTCCCGCTTAGCGGACGGTCAATATAATTGTAGAACAACACAAATCCGCTCAGAAAGACAAACGAAGGTACGGCGAACTGGCTGAATTTGTTAATGAACAAAAACGGATGGAACATCGAGGTGTCCAGTGTCTCCGCAAGTGTGCGTGAAGTAGCATGAATAGCGATCACCGCAAATATCGCAACTGCCCGAAATATATCCAGCTGCGGAATTCTTTCCTTTTGTCCCATTTCATTTCCTCCTGTGAACTCGCACCCCAGGTGCCTGTATCCAATCATATCCTTTGCTGCCTAACCAACATTGACAATGTAGCCTGACCTAAGTATATCGCCACAATCCGCCAGTTTAATACTTAAAGGTTGCTTAACATTTCTGTTTTACATAACAAAACCCCGCAGTTCCTGCGTAAGTGCACGCAACCTGATCCTGCAGGGCAACTTTTATTGCATCACTAATCTTGTAATACCTCTTCGGCATTCATCCCTGTAGAAGGCGTCAATTCCCGCAGCGGGTTGCCTCCAACAAAGGAACCTGCGGCTACATCCTTATGCACTACAGAACCTGCCGCTACAATCGCCCCATCCCCGATGGTTACGCCAGGGAGAATCGTTGTATTGGCACCGATCAGCACATTTTCACCGATAATGACCTCACCCAGGCGGTACTCCTTGATCAGGTATTCATGTGCGAGAATGGTAGTGTTGTAGCCGATCACGGAATTCTCACCCACCGTAATCTTTTCCGGGAAAAATACATCCACCATGGCCATCAGTCCAAACGCCGTGTGCTTGCCAACCTTCATACCCAGAACGTTACGGTATATCCAGTTCTTAAGCGAAAGAATTGGACAATACCGGGCAATCTGTATAAAAATAAAATTGCGTACACCCTTCCAGGGACTAACCGTTCGGTAAATGTACCAAAGAGAATTATGTCCTTCCACAGGATAGCGGGTTACTTTTCTCACAGTCCCATCGTCCCCTGCTCCACAATATTGAAGATATCCTCCATATCATGAATGATATAGTCCGGTTCATATTTCCGTAACGTCTCTTCACCTTTGAGTGACCAGGCTACTCCCGCCGTAAGTACACCTGCTGCCTTGGCCGACTGAATATC
This sequence comes from Paenibacillus helianthi, assembly GCF_001909055.1. Taxonomy (GTDB): domain Bacteria; phylum Bacillota; class Bacilli; order Paenibacillales; family Paenibacillaceae; genus Paenibacillus_AQ; species Paenibacillus_AQ helianthi. The sequence goes on from NZ_LVWI01000036.1 coordinate 117,359, forward strand.
AACCGCACTGTCTCCCACCATCAATGTTTTTCGGGGATCAACACCCAGGTTGCTGACAGCCCTCAGAACCGGTTCTGGATGTGGCTTGGGCTGAACTACATCGCTTACGGTAACAATCGTCTCCATATACTTTAGAAGATCGAACATCTCCAGCGCCTTCATCGTGGTCGGACGAATCTTGGTCGTTACAATTCCCAGTCTGATGCCGCGCCGTGACAGTTCTTCCATCGTCTCATTCACATGGGGAAAAGAACCAATCAATTCGTCATGATGAGCATTATTATAGGCCCGGTAGGCAAGCTCCAGTACACTGGTATCCTCTAGACCAGAAAAAACTCTCATCTGCTGCTGAAGCGTAGTCCCCATATGAGGAATAATCTGTTCCCGGGTTAGCGGGGGCAGATTATTCTCCCTCAGCGCATGTATGAACGAGTTGATAATCAGCTCATTCGTATTTACAATCGTTCCGTCCAAATCAAATAGTACACATTCTATCATTAGCTTCTGCTACTCCTTCGATACTTCATCCGGTGTCTTGTCCGGTTCCGGCTGTCTAACCGGTGGGGCACTCTGCGGCGTATGTACCGCACTGTCCGGAACTATCGTATCTACAGCAGCGGCCTTCGTACTGATAATAGGATCAGAGTAATGATCCTTGGGTTGACCCGTTACCCGTCGGACAATGATTATTATTATAGCTGCTACTATAGTCAGCAGTGCCAGCAGCTGCGAGCTACGGATATTCCCGTAAGCTGGATCAAGGTATCCTTGTTCAAAACCAAACCACTTCATCGGTGACCATAAGCCATTCAGGAACGATGCAAGTCCGCTGCTTCCTTGAAACCCCAAACTGTCTGTACGGAGCGCCTCGATAAAGAAGCGGCCAATGGAATACCAAATAAAATAAGACAGGAAGATTTCACCTGCACGCACAAATTTTTGCCGGCGCAGGACCATCAGCAGCAGGATACCCAGCAAACTCCAGAGGGATTCATACAAGAAAGTGGGGTGATGAAAAGCATCTCCTATGTACATCTGGTTCACAATGAAATCAGGAAGATGCAGCTTATCACGAAGGAAGGACTCTTCTACAACGCCACCATACGCTTCCTGGTTCACGAAGTTGCCCCAACGCCCGATCATCTGGCCTGCAAGCAGTCCGGGTGCACAAATATCCACAATCCGCCAGAAGGGGTACCCTTTGTAACGGAAATAAATCATACCGCAAATAACCGCACCGATCAGAGCGCCATAAATAGCGATCCCGCCATTCCAAATTTTGAAGACATCCGCAAAGTTGTCCTTATAATCCTCCCATTTGAATGCCACATAATAAATACGGGCACCAATGATGGCTGAAGGCAAACCAAGGAGCAGCATATCCATGAAGAATTCCTGTGAAATATTGAAGCGCTTGCCTTCCTGGATGGCCAAAAGTAATCCAACCAACGCACCGACACCAAGTATTAGACCATACCAGTGAACCGGCAGAGAACCGATGGAGAAGACAATCGGATCAATCGCTAATGAAAAAAACATGCTCTCACACTCCTAGTCCAAATCATCCATGTCTTCAGATATGGTGGCAGTAAGCTTATTCGTAAATTGTAATGCAGCATTGTAGCCCATCTGCTTCAAACGATAGTTCATTGCTGCTACTTCTATAATAACTGCAAGGTTACGCCCAGGACGCACGGGAATAGTCACAAGTGGCACATCCGTATCAATAATCCTAGTCGTTTCCTCATCCAGTCCGAGCCGGTCATACTGTTTGTCCTGCTGCCAAGCTTCCAGTCTGACCACCAGTGTAATCCGTTTATGATTACGAATAGCCCCTGCGCCAAACAGTGTCATAACATTAATTATCCCAACACCGCGAATTTCAAGCAGATGACGGATCAGTTCCGGTGCTGTACCATGCAGCTGATTATCCGAGGTTTGGCGGATTTCCACCGCATCATCGGCAATCAAACGATGGCCGCGTTTTACGAGCTCAAGCGCTGTCTCACTTTTACCGATACCGCTACTGCCGGTAATTAGCATCCCCACACCATACACATCACACAGAACACCATGAATGGTAGCTGTAGGTGCCAGTTTCCCTTCCAAAAAGCTGGTGAGCCTGCTGGAGAATATTGTAGTCGCCATCGAGCTTCGCAGCACGGGCAGTCCCTTTTCATTGCTAATATCGATAAGCTCCTGAGGCACATCAAGGGCTCTCGTAATGACAATACATGGTGTATTGTCATTACAGATCCCGCGAATTCGGCTCTTGCGCTCCTCATCCGGAAGCATTGAGAAAAAAGCCAGTTCGGTCTTTCCTAGAAGCTGAACGCGTTCCTCCGGATAATATTCAAAATAACCAGCCATTTCAAGTCCCGGACGATTCAAATCATCCACTGTAATAGGTCTTTTCAGACCCTCTTGTCCGGAAACAACCTCTAACTGAAAATGCTGCACCAATTCGGATACTTTTACCTTCTTAGCCATGTGTGTCCGTCCTTTCGTCACCAGCGGTGTTATCCGCTCGCCCGCATTTGGTTAATACTAATTCCCATTCCAGCCGCAGGTAATTCTCCTGCTATCTTAATGGATAACGCCTATGAATGCAATCTTAATAGCCGCAGTTCCTCCCGCATGAAGCCTGATGAATAACCTGAATTTTATGAACAGCAGTATGTAAAAATAAACAGCCCCACTTGGTGGGGCCTAGGCTTCGGTCCAAATTCAAGGTTTGTAGAGGATCTTCAATAAAAAAGGCTGGTCCTGTTTATTAAAAAAGCCGCCTTCTCAGGCGGCTTAGTTCAAGCAGGTCTAACTATCTTATCCGAGCAAAATGTTAAGTTCGGATTCTTTATCGAAGAGATGGATTTTGTTCATGTCAATGGCCAATTTTGGCTTGCTGCCTTCACGAGTAGTCGAACGTCCATCTACACGTGCAATTACAGTGTTAGTGCCAAGACCGCTCAAATAGAGGAGCATTTCATGACCAAGGTTTTCAGTAACATCAACCAACGAAGTGAAGATTGTATTCGGCGAAGCTTCCAGGAATACTGGTTCTTCGTGAATATCTTCTGGACGAACGCCCATAATTACTTCTTTGCCGATGTAGCCTTTGTTGCGAAGTAGTGTAGCTTTGCCACCTGGAACTTCAACATCAAGGTTCTCAGCACGGAAGCGTACAGCACCACCAACATCAGACAATGTACCGTTGATAAAGTTCATTGTAGGGGAACCAATGAATCCGGCTACGAACAGGTTCGTAGGCTCATTGTACAGTTCTTCAGGAGAAGCAGCTTGTTGAATAATACCATCATACATAACTACGATACGGTCACCCATTGTCATAGCTTCGGTCTGGTCATGTGTTACATAGATACAAGTGGTTTCCAGGCGTTTAACCAGTTTAGTGATTTCCGCACGCATTTGACCACGAAGTTTAGCATCCAAGTTGGAGAGAGGTTCATCCATCAGGAAGACTTGCGGATCACGTACGATAGCGCGGCCCAGTGCGACACGTTGACGTTGACCACCGGACAATGCTTTTGGTTTGCGGTCAAGCAAGTGTTCGATATCGAGGATTTTCGCAGCTTCGCGAACTTTCTTGTCGATTTCTTCTTTTTTCACTTTACGCAGTTTCAAACCGAATGCCATGTTCTGATACACGCTCATGTGCGGGTATAGGGCGTAGGATTGGAATACCATCGCGATATCGCGGTCTTTAGGAGCTACGTCATTGACTACACGGTCGCCAATGTACATTTTTCCTTCAGAGATTTCTTCCAGACCAGCAATCATACGCAAGGTTGTGGATTTACCGCAACCGGAAGGTCCAACCAGTACCAAGAATTCCTTATCTTTAATATCAAGATTGATATCGATTACTGTCGCTTTATCGGAACCCGGGTATTTTTTGAAAATATGCTCTAAACGTACGCCTGCCATTTTATTTCCCCCTCGAGTCAATTATTAGATTAAAAAATAAATCGCTTTCTTGTACGTTTATCTTACCCCAGACATGCCGCGATGGCTATTTGTAAGGTTCACAAAAAACCTATTTTCTTTTCGTCACTTTATACAATAACATGGCTAGCTTTACAATAGCGGCGTCTCCAAAGCTCCGGACATCGGCGCCAGTCTCCTGTTTGATCTTATCCAGCCTGTACAGTAGCGTATTCCGGTGGATATATAGCTTTTTTGCTGTTTCACTGACATTACAGTCCATCTCGAAAAAAGTCTCCAGAGTGAGAAGCATCTCTTTATCCGCCAGCACAGAAGTATAATCTCCTATTTGTCCGAGCAGTTGTCTGCGGCGGTCATCGGGAATACTATTGACTAGACGCTCCATATGGAGCTCCCATGGCAAATGAATATAGTCTCCCACCTGGAAAACCCGGCCCAAAATGATTGTTTCCCGCAGCAAAGCTACGGACCCGGTCAATCCCTTCACAGGAATAATCGCAGGTGCCACCGCCAGGTGAAATACTCCCACCCACTCGCTGGCAATCAATTCATGCAATCCCATGCAAGTCTGAGCCAGCAGATCCTCATTACTCTCTTCCTCATCATCCTTATCATCCCCGCCGGTGAGCAGTTCCTTACGGGCTAAAATTAACCATTCCTTCTCCTGAAGCGGAATAAGCAGAATTTCATTCTCGAAGTAACTCCGCAGCAGCTTCATCAGCGAACGGTAGGTTACTTGCGGGTTATGAACATTTTCGCTGACCAGCAGGAATGGAATCATCTCCCCTACAAGCCGTCCCTTCAAAGTCATCTCATCAGGAATTTCTGCATCATTCTTTTCCTGCTCTAATTGGGCATTCAGCCAGCCGCTAAGCTGACGGGCCTCCAGTTCGCCTTCTTCCTTAAGGCCTGTCGCCCTCAGGGCTATAGCGAAATTCCTCGCAGCATAATTGACCAATTGCACTTCTAAAGGAGTCAGCCCATCGAGTTCCAGCCAAATCGCCGTGATCCTTCCCTCGTTCTCATACAAAGGCACCCATAGGTGTCCCTCGTGGAACACTGGCTGTTCCTGCTCTTCTGTACCTATGCCAAAAAGGGAAGCCGAATGCTGCCTCCCAAGCTGTTTGATTCCAGTTCTCTTTCCGGTGAGCTGCTCCAACTTTTGACGCAAAACCTCACTATCCATCGTCACCATACTCCACCACTTTTGCTCTTTTCGCCTATTTTATCACATTTGTCGTCAATATGCGCCTAAGTAAACCCGCTGTAATGACAAACGTAAATAACATCGAGCATGTATGTGCCCCTTTTTTACCGGATGCAGAGGATCCGGGTACAACTTTTTCGGTCCCTTTCCCCCACATGTCGGCGATTGCCCCCTCTATCACAGCTACAGTAGCCTGTTCAGCATGTACTGCTACATCCCCATCTCCCATACATGCTCCATATCTGTCATTAGGGACCGTTTATCAGTCTCTATATGCTTATTTTTATGAAGGGAACTCCCCCAAACTCCTGGCAAATTTAGAATCCACCGGATTATGACCGAAAGCTATAAATCCACGTTCCGTCTGAATTTTCACCCTATTCGCTAAAAACACACCTTAAATCATACTCCATCATTTACCTCGTCTACCCGCGCCAATGGCTGTTCTATATACATTATGTTTTCATTCTTCATCCGCTCCACAATCTGAATGAAGAAAGAAATTCTAAACTCGAACTCAGAACATACTATTGGGAATTATGGAAATACAAAAAAGCCACCACCTAAAGGTGATGACTTTCAGATTGGAATGAGCCATGAAGGACTCGAACCTTCGACACCCTGATTAAAAGTCAGGTGCTCTACCAACTGAGCTAATGGCTCATAAAACTGGTGGAGGCTGATGGATTCGAACCACCGAACACGTACGTGAGCAGATTTACAGTCTGATGCGTTTGGCCACTTCGCTAAGCCTCCACAATATGGTGGCGCGGGAGGGAATCGAACCCCCGACACAAGGATTTTCAGTCCTTTGCTCTACCGACTGAGCTACCGAGCCATATAAACAAGCCTTAAAACATAAAAATGGCGGAACCGACGGGATTCGAACCCGCGATCTCCTGCGTGACAGGCAGGCATGTTAGGCCAACTACACCACGGTTCCGCATTTATTAGAAAATGGTGCCGGCGAGAGGACTTGAACCCCCAACCTACTGATTACAAGTCAGTTGCTCTACCAGTTGAGCTACACCGGCACGGTGTAAAACCTGAAGCTAAAAGATAAAAATGGTGGAGGCTGAGGGGTTCGAACCCCCGACCCTCTGCTTGTAAGGCAGATGCTCTCCCAGCTGAGCTAAGCCTCCAGGTATGTATGGTAGCGGCAGAGGGGATCGAACCCCCGACCTCACGGGTATGAACCGTACGCTCTAGCCAGCTGAGCTACGCCGCCACAATAACATGGTAATGGATTTAAAATGGCGGAGAGAGAGGGATTCGAACCCTCGCACCGCTTACGCAGTCTAACCCCTTAGCAGAGGGTCCCCTTATAGCCACTTGGGTATCTCTCCAATTGATATAGCCATGTAAATCCACACAGGAACCTTCATTCCTGAAAACTGAATCCGAAACGAATCTGCGTCTTATGATTTGGATAAGCCCTCGACCGATTAGTATTGGTCAGCTCCACACGTTGCCGTGCTTCCACCTCCAACCTATCTACCTCGTCGTCTTCAAGGGGTCTTACATACTGGGAAATCTCATCTTGAGGGGGGCTTCACGCTTAGATGCTTTCAGCGCTTATCCCGTCCGTACGTAGCTACTCAGCCATGCTCCTGGCGGAACAACTGATGCACCAGCGGTACGTCCATCCCGGTCCTCTCGTACTAAGGACAGCTCCTCTCAAATTTCCTGCGCCCACGACAGATAGGGACCGAACTGTCTTCCATGCGGTACCACCGGATCACTAAGTCCGACTTTCGTCCCTGCTCGACTTGTTGGTCTCGCAGTCAAGCTCCCTTATGCCTTTGCACTCTTCGAATGATTTCCAACCATTCTGAGGGAACCTTTGAACGCCTCCGTTACTCTTTAGGAGGCGACCGCCCCAGTCAAACTGCCCGCCTGACACGGTCCCCGTACCCGTTTAGGGTACCAGGTTAGAACCTAGATACGATCAGGGTGGTATCCCAACGGCGCCTCCATAGAAGCTTGCGCTCCTACTTCTACGGCTCCCACCTATCCTGTACAGATCGTACCCAAATTCAATATCAAGCTGCAGTAAAGCTCCATGGGGTCTTTCCGTCTTGTCGCGGGTAACCTGCATCTTCACAGGTATTAAAATTTCACCGGATCTCTCGTTGAGACAGCGCCCAAGTCGTTACGCCATTCGTGCGGGTCAGAATTTACCTGACAAGGAATTTCGCTACCTTAGGACCGTTATAGTTACGGCCGCCGTTTACTGGGGCTTCGGTTCACAGCTTCGGATTGCTCCTAACCGCTCCCCTTAACCTTCCAGCACCGGGCAGGCGTCAGCCCGTATACTTCGCCTTGCGGCTTCGCACAGACCTGTGTTTTTGCTAAACAGTCGCTTGGGCCTTTTCACTGCGGCCCCCTCGGGCTATTCACCCTACCGAGGCACCCCTTCTCCCGAAGTTACGGGGTCATTTTGCCGAGTTCCTTAACGAGAGTTCTTCCGCGCGCCTTAGAATTCTCTTCTCGCCTACCTGTGTCGGTTTGCGGTACGGGCACCTTCTCCTGGCTAGAGGCTTTTCTTGGCAGTGTGAGATCATGACCTTCGCTACTACAATTTTCGCTCCCCATCACAGCCCAGCCTTAGTGGTACAGTAATTTCAAACTGTTGTCCTTCGACTACGCCTGTCGGCCTCGCCTTAGGTCCCGACTTACCCTGAGCGGACGAGCCTTCCTCAGGAAACCTTGGGCTTTCGGCGGATCAGATTCTCACTGATCTTTTCGTTACTCATACCGGCATTCTCACTTGTATACTCTCCAGCGCTCCTTACGGTACACCTTCAACGTATATACAACGCTCCCCTACCCCAGATGCAATGCATCTAGCCATAGCTTCGGTGGTGTGTTTAGCCCCGTTACATTTTCGGCGCAGAGTCACTCGACCAGTGAGCTATTACGCACTCTTTCAATGGTGGCTGCTTCTAAGCCAACATCCTGGTTGTCTGTGCAACTCCACATCCTTTCCCACTTAACACACACTTGGGGACCTTAGCTGATGGTCTGGGCTGTTTCCCTTTTGACAATGGATCTTAGCACTCACTGTCTGACTCCCGGCAAGAAGTTAATGGCATTCGGAGTTTGACTGAGCTTGGTAACCCTTGCGGGCCCCGCACCCAA
>NZ_LVWI01000037.1 GCF_001909055.1 Paenibacillus helianthi
ATGGTTGCTCGACACTTCCATTTTACCAAAGGGCGATTTCTTTTTGTGATTTTTGAAAGAATTGTAGGAACGTTCCCCCGCTTAAACAGCGGAGAGGACGGACTGATTGCGGAAAAGCGGTAGCGGTCGCCTTGCTCTCCGGATTTTTACCGCTACGGGAAATAAATAAAATCTGGAGAGCACAGCGATTGTAGCAACGGTCCGTTCGCGGAGCGTCCGCACCAAGTGCGCAAGTCCATCCAACTCAAAAACAGCGGGGCTGTCTCAAGTAGCCATTTCATGGCTTTTGAGACAGCCCCCTTTTTGTATAACAAATTAATACTAATTAATATATACATGAACAAATTCTAATGAATTCCCATACTTATCAATTACGTAAATATCACCTACAAAACCGTCATCGTCAGTGATGGGGCTTGTAGTGGCAGTAACTAGTCCTTTGCTTGAAACTGTGAGGTTCTTAAAGTCGCCTTGGAGTATAACATACTTATATCCTGTTCCTGAACCTAACTGATAAGTTCCACCAGGGGTAAGGTGAATTGAATATACTATCTGTTGAGCTTTTGCCTCAGCTGTAGGAGTAAAAAGCGGGGAGTTTGAAAAGAAGAGGCCAAACGACAACATTAGAGCAGCAAATGATGCTAATAAGAGTTTTTTCATTCAAAAGAAACCTCCTTAAATTTTGTTAGATAACCTTACCTCTAATTACAAAAAAAGTAAGTGATGAACATCATGCTTTGTTACATTGAATAATTTTCTTTTACAAAATTCCTTACACGGGGGTTCTGGATAATGATTCTTAAGACCATATCAATCGAGCAAATTAACGCAGCAACCTACAACCCAAGAATTGATTTAAAGCCAGGAGATCCGGAGTATGAGAAGCTTCGCCGTAGCCTGGACGAATTCGGCTACGTTGACCCAATCGTTTGGAATGAGCAGACTGGTAACATGGTCGGCGGCCATCAGCGGTACAAGGTACTGGTCAATGAGCAGAACTGCACGGAGCTGGCCGTATCGGTAGTTAACCTAGACCCGGAGCGGGAGCGTCTGCTGAATCTGGCGCTGAATAAGGTATCTGGCCGCTGGGATGATGAAGCCTTGGCGCAATTGCTGAGTGAGCTGCAGGAAGGCGAGGCGGATCTGGCGCTGTCCGGTTTTGATCCGGAGGAGATCAAAGAGCTGATCACAGAGTTCGGCGGCATGCCGGATACCGAGATTGATCTACCGGTTGTGGAAGACGAATTCGACGTCAATGGAGCCCTTGATCAAATCAAAGAGCCTGAAACGCAGCGCGGTGACATTTGGCAGCTTGGCCGGCACATTCTCATGTGTGGTGATTCTACGGATGCTGAGGATGTTGCCAAACTGATGGACGGGGTGAAGGCGTCTCTAATTGTAACGGACCCCCCTTATAATGTGGCGGTACAGAGCGACTCAGCCCGCTTGGCTGCCGATGGTCGCAGCTCTATAATGAACGACGATATGCCCGCAGAGGAGTTTGCGGGCTTTTTGCATGCCGTCTTTGAACAGTACGCCGTGGCCATGGAACCGACCGCTGCAATCTATGTCTTCCATCCTTCATCCTATCAGCGGGAATTTGAGGACGCGATGAACGTCGCAGGGATTACGGTACGCTGCCAGTGCATTTGGGTCAAGAACGTGGCCACTTTCGGCTGGGCACAATACCGCTGGAAGCATGAGCCGGTCTTTTATGGCCATATGATGGGCAAGGCCCCGGCATGGTACGGCGATCGTACTCAGACCACGGTCTGGCGGTCCGGTTTACCGGCAGAAGATCCACTCCCTGAAACGGTTTGGGAGGTTTCAAAGGGGGATGTAACCAAATATGTTCATCCTACACAGAAGCCACTTGAGCTGCTGGCCATACCGATCCGGAACAGTAGCCAGCGTGAGGATATTGTGGTCGACCTATTCGGTGGCAGCGGCTCCACCCTTATGACTTGTGACCAGCTTGGCCGGACATGCCGGACAATGGAACTGGATCCGATCTTCTGTGATGTCATTAAGAAGCGATATCAGGAAGCTCCCGATATTGAGCCCGTGCTGATCCCGTAGTTTAAAGGTAGGCTTAAGTTTTGTATTTGATTTCTTATTAAGCTAACGATAGGATAGTACGGTGGCGATTACTTATCTTTGTAAAAGCTTCCCATTTCCATGTTTGACTCTGTATGATATTAAAAAGAAGATTTATCAAGGGGATTAATCTTTTGACAAATTAGAAATACGGAGGCTGAGTAATGCTAAACAAAATTGTCCCATATGAAGAAAACTATCATGATAATTTAATAAATATTTGGTACAAGGCTGTGTGTCATACACACACATTTTTGACTGATGAGGATATTGAATTTTATCATCAGATGCTTCAAAACGGAGCGCTAAATGAAGTTGAGATTTGGTTGGAATTGAACGAAAATGAAGAACCGACAGGGTTTATTGGGCTTGACGGAACAAAGATAGAGATGCTATTCGTAGATCCCAAATATCACGGAAGGGGTATAGGTAGTCGATTGATAAAACATGCCAAAAAATTAAAAGGCAGCAATCTCCAGGTTGATGTGAATGAGCAAAACGATGGAGCGTACACATTCTATAAACGGTTTGGTTTTGTACAGATAGGACGATCGGAATTGGACGGTTCAGGACGACCCTTCCCCTTACTTCATCTAGTAATAAAAAGTTAAGCTACGTGACACTATAATTTAAAATCAACCGCCTAAAGATTGGGCGGTTTTCTTATGCCAAGACATATTAAAAGGAGGACGCGTTAACGTCCTCCCAATCACCCAGGGTATCCCCCGGCTGAGACAGCGGTCCGCCGCGCGCGGCATTTTCGGACATCCGCTGTCTCGTTTCCAAATATACACGGAAGCCGAGGGGAACGCAATGGGAACAAAAGATAAACTTTTATTGCAACATGAGCTCGAAGTTATGGCTGGTATCCTCGAAAGTAAGGCGCAATACCGGAAGATCGTTAAGGCCGGCATAGCCAAGTGGGTCAAGGACTTCCAGGACGGTCGAATTGAAATTAAGACGGTGGACGATCTGAAGAAGCTGATTGAGATTGATATTGAGCTGCAGAAGGATGAAATATAATTATTGCTCTATGAAATAGTTATCATCATCAGCAGAATTAAATGTTTCAATCTCAGATACCTCTTCTTCTATTTCAGGGTATTCAATATAGATAGGAGAGCTATCGCTTAATGGACTTGACAAGTTATAGTACACTTCATCTCTTTGAGTAGTCTGAGTATAAGGATATTGATATTGATTGTAGTTAGCATACGGGTAAGGTGATGTGATTTGATTATCACTATGATGATTGTAATGACTGAGTTGAGTGATTGCTGAACTTATTTCATTGTCTGTGTGTATTTCATAACTTCTATTAGACTTTTCTTGCCTGATAGATATACCTGTCTGACGTGCTATATCGTTCGGAAGAGATTTTTTCTTACACTCATCAAAAGACTTTTTCCCTGCGGTTTCAGCTGCAGCAATACCTGCCGCCACACCACCAAGTATTGCTCCAATACCACCAGTGGAACCAACTGTTGCTGCGTAGGCTACCTTAAATGCAGCAAGTGCTACGCTAGAAGCTACTTTTGCACAAGAAAGAATTGCTGCTTTTTGTACAGGGGTAGTTTGTTCTGGATACTTCGTTACAAGGTAAATTTCTATTTTCTTTCTTTTCATGCCAAAGCAAGGGTAAGGTACTTTAACACCTAATACCTTTTTGTAACATGTTTTTGAAAATGGCTCATCATAAACAATTCGACGTAATAAATTTTTATGTTCTGGCATTATATCCCATCCTTTTCAAAATAAGATCACCAGATAGATTATTCATTTGTTAGTCAGATACCCAAAGATACTGTGACAATTTACCGAATTGAAGACAAAAAAATATAAATATCCTTAATGTTGGGATTGTATGGGGGTGGTGACATGTAGCATGGCTAGAGAACGCAGTCCCGAGCGGGACAAGGGAAAGCAAATGTGGCTGGAGAGCAGCGGGACGATGAAGCTGAAGGACATCGCCGCTGCTCTTTTTGTTGGCGAAAATAAGGTCCGCAAGTGGAAGTCTGTTGATCGTTGGGAAGAAAAGCTCAAAGGGAACGTTTCACCCGAATCCAAAGAGAGCGTTCCAATTGAAACGAGAGGGAACGTTCCACATCGCGGCGCTCCCAAAGGGAACAAGAACGCAGTCGGCAATCGTGGCGGCGCTCCCCCGGGCAATCAAAACGCTAAGGGAAACAACGGCGGGACCGGTGGGCCGCCTGGCAACAAGAAGGCCGTCACCACCGGTGAACACGAAACTATCTGGTTGGATACCCTGACCGAAACTGAGCAGCAGCTTATCAATCAGGTGGATACTGACCCGATTATTCAGGCGAATGAATCTCTTTACCTCCTGACGATCTGGGAGCGGCGCATGATGCAGCGGATCAAATTCCTGATGGATGGGCTAACCGAAACGGAGCGTAACGTCTTTTATGAGCTTAAGGCTATCAAAGAAGTCGCTACTATTCACGACGAAAAGACAGGTATCACAAAGAAGATTCCGCACAGCCGAAATGAAATGATGGAGTCGAAGATCGAGGAGAAGGGCTTCCGTAAGCTGGACGACATTGTGAAGCTGGAGGAAGCCTTGACTCGCATTCAGGATAAGAAGATCCGAGCTATCGAGCTGAAGAACCGGCTGACCGACGACGAGAAGCGTATCCGTATTGAGACCATGGAGTATGAGCTGCAGATGCTGAGCGGTGGTGGCGGTAAGGAAGACTTCGAGGATGATGGCTTTATTGATGCGCTGAAGGGCATGGCGGCGGGAGTGTGGAGCGACGATGGCGAAGCTTAAACTCAAGCCGCCGGCGTTCAAGTGGTCTCCATTCTCCGATAAGCAGCTCAAGGTTCTGACCTGGTGGACACCGGAAAGCCCGCACCATGATAAGGATGCAATTATCTGTGACGGTTCGGTCCGGGCCGGGAAGACGGTCTGCATGTCGTTCTCTTTTATTGCGTGGGCGATGGACACCTTCCGAGGTGAACAATTCGGTATGTCCGGCAAGACCATCGGCGCACTCCGCCGTAACGTAGTCGGGCCACTAAAACGTATGCTGGCCAGCCGTGGGTATCATGTTCATGACAATCGATCTGAAAATGTACTCACCGTTACCCGGGGGCTTATCAGCAACCGGTTTTTCTTGTTTGGGGGCCGAGATGAAAGTTCACAGGATCTGATCGCCGGGATTACGCTGGCCGGCATGTTCTTTGATGAAGTGGCACTCATGCCAAAGTCCTTCGTAGACCAAGCGACCGCCCGTTGTTCGGTGGATGGTGCTAAGCTGTGGTTAACTGCAACCCAGCTGGCCCATATCATTGGTTTAAGATGGAATGGCTGGATCAGCTTCAGAAGAAGCATGCGCTGCAATTGCACTTCACAATGGAGGATAACCTGTCACTCTCCGAGCGGGTACGTGAGCGGTACCGGCGCATGTACAGCGGGATTTCCTATCAGCGGTACATCCTGGGTCTTTGGGTCATGGCCGAAGGAGTCATCTTCTCCAAGTTTGATGACGCGGTCCATAAGAAGGCACGGGACTGGTTCCCGGCCAAGTTTGACCGTAAGTTCATCTGTATTGACTACGGGGCCAATAATCCAACAGCGTTCCTGAAATACGGAGTCCGCGGGAACATCTATTATGAGCTGGAAGAGTATTATCACAACATCCGCCGCAAGGGTGAGAAAACGAATGGTGAATATGCGGATGACCTGGAAGCCTTTATTGACGGCGATGAGTATGCAATCTTCATCGACCCATCAGCAAAGGCTTTTATTATTGAGCTGAAGAAACGCGATATTAAGAATGTCCGGGCTGCTGTGAATACGGTACTGGATGGTATTCAGACGGTGTCCAACCGGTTCCAGCGCAATGAATTGTATATCTGTGCCGATAACACCAATTCCCTTCAGGAGTTGGTGTCTTACGTATGGGATGAAAAAGCCGCCGAACGCGGTGAGGACAAGCCCATTAAGCAAAACGACCATACCTGTGACGCGCGCCGGTATGGTATCCATACGGATTATCTGCTGCAGCGTGTGAAACAACGGAAGAAAGAGCGAGAGGAACGAATGGATAATGATTTGGGGTGGGTATAACGAATGAGCGGCGAAGCACAGTGGTTCCAGATAACAAAAGCAGAGGATAGGCACATTCCTTCCAGCGCGCAGCTGCCGGATAGCTTTGAGAACCTCTATGATCAGCATGGGCTGCTGCCATTCCCTCCTGGCAACGACCCTGCTTCCTGCAAGCTTCTGGTCCGAAACAGCAACATTATCCCGCAGTGCATTGAGGCATACAAGCGGAACATTGCCGGTTACGGCATTGCTTTGGAATATATCCCGGGGGAGAGCGATCAGACCGCGCTTGAGGAGTGGAACAGGGCCGACAAGTTTCTGGAGACCTGTAACCTGGAGGATACACCGGATGAGATTATCAGCTCTTTGATTGAGGACATTGAGAGTAGCGGGAATGCGAATGTGGAGGTCGCCTGGCCCACGGGTAGTGAGTTCCCGACACTCTACCGGATGAATCCCAAATATGTACGCTGTACCCGGGAAACTGACAAGGTGACAATCAAGCGGACGCGGCTGATCCGGTCGTCGAAGAAGGTCGAGGAGTTCTCGCAGGACATCTACGCCCGGAAATACGCCATGAAGCGCGGGCAGTCGGTAGTATGGTTCAGATCCTTCGGAACAGAAGGTCAAGGCAATCAGATCATTCCTCTGAAGCTTGGTAATGACGGCCCCTACGGGGAGCCGCGGTGGTTTGGGAATGCGCCGGGCGTGGTCGGCAGCCGGGAGGCTGAGGAGCTAAATGTTTCCTATTTCTCCAATGGCCGTATGCTTTCCATGCTGCTGACTGTGACCAATGGCCGGCTGACCAAGCAATCCATGGAGCTGTTGCGGAATGTTAAGGGAGCACAATCGCAGGGCGGCATACTTTACTTGGAAGCGATAGGGGAAGAGACCGGCGGGCCTTTAGATGAGAAGGTCGAGAAAGTGGCCATCAAGCTGGACAAACTGAATGATCTACTGCAGCAGGATGCATTGTTCCTGGAATATGGAAAGGACAAGAAAGCCGACATCCTATCCGCGTTCAGGTTGCCGCCGATTCTGGTGGGGCAGAGCTCCGATTACAATCGCGCTACGGCGCAGGCCGCGCTGCGGTTTGCAGAGGAGCAGGTCTTTGAGCCTTACCGCAAGTGGATTATGGATGAGATTTTCAATAAACGCCTGTTTCCGGCTATGGGCATCTTCCGGGTGCGGGCGACCCTGCGCGGGCCGCGCATCATTGACCCAGAAGACCGGAAGGCATTGCTGGACTTTATCGCAGACCGGGGCATAATGCTGGTGCGGGATCTGATTCCTATTGCTGAAGAAGTACTTGATACAACCATTGATGAGTCTAAGTACAGTGCGGAATACCTGGATACACCGATCGCGCAGCTTGTGAACAGCCAGCCGGCTATAACCGTACCTGAACCTGACTCCGATGTGAACGATCTGCAGGAGCGTGTGGCTACAATTGCCAAGCGTCTGCTACGTCAGAGTCATGATGAGGTAGTCGACCATGTGTAAGGAATGCTGGGAGCTCATCGCCAAAGCGGACGACACTGAGTTTCTAGACAGCCTGGAACTAACCAATGCAGAGCGCGCGGTGCTGGAAGAACTCTACAAGCAAGGAGAGAATCGGATTGTTGAGATTCTTGATCTTCAGGGGAAGGCGCTGCATGATGCGATTCTGGAACTCAGCGAGGAGCTGCTGCTTGATCTCGGGGAGCTGGGCAAGGTTATACAGTCCGTACAGTCCGGTGATTTATTCACAGTCCAGTTTGAACAGGCGGTATATGATGCCTTCACGCCGCTGTATCATCTTGCCGGCGAATCGGAGCTGACGGTCTTAAACACCGATAAGACCTGGTCCACGAAAAACAAGGCAGCGTCCCGATTCGCTAAGAACCTGCAGAAGCTTGTTCCAGATATGAACGGGACTAGTGCGGATGTCATGACCCGAGCCTTTCAGAAAGCCATCAAGGAGGGAAAGACACCCTCCGAGCGGGCATTGCTGGTGAGAGAGGTCAGCGCTGCCGCTGCTAAGGGAGACGCTGGCCCTTTTAACATAGAGCGGTCCATTACCGTTTCCCGAACCATGAGCACGGCCGCAGCCAACGGTGGTAAGTTGGAGGGTTGGAAGCAATCCGAGGTGGTCATCGGTAAGAAATGGCGTTCTTCGAAGGGTGATCGCACCAGGAAGACACACCGTAAGGCGAACGGCAGGTGCAGCCGCTGGACAAGCCTTTTGAAGTCGGTAAGAGCAAGCTTATGTTCCCTGGTGATCCTTCAGGACGACCGGAAGAAATTATACAATGCCGTTGCACAATGCAGTCGGTGATGGATTGATATTTCATGAAAGGAGGTGAGAACAGATTATGAGCTTTAAACTGAAAGACGCTAAGATTACGCATATCTCTCTGGTAGACAAGGGCGCAAACGGCGTGCCGTTTGCTATTATCAAGGCTGCTGGAAAGAATGCCATTCAGAAACAGGTCCAGATTGCCAAAATTGACGATGACAAGCGAATTGTCAAAGGAGTAGTGTATCAGCCGGATGTGGCCGATGCTCATGACGATCAAATGGATGAAGTCGAGATCGAGAAGGCAGCTCATCTCTTTATGGAGAAGCAACACACCTACAACATCGACAAGCAGCACGATCTCGAAGCCGACAAGGGATTTGTCATAGAGTCTTTCATTGCTCCTTGTGACATGACGCTCGGTGAGCAGCAGATCGCGAAGGGCTCCTGGGTGGCAGCTGTGAAAGTGACGGACGACGATACTTGGGAGGCCATAAAGAAATGCGAGATAACAGGCTTTTCAATGTGGGGTGTAGGTAAGCGGGAAGAGATCGAGGAGGAAGAGGAAGTATCCAAGGGGATCTTGAGCCGAATAGCCAAAGCGCTGGGGCTGATTGAAAAAGGCGCGGTCGCAGATAAATATCATAAGAACCGGAAGAACCGAGAATTTTGGGCGGCGCAGGATGCCCTCAACTCGGTTCTTTTTAATTGGGACAGCTGGCAGAGTGGACTGGAAACTGATGCGGAGACCATTCGGGAGGCGCTACAGGATTTTGTAGAGATCGCTCAAGGTGTGCTGATTCAGGACGACATTATCAAGGCCATCGGCGCGCCGCCGGAGCAGATTGCCAAAGCCGGTAAAAAGATTTCAGCCGGCAACCTGAAACACGTCGACGATGCTATCTCTGCTCTAACTGAATTGAAAAATAAAACGGCTCCCGTAGAAGAGGAGCCCGAGGGGGAAGACGAATTGAAAACTGAAGATATTGCCAAGGCCGTTACGGCCGCAATGGCCCCGATCGCTAAGCAGGTAGAAGGCCTGACGGCAGAGATTGCGGAGTTGAAGAAAGAGGAAGGTGTCGAGGGTGATCAACCCGCCGGTGCTGCTGCTCCGGCTGCGACCGTAGAAGAGACTGCGATTACAGATGCCATTGCCATAGCTCTGGCACCGTTGAGTGAGCAGATGCAGTCGCTAACAGCTGATGTGCAGCTGGTGAAGAATAGCCGCGGAGCCTCCGCTCAAGGTGATGAAGAAGAAATCAGCAAATCAGAAGGCGCCGTTAGTTTCGGACGCTTCCTGTAATTCGAAGGAGGAATGCATACTATGAAAACAAACGGTATTATCACGAGATCTAGCATCCAGAAATCAACTATTGTAACTACGATGGACCAAAACGCCTTGAACTATGAGGAAGTCGAAGCCTTCACCGATATGGCGTATGAGGCAAATGGTTTCTTGAAAGGCATCCGTCATGAGAACCGGAAGAGTTCCAAAGGGACCATCGATAAAGTCGGTGTGCGGGGCCGGAACATGCGCGGTAAAAAAGAGAATATCATGGCGACCAATACACCAGGGCTTACCTTCCCGCAGATTCCCTATTCAGTAGAGCCGGTAGTACTGCCTTTCGACATCACAGAAGAGTTTATCCGCCAGACGCAGCGGGTACGCGGTCAAAACGCTGAAGATATCATTATGCGGAACATGGCCAACAACTATGGTGAGAATATGCAGGATATTGGTTTTAATGGTGATAAGGCAACCCCGAACACTGATCCGGATTATGAGTTTCTGAGCATAAATGATGGGTGGTTGAAGAAGGCGCGTACCACCGGTCATTACTTAGATTGGAAAACACTTTCGGCTAAAGAGAAAACTGGGGTTTTGTTTGAGGTAGAGCGAGCGATCCCGACCCGGAACAGAGCCGGTGGCGTGTTCAAATATTTCATGCATCCGAACACCTTCAGCGAGCGTCTTCAGATGCTGGCGGAGAAGGATACAAGTGCATCAATCCAACTGCAGATTATGGGGGGTACGAAGCAAGTCAATGCTTATGATGTTGAAGAGGTCTGGAGTATGCCGGAAGGCGCCATTCTCTTTACCTATCAGCCGAACTTTGCCATGGTCCACACTTACGATATGCAGATTCGTAAGACGACTGAGGGCAAGGAAGCAATCTGGACGGATAAGCGGTTCTATGCGATTCACTCAGACTTTGACGCCATCTTCGAAGAACCGCAGGCCTTGGCTTATGTGGAAGGGGTGGAATTTTAATGCCATACGTAACCTACAGGGGCAAAAATGCCTCCCTTCGGCTATATAGTATCCGGTTCGAGCCGGCTAAGCCGGTGCTTGTACAAGACAAGACTGTGCTGGAAAAGCTGCGTGATCATCCTGATTTTGAAGTTAATGAGGAAAAGGTGATTCCGCTGGAGGACCTTACCGTTGTACAGTTGAAGGACAAAGCGAAGAAAGCCAGCATCGAAGGTTTTGCTGACATGAAGAAGCCTGAGCTGATCGCTGCTCTGAAGACGCTGGAAGGCGGCGGTGTTCCGAATGCTAACAACGACACTCCTTAAAATCCGCAGCCGTGTCAGCGCCGTGCAGGAGGAGACTGGTGACCAGCTTGAGCAGTACATCGATGACGCACAGACCCGGATAGAATTGTATTTACCTGTTCCTTTTCCAGCGATGGTAGATAAGCAGCTTTTGCTTGCCTGGGTGAAGCTGGCGGAATCGCTGGCCCTGCAGGACAGTGAGGAATACTTGGCTTCCGCTGCACGGGGCTATTCAGCAGAAAGTGATGGTGCCTGGACATACACCCGACTGGCGGTGGAGGGAAAGACCACGGGTAATGCTGATGTGGACTCTATCCTCTTCCTCTGGGTCAAGAAGCAGCAGTCCGGGCCGGATGATGGGAACATCACGGCCTATTTGCTATGAATCACCGCATGAATACCCCACTCTCGGTGTACCGGGTCGGCCGGCAGCAGGATGCGGACAATCTGTTCAGCGATCGGAAGGCGGGAAAGGTCGCGGATCTGAAATGTTTCGTTGTTAAGACGCAGACGGATGCCAAAGCAGAATCCAATCCTGTCATATACATTATCAAAAAGACAATAGGGGTTCCGAAGACAGCGGATGTTCGAATCAGTGACGAAGTTTTGCTGTTCGGACGCCGGTATCTGGTGATTGACTCTAACCCGCGCCGTTACTGGCGTGAACTGCTGGTGACTTGCGAGGTGAAGGGCAGTGAACATGCATGATTTTGATGGTTTGGCCAAGAAATTTAAGAAGTTTAGCGACGACGGTGTGAATCAAATTCTCCGGAACATCACGGAGGCTGTTGGCGAGACGCTGCTGAACCTTATCATCGACGAAATTGATGAGCAGGATCTGATCGACACCGGGACCATGTGGAACTCCTTTACTCGCGGGGAGGACGGCAACGTCTGGGAGTGGGATGTGGACCGGAATAGCATTACGCTGGAGGTCGGCTCTAATTTGGGTACGAGCAGCAGTGATCCCGGCAAGCGTGGGTATCCAAGGCTGCTGAATGACGGCTACACCATCCATAAGGCTCACTTTGTCCCGGGCTACTGGGCCTCCAATGGAACGTTTGTTTACGACCCTAGAGCAAAGACTGGGTTTATGGCCAAGCCCCGTTCTTTCATCGGCCGGCATTACTTTGATATTGCCATTCAGCAGTTGGAGGGTGGTATGAACGCTTTGATCATGAAGCGGCTGGAGAAGGAATTGGAGGGGATGCTATCATGATGGATGTTGGATTAAAAGCCTGGGCAGAACTCGTGCAGCAGGTCTATCCGGTTCTTCCAATTCTTCAAGATCGTTCCCGTTGGCTGGCCAGACAATTCGAGCAGCCGAGCGTATTTATAGAAACTGATCTAGTTTCCGATAAGGCGCACACCCCAGGGGCTGACCGGATCATAGAGGATGTGGGCCTGGTCTTCCACTACGATATGGAGCGGGACGACGATCAAGATCAGGGAGAGCCGGTTCCGTTTGACTTATCACCGTTCTTCCTGTACCTTCGTCAGCAGCGGTCCTGCGTGGCTTCACAGCGCTTTGGCATCATGATGGTGATAGAATCTCCGCGTACACGGTCGTTGAATGACCGGATTGAAATCACCTTCAGGTATTCATACCTTTTACACGTGCCGAAGTTGCTTGTGAACGGTGATGGCAGCCCAATTGGTAAGATCAATGATTTTTTTTTATTAAATCATATTGAGTTTCACTTATGACGAACAGACTTGCTCAACTAATAATTAAACTGCAGTCATTCATAATATAGTTAACATACCTCCTCCACTGAGGTATGTAATAATATAAGCAAATTATATATTATTAAAGGTGGTGTAATATTTTTTGTGGTTTTTGGGCCTTCTGTTTATTTTGATTTTTTATTTATCTATTGGTGAAATGTTGAACAGTTCAATGTTCAATATTGAATTTAGTTTATTTGATGGAATAATGCTTTTTCTACTATGTGTTGTAGTATTTCTATTCATTACATCAAAATATAAAAAACGAATAATAGTAATCTGGGTACTTTTATCTGTAGTACCTGGAGGAGCTTTTATTTTCTATGGCTATTATACCCCTAGTTCTGGAGGCTGGATTAGTTTTGGATGGGATTGGGGTTTATGGGATTTGTTCATACCAATAATAGTGGCAATAGCACAAGGGATCACAATTGGATTAATCAAAACTATTAAACCAAATGACTGAGGTTTGACTTTCAGCTTTCGTCGTAAACACAATGATGTACTATCAAAGATATTTTTGTGAAGTACAGAATTAACCGCCCAAGGATAGGCGGTTTTTCTTTTGTTCAGAAAAAGGGAGGATTGTTTAATATGAGCCTAAAAAAACAGATTCGCCAGCCTACTGATGCTGTTGTTCCAGATGACCTAAACAAGCGAAGTAAAAAGGAATGGATAGAGAGCGCAGTGGTTTTGAAGCGGGAACGCTTTGAAATTGCCGGCGCTCTTTTTGATTGTACAGATGAGGCCCTGCTCTCATAGGAAGAAGTCAATCAGAAAGTGCAGGACTATTTAGGCCTGACAACAAAGGAGGAAGTAGTGAATGTCGATACAACGGAATAGACCCGGCGCGTATGTTGAACTGAAGGCGGTCGCCAAGTCGCGTGTCCTGTCGGTATCAGGCCGCGTGCTTGTGCCGTATCAAGCGGAGTGGGGGCTGCCGAACAAAGCTGTAGATATGGCAGGCCAGCCCGAGCGCTTTAAAGAATCCGGGCTGCTTGTAGATGAGTTGGAGTTGGCAGCGGAGAACGGGGCGACTGTGGTCGGGTACCGCGTGACCAATGGCAGCGAAGTGGCTGCATTACACTGGATGAATCCATGAAGACCGCCTTTCCGGTCAAAGTGACTACCGATGTCATTGAGGATGAGGTGCGATACTGCCAGCAGCTTGTCGCAGTAATTGAGCAGGACGGGCGTTTTACGGGACTACCTAAGGTGACTGAGCCATTGAATCTATTGAAAGAAAGCATTGCTGATGATTTGGAGCATCTACAAACTTCTACGGATGCGGATGCCAAAGTGGGCCATAAAACGGCGGACTCCTCCTTTTTCGGATACAAAACTCATATCGCGATGAGCGAAGAACGAATCATTACGGCGGCAACGATTACCATAGGGGAAAAGAGTGACGGGAAAGAATTGCAAACCTTGATTGAAAAAAGCAAAGAAGCTGGAATGATTGTAGACACCGTCATTGGAGACACCGCCTATTCTGAAAAAGACAACATCGCCTACAGCATGAAACATGAAATTGAGCTGATATCGAAGTTAAATCCAATGATTACGCAAGGTGCCCGCGCGAAGGAAGATGAGTTTGAGTTTAACAAAGATGCAGGAATGTACGTATGCAAAGCCGGACATCTGGCGATCCGCAGGGCACGTCAGGGCAAAAAAGGTCAAGGGAAAAACCAGAAGCACACCTATTACTTTGATGTTGAACGGTGCAAAAAGTGCCCGATGAGAGAAGGGTGTTATACGGAAGGTGCAAAAAGCAAAACGTATTCGGTGAGCATAAAGAGCCATGAGCATTTAAAACAAGCTGCGTTTCAGGAAAGTGAGGCCTTTAAATCCAAGGCTAAAGAACGGTATAAGATTGAAGCAAAAAACAGCGAACTTAAACACAGACACGGGTACGACGTTGCGTCCTCCTCGGGTTTAATTGGCATGGAAATTCAGGGTCCATGGCGATATTCACCGTTAATTTAAAACGAATATTGAAACTTATGGAGTAAACAACGGCCATGTAAGGCGAACAGGGAGAAAAAAAGACGACGCTCCATTCGGAAGTAACAGAATGGACGTCGTCTTTTTGATACATGATCGTGTTTGAACCATGAAAGGCTGGTTTTTCAGTGGCCCCCGAAGTGACCGGGGCATTTTTATTATTCTTCAAACAATTCGTCCATTAAACTATCAATTTCCTCTTTCCGTGAGTCCGTATCCTCAGTATCTATTATGACCTTGCCGTCCTCGAAAATAAGGGTGTCTCCAGTCTTTACCTCTGCAGGTAATTCTGATTTTAGGATATCTTCCGTTTTACCATCAAATTCAATGACTGCATACTCACCCTCGAAGCGATCAATAATTCCCTTCCTCATTTACTTGCCCCCTTGGTAGTAGTATTTTATTTCCATCACTAATTGCAGTAATAGTTCCCTTTTGATCAGTTCGCAAAACTGAAGCATTCGCGCTTTTTAGCCTTGTCAATATGCCTGAATCCGGATGACCATAATTGTTTTTCCCGACGCTTATAATGGCGAGGGTTGGTTTGACAGCATCGAGAAAGGCTTTGCTGGTTGAGCTGCTGGAGCCATGATGGCCGACCTTTAGTACATCGGCTTTCAAACTCTTACCATCCGCAAGCATATCATTTTCAGACTTCAGTTCAGCATCTCCGGTGAATAAGAAGGACTTATTTTTATAAGTAACCTTTAGAACTGCGCTCCAATCGTTAAGATCATCACCATAGGTATTAACGGGCGCAAGGAAATTTGCTTCTACACCCGTCAAAGGAATAGTAACTCCCTTAGTCACTGCTTTTATAGTGCGCCCTTCATTTTTAACTGCTGTCAGGAAATCCTTATAGGTTTGCGTGGTATGAGACACCTTCGGTGCATAAACAGACTTCACATTGAGGGCCTTTAGAACATCATCCAATCCACCAATATGATCTGCGTCGGGATGAGTAGCCACCATGGCATCAAGCGTCTTTACTCCCAAAGCATTTAAATACTTTACAACATTCTTTCCTTGATCATTGTTGCCACCGTCGATTAGGACGTACTGATTGTTTGGCGTTCGGATCAAGGTGGAGTCACCTTGTCCAACATCGAAAAAGTAAACCTGCAGAGTGCCGACATTTTGTTTTTTAGGCACGATCAAAGTAGGAGCTGGTGTTGTAGTTGGTTTGGTTGTAGGCTTTGCGGTCGGTTTTATAACTGGTTTGGCTGTTGGTTTGGCAGTGGCAGCCGGAGCTGATTTAGAACCTCCGCCATTGTGGTAGTAGTATTCACCGTTTTCCAGTCCCCATTTTGCACAATTGGTACGGCAGTAATGACCACCATTTGAATCTGTTCTACCCGGATGTGCATTGGCGATAACAGGAAGCAAGATCAATAAAACCGACAAGATCATTGATAAAGCAATTCTATTCTTCATAAAATCCCCCAAGAGATGTTCTGGAGGTAGTCTATCAGAATAAGGGAATATTTTGTACTTGAAAAAAACAAATCAATAATAAAGATCAAAGTATATTTCAGTAGAAGAAACCGGGTTCTCATCATCTTTTACCTAAAAATAATCACGTAAAAAACACATTTTATCTAAAACAAGCTTCAGAGTATTTTAGAAAATGAATGAATTATATCCAAGACATCAAAAAAAGAGTGGGTGCTAAGTTAAAATACACTACATTAAAATGTCTGCATGATGCGCTGGGTTACACCTATGCTGGTCCCCAAAGGATAACAGGGATTACCGGGTTGCTTCTTAGGAGCTCTCCGCTCCAAAAGCGTTTGACTTCTCAAACCGACTCCCCCTATAATGGAAGAAGTGATTTTGGTTGCCCGGAGCGGTAATTTTCCAAGGGGGAGGCAGACAATGGAAGCCCGGATAGATAAGATTAAGCAACAGCTACAATCCCAAGGATATAAGCTGACACCCCAACGGGAAGCGACTTTAAGAGTGCTGCTGGAGAATGAGGAAGACCACTTAAGCGCAGAAGATGTTTTCATGCTGGTGAAGGAGAAAGCTCCTGAGATCGGTCTCGCTACTGTCTATCGTACTCTGGAGCTGCTTAGTGAACTTCATGTCGTGGAGAAGATCAATTTCGGTGATGGCGTGGCCCGTTATGACTTGCGGACAGATACAGCGAAGCATCACCACCATCATCTAATCTGTGTGCAGTGCGGCACGATGGATGAGATTCGCGAAGATTGGCTCGGACCGCTGGAAGAGCGGCTGGAGAACGAGTTTAATTTTACCGTGCTGGATCATAGACTTGATTTTCACGGAATCTGCTACCGCTGCAAGGACAAGAACAGCACGGACAGCAAGCCTTCCGAATAAGCTTATAGATGAGGATTTACCGCATAAGCTCTCCCCGGTACGATATACCGGAGGGGGCTTTTTAAATGATTTACAGTGCTTCATACATATTAGAAGTCACCGGTGCATAGAGTGTAGGACGAGTTCGTGGGGCTAAATTGCTCCATAAAATTTGAGGAGGAATCCCGATGATCGTCTCTGTGCCGAAGACCATGCGCCGGCTGTATTTTATGACACTGCTGGTGGCCATGAGCTG
Source organism: Paenibacillus helianthi (assembly GCF_001909055.1). GTDB lineage: Bacteria > Bacillota > Bacilli > Paenibacillales > Paenibacillaceae > Paenibacillus_AQ > Paenibacillus_AQ helianthi. The sequence goes on from NZ_LVWI01000037.1 coordinate 17,314, forward strand.
CCTTGCTTATTATGCCATGAGCTGGATCAGCAGTTGGATCAATCCTTATGAGCATCATGAAATCCCTGAAGGAACGGCCGTCCGGGCATTCCAAGAGGTTCCGCATAGTCCCGAAGCGCTGGGCGCGGGGGAGAGATTGCGGTTTTATTACTGGTACGGTGAGTGAACACTACTCCATAAGCAGGAAATAGCTGAGAGTCTGTCGAAAAAGACAAGGGTGGGACCGCACATGGCCTACCCTTAAAAGCTTGCCGCGAGCCCTATGCCTAAAATGCTCCAGAATCGTGAAGAGCAGCCTGAGTAAGACAGGAGCGTGGATTGATGAAGTCACATTTGCAGCCGTTTATGCAGTATTTATCCGAAGACAAAGGCTTGTCGCCAAGCACACTGGAGTCCTACGGACGGGACATTTCACAGTTTATGGATTTTGCCGAAGAGCGTGGCTTAGCCTCGCCGGAAGAGATCAAAAGATCACATATTATGCTCTATCTCGCGGCACAGCGGGGAGCAGGGCGCGCAGCCGCAACGGTGAACCGGAATACGGTGTCACTCCGGGCTTTTTTTCACTATTTACTGAAGGAACGATTGATCGGGCAGGACCCGACGCTGGATATGGACAAAATCAAACCAAGCAGCAAGCCGCCGATAATACTGAGTGTGGAAGAGATGGAACGGCTGCTGGAAGCACCTGGTGAAGACACTCCCCCGGGCAAACGCGATAAGGCGATGCTGGAGCTGCTCTATGCCACTGGTATCCGCGTCTCCGAGCTGATCTCGCTGAATGTGGAGGATGTGCATACAGATATGAAGTATGTGCGCTGCACCGGATCTTCCGGGAAGGAGCGGATCGTTCCCATGGGGGAGATGGCCGCTGAATGTGTAGCCCGGTATACGGCTGGTATGCGGGACAAGCTGCTTCGCGGGAATACGGATGAGTCAGCCCTGTTCCTGAACAGTCTGGGTGGCAGGCTGACCCGTCAGGGATTCTGGAAAATCATTAAGAAATACGCCCGCGAAGCCCAGATCGAGCAGGACATTACTCCGCATACCTTAAGACATTCTTTTGCGGCACACCTGCTGGAGGGTGGGGCTGATCTGCGTTCCGTACAGCAAATGCTGGGACATTCTGATATTTCTACTACCCAGATTTATAGCGGAATTGCGCGTAAGAATATGAAGGATGTCTATGAGAGCCATCATCCGCGGGCCAGATAACCGGAAACACGTTTAATCTAAGAGATCACTTACAATAATCAAGTCCGCAGTCGGCAAAAGATGCTTTTTGTGAGTAAGATCGCTATGATGGAATCATACTGAAACCTAAGGCACCACCAGGTGGTACTCATTTGAAAGATCAGCGGCTCAAGTCTTGCATACTACTAAAGGAGTGAAGACGGCAATGTCCTCATTTAAACGAATCGGATTTATTGTACTGGATAGTGTAGGTATCGGTGAAGCGCCGGATGCCGAAGGTTTTGGAGATAAAGGAGCCCATACGCTGGGCCATATTCTGGAACGGGTGCCGGGTCTTAAGCTTCCTAACCTGCAGCAGCTTGGCCTTGCGAATATTGCACCGCTGCCGCCGCTTGAACCTGTGGCTGCCCCAACCGGATATTACGGTAAAATGCAGGAGGTTTCGGTTGGTAAGGATACGATGACCGGACACTGGGAGCTGATGGGACTCAAGATTGAGATTCCCTTCAATACTTACCCTGACGGCTTCCCTGCTGAATTGATTGAGAAGTTTGAAGCCGCTACCGGCCGCAAGGTGATTGGCAACAAACCGGCCTCCGGTACGGAGATACTGGTAGAGTATGGTGAGGAGCAGATGAAGACAGGCGCCTGGATTGTATACACATCTGCAGACAGTGTATTTCAGCTTGCTGCGCATGAGGATATTATCCCGCTGGAAGAGCTGTACCGCGCATGCGCTATCGCCCGTGAGCTGACGATGGCTCCTGAATTCTCGGTGGGACGTGTAATCGCCCGACCTTATGTGGGCAAACCGGGGAACTTCGTACGCACGCCGAATCGTCATGATTATGCGGTGAAGCCACCTGAGCCAACCCTAATGAATGCGCTGCAGGATATCGGCAAAGACGTGATTGCCGTCGGCAAGATCAATGATATTTTTACGGGTGAAGGGGTTACAGCCTCCTATCCGACCAAAAGCAATGAACATGGTATCGAAATTACAATTGCAGAGCTGCGCAAGCCTTTTAACGGCTTCCTGTTCACCAATCTGGTAGACTTCGACTCCCTGTACGGCCACCGCCGTGATCCTGAGGGCTATGGTCATGCCTTGGAGGTGTTTGATCAGGCGCTGCCTGAGCTGCTCTCGACGTTAACGGAAGACGATCTTCTGATCCTCTCGGCAGACCACGGTAATGACCCGATCCACAGCGGAACAGATCATACGCGCGAATATGTGCCGCTGCTGGTCTACAGTCCGCGGTTCAAGAACCCGGATAGCCTGGGCATCCGGCAGACGTTCTCGGATGTGGCAGCGACGATTGCCGACAACTTCGGGGCGAAAGCGCCGCAGTACGGGACAAGCTTTTTGGCGGAATTGAAGTAATCCCACAACCCCTTTAGGAGGCAATATAATCATGAACGTAGTAACTCAGAGCAATATTCAGGAAGCAGCAATCTATATCAAAGATAAATGTCCGGTTGCCCCGGAGATCGGCCTGATCCTCGGTTCGGGTCTTGGCGTGCTGGCGGATCTGATCACCGATGAGGTGGTCATTCCCTACCATGAAATTCCGCATTTCCCGGTATCTACGGTGGAAGGACACGAGGGTGAACTGCTGATTGGCATGATCGAAGGACGCCGTGTGGTTATGATGAAGGGCCGTTTTCATATGTATGAGGGCTATGGCCCGGAAACGACAGCCTTTCCCGTTCGTGTAATGAAGGAGCTGGGAGTAGCCAGCCTGCTGGTGACTAACGCCGCCGGAGGCGTGAACACAGACTTCAAGCCTGGGGATCTGATGCTGATCACCGATCATCTGAACCTGACCGGACGCAATCCGCTGACGGGCCCCAATGACAATGCGCTGGGTGTGCGCTTCCCTGATATGTCCTCAGCCTACAGCCCCCGTCTGATAGCAGTGGCCAAAGAAGCTGCGGCAGTACAGGGGTTTGAATTCAAGGAAGGTGTATATGCCGGACTGCTTGGACCCAACTACGAAACACCGGCTGAAATCGTGATGCTTCGCCGCCAGGGTGCGGATGCGGTCGGGATGTCTACCGTTTCGGAGACCATTGTTGCCCGTCATGCCGGCATTGAGGTGCTGGGTATTTCCTGTATCACTAATATGGCTGCCGGTATTCTGGACCAGCCGCTGAACCATGCGGAGGTTATGGAGACGGCGGACCGTGTGCGGGAGCACTTTTTGAAGCTGGTCCTGGCGTTTATTCCGAAGATGTAGGCTGAGGCCTCAGCTGAACTGACTTTTACACCATACACAATTGATATAGGGAGGACGTTACTTATGACACAACACGCAAATACCCCTTATGGCATGCAGGTCAAAGAAGCTGCTGAATATATTCAATCCAAACTGGGTGCATACGCTCCAAAGATCGGACTGATTCTGGGTTCGGGTCTTGGCGATCTGGGCGACCAGATTGAAGATGCCATTTACTTGCCTTACGGGGAAATCCCCCACTTTCCGCGTTCGACGGTGGAAGGCCATGCCGGACGGTTCGTCATCGGAAAGCTGGAAGGCAAAGACGTTATGATTATGCAGGGCCGTTTCCATTACTATGAAGGTTATGCCATGCGCAAGGTTGTACTGCCGGTATACGTAATGGCTAAGCTTGGCATAGGAACGCTGGTAATTACCAATGCGGGCGGCGGCATGAACCGTTCATTCAAAGCCGGAGATCTGATGCTGATTACCGACCACCTGAACATGACCGGTGACAACCCGCTGATCGGACCTAATGATCCGGAGCTGGGTGTTCGTTTCCCGGATATGTCCCGGGCGTATGATCCTGAATATATCGTTCTGGCCCAAAAGCTGGCGGCTGGAGTCAAAGGTGTGGACGGCGAAGCACTGGTGCTGCAGGAAGGCGTCTATGCCGGAATCAGCGGCCCAACCTACGAAACACCTGCTGAGCTCAAAATGCTCGCCCTTCTTGGCGGAGATGCCGTAGGCATGTCCACGGTGCCGGAAGTGATTGTTGCCAGCCACAGCAAGCTGCGGGTGCTGGGTATTACCTGTATTACCGATATGGCTATTGGGGATGAGCTGGAGCCGCTGACGCATGAGCAGGTGGTAAAGGTGGCAAACCTGACAAAACCGAAATTTATCGGCCTGGTGCGCGCTTTTGTGCGTGAGGTGCAGGCATAATGCGGGCAGTTGATCTGATTCAAAAGAAAAGAGACGGCGGCGAGCTGAGCCGTGAAGAAATTGCTTATCTGATCCAGGGCTACAGCAAGGGTGAAATTCCGGATTATCAAATTTCTGCTTGGGCAATGGCGGTCTACTTCCAAGGGATGAACGCACGTGAAACCGGTGATCTGACCCTGGAAATGGCCATGTCAGGTGACCAGGTTGACCTTAGTCCGATTGCGGGCATCAAGGTAGACAAGCATTCCACAGGCGGTGTGGGCGATAAAACTACAGTAGTGCTTGCTCCACTCGTAGCCTCTGCCGGAGTACCAGTCGCCAAAATGTCCGGCCGCGGTCTGGGACATACCGGCGGCACTCTCGACAAGCTGGAGTCGATCAGCGGCTTCTCCGTGGAGATGGACCGTGAACGGTTCTTCACCCAGGTTGGCGAGATCGGTGCGGCTGTCATCGGCCAGTCCGGCAATATCACCCCTGCGGACAAGAAACTGTACGCGCTGCGTGATGTGACCGCGACGGTGGAATCCATTCCGCTGATTGCGAGCTCCGTCATGAGTAAAAAGATTGCCGCCGGCGCCGATGCCATTGTACTCGATGTCAAAACCGGCAGCGGCGCATTCATGAAAACGCTGGACGATTCCATCGCCCTGGCCCAGGCCATGGTCGATATCGGAACCCATCTGGGTCGTAACACGGTTGCGGTCATCAGCGACATGGACCAGCCCCTGGGCTACGGCATCGGCAATGCCTTGGAAATCAAGGAAGGCATCGAAACCCTTAAGGGTCACGGGCCTAAAGATCTGGAAGAGGTCTGCCTGATTCTTGGAAGTCAGATGCTGGTCCTTGGGGGAAAAGCGAAGGATGAGGCCGAAGCGCGTTCGATCCTGAAGACCCACATTGAGGATGGCAGTGCACTGGCTAAGTTCAAGCAGATCGTCCTGGCCCAGGGCGGAGATGTAACCCAGGTGGAGTCGCCCGATACACTGCCGTCCGCACGGACCTTCATCGAAGTGAAGGCAGCGACTTCCGGGTACGTGGAGAGCATCCAGGCTGAGCAAATTGGCATCGCTGCCATGCTGCTTGGTGCCGGCCGGGAAACGAAGGAATCGGTCATTGATCTGGCGGTCGGTATTCAGCTGTCCAAGAAAGTCGGGGATGCTGTAGCTGCAGGCGAAACACTCGCTGTCCTGCATGTGAACGACGCCGGAGTGAACAAGGTGCAGGAAGCGGAAGCCAAGGTGCTGGAAGCTTACCTGATTTCCGCCGAGCCGGTTCCCCCGCAACCGCTGGTCTTCGCATTGGTGACCAAGGATGGGGTCACACGGTATTAGGCAGACAGGGATTATAGTGCTTGGTGTGGAAAGACTCTAAGCAAAAATAAAGCGGCAGCCATGGACAGAAACGTCCTGGACTGCCGCTTTTTCTTAATGAAGTGGAACGCAAATCTCACAATAATGATTACTAACAAGCTCCATACTATACCGCTCCAGGATGGGTCTTGTTTCATCCAGACTCAGCCTTCGGTTCTTCAACTCCGTGAAGATTTCACCCCAGGCTTTTTGAACAGCTTCTGCTGTATGAGGGATCATAAATACAGCGTAGCTTCCTCCGCTTATACTGCCTAAGCTGACTTCATCAGATTGGACACAGTAATCCTCAGGAACAACCAGACACGCATCGTAGCGGCAATGTTCCGGTTTCACAAATGCAGGATTATCTTGGGCAATTCCAAGGATCACAGACATTGTATTAAAAATTGGAGTAGAGGCTGCCCACCTTTTGAATGTATCCATTAATTGTGAATTTGCTATTCCATAAGGACCAATCTGTCTCATATATACAATTGTACAGGACGGTATGTTTTCAATTGTCACGTTCATATGATCTTCTCTTTCATATAGAGTACATCGATGTCTGAAACTATCTTAGAATGCTTTAAAATGAAAAACAACTCATTTTTATAAAAAAGTGGAAGTTCACCATATCATGCTCCCTGCTGAAAAGGGATGCAAACTTCTTTTATGAACCATTTATTCCGGAAATGTTGCGGAGTCTGCACTTCAGGGGGGGATTCACCGGAGACGAACCTGTTTTTTACGCACAAATGGAATAATTTTCACCCTTTCTGACCAGACTGGAACACAGTACCTGTGAAATGAAGGTTAATGTTCAGGAGGGGAACCATTGTGAGAAAAATGCGTTATGTACTGCTCGTGCTGTGTGTTGCTGCTTCGGTTCTGGGCTCAGCTTCAGGCGCGTATGCAGAGGAAAAAACCAAAGCTAAAGACACCGGTAAGAACACCGCTGCTGTGGATCTGGCACCCGGAGCGCGCTCTGCCATTCTGATGGATGCGAACACCGGCACCGTGATCTATGAAAAGAACAGCCACGATAAGCTGCCGCCGGCAAGTATTACCAAAATCATGACCATGCTGCTGACCGTCGAGGCACTGGATGAAGGCAAGCTGCAATTGACCGACAAGGTGCGGACAAGCGAATATGCCGCGTCGATGGGCGGGTCGCAGATTTTTCTGGAGCCCGGCGAAGAAATGACTGTGGATGAAATGCTTAAGGGCATAGCCATGGCCTCAGGCAATGACGCTTCTGTGGCGATGGCCGAGAAATTGGCCGGTTCGGAGAGCGCCTTTGTCGATCAGATGAATCAAAAGGCCGAGGCGCTTGGCCTGAAGGACACGCATTTTGCCAACTGCAACGGTCTGCCGGCCGAGAATCACTATTCCTCCGCCCATGACATTGCCGTCATCAGCCAGGAGCTCTTGAAGCATGAACGGATTATCAAGTACACCGGTTCCTATCAGGATTACCTGCGCAAGGACTCGGCCAAGCCGTTCTGGCTGGTGAACACGAACAAGCTTGTGCGCTTTTATACAGGGGCTGACGGCCTGAAGACAGGTTATACGTCCGAAGCCAAGTTCTGCCTCTCCGCAACTGCGGCCAGAGATGGACTGCGTGCCGTTGCGGTGGTGCTGGGCGAACCCAATACCAAAACCCGTAACAGTGAAGTGTCCGCGATGTTCGATTACCTCTTTTCCCAATATAAAGTCCATACGATTCACAAAGCGGGAGACGCCATCGGCAGTGTAAAAATTGAGAAAGGCGTGAAGACCCAGCTTCCGCTAGTCGCCAAAGAAACCTACAGTGTGCTTTTGAAGAAAGGAATTACCCAGGAGGGCATCCGTCATGAGCTCGTGGTGCCGGACAGCATTAAGGCCCCTGTAAAGGCAGGTCAAACGGTAGGCAAGCTGGTTGTCTATCAGGGAACAACTATTGTGAAGCAATATGAGCTGAAGGCAGACGCAGATGTGCCGAAGGCAGGCTGGTGGAGGCTGTTCAAACGGACCACGGGCTCCATGTTCAGGGCTGATTAATTTCTTGTATTTTGTAGATTAGTCTCAGGCTTTCTGTTGATTCGTAGGGGTTTTCTTCTAGTTTTGTCGTGAGGCAGGATTATAGAATTCCCGCGTAGAAAACCTTGTCCTTGTAGGGGAAAGAACTGATGTACAGGACGTTTTCTCAAAGCAACGAAGAGGAGAGTGGCAGGTATGAATTCTCATGTGGAGATGGAGCATCACAGAGGTGTGCTGATTGTACGGCTGTCAGGAGAGCTGGACCACCACGCAGCCGAGTATGTACGTATGGATATGGATGAAGCAATTATGCGGGGCCAGGTAGAGCATCTGATTCTCAGTCTGAAGGAATTGCAGTTTATGGACAGCTCGGGCTTAGGCGTCATTCTCGGGCGGTACAAGCTCATCCGCAGCAAAGGCGGGAAAATGGTTGTCTGTGACGCCACCGCACCTGTAAAAAGGCTGCTGGAAATGTCGGGCTTGTTCAAAATCATGCCCCTATATGACGACGAGAGCGCTGCACTCTCGGATTTGGAGGTTGCGTTATGACAAAGAGTGAAGCGGGTAACTTCATGAGTGTCCAGTTTGCCGCACTGTCGGAGAACGAATCATTCGCACGTGTGGTAGTGGCAGCTTTTGTCTCCCGGCTTGATCCTACGATGGAAGAGCTGAATGACCTGAAGACGGTGGTGTCGGAGGCTGTTACCAACTGCATTATCCACGGTTACGATAGTGATCCTGAAGGAGTTGTCAGCATCTCCGCCTCCATCGAGGATGAAACCGTGCATCTTACCATTGAGGACAAAGGCCGGGGAATTGAGGATCTCGAGCTGGCCCAGCAGCCGCTGTACACCTCCAAGCCGGAGCTGGAGCGCTCGGGTATGGGCTTTACGATTATGGAGAATTTCATGGATGAATTCGAAGTTGCAAGTGAACCGGGGCGCGGTACCTCCATTTCAATGAAGAAAACCATCGTCTCGAAAAAAGCTTTATACAATTAGGGGTTGGAGCCATGGATGCAGAGTCAAAAAAAGCTCCGCCGACCTATTTGGACGATGCGGAGGTCAAACGTCTGATCGCACTCAGTCAAGCCGGAGATAATCTGGCCCGCGATACGCTGGTTAACTGTAATATTCGCCTCGTCTGGTCGGTGGTGCAGCGGTTTATGAACCGCGGGTATGAGCCTGACGATTTGTTCCAGATCGGCTGTATCGGACTGCTAAAGTCCGTTGATAAATTCGACCTCAGCTACGAGGTCAAATTCTCCACCTATGCCGTGCCGATGATTATCGGCGAGATCCAGCGTTTCCTCCGGGACGACGGCACCCTCAAGGTCAGCCGTTCCCTCAAGGAAATGGCCAACAGGGTGCGCAAAATGAAGGACGAAATGTCCAAGACGCTGGACCGTCTGCCGACCATCGGGGAAGTCGCAGAAGCGCTGGGGGTCACGCCCGAAGAAATCGTGTTCGCCCAGGAGGCCAACAAGCCGCCGACCTCGATCCACGAGACCGTCTTCGAGAATGACGGAGACCCGATCACGCTGATCGACCAGATTGCTGACGAGACACAGGAGCGCTGGTTCGACAAGCTGGCGCTGAACGAGGCCATCGGGGCCTTGACTGAGCGCGAGCGCCTGATCGTCTACCTGCGCTACTACCGCGACCAGACCCAATCCGAAGTCGCCAGCCGCCTCGGCATCTCGCAGGTCCAGGTGTCGAGGCTGGAGAAGAAGATTCTCGCGAATATCCGCGAGCAGATCGCACAGTAGGGTTGCGGTAAGACAGCAAGAGATTGGTGAAGAATATAGAAGTGGTATGAGCTGGAAGTTAAGGGCGAGTAGTGAATGTGACGGGTGAAATGAACGTTTGAAGGCCGCCTCGTGAGGGGCGGCTTTTTGTATTGCTATTGTTAGGCATGTTTTGTTCTGAGTATGCATTAAACGACAACATATAGCAAAATGAACATGTATTATACTTATGGGATTTGGTTATCGAGTTGTTCCGCTAAACCGATTAAAAGTCCTTCAGTTCCACGAATGTAGCAAAGCCGATACGAGTTCTCGTACTGAACCACTTCGCCAACGAGCTGAGCACCATACTTAGTGAGTCTGGATACCATTTCGTCAATGTCTTCAACAGTGAACATGACACGCAGATAACCGAGGGCATTTACAGGAGCCGTCCGGTGATCTGATATAGTGGGTGGGGTGAGAAATCGCGAAAGCTCAATTCGGCTGTGGCCATCTGGGGTAACCATCATAGCAATCTCTACACACTGTGAACCCAGCCCGGTTACGCGACCAGCCCATTCCCCTTCGACAGTGGCTCGCCCTTCGAGCTTCAAGCCAATCTCCTCGAAGAAAGAAATTGCGTCATCAAGGGATTCTACAACAATGCCAACATTGTCCATTCTTAGCAATTTGTTTTTTGCCATAGATTGATCTCCTTATGTGTACAAATTGATTACCTCATAAATTATTCTATTCAAGAATTTTAAAACCCTCTTTTTAAATAAACAACGCCTTGGAGCTGAACGTTTACAAATGCCAGGCTGTCCACTTCTTTCCAAGGGAATGCTTTCTTGTATTGCAGAAAGAATAAAATGTGGCGGCACCTGTGTGTATTCATTACACTGTATATCAAGATATCCATTGTAAGCGGGAATGGGTTTATGGTTACTATTCCGGGATAGTTCGATTGGTTTATCTATCCATTATCTTCTTCTCCGGCACAATGTAACCTTTGCCCGTGATTATGGCACCTATAGTATAAGAACATGAAAGTGAAGGGGATGGCGGACATGCGGCAGTGGGTGGAGAAGGCGAGACAAGGAGATGCTGAGGCGTTCGCACAGCTGATGGTGCATTGCCGGGGGATGGCATACGCGGTCGCTTACGACATGCTGAAAGACGTCCATCTGGCGGAGGATGCAGTTCAGGAGGCATGCCTTGAAACGTTTCTGAATTTGCACAAGCTGCGCGACCCGGCTGCCTTTCCGGGCTGGTTCAAGACGATTGTCGTAAGGCAAGGTCAGCGTGTACTCCGGCGCAAGCTTCAACCCACGATTCCTCTGGATGAAACACTGCAGGGTTTGCAGAATGCGCCGGGTGCGGCGGAGGTTGCGGAACGATATGCGGAGGAGCAGGTGCTGCAAAACTCGGTGGCCGCGTTATCCGCCAAGCTTAGGGTCCCGGTGCAGCTGTTTTATTTCTACGGCTATTCCCTCCAGGAGATTTCCGCTTATCTCGGGACTCCGGTGCAGACACTCAAGAAAAGGCTGCATGATGCACGCCAAAAGCTGAAAGGCACACTCCCGGTTGCCGATCTGGCTTCCGTGTTCAATCATTTATACGAAAGGGGCGCAAATATGCTGCATATTGTGAATGGAGATACGGTGGGTAACATGCTAAAGCAAGGAATTGTTCAAGGGGATGTATGGGTATGGAGGGAGATTTATTCCTCTGGTCCAATATTTGAAGACCTCTCCCGGCCGGAGGAACGTGCGAAGCGCTCTCTGGTGCTGGAGGCAACGCTCGGTATTCCGGCTAATGAGTATATAGCGGGCTGTGAGGAACAGGAGCGTAAGCTCCGCGACTATACCCGGTACGACGAAGTAGTTCTTTGGTTTGAGCATGACCTGTTTGACCAGAGTATGCTTGCCTATTTGCTGCATACATTCAAAAGGAATATGCCCGGCCGCACCAAGCTTAGTCTGCTCTGCATCGGGGAGTTTCCGGGAATCGAACCGTTCCATGGTCTGGGACAGCTTACTCCGGCACAGCTTGGAACGTTATCCGGGACCTGGCGGACGATCGGAAAGCGGGAAATTGAGCTTGGAAGTGAGCTTTGGCAGGCGTATGCTTCATCTGATCCTGCCCAAATGGCTGATCTGCTTGAACTGAAGAAGTCGGAGCTGGCGACGTCCGGCCTGCCTTTTGCCTATGAAGCCTTCATGGCCCATTTATCACGGCTTCCTTCCGTAGAGAATGGCCTGGGAATTGTGGAACAGACCACACTTGAAGCTGTTGAAGCCGGGGCGCATACGCCGCTGGAGTTATTCCGTCAAGTTACGGATGCCTTGCATGTACTTGGTATGGGGGATATCGAATACTTCAAGTATGTGCGTGCTTTGACAGCGGGTAATCATCCTATGATGTACATCGACGGGGCTGTTGATGATACGGATTTCCGGCAAATTCCTGAGTTTCTGAGCCGGCAGGTTACAATGACTGAGCTGGGTAAGCAGATAAAGAACGGAAGGGCGGACCGCGTCCTGATGCAAGGAATAGATGAATGGTATGGAGGCCTGCATATGCAGGGACATGATGTACCTTGGCGCTGGGAACGATCTACCGGAAGGCTGGTGCGGAACAAAACTGGATTTTAGAAGTATAATTAATGATCAGATTTTCAGATAACCTGTCTGAGCCTGCCCAATAAGCCCCCAAGTGGGTCTTTATTACTTATTTATTTGATTTGCTGGATAAGGAAAATTATGGATGATATGATATTGATATTTGTTTTTGATCTACCAATGAAATACGGCCTAGACCACAAACTAAATCATAGTGTGCCTCTGCGTCTTTAGCATCATTGTGGGCAATATGATTATTTTCCGTCTGTGTTCAGCCGATGTAATAAGTAACAGCACATACTCTAGACGAAACAGAGAAACCTTTTGGAGGAGAGAGCACCATGGCTAAAAAACATTTTATTTGCAATAAATGCGGATGTAAAGAATATGCCGTGGACCAGTTCCAGGCAACTGGCGGCAACTTTGCGAAGCTTTTTGATGTCCAGAATAAAAAGTTCATCACCATTAGCTGCCGGGAATGCGGATATACGGAACTGTACAAGGCCAATACGGGCAGTGGAATGAATATTTTGGACTTTTTAATGAATTAGTTGAGGTTATTCGTCTGAAAAAATTATGCTGAAGGCAGTGCCTTGTGGCTGAAATGATGGGCCTGAAAATGGCTATGCAATTGTTGAATGTAAGACAAGTGAGATGACGGACAAATGATAGAGGTTTGCCCGTCTTTTTTTGTGCTTTTATTCACAGCTCACTAACCCAGCTCCAGATCCCGAATTTCCTGTTACTCCTTGCATATATATTGGAGGTAATAGTAATATTTTACATAGTGTAATAATCCGCAAGGTCAATCTATTATCCAGGGGGCAGAAGGAAGCTATGTCCTATTCACAAGTCACAAAAAATGCATTGGCCCGCTCACTCAAAAAACTGATGCTCACAAAGCCGCTCCACAAAATCACCATTCAGCAGCTTACCTGCGATTGCGGGGTGACCCGGCATACCTTTTATAATCATTTTCAGGATATCTATGAGCTGCTTGGCTGGGTCTACCAGACCGAAATCATTGAAGGCCTAGAGCCATACCGCAATTGCTCCGGTTGGAAGCAGGGGTTCCTTAGCGTGCTGTACTATACGCAGAGCAACAAAACCATATGCCTGAACACCTTCCATTCCCTGGGGCGTGAGCATTTGGTGGGATTTTTGTACGGGGTGATCTATGAAGTGGTGATTCAGGTCGTAGAGGAGCTGAATATGAAAGAGCCGGAACGGGTGAATATACTGGCTATGCAAGATATTGCTGATTTCTATACCCTGGCAATCCTGGAGCAGGTCATTCATTGGCTCAAGGCAGGAGCGAACACCGACCCGGCACAGATCGTGGACAAAGTGGCCCGGATTATGGACGGCAGTATCTCCCGGAGTCTGGCTAACTATCATACCGCCCCAATAAAATGACACAATCTCCCGCAGATGTGTAAACCCTGTACAGATGCGTCGAGCTGTCCATAGAATTCTTAGGTTCCGCTGGGTATAGTGAAGTCAGTTCTAGAGTCACTTATCCAGTTCGATGAAAGGAAGAGGACAAAATGGGAACCTATCAAAGAATTAACCCGCTCGTGCAGGAAGGGATTGCTTCGAAAAAAGCATACCTCGTTGGAGGGGGGATCGGCTCGCTGTCGGCGGCGGCTTTTCTGATCCGTGACGGGCATATGCCTGGCCGGAACATTCATATTCTGGAGCAATCTGCAGTATATGGCGGCTCAATGGACGGCGCGGGGAATGCCAAAGACGGCTACAGTGCCCGGGGCGGACGCGAGATTGAGGAGCATTTTGAGTGCTTTATGGAGCTGTTCGGCTTCATTCCATCGCTGACCAACCCTGACCGGACGGTGCTGGAAGAGTTCCGCGAGCTGAATCTGGCCGAGCCGATCGAATCTCACTGCCGTCTGGTGGAGAAGGCAGGGCAGAAGGCCGACTTTTCCTCGCTGGGATTGTCTACGGCCCACGCGCTTCAACTCGGTAAGCTGGTGATGGTGACAGAGGAGAAGCTGGGTGCGGTGACGATTGAGCAGTTTTTTGACCCGAGCTTCCTGGACACGAACTTCTGGTATTTCTGGCGGTCCATGTTCGCCTTCGAGAATTGGCACAGTGTGGTTGAGGTCAAACGTTATATGGAGCGTTTCATGCACCTGATCTCCGGGATGAATCAATTGAAGGGTATCCTGCATACGGAATACAACCAGTTCGATTCGCTGATTCTTCCGCTGATGAAGTGGCTGGAGAGTGAGGGAGTTCATTTTGACAAGGGACATCAGGTCACCGATCTGGATGTGGATTTCACTGGCGGGGAAAAGACGGTTACGGCCATTCATGTTCGGGTGAACGGAACGCCAAAGACTATTTCGACCTCACGCAGTGATCTGGTGATGGTAACGAACGGCTCGATGACGGAAAATTCGACTCTTGGCGATATGGACCATCCTGCGGTTCTCAACCGTTCGGTTACAGAGCGCGGCTGCTGGAGCCTATGGGAAAAGCTTGCCGCCAAATCCCCCGACTTCGGTCATCCTGAAGTATTCTGCGGGGACATTGACAAGACGAAATGGCTTTCTTTTACGATGACATTTACCGATGATGAGATCGTCTTCCCTTATTTGCTGGAGCTGACCGGTGATCTGCCGGGTATGGGCGGTGTTGTCACGATCAAGGATTCCAACTGGATGATGTCCTGGACTGCACCGAAGCAGCCGCATTTCATCAATCAGCCGGAGAATGTGAAGGTCCTGTGGGCGTATGGCCTGTTCCCGGATGCCGAGGGCAACTATATCAAGAAGAAGATGAGCGATTGTACCGGACGCGAGCTACTGGAAGAGCTGTGCTACCATATCGGCCTGAAGGACCGGATTCCGGAAATTCTGGAGCATACGACGAATGTCATTCCCTGCATGATGCCATATATCACTTCCCAGTTTATGCCCCGTGTGGCGGGTGACCGTCCGCAGGTTGTTCCGCAGGGCAGTACGAATCTGGCTTTCCTCGGACAATTTGCCGAAGTGCCTGACGACTGTGTCTTTACCGTGGAGTATTCCGTGAGATCAGCGATGATGGCCGTATACAGTCTGCTGGCGCTGGAAAAAGAAGTGATTCCAGTGCATCCGAGTAAGTTTGATGTACGCGTGCTGCTGACCGCCGTGCGGACATGTCTCGGTAATAAGCCGCTGCCGCTCGACCGGACGCTGGGCCAGCTTTTGTCGGGAACGGTGATTTCGAAGCTGTTGTAGGTTTCGGCGCCGCTGGGCGAATTGCATAGGAATTTATGATATGAAGGGTATTCCTCAGCCAGAGATGGCGACAGGGATGCCCTTTTTTGGGTAATCGTAACTCTATGAGCATTCTGTATTACACAACTGGATAGGATTATGGTATGAATAGTGGAGTGAACTGTAGGTATGATTCCCCCAATAGAATTCGTAGAGACTACATTGAATGTCAGAATGGATGAATTAGGCTTATGAAAACAAGAAATACAATAAGGATTTGCCTTGCCCTGTTGTTGATCCTCTTAGATCTTGGAGTTTATATGAAGTACAGTGGATTTGAACGCAGAGTATTGCTGGTTGAATTAACGGTTGATATTGTAGTTTCTTATCTGCTATTGGTTGAGTACACGTTAGCTGTGAGAAGAAATCAGGCCTTGCTAAATACCCTCTGGAAAAAAATACTTGGATCTTTATTTACCCTTTTCGCCTATCTTCTCCTCTTAATCACTGCAATCAATATCTATCAGCTAAGTGTGGACGCTTTGGTAATGGGTTATTCTACTGAAGACGCTGCTGTTGTTGAACGACTCTCTCAGTATCGGGCGAGTGATAAAGTGAAGGTAGTAATTGACGGGGAAGAGCATACATATACATTGCCGCCAAGCTACACGGAGGTCCGTCCTATGCACTCGTATCAAGTTCACATTTTCCACAAATCCAAGTTATTGATCGCCGTTAAGCCGCTCTCTAATTGATCGATAATGGACTCATCGCGGAGACGGATAAGGATAATTAATATGATTTTACTGGAGGTGCTGTTCTTCATCTTTGCCGGAATGGGTGCACTCTACAAACTGAAGAACGACGAATATATGTATCACAAGTTGAACCGGCGCGATGAATATGAAGACTATACCCGATAAAAGCACCTTCCTGCCTCGCCTGCAGTTGTCAAACCAACCAGCGGATGGTATGCAGTCTTCAGATTTTAGGACATTCACAACCCCCAGCAAATTGTCGCTTCCTCAGGATGATTTCCGGGGGTTTTGGTTTTCTATAAAAGCTGCAAATCATATTTGTCCATTGCCAAAATACAGCATCTTCCTTTACAATGTGATAATGATAATGATTATCAATTTCATGAGAAAAAGGTGGAACCTATGAGTCAACAGACAGCAACCGGCACAGGTCCCCTTAGGCGGCAGAATGAGGTGAAGCTTCGTTCGCGTCCTTGGGCGGCTACGCTGATCCTGGTTGGCGGTCTGATTGCCCTGGCGCTGGGAATTGCGGTTTCGGTCTCTTTCGGGGCTGCGGACATTAAGCTGCCGGTGGTATGGAACGCTATTTTTCATTTCAATCCGGATATTACGGATCACCAGATTATCCGCGAGCTGCGGCTTCCCCGCGTACTTGGTGGTGTGATGATCGGGGCTAGCTTTGCGGTGGCTGGAGCCATAATGCAGGGGATGACCCGTAATCCGCTCGCGGACTCGGGGCTGATGGGCATTAATTCTGGCGCAGGATTTGCGCTGGCGCTTGTGTTTGCTTTTATGCCGAATCTGCCGTTCATGGGTTTGATTCTGTATGCTTTTGCCGGTGCAGGGGCTGGTGCGGCGGTCGTATATGGTATCGGTTCCCTGGCTAAAGGCGGACTTACGCCAGAACGCCTTGTACTGGCTGGTGCGGCATTGAGTGCACTACTCTCGGCTTTAAGTGAGGGAGTGGCTTTATATTTTAAAATCGGACAAGATCTGGCCTTTTGGTATGCAGGAGGTATAGCCGGAACGAAATGGTTCCAGCTCAAGATCATGTTTCCGTGGGTATTTGTGGCTATTCTCGGGGCAATTGCTCTATCCCGTTCCATTACCATGCTCAGCCTCGGTGAGGATATTGCCAAAGGTCTCGGGCAACGTACAGGTCTGGTGAAGCTGGCAGGTGCTCTGATCGTCCTGGTTCTTGCCGGTTCTTCGGTTTCGGTCGTAGGAGCTGTAGGGTTCATAGGTCTGATTATTCCCCACTTGACAAGGTATCTTGTCGGTGTGGATTACCGATGGATTATTCCATGCTCCGCCGTTCTTGGCAGTCTGCTGGTCGTGCTTGCCGACCTCACTGCGAGAACCATTATCCCGCAGCATGAAACGCCGCTGGGCGCGATTCTAGCATTGATTGGTGTGCCTTTCTTTCTGTATCTGGCCCGCAAAGAAAGAAGGGAGCTGTGAAGGTGCGTAAACAGAAGGCTATAAGTTTTGATGAGGCTAGACGCAGACGGGGATTACAAGTGCTGGCAGTACTATCTGCCTTGATCGCAGCTGTTTTTGTGATCAGTATGAACACAGGATACATACATTTGACACCGCCCCAGCTACTGCATACCCTGCTCGGCCGTGGCACGGACAAACAGGAGCTCATCCTGTTCGATTTCCGTCTGCCGCGGATTGTGATATCGATTCTGATCGGAGCCGGACTTGCGGTTTCAGGTGCAGTGATGCAGGGTGTGTTCCGCAATGATCTGGCCGATCCCGGAATTCTTGGCATCAATGCCGGAGCCGGACTCATGGTGATGCTGCTGGTTTCTTTTTATCCGGCAACCACAGCCGCACCGGTATTTATGCTTCCGCTGGTAGCTTTTGTCGGGGCTGCATGTACGGCAGCCATGATCTATGCGCTTGCCTATAAGCGGCATGAGGGAATCTCTCCAATCCGGCTGCTGCTGACCGGGGTGGCGGTTGCGGCAGGCATGAGCGCGGCTATGATTGTACTTACCCTGCGCCTGGACCCCGACAAATATCAATTTGTCGCCACTTGGCTTGCGGGCAGTATCTGGGGGACCAGCTGGAAGTTCGTACTTTCCTTGCTGCCTTGGATACTCATTCTGCTGCCCTATGTGATCTACAAGGCCAGAGTCATGAATGTATTGAACCTGGGGGATCAGACTGCAACCGGACTCGGCGCGGCGGTAACGAAGGAGCAATTCCGCCTGCTGGGGGCTGCGGTCGGTCTAGCAGCGGCCAGTGTCGCCGTGAGCGGCGGAATCGGATTCGTCGGCTTGGTGGGGCCGCATCTGGCTCGGCGCCTGGTGGGGCCGAAGCATCAGTTGATGCTGCCCGCTTCGGCACTGCTGGGATCACTGCTTGTTCTTACGGCGGATACCATCGGCCGCTGGATACTGCAGCCTTCCGAAATTCCGGCAGGTATTGTCGTTGCCGTGATTGGGGCGCCTTATTTTCTCTATCTGCTGGCCCGTACCCGATCTTAATTCGCTGAAATACCAATACACATGGAGGGGATTACATGAGCAAAGAGCTGGAATTATTCGATGTGACGATTATTGGCGGGGGTCCTGCCGGTATGTATACAGCATTCTATAGCGGGATGCGCGACCTGAAGACGAAGCTGATTGAAGCCAAGGATGAGCTGGGCGGAAGAATGCTCATTTATCCCGAAAAAATGATCTGGGATGTGGGGGGAGTTACTCCAATACTCTGCCGGAAACTGATAGATCAGCTGGCTGAGCAGGCCCGGACCTTTGATCCTACCATCGTACTGGGCCAACAGATCATTGCTCAGGAGCGGCAAGAGGACGGCACGTATATTTTGACATCAGCGAGCGGCGAGCGGCACTGGACGCGTACTATCATCCTGACCATAGGATACGGTATCCTGCAGATGGCGAAGCTGGATATTGAGGGGGCGGACCGCTATGAGGTGACGAACCTTCATTATACTGTGCAGGAGCTGGAACCTTTCCGCGGCAAGCGGGTGCTGATCTCGGGCGGCGGCGATTCGGCGGTGGATTGGGCGAATGAGCTGGAGCCCGTTGCCGCCAGCGTGACGATTGTTCACCGCCGCGAGCAGTTTGGCGGTCATGAGAAGAATATTGCCCGCATGAAAGCCTCATCGGTTCAAGTCCGTGTTCCTCACACGGTTAGCCAGCTGCACAGCAGCAATGGGGAGAAGATAGACCAGGTCACCATCAGCCATATGGAATCGGGCGAACATGAGCAGCTTGAAGTGGATGCAGTGATAGTGAATCATGGGCTGAAAAGCGACTTTGGTCCGCTAAAGGATTGGGGAATTGATATGGGCGAATGGTGTGCCAATGTCAGCGGTCGGCTGGAAACGAACCTTCCGGGTGTATTTGCCGCCGGAGATTTCGTAGATTACAGCAGCAAGGTCCGGTTAATTGCCGGGACCTTCACTGATGCGGTTCTTGCTCTGAACAGCGCGAAGCTGTATTTGGACCCTGAGGCCCCCAAGGTGGCTTATGTCTCCTCGCATAATGAGCGTTTTAAGGAAAAGAACAGGGCGCTTGGCGTAGTGGATGAACACTAATGGCTGGAGATTTATTGAATATAGATTAATCAGAGGCTGTCCGTACGAAATTCTTCGTGCCGGCAGCCTTTTTGTGTGCATAGATCCTTGCAATTAGTCTGTTTGCACCTGTGTTTCTCTATTCCATATGCTGCATAAAAAAAGGGAAGCGGGCAAATAGTATGGGCAGGAGGTGCTGATGATGGCTACTCGAACAACCAAACCGAAAAAGTCCCAAACGGAGGATAGCAACAATCAAAGCTCCCCGCTTACAGAGAACCTTGACGATAATTTGCAGCATATCCGGGAAGGCCTCGGTAACAGTCTGGATCTGATTATCCGTTATTTTCAAACGATAGATGATGCTCCCCGGATTGCTGCCGTATATATGGATGGCCTTACGGATAAGGAGATCGTGAATGAGTTCATCTCACACGCCATGTCCTTTCAGACTGTTAACGAGGAAGGGCAGAAGTTGACAACAAGCCTGGACATTTATAAATATATGAAAGAAAAAGCGTTGAATCCAGGTAAAGGGAAGTCCGTCACCACGATAAGCGAGCTCTTTGAAGCCCTTTTGTCCGGAAATACCCTTATCCTGATCGAAGACATGGCAGAAGCGATATGCGGCAACACAAGCGGAGGCGAGGTCCGTCCTGTGTCTGAAGCGAGTACACAGGTATCGATCCGCGGGTCCAAGGAGAGTTTTACGGAGACGATTGGGGTTAATATTTCTCTGGTCCGCCGCAAAATTAAAAATCCCAATCTGTGGGTAGAGCCGATGACACTGGGTGCTGTGACACAGACTAGTATGGCCATCATGTATATACATGGCATAGTAAACGAAGATAATTTGCAGAATTTAAGAGAAAAGCTGCAAGAAATCAGAGTGGATTCCATATTGGAATCGGGATACATTGAGCAGCTAATTGAAGAAGGTGGCTATTCCCCTTTTCCTACGCTGTATAATACAGAACGGCCTGACAGCGTGGCCGGGAATCTGCTGGACGGGAGAATCGCCATTTTTGTAGATGGAACTCCTTTTGTGCTCATTGCACCTACAACGTTTTTTATGTTTTTTCATACGGTAGAGGATTACTATCAGCGTTTTGATATTTCTACATTGATCCGTTTATTGCGTTTTCTCTGTTTGCTGATTTCGATGTTCGGTCCCGCTATCTTTGTTGCCGCGCTTAACTTTCATCAGGAGATGATTCCGACCCCGTTGCTGATTAATCTGGCCTCGCAGCGGGAAGGAGTGCCTTTTCCGGCCTTTGTGGAAGCATTGATGATGGAGGTGACCTTTGAAATTATCCGTGAAGCGGGCATTCGGCTGCCTTCCACGATTGGTCAGACGGTCTCCATCATTGGAGGTTTGGTTCTGGGACAAGCGGCCGTCCAGGCGGGAATTGTTTCACCAGCTATGGTTATCGTTGTTTCCTTAACAGGGATCTCCAGCTTCACTACGCCGGCCTTTAACATGGCACTCTCAGTAAGGCTGCTGCGATTTGTCATTGTATTTGTTGCAGCCTTTATGGGCCTTTATGGCATAGCTATTCTGGCTTTAATCCTGATCGCACATTTATGTAGCCTGCGCTCATTGGGAGTTCCTTATATGTCTCCTATAGCTCCTTTTGCCCTTAAGGCGCAGAAGGACACCTTAATTCGTTCACCCATTCATTTTATGAAAATCCGGCCGCGTCTGAACAATGATAATAGTAATGTGCGCAAAAAGGTAGTTAAAGGCAAAAGGGTAAACACCAATGAAAGTTAAAATGAGAGGTTGCCTGATTGCCTATCTGGGACTGGCCCTGAGTCTGACAGGCTGCTGGAACAGCAGAGAATTGAACGAGCTGGCCATTGTCAGCGGAATCGGAATAGACCAGGGAACGAAACCGGGTGAATACAAGGTAACGTTCCAGGTTGTCATCCCGTCAGCCACTGCTACAAGCCAAGGGGCAAACAGCGGGGCGTCCCCAATCACCATCTATACGTCAAACGATCACACGGTATTCGGGGCCCTGCGCAAAACCTCGAAGCAGGCAAGCCGGCAGCTATTTTTTGCCCATACCCAATTGTTGGTACTGGGAGAGTCCATCGCAAAAAGCGGGATCAGCGGTGTATTGGATATCTTCGAACGATCCCATGAGCTTAGGCTCAACACAGCTGTTCTGATCTCAAGAGACACAAGTGCTGCTTCTATTCTAAAAGTATTCACACCGCAGGAAAGCATTCCCTCCATCGGATTGTCTAAGAAGATTCAAAATACTTCCAATGTGTGGGGGGAGAATCAACGGGTTGACGTTTTTGAGCTGATTAATAAAATGACAGGGGAGGGAGGCTTCACGGTCAGCGGACTGCGCATGATTGGCAATGTAGAAGCAGGTAAGAAGAAATCAAACCTGGAGCAATCGGATGTAGAGACTACTATCACAATGGGAGGCCAGGCCGTATTCAAGAAGGGGAAGCTGGTAACATGGATCGACGGACCCGAAGCCAGGGGAACAGACTGGATACTGAATAAAATCATCGAAACGAATGTGGACATCGATGCGGGGGAACAGAAAAAAGCAGTTGCAGTTAACGTGTTATTATCCAGAACCGGGGTCAAGGTAGAATTGCGGGAGGGAATTCCGGTTTTTCATGTGAATGTCAGTGAGGAAGGGAATATTAATGAGACCAAGAGCAGTGTGGACTTGAGCAATACTGAGGAAATCATCAAATTGGAGGAGGCTATGGAAAAGCTGACGAAGGCAGAAATAGAGCAGGCATTCCAAGCGGCACAGCAAACGGGTGTTGATTATTTGAATTTTGGGAATGAATTAAAACGTACCCACCCCAACGCTTGGAGAACTGTGGAGAACGAATGGGACCAGATCTTTGCCAAAGGAACACTTGATCTCAAGGTTGAAGCGTATATTCGGGGTACAGGAATGCGGCTCGCTCCGTTCATGTCACCTGAAAAATAAAGATTGATCTAATGAAAAGATAGGTGAGCTTTCTTATGAGAAAAGAAGTCATCGGACCCAGTCAATTGTTTGCCATGATAGTGCTGTTTGAACTGGGAACGGCCCTGGTAGTTCCTATAGGTCTGAAAAGCGGCCATGCGGTATGGCTGTCCATATTAATGGCCCTGCCAGGAGGAGTACTGCTCTATCTGATCTACTACGATCTGTATCGTCAGTTTCCCGAACTGATCATGAGCGGATATACACAAAAAATACTGGGTAAGGCCATTGGCTGGCCGCTGAGTCTGCTGTATATTCCGGTGCTGATGTTCAACGGCTCCCGTAATTTACGGGAGGCTGGAGATCTGTTAATCTCGTCTACTTACGACCGGACTCCGATCCTGGTTATCAATGCAATTATGGTAATTGCGGTCATGTACATCCTGAACAAGGGGATTGAGGTATTCGCCAGGACAGCGGAAATTTATTTTTGGATCATCATGATCATGGGGCTGGTCTGCAATTTTATTGTTATCGCTGCCGGACTGGTGGACGTTAAGCATTTGTTTCCCCTTCAGGCCGACGATTGGTGGGATGCGCTAAGCTCTGCCTATCCCAGCATCTGGATTTTTCCGTTTGGGGAACTGGTTTGCATGACAACGGTTCTGCCTCATTTCAACAAACCCCGAAAAGCCAAAAGAGCAGGGGTCATGGCAGTGATCCTAAGCGGGCTGCTGCTCACTTTCACCCATGCCATTGAAATATCCGTACTTGGAGAAAATATATATAGTAGAGCGGCCTTTCCCATTTATACGACGATCACGCTGGTAAACGTGGCTAACTTTATCCAGCGTCTGGATGCCTTAGTCATTTTGACCCTGATCATCGGTGTTTTCTTTAAAATGTCGATCTATTGTTACGCAGCGACCGTAATCACTGCAGATTTGTTTAAAGTTCAGGATTACCGGAAACTGGTTGTGCCTGTTGGAGTCATTGTATTGTTCAGTTCATTTATGAGCGCTGAGAATTACACTAGTCACTTGAATGAAGGGAGAGCGTTTCTGAAATACATTCTTCCGCTCCTCTGCGCGGTAATTCCTATTCTGCTGTTCCTTGTCCACCATGTGCGCAAACGGTTCGGCTGGTACCGGTAGCCTCAATGGCCGGGTTTCTTTTTCCTGTTGTAAGCATCCATCCCTAGTTGGATAAACGGAAGTAAGAAGAATATAATGATCACGGTCAGCTCCTCGAAGGTAGTGGTGTTGAAGATCGAGGTAAGAAAGCTGAACGACATGGAGAATGGGGTTCCGGTTAACCAATCCACGGATATTGATATAGTCAAGCCCAATAAGCCAAGTACGGCGTAAATATACAGAATTTTCATTTGGTTTGTTCTCCTTTTCTTTTTTGTAATGGCCTTGAGGACCCGGCAAGCAAAAGATATTATCCCCATCTAATGAGGCTGGTAACCAAGACTTTGTCCTCCGCACTCCAGGAAACCGATTGTACGCTATTGACGGGCATCCGGTGAATGGCTAGAGTTTAGAATGATCCTTATGCGGGGTATTAGTGTTCAAAAGGGGGTATATATTTAATGACGACCTGGAATCTGCAAGGAACGGTTAATCATTTGCTGATCTGCGGCGGCAGCAGCTGCAGAAAGAATAAAGGCGAAGAAGTGGCTGATGCCATTGAGGATGAAATTGAGAAACAGGGAGCGGCAAGTAAGATACATACCACAGTAACCGAGTGTAACGGAAGATGCTCGGACGCCTGTATAGTGATCTCATACCCGGAGGGAGTCTGGTATAGGGAGATGACGCCCAAGGCGGGCAAAAAGCTGGTGCGGAAGGTGCTCCAAGGGGAACAACTGGAGGATCATATCCTCTATACCTACGATGGCGGGCTGAAGGCCCGGACAGACAAGGGTGCCAAGGGTAAAAAGAAGAAGTAAAAATTATACTGAATAAGATCAAAATACCGTCAAAGCGCTGACGGTATTTTTTTTATAATGAGAACAGAGAAAAGGGATTGACCTATAACAAAACCATTGAGGTGTGAGACATGGGGCAAATTATGGAGACTTTAACGCAAAAGCCGCCGGCTGTGCGCAATCGCAAAGGCTGGTCGCTGCAAAAGGGAGAAACGCTGTCGGGGCTGCTCTTTGTAAGCCCGATGCTGATCGGGGTAACGATTCTGGTGCTGATACCGATCATTGCCACACTGGTGCTAGGCTTTGCTGACTGGAATTTTGTGCAAGGCTTTGACGGTATCCGCTGGGTAGGGCTGCAGAACTTCAGCAATCTGCTGCAGGACGACATGTTTATCCGCTCGGTGCGCAACAACTTTATCTTTCTGCTGACAGTACCGGTGTATTTGCTGGTATCCATGGTACTGGCGATATTGATCGACCGCTACGTGTATATGAAGGGTTATTTTAAAATCGCTTACTTCGTCCCTTATGTATCGATGACCGTCGCCGTAGCCATTGTATGGCAGGTACTGTTCCAGCCTTCGTACGGCCCGATTAACGAAATGCTGAAGGCTATCGGGATTGCTGATCCGCCGAAGTGGATTGCCGATCCGCATTTTGCCCTGATCTCCATTATGATGATTTCGGTCTGGATCTCCATCGGCTTCAACATGATTATCTACATCGCCGGACTCCAGTCCATTCCGAAGGATCTGTACGAGGCTGCCGAAATTGATGGAGCTAACGCCTGGACCAAATTCAGACGGATTACCTTTCCGCTATTGTCGCCCACGACCTTCTTCCTGCTTGTAACCGGCATCATTGCTACGTTTAAAGTGTTTGATGTGATCGCGGTGCTGACCCAGGGCGGCCCGATTGGCTCTACGACGATGATGGTCTGGTACTTGTATGATACAGCTTTTGTCAATCTTAAGGTTGGCTACGCTTCAGCGATTGCCGTCGTGTTGTTCCTGTTCGTCATGCTGATTACGTTCGGGCAGTGGCTGGCAGAGAAGAAATGGGTCAATTACTAGACAGAGAAGTGAGGGTTAAGCATATGGAAAAACGTCCGGGCGTCGATGGGTTGAAAATCATAGTTACGGTGGTCATGTTTGCCGGAAGTGTGCTGTTCCTGCTGCCTTTTGTATGGATGCTGGTCACCTCGTTCAAGGTGGAGTCGGAAGTATTTGCGTATCCCATCCAGTGGCTTCCGAAGGAATGGAATGCGGTTGAGAACTACAAAGCGGTCTGGTTTGGTGATTATCCGTTCACTTTATACTACTGGAATTCGATCAAGGTTGCGGTGATAACTACTGCGGCATCCTGTCTAATCTCGGCCATGGCGGCTTATGGGTTCTCCAAAATCAAGTTCCGGGCCAGCAATTTCCTGTTCATGATTGTGCTGGTAACATACATGATTCCAGGGCAGGCAATCCTGATTCCACAGTTTATTATTTACCGCAACATCGGGCTGTTCGACAGCCATTTGGGTCTGGTGCTGCTCGGAACCTTCAGTGTGCTCGGGACATTTATGCTGCGTCAGTTTTTTATGGGTCTCCACCAGGAGTTTATTGAATCGGCCAAAATCGATGGTGCCGGACATCCGCGCATTTTCTGGTCCATCGCCTTGCCTCTGGTGAAGCCTGCGGTCGCCACGTATGCGATCCTCCGGTTCATCTGGACCTGGAACGATTATCAGAATCCGCTGATCTTCATCCGGAGCGACAAATTGCTGACTCTGCCGATAGCAATCCAGAAGTTCACTTCCATGAGCGGAGAGTTCTACTCCCTGATTATGGCGGCAGCGGTGTCTGCCATCCTGCCTTTGATTATCATCTTTATCCTGGGACAAAAGAATGTCATTGAGGGCATCGCACTTGGCGGTGTAAAAGGTTAATAGAAGTAAAAATAATTCAATAAAAGTAAATATTGTTTCATGTGCCAAATGTAAGCGTATTCTATAATTCATTTGTGAGTCACTGATATTATCCAGGGAGGGTTCAATGATGGTGAAAAGAAAAGGTTGGTCCGGGGCGATTGCAGGGGTTCTGCTGTTAAGCCTGCTGGCGGGCTGCGGCGGGAATAACAGCAATAATAGTACAAATGGCGGGGCGAACACAGATGCGGGCAAAGCAACGAACGGAGCCGCAGCCGGCAATACAGAGAAAACCAACCTGCGGCTCTACACTTATGGGACAGAGGAGGCGTACAACTGGAAGCACACACTAGAAGCCTATGAAGCGGCCAATCCGGGTGTGACCATTGAACTGGTGCAGCTGAGTGAAAAGGGCGATACCCAAGAAGCCTTCAAAAAGCTGGATCTGGAGGCGGCCTCCTCCGCGCCGATGGATATCCTGATGTTCAGTGACGCAGCGGGATATGCCCAGCGGATTGCGCTGGGGATGGCGGAACCGTTGGACGAGTATATCGCCAAGGACGGCTTCAAGGTAGAAGAAGATTATAAAGTGGATACCCATTTGGATGGCAAGGTCTATGCGCTGCCGGGCAAATTCAATCCATGGTACGTGCTGTTGAACAAGGATAATCTGGATGAAGCAGGACTTGCCGTGCCTACTGACTGGACTTGGGATGATTTTGCCGACTATGCCCAGAAGCTGACGAAGGGCGAAGGAGCAGAGAAGCGTTACGGGGCATACTTCCACGGTCCGCAGGCAGGTGGCTGGATGGAATTCCTGAAGCTGAAGATGGAGAACCAGCCGCAGAACTCCGAGTTTCTGAAGGCGGACGGAACCTCCGATCTGGATGATCCGAACTTCAAGGCGACGCTTGAGCTGAGAATGAGAATGGAAAAGGAAGATAAGTCTTCCGTTCCTTATTCGGACATGATCTCCCAGAAGCTGGCTTACCGCACCCAGTTCTTCAACCAGTCTGCCAGCATGATTCTAATCGGAAGCTGGATGAACACGGAAATCGGCGGTACAGAAAAGGTGCCTTTGAACTTTAATGTAGCCGTAGCCCCATTTCCTAAGAACAATGCTGCTGATGAAAAGGGTCTGACACCGGTGACTACGGACTATGTGTCCGTTGCCGCCAAATCCAAAAACAAGGAAGCGGCCTATAAATTTGTCCGCTGGTATACAACCGAAGGCCAGCTTGTCCAAGGCAAGAACATTCCGGCCTGGAGCAAGGTAACGAGCGATCAGGTGGAGGGGATTATTGATACGATCCTGGCCGGTACCAAGAATCCGGAGAAGGTTGACAAGAAATCTCTCGTTGACACGCTTGTGGCTTCCAAAGCATCGGCGATCATTCCGCCGGCTACGTACCAGGCAGAGGTGTACAAAGCCATTAACGAGGAGTATGAGAAGATGATCCTCGGGGATCAGGATGTGGATACAACCATCAAGAATTCCCAAGACCGTGTGAATAAAATAATTGCAGCCAATAAAAAATAATTTGCTATAATCATTTCATAGAATGTATACAAGATGAGAATATATTTCCCGCAGAAACGGAAGTCCTTTTTCGCTGGAGGGCCAAGCCGTTTCTGCTTGTTTCAGGGGTACTTATTGAAGGGGGACACCGCTATGATCAGCAGACTCAGGGAGCTCGCCCCCAAATCGATCCGTCATAAGCTGATTGTCGCATCCATTGCCTGTATTCTGGTTCCTGCCGCGCTCACACTGCTGATCTACAATTCATTAACCCAGGAGGCCGTCAAACGGCAAGCTATTGCAAATGCAGAAGATTCCTTACAGCTGGTGAACGGCTCAGTGACGAACAGCCTGAAAGGGATGCTGACCATCGCCAATTATGTCCAGACCAATCCCGGTTTGAAAGCGTATTTCAAGCTTGCTGCAGCCAATAATGTAAGCGGTAACGAATATCAGAGGTTTATGGATCAGAACCGTGTGCTCGAACAGCTGGATACCCTTACTGTTGTTGGTCAGAACAGTTATGTAACAATTCTGCTGACCAACGATAAATATTATATGAATTATTCTGTTAGCGATTACAATCCGCTCGAGTTGAAGAAGAAGCCCTGGTTCCGCAAGATGACAGAGCTGAAGGGGCTGGAGTCCTACTGGGCGGGTGTAGAGCCCACTGAATTGGCCTACGACAAGTTTGATCATCCGTATCAGGTGACGGTGGCCCGAACGCTGCGCCTCGATAGCACCGAGATCTATGGGTATGCCGTTGTGACCATTATGGAGGATCAGCTTCATGATATTTTCGGCAATCTGTCGGCAGGACAGAAAGTGGTTCTGCTGGATGGAGAGAACCATATTGTCTCCGGGGGAGATCCGGAGAGTATTGGCAAACCGTTTCCGTATGTGAACGCCGTGAATTCTTTGCAGGCTTCAGAGGTCGTTGCCATTGCCGGGGAGCGCTATCTTGTTGTTCAGCAGCAGCTGTCCTTCAACGGCTGGCGGCTGGTACTGATGCAGCCTTACAAGGAGAGCATCGTAGATATCAGTTCTATATTTAATCGTGTGTTTGTCATCCAGCTGATCTCCTTCTTCGTCTTCCTGCTGCTGCTCATTACTCTGGTCCGTGCCTTTACGAAACCGCTGGTAAGGCTCGGCAAAGTAACAACTGCAGTGCAGCGCGGGAACCTGCTGGTACGCTCCGGAGTCCGGGGTAATGATGAAATCGGGCGGCTGGGGCTGATGTTCGACCAGATGCTGGACCGGGTCAAGGAAATGATCGCAGAAGTCTCTGACACCCAGGCCCGTAAACGAAAAGCGGAGCTGAAAATGCTCCAGGCTCAGATCAACCCTCATTTTTTGTTCAATGTGCTGAACTCGATCCGTATGAAGGTCATGAAGCGAGGTGATCCGGAGAGCGCCAAAATGATCAGCTCCCTGTCCATGCTGCTGCGGATGACGATCAGCCGTGAAGAGGATGAGATTTTTCTGCATGAAGAGATTGATCTGGTCTCCCACTATGTCAGCCTGATGAATCTGCGCCAGAAGGAGGAGGCCCGGGTACAGCTGGATATTGATCCCAGGGCGTTTCTGATTAAGGTCCCGCGCTTTTTCCTTCAGCCGCTGGTTGAGAACGCGCTCATTCATGGGCTCAGCCAGCAGCCGGGGGTGATCAGCATCCGTGCGGATGTGGAGGAGAGCTATACGGTCCTGTCTGTAACCGACAACGGCCTAGGGATGAATGAAGTCAGGCTAGAGAGTATAGCAGGACGGATGCAGTCCGCAGGAACGGAGATGAGCTCCGGTCACGAAGAGCCCAAAGGTTCTTTCTCCGGGATGGGTATGTCCAATGTAGTGGAACGGATGCGGATGCTGTTCGGTGAGGATTTTGTCATCAATGTTCGCAGTGAAATCGGCAGCGGGACCACGATAGAGATGCATATTCCGCACAGGGAGGAGATACGGGATGTATAAGGTGATGCTCGTGGATGACGATTATCCGGTGATCGAGCTGTTGTCCGAGAGTATCTGCTGGGGGGAGCTTGGCTTACGCCTGATGGGTACGCATGAGAACGGAGAGAGTGCCTGGGAGCATGCACAGCAGGAGATACCAGATATTCTGATTACAGATATCGGCATGCCGCGAATGAATGGACTTGAGCTGTCCGCCCGTATCAAGGAGCTGAGGCCGGGTGTGCGGATCGCGATTTTATCCTGCCACAATGAATTTCAATACGCCCAGCAGGCGATGCGCCTCAATGTGCAGGATTATTTGCTAAAAGATGCGCTGGACCCGGAGGATCTTGTGCAGTTGCTGTGCAGATTCAAGGAATCCATGGATGAAGAGAACCGCGCAGGCTGGGAGACCTCCCGCATCCGGCAGCTGTTCGGAGAGACTAAGGAGCTGCGCAAGGAGCGGAGCATCAAGAATTTCATCCATCAGCCGCTGCTGTCACCGGAGACATGGCTGGCTGAGGCTGCTGAATACGGACTGTTCCAGCCGGGGGAATTCTGTCTGCCTGTTATTGCCTACCTGGAGGATTACCGGCATGTGAAATACCGTTTCTCCTCAGATCAGACGCTGCATTTTGCTGTGAGTAATGTGATGAATGAAGTGCTGGACGGGATGAAGCCGCGCGGACTTTATATTGGCTACAATGTCAAATCTTCGTTCCTGCTGTTCTCCTACCGGCCTGGTCTGCAGGGTAATATTTATGCGGAAGCCGCAGCCGGGCTGAAGATTCTCCAGTCTACCCTGTCGAAGGTACTGAAGGTCCGCATGTCCTTCATTACCGGAGAGGGCACCGGAACACCGGAAGGACTTAAGCAGCAGTTGAATGGGCTGCTGAACGCCGAAGAGCAGCGTTTTTATCTGATGCCAGGGGATACCGTTCCGCGTAAGTCTGCCAATAGCACCCCCGCGGTGAGCAATTTGTTTGCACATTATGATCAGGCTGCCGCGGAGCTGCGGGAGGTACTGCTGGGCAGGAATGCACAGCAGGCGCGTACCGTGTCCGACAAGTGGATCTCATTGATCCGGGAAGAGCGGTATCCTCCGGAGACGGTCAAGGACTGGACGCTGAAGCTGCTGCTCGACCTGAAGCTGAAGCTGCACTCCCTCCAGTTCATCCGTCCAGCATATTCGGCGGATACGCTGCACAAAGAGATCGTGGATATCGATTCACTGCCATCCCTGCGGGAATGGCTGGATAATCATCTGGAATCCATTGTTGCGGCGAAGGGGGCTGGCGCCGGGGGCAGCAAAAGGACCGAAGTCACCGAGGCCTGTCAATATGTTTCCCTTCGCCTGGGAACACGGATCAGTCTGGATGAGGTAGCAGATCATCTCCATTTGAACGCCAGCTATTTTAGCAGGCTGTTCAAGAAGGAGACAGGCACTACTTTTATTGAATATGTAACAAAACTAAAAATGGAAAGAGCCAAGGAACTGCTGGATGGAACAAATTCTACAGTTGGCGAGATCTGTGAACAACTGGGATATGACAACCAGAGCTATTTTATCAAGACTTTTAAGGTGCATGCAGGAGTAACGCCCGTTGAATACCGTGGGTAGCCATGTATCGTAGAGAGAGGCGACATAAGATGCTAAGATCCGAACTGCTTGCAACCGTACAGAATATGGAGCCAGCCGATACCCGACTGTATTATCCTAATGGGGATTCAGCCAGATTCTGGTCTACGGTAAGGAATTCACCGCTATATGCGGAGGAGGTCGCAGAAATTCGTGCAGAAGGGAACAGGCTCAGAGGGGAAAAAGCACCTGAGCTTACCTATGATTTGTTTACAGTTTTTGCCCGCACCGGGTCCAGACTGGAGTATGAACGGCCCTATTTTGAGCGCAGGAGAATGCTGAACACGTCAGTACTGCTGTCTCTGCTGGAACCGGAGCAGGAAACCCATATCCATGCGGTTTGCGAGATGATATGGAGCATCTGCAACGAATACACATGGTGTCTGCCAGCCCATACCGGCAATAGCGGTATCCCGGAAACGATTGATCTGTTCTCGGCTGAAACCGGTTTTGCACTGAGTGAGATCAGCTGTCTGCTTGGGGACAGGCTTCCTGTTCTACTACATACGAGAATCAAAGAAGAGGTACAGAGACGGTTGTTCGGACCTTATCTGAACTCCGGGCCTTATCACTGGGAGACGGCAACGCATAACTGGGCAGCGGTCTGCTCGGGATCGGTCGGTGCGGCAGCGATGCTGATGCTGAAGGACCCGGAGATGCTTGCGGATATCCTGTTCAAGGTACAGGGGACAATGGAGTATTATCTGCAGGGCTTCGGTGAAGACGGTGCCTGCCTGGAAGGGATGGGCTACTGGAATTATGGTTTTGGCTATTTCGTATATTATGCTGACCTGCTCCGCCGCAGAAGCCGGGGAGAACTGGATTGGTTCCGGCTGGAGAAGGTGAAGAGCATCGCTGCATTCCAGCAGAAATGTTTTCTTGGCGGCAATGTCGTGGCCAACTTCTCCGATTCGCAGCAGAGAGTCAGCGTGTCTTTGGGACTCAGCCACTATCTGGGCGCCATCTATTCTGAAGTGGAATCGCCGCCTGTTTCGATTAGGGCTTCATATACGGAGGACCACTGCAGCCGCTGGGCACCGGCGGTGCGGAACCTGATCTGGCGTAGTCCGGTGGACAGCCGGAGCGAGTGGACCAGCAGCAGCAGCTATTTACCGGATGCGGAATGGCTGGTTACCCGGAAGATTACTCCGGCCGGGGTATTCGGTTTCGCCGCCAAAGGCGGAAATAACGACGAGCCGCACAATCATAATGATCTTGGCCAATTTATTCTGCTGGGGGATGATACGGTCTATCTCTCTGATCTCGGCAGCGGAGAGTACACGGCAGGATATTTCGGTGCAGAGCGGTATACCTATGATTGTAACGGTTCTCAGGGGCACAGTGTGCCTATTATTGACGGGCAGCTACAGCTGCCGGGAGCCGGGGCTTGTGCCAAAGTGCTGGAAGCTGAGGCAGGGGGGGATGAGAGTGTGCTGAAGCTGGATTTGACCGCTGCTTACGGGTACGGACCGCTGGAACGGCTGACGCGGTCGTTCAGTTGGCAGACCGCAGACATCCTTCCTGCACTTACGATGACCGACGATTTCCGGTTTGCCGAAGCCCCGGCGGCGCTGATGGAACGGCTAGTGACCTTCTGCCAGCCTGTGCTGGAGGAGGGCAGTGTTCTGCTGCGGGGCACGGGAGGAAAAGGTTTGCGTATCCTCTATAATACCGGTGCGCTCAGACCAGAGATTTCGGAGCATGTCTACAGCGATCATTTTGGCGAGGCTAGGACCTGGTACGGAATGGATTTCTACACCACGGGGAAACCAGGCAAGCAGGAAAGCTATGAATTCGAGTTTCAGTTCATGGAGACATGATCAATTCCAAATGAATGAATGGCGGTGGCTAAAGATGATAGCAGAAACAAAACATGCGTGGGCAGAAGAAGCATGGCATCAGGCGCTGAAGAAGACACAGCAGAACAGCTTGCGGATCGGCGCAGGCTTCCCTCATGCGAGTCGGGGCGGACAATATGTACTGGAGCAGCCGTTCTGGTGGACGGCAGGCTTCTGGCCGGGTCAGCTGTGGCTTTTGTATAACGACAGCAGGGATGAGTCCTTGCGGGCTTTGGCCGAGCAATGCGAGGAACAGCTGGACCAAGTGCTGAATGAGTATGTCCGTCTGGACCATGATTTGGGCTTCATGTGGACCTTAACCAGTGTGGCTTCCTACAAGCTTCTCGGCAATGAGGTCTCCAGGATCAGAGCGTTGAAGGCGGCGAATTACCTGGCGGCCCGCTTCAACCTGAAGGGCAGCTATATCCGCGCCTGGAACCCCTGGTATGAAGGTGAAGACAACAGAGGTTATGCAATTATTGATTGTGCCATGAACATGCCGCTGCTCTTCTGGGCGGCGGAGGTGACCGGAGACCCGCGCTACCGTCACATTGCTGAAGCGCATATGGATACGGTAGTGAAGCATTTCATCCGCCCGGACGGCTCAGTCTATCACATTGTCCGTTTCGATCCGGAGAGCGGGGAGTTCATCGAAGGCATTGGCGGTCAGGGTTATGCGCCGGAGTCTGCCTGGTCCAGAGGAACGGCTTGGGCCATCTACGGCCTGGCGCTTGCTTACCATCATACCGGCAAAACCGAATACTTGCATACGGCCCAGAAGGTGGCCCATTTCTTCCTGGCGCGCCTGCCGGAGGATCATGTGCCGCATTGGGATTTTCGCGCAGCCGGTGAAGCACGGAACTTCCGGGATTCCTCGGCAGGAGCCTGTGCCGCAAGCGGGCTGCTCCTCCTCGCAGACAAGCTTGGCGAACTCGAGGCGCCGGTATACCGGGAACCTGCGGTCCGGATATTGGAATCGTTATACCGCAATTACGGCACTTGGGACAATGAGGCTGAGGAGGGTCTGATTCTCCATGGTACAAGCAATTACCCGGCTGGCACGAATATTGACGTACCCTTGATTTATGGGGACTTCTTCTATGTCGAAGGGCTGGCACGGCTGACGGGCAAGGGACCTTACTATTGGGAGTAAAAGAAACAGTTAGGGAGTGGTATTGATGGGCAGCCAACTGCAGCGGACAAAAACCAATTCGCTGGAGCAACTAAAGGCTAATCCGCTGATCACCAAAGCGGACCTGCAGGAAGCCTTCCTGCAGCTTGCCCATCCGCTGAAGCCACACTACAGCGATGGGCATGCCCGCGTGAAGCTGGGCGTAACCGGAGTCCATTATGGTCCGGATATTGCGGAAATGGAGGGCTTTTCCCGGGTGCTGTGGGGATTTGTGCCTTTTCTCGCCGGAGGCGGGGAGAATGACATGTGGGAACTGATCCTGGATGGCATCAGGAACGGTACTGATCCCGGACATAAGGAATATTGGGGAGAGGTCGCTGACTATGACCAGCGGCTTGTGGAAATGGCGGCGTTCGGTTATGCGCTGTCGATGATCCCGGAGCGGATCTGGACTCCACTGAACGGCCAGGAGCGCGCCAATCTGTACGCCTGGCTGAATCAGATGAATGCACATCCCTGCTACGATTGCAATTGGCTCTTCTTCAACGTGCTGGTGAATCTGGGCTTCCGCACAGCCGGGCTGCCTTATGACGGGCAGCAGCTCGAGAACAACCTGCGCCGGATTGATGATTTCTATCTCTCGGATGGCTGGTACAGCGATGGAATCGGCGGGCATATTGATTATTATGTTCCGTTTGCCATCCACTTCTACGGCCTGTTGTACGCAAAGCTGATGGGTGATGAAGATCCTGAGCGTTCCCGTGTGTTCAAAGAGCGTTCCGGGAAGTTCGCCGAAGAATTCATCCATTGGTTTGCCGGGGACGGCTCGGCTCTTCCGTATGGAAGAAGTCTGGCGTACCGGTTTGCGCAGTCTGCTTTCTGGGGTGCGCTGGCTTTTGCTGAAGTAGAGACAATGCCCTACGGGGTGATCAAGGGACTGATCCTGCGCAACATGCGCTGGTGGCTGAAGCAGGATATCCTGAATGAAGAGGGCGTACTGACCATCGGCTATGCTTATCCGAACCTGGTGATGGCCGAGAACTATAATTCACCGGGCTCGCCTTACTGGTCTCTGAAGTTCTTCATGCCGCTTGCGCTGGAGGACAATCACCCCTTTTGGCTGTCTGAAGAGCTGCCGCTTCCTGAACTGAAAACGCTGGCTGTACAGCAGCCTGCACATTTGGTCATTTGCCGCCAGCCCGAGACGGATCATGTGGCAGCTTTCAACAGCGGTCATCTCTCGACCAATGAGCATACACACACTTCTGCCAAGTATGAGAAATTCGTATATTCCACGGCCTTTGGCTTCAGTGTGCCCCGCTCGGAATGGGGGATTGCCCAGGGCGCGTTCGATTCCACGCTGGCGCTTAGCGAGGCGGGGGATAATCTGTACCGGGTACGCCGGCAAAATATAGAGACACGGATTGAAGACAATATCCTGTACTCCCGCTGGAAGCCTTGGGCGAATGTGGAGGTGCAGACCTGGGTGGTTGCCGGTCTTCCGTGGCATATCCGCATTCACCGCGTGCAGACGGGGCGGGCCTTGGATGCGGCAGAAGGCGGATATGCCGTGGCCCTGGAGCCGGCATTTCAGGAGCTCCGCTCCGCTGACGGATACGCGGTGACAGCTGTCAGCAGTCATGGTGTAAGCGGAGTATTGGGGCTAGCGGGCTACCGTGAAGCCGTGATGATCCGTCCGCATACGAATACCAATGTCCTTCGTCCGCGGACGGCTATCCCGACTCTGCTGGCGGGCATTGCTCCAGGCACGCACTGGCTGGTCTCAGCTTTCTATGGGGAGCCGTGTCTGATGAGCAGTCTTGGGATGGAAGAACCCCGGAATGAAGATGGGACAGAAGCCGATGTATCTGTAAGAGATACTGACCCGCTGCTGCTTCTCGGCATCCAACTGACCGGATCTGAGATCAGAATGACATCTCATTGCGGCCGGAGTCTTGTGATCCCGCTGGTTTAAGAGACGGAAAGGACAAGCTTCGGATGAAGCTGGTAAGCTAGATAGCCTGACAAAAACTACTAGGATACGGAAAGGCCTGCTGCCAGAATAAATTGGCGGCGGGCTGTTTATTTTTGCGGGAGGGAGGTCTATGATGAAATGAAAAGGAAATTTAAGGGGGGACGGTAATGTTTGAGAGCTTTGAGACGGGAGACGAAGTGCTGCAAAGTGAGGCGTTCATGAAGGAGGAGGTTCGGTATAATCTAATCCACCGGATTACCGAATATCCTGCAGCGATCCGGCTGACCACTTCAGACCGCAAGCTGATATTCACACAATCACCGGGACATAATCCCTGGCTGTGGGTGTCCGGAGAGCTTGAGAGAGAACAGCAGGAGCGTCTTGTGCAGCAGCTAGCAGAACGGGTGCAGTTATATGAGTTTCCCGGGATTTCTGCGCAGCCGGAGATTGCGAAGACATTTGCGGAGGCTTTTTGTAACAGAAAGGGTAAGCTCTATCATACGAATATGATGCTGGAGGCATATCATTGTCCGGAGGTGTGGAAGCCTGCCGAGGTCCATGGACACCTGGAGAAAGCTAAGGCTGAACAGGTTCCCGTGATTGCTGAATTTTTGACCGGATTCATGAAGGATGCTTTTGGCGAGATGCTGCGGCCGGAGGATTTTTTGACGATAGCTGCTGAAGATGCCGCCTCCGGTGACTTGTACCTGTGGATGGCGGATCATACCCCCGTATCCATGGCAAAGATCACGCACCGTTCGGCCAGACATGCACGCATTAACGATGTGTACACCCCTGCAAGTCACCGCAAGCAAGGGTATGCGAGCGCACTGGTTGCAGCCCTTTGTGAGCACCTTCTGAGTGCAGAATTGACACCGGTACTCTACGCGGACGGCAAAAATCCGGACTCTAACAAAGTCTACAGGTCGATCGGGTTTATGAACGCAGGCCAAATTACTGACCTCAAGTTTGATTAAAAGGAAATTTGACTTGCTCCCCCCGTGTTAACTATGCTAATACAAAGTGCAAATAAACACATAGGATGAAGCAATTGTGTTAAGGGGGCTTGAGTGATGGAGAGGCTGCAGGTATGGCCGGAAAAGTTCAAGAAGTTTTTTCTGAATAACCGATTTGTGGTAACGCTGCTGATCGTACTGCTGATCGGTGTAAATATTCTGGTATTTGCCAAAATCCCGTTTATCTTTAAACCGATTTCAGTCTTGCTGCATACCGTGGCGGCACCTCTGCTGTTATCGGGGATTGCCTACTATCTGTTGAACCCTCTGGTGGACCGGTTAGAGCGGCGGAGCAAGATCAGACGGCCTTATGGCATCGTTATTCTGTATCTGATCATCGGCGGAATTATAACCCTGATCCTGCTTACGGTAATCCCGATGATCCGCACCCAGCTGGTAGGCCTGATTGATAATTTTCCTAAATACAGTGATCAGATCCAACAGGAATTCATCAACCTGACCGGCAGCAAGCTATTTGGACAGATTCAGGAGAATGTGGGGACGGATGTCACTGACCTTACAAGCAAAGTCACATCGTGGGGCACTTCTTTCCTGAACAATGCGTTGAACGGTGTAGGCAACTTTGTAGGAGCGCTGACGGAGATTGTGCTTGCCCTGGTAACTACCCCATTTATTCTATTCTACCTGCTGCGCGACGGCAAAAGGCTGCCGGATTATTTGATGAGATTTATTCCTACGGCATTGCAGCCTCAGACCCGCATGGTCATGTCAGAGATGAACAGCCAGGTGGCGTCCTATATTCGGGGACAGATTATTGTCAGCTGCTGCATCGGCGCCTTGCTCTACATCGGATATTTAATTATCGGGCTTGAATATTCGCTGGTTCTGGCGATTGTCGCTGCCTGTACAGCGGTTGTACCTTATCTGGGACCCGCAATTGCCATTACTCCGGCCCTGATCGTAGCGCTGGTAACGTCTCCGTTCATGCTGCTGAAAATGCTGTTCGTATGGACGGCTGTTCAATTGATCGAAGGCAAGTTCATCTCTCCGCAGATCATGGGCAAGTCGCTGAAGATACATCCGATTACCATCATTTTTGTCATTATTTTTGCCGGTAAAATGTTCGGTGTGCTCGGAATCATTCTGGCCGTACCGGGATATGCCGTACTGAAAGTGGTCGTTACCCATGTCTTCCAGTGGTTCCGTTTCCGCTCCGGACTCTATATACAGATTGAAGATAACAAGGAATAACAGGAAGAGGTAGATTGATATGACAGCACCACTGGTTACAACATTATACGGAAAACTGCTGGGAGCCGAAGAGGAGGGTGTGAAGGTATGGCGCGGGATTCCTTTTGCTGCACCTCCAGTCGGGAAGCTGCGGTTTCGCGCGCCTCAGCCGCCTCAGCCGTGGGATAGCGTCAGAGAGGCCCTTTCATTCAGTCCGGTAAGCCATCAGCCTGTGAGCACCAGTAGTACACGGTTTGGCGGTACATCCCCGGACTACTCGGAAGACTGTCTATATCTGAATGTCTGGTCTCCTGCGGAAGCGGGGGAGAGCTTGCCGGTGATGGTCTGGATACATGGGGGAACCTTTGTGACCGGATCCGGCAGTCAGCCGATGTTCGACGGTACCCGGATGGCCCGCAACGGCAAGGTTGTTCTGGTTACTATAAATTACCGGCTGGGGCCGTTCGGATTCGTACATATGTCCCCATTCAGCAGTGAGTTCGCTTCAAATGCGGGTCTGCTGGACCAGATTGCGGCCCTGAAGTGGGTACAGGGCAACATAAGCGCTTTCGGTGGCGATCCACAGCGTGTTACCGTCTTTGGAGAATCAGCGGGCAGCATGAGCATTGCTGCGCTGCTGGCAATGCCCGCCGCGCAGGGGCTGTTCGCAGGGGCTATTATGGAGAGCGGGGCCGGGCAGACGTTGCAGCCGGAGCAGGGCCAAGAGATTGCAGCGGCTCTGCTGGCTGAGCTGGGGCTTACTCCAGGCAGTGATTTGGAGGTATTGGATAACCTTCCGGCGGAGCAGATCCTGGAAGCGGCGGCGCGGATGACTTACAAGCTGTCCGGTGAAGCGCTCAGCATGTTTTTCCAGCCGGTTATCGAGCCTATGACGGTGCCTGCTGATCCTGCTGAAGCTATAGCGGGTGGGTCGGCACAAGGAATTCCGCTGCTGATCGGTACCAATCTGCACGAGGGAAATCTGTTTTTCCGGGAAGAACGTCCGGGGGAGAGCTTCGAGCAATCGCTCAAAGCACTGGAAATGCTTATGGGTATTGACGATCTGGCGGAGCTTGCCGTCGATTATCCGAAGTCCTGGGAGGGGCAGGCGGAGCTCCTGACGGACCTCTTTTTCTGGGGCAGTTCAATTGCCTTTGCGGAGACCCAGTCTGCGGCGGCACCCGTGTGGATGTACCGGTTTGACTGGACGGTTCAGGGCCATCCGCTGCTGGAGAAGGCTGTTCATGGTGCCGAAATTCTGTATGTGTTCGGCAACCTGCATCTGCTGAAGCAATATGGCTTGACGGTGACTCCAGACATGCAAAAGTTGTCCGAAACGATGCAGAAGACCTGGACGGCATTCGCACACCGGGGGGATCCATCGATTCCCGGCCTGGAATGGCCGCCGTATAGAGCGGACTCGCGGGCAACTGTTATTTTTGATGGGGAAACGCAGGTGGTGCTGGACCCGGATGCGGAGAAACGGCGGCGGTTATTTTCTGCACAGGCTAATTGGCCGAAGGTGTTTTCCGAGAAGACGGGCGAATAGATGAATACTACCACTAATCGTTTAACATACAATGAATCCGAAATATATTGGAAGCAATATCAGAAATTTTTTCCTGAGGAACTGCGAATAGCAGAAAATAACTTACCGTCTGAAGAGTGGTGGGAATGGAACGATTGTCGTATCCATCTGGATCGTATGTACGCTCCGGATTCAAAAATTAAAGTTATTTTAATTCATGGTGCAGGCGGGAATGGCAGATTATTGGCACCCTATGCGCGGATGCTACAAAAGCATGGATATGATGTTGTATCCCCTGACCTCCCTCCTTTTGGACTAAGCTACACTGAGTCATTACAATCTATGGATTACCTACATTGGATTGAAATACTTACAGAGTTGATCGAACAGGAAATCAAACGGGACGGTAAACCGATTGTGTTATTAGGGGCCAGCATTGGAGGCATGCTGGCTTATCATGTGGCTTCAAAGAGCAATCAAGTTAGAGGGTTAATTGTAACAACCTTTGTGGATACAAGTAACCCGAAAGTTCGTGACCAAATTGCCCCGAATAAGGCGATTAGTCGTTTGGGTAAATTCACAATGGATGCTTTTCCTTTGGTTTTGGATTCGTTACGAATTTCTGTTACAAAAGTATCAAGAATGGAATTAATTACAAATGATTTCGAATTGACCCAACTGATTATGAAAGATCCTCGAGCGGCCGGGACAAAAGTTACTTTGCGATTTCTAAGAA
Organism: Paenibacillus helianthi; assembly: GCF_001909055.1. Taxonomy (GTDB): domain Bacteria; phylum Bacillota; class Bacilli; order Paenibacillales; family Paenibacillaceae; genus Paenibacillus_AQ; species Paenibacillus_AQ helianthi. The sequence goes on from NZ_LVWI01000037.1 coordinate 58,245, forward strand.
GCTTCTTAAATATGAAATCCATGATTGAACCCGAAAATTTTGATGTTTGTCCAATATTACTTATTCATCCTGAAATAGATCCAATGACGCCATTTAACTTAAGTGAACCTTTTTATAAACGGTTAAAGGGTAAAAAAGAATGTGTGATTTTAGAAGGCGCCGGGCATTTTCCGATAGAACAACCAGGTTTGGAGCAGATGAAAACGGCGGTGCTTTCTTTTTTATTTGACATCGAGAAAGCACTTTGAGCAATAACATCTTGTTGTTATTTTAATGAGGTATAACCTGTCTTCTCCACCAGTTCCTGTCCTTCTGCTGATTGTATCCAGTCCAGAAACGGCTTTACATTGGGATTCACACTGCCTGCGGTTACGGCATAGAATTCTGCGGTCATTGGATACTTTCCACTCCGGATTCCCTCTTTGTCAGGCTTCACACCATCGATGGCAAGCAGCTTGATGCGATCATTCTTGTTCATCTCGGACGCATAGAACAAAAAACTGAAGCCAAGCGCATTTTTGAAGTTGCGGTAATCTGAGGTTTGACTGATGATGCCGCTCATCAAATCCATTACATCTTCCTGAGGTGGAGTCATCAGTTTGCGGTCCTCCATGATTTTCTCAAGCATTGTCTGGCTGCCGCTGCCCTGATCCCGCTGAAAGGCACGGATCCGGTCATTTTTGCCGCCCACCTCTTTCCAGTTCTTCAGTTTGCCGGCATAGATGTCCTTGATTTGCTCGGTACTCAGGGAAGACACCGGATTGCGCTTGTTGACAAAAAAGACAAACGCTTCACGTCCGATCGGCGTAAGCATAAGCTCTTTGCCCGCCCGTTTGGCCTCTTTCTGTTGGGCGAGAGAAGGGGCTGCGGCAAAAATAATGTCAGTGTCTCCGGCAATCAGCCGTTTGTAGGCAAAGGCGGTGGAGGAGCACAGGATGATGTCATCATCATTAATTTCATAGGGATCATAATTGTCTTCCGGGTACACCGCCTGCACAAAAGCGGAATAGAGCGGATACAGAGCCGTTGCTCCGTCCAGATGCGGAAGCTGGTCACTGATGTGGTAGGTTGCGGACTTACCCAGAACTGCGGCCTTGCTGTTGACACCGAACGGTTTATACTGACTGAGATTTACCTCATGGTCATCCACCACAGCGAAGCTGTTCACGTAAGCTTTGTTCAGCTCATAACCGGCTGTGGCCAGCAGGCAAAGTCCGGCGAAGACAGCAAGAGACAGGTTCCGGACCCGGCTGGAAAGTAAATCAAAAATAGCCATCACAAAATAAAGAGCCAGGCCGCAGGCAACCACCACCACAAGCGGTGCGTAAAAGGCCAGCCCAAGGGCTAAAGCAGCAAAGAAATAGCCGATAAATCCGGCAAAGGCCAGGGCAATCAGGACAAGAACAGAATAGAGCAGATTCAGAGCAACAGGTCTTTTCATAACGGCCTCTCTTTCATGAAGCAAAATATGTATAAAATGCACACATTTACAGTATATATGATTCACATTCTTATTTCTTCCAAATAATGAGATGATGCCTGAGCTTCAGAAATGATGTGCCTAATGAAAAAAATGTGAATATTTTCATAAAGGGCTAGACGAAACGAGCAAACGGCGTTATCCTGTAATTGTGAAAAATATAACGGAATACAAGATTCTCGGGGTAAGGTGAAATTCCTGACCGGCGGTGTTGTTCAAAGCGAACTAAGCCCGCGACTTCTTTTCTCTGTTTTTGAGGAAAGAACTGATCTGGTGACAATCCAGAGCCGACGGTAAAGTCCGGATGAGAGAGGATCATAAGACAAAGATGTCAGGTGCTGAAACGGGAACCGTCCTTTAAGGATGTTGTAGCCGCTTCTACTTGTGCCTTTGCCCTAAACAACCCCCGAATTACGTCCTTTTCAGACGTTTTCGGGGGTTTTGGTCTCTTATCGAGGGTTTGTATCGACAAGGAGAATGTATGATGAGTCAAGTTACCGCTTCATCTTCAGGAGTCCGCACAGCGCCGCTGCGCAGCGGATTCTGGCTGGTTGTTCTGGGCGCTGCACTTTGGGGCGTTGATCCGTTGTTCCGCATTATTCTGCTCAAATCACTGACCTCTTCACAGATTGTGCTGCTGGAGCATGTCGTGCTCTTTTTGGCCGCAGCCCCTGTGCTGTGGCGCCACCGCGCTGAGCTTAAGTCGGTCCGTCTGCGCCAGGCTGTTGCGCTGCTTATTGTATCTTGGGGCGGTTCGGCTGTGGCTACGATACTCTTCACCAAGGCCTTATCCACAGGCGATCTGAATGCGGTCCTTCTGCTGCAAAAGCTGCAGCCGCTGTTCGCCATCGGCCTGGCCGCCGTCATGCTGAAGGAGCGCCTGCCCAGAAATTTCGGGCCGTTGATCTTCGTAGCTCTGGCCGGAACGTATCTGCTGACCTTCGGCTGGACCATTCCTTTCGGCCATGTGAACAGCTTCATCGGTGTCAGCAGTCTGATGGCGCTGGGAGCAGCCGCCTTATGGGGCGGATCTACGGTGATGGGACGATATCTGCTGGGCTCGATGAAATACGAAACGGTCACTTCATTGCGCTTCATTCTGGCACTGCCTTTGCTGTTCGTCATTACGAGTATGGAGGGGGCCCCTTGGCAGATCCATGGCGGCTTGGGTGCATCGTCAGCGATTGCGGTCAATCTGCTGCTGCAGGCGCTGCTGCCCGGACTGCTCAGTATGCTGCTCTATTACAAAGGCCTTAACACCACCAAAGCCTCTTTTGCTACGCTTGCCGAGCTCAGCTTTCCTATGACGGGTATCCTGATTAACTGGATTGTCTACCACCAGCTGGTCACATTGCCACAAATTGCCGGCTTTGCGCTCATCTGGACGGCCTTGTTCTTCATCTCGAATCAGCAGAGCCGGCAGGTGGTACCGGCAAGCCTTGAATTATCCACAACAAAGCGCACCGCCTGAGGGGAGTGACCCCAGGGCACTGATGTACAATAAGAGGCCTCCCAGCCACATGGCGGGAGGCCTCTTTTTTATCGAATAACCAGAGATAGCAGACCGGGTCAGATGATCAGTCAACCTGCTGGCGATTAGCTGTCAGTAGTCCATATTTGGAGTGAGAACAATGGAGCTATAGCCCAACAGCTTCAGCTGTTCACGGGTCAAATACATTCTGCCCCCGGTGATGAAGCTGTTCGAGGGTGTAAGTACTAGACTTGCACTGCTGCCAGTCAGCTCATACCGGTAATCCGCTGCCTTATAGGATGACTTTTGCGGCTGCAGCCGGAGATTCCAGCCAAGAGCAGCGGCCAGAGGCTTAACGGGTAGCCAGGTTACCCCCTCTTTGGCAAATGCCGCAGGAATTCCGACACTTGTACCATCCACATTAACGAAGTACTCATTCTCCTGTAATACCGGTACCTGGATAACAGGCAATTCATTCACTGCTAATTCCTGCGGAAGCTTCGACACCAGCGGGGGAGTGGTATACGGGAACAAAGCCTTCATTTCGCTATTGCCGTCCAGCAGTCTTGAGGTGCCGGTCTTCAGGTCATAGATCCATGGCAGGCGCTGGGGCTCGTTCTTGACGTATAGCAGTATGCCTTTTGCCCGGTTCCAGTTATATAGTGAGCCTTTCAGCAATTCTTTCCGCTCACCAGTGGCTGGATCATAGGTCCTGATCACATTCTGCTTCGTCGTCTCGAGATAGCCATTCTCCAGCAGGGTATGTCCATTCAGCCAGAAGGCGTCAAACCTTCTTTCGGTGGAATTGTAGATCGAGACAGCACGGGTTTGCATGTTTTTCAGGTAATAGTCCCGAATCTTGGCAACGTGACCGCTATAAGGCTTAACCCCCGGGACGAAGAGATAACGGGAGCGTTCAAGGTATCCCCACTTGCCGTCAGGAGAAACCGTGTAGGGGGTTTTGCGGATAATGGTTTCTTTTTTTACATCATATACATAGCTTTGCTCCGGATCATCATAACCCGACAACCTTAGCAGCCCGCTGCCATCCTGAACAAAGGAATGGAAAGGCTCCTGCCATTTGGCATAGCTCCCATCCGCCTGTCTGGCAATAACTGCAGCATCAAAATGATCGCCATTTAACTGGCTGACAGAATACAGCTCGATTCCCTTCACTTCATCCTGATAAGTCTCATATACTTGGACCTTGTCGGCAGCGTGAGCTGTAAGCGGAAGTGTTAGAGCTATCAGTACAGAAGCCGTCATTCCCAGGCGAATTGTTGTTTTTAGAGCTTGATTCATTGCGGTCACCCTCCCCTTTTGTTAATAACTGTTAATATAGACTGCATTCATTGCCGGAAAGTTTCGCTAAGGTTGTGAACACAAGTGTATTCCAGTGATTACCTTTGCGTCCCTGAATAAACTTTGTACAATAAGAGCTATCGACTCAGGTACGGGATGTGAAACCGATGTACAGATATAACTTGTTCAGCAAAATCGTAGGGATTATGGTCATTATGCTCATCCCGATCACCCTTCTATATTTCTTCTCTAACAAAACGACCACCGATGTGCTGCGCAGTGAGCTGAACACCTCGAATAATACCCAGCTCCGCTTTTTTCAGAATCAGGTAGAGTCCCAGATGGAGCTGCTGTCCTCCTGGCCGATCCTGCTCATTCACGATCCGGATATTTTGACGCTGAAGGATATGGCACCGGAACAAGAAAACTTGAATCTGAAGGCGATTCAGCTTGTTAAGCGCATACAGACCAAAATCAGCATTCAGGAAAGCTCCTCCAATTGGAACAGCAAGCTGTCGCTTTATTCCCCTGCGGTCCGCCGGATGGTGACGGAGAATGATGCGCTGCCGTATAGTGACGACGAGCTCAGGAATGAGGTTAAAACCGGCTGGCAGGTGAATACCATCAAGGATCAGGGCGAAGAGCGCTTCCTGTTCTCCTGGTTTTCCTACACACCCTCTATGCCGCAGTTCTCTCCCGGAAGGGCAGAGACCATTATGAAAGTGGAGTTCGACAGCCGGAATATTGAGGATATGCTGGATCAATTCAAGAGCGATGGCCGAAGAGACCCGTTCTATTATAAACAGGGTACAGGGCTGATATATAACCGCAGTGCCGACCGGGCTCTGGTGGAGCAGCTGGTGAAGCAGCTGGAACCAAAAGAGCTGACCGGAAGCGGGAACCGGACACTGGAGATTGGGCAGAAATCCTACAGTGTTAATATTGTCTATTCCTCCAAGATGGGATGGACCCTTATCGACTATATGCCACTGTCTGAAATTCTGCAGCCCATCCATACCTCCAACCGGCTGTTTTATTTCTCAGTCAGCGCCTTGCTGCTAATGAGCTGTCTTACTGCCTATTTATTGTACGTACAGGTGCAAGTGCCCGTCAGACAACTGGTAGGCGGATTTCAAAAGCTCAAACAGGGGGATTATTCGGTCCGTATGGGGATCAAGGGCAGAAACGAGTTCAGCTTCCTCTCGATCCGGTTCAACAGTATGGTGGAGCAGATGCAGGAACTGATTGAAAAGGTGCTGATGGAAAAGATCCATGTGCGAGAGGCTAGGCTGAAGCAGCTGCAGTCACAGATCAATCCCCATTTTTTCTACAATTGTTTCTCTTTTATTACAAGCATGGCCAAGCTGGACAATATGAAAGCAGTGGTGGGGATGTCCCATCATTTGTCCCGTTATTACAGGTACACCACCCGGCAGGAGCGGGAGATGGTCCCGCTTCCCGAAGAGGTGGAGTTCGTGACGCATTACCTGGAGATTCAGAACATGAGAACGGGCCGCCTGAAGTACATCATCCATATTCCACCGCAAATGCGCAGAGTGGACATCCCTCCGCTTATGCTTCAGCCCTTGGTGGAGAATGCGGTGCTGCATGGCATAGAGCCTGTGGCACGGGCAGGGCAGGTCCGGATTACAGGCACCTGCGAGGGCAGAAAGATGATGTTGTCCGTTGAGGATGACGGGCAAGGCATGACCCCGGAAGAGATCGCTTTGCTGGAGGAGAGGCTGGGCCGGGCAATGGATGAAGAGATGGGCTGCGGGCTCTGGAATGTTCATCAACGGATGCGTCTGCGCTTTGGTGAAGAGGCGGGCATTGCCTTCGCACCATCACCGCTGGGAGGTCTGCAGGCCACGCTGTACTGGCTGCTGCCCGCAGATCCTTCCGAGAAGGCACTTAGGGAGGGACAAGAATGATTGAACTGCTGCTGGTGGATGATGAAACCTATGTAACCGAAAGTCTGGCCCGAACCATCCCCTGGGAGGTGCTTGGGGTGCGGGAGGTATACCAGGCCGCTTCTGCAACGGAAGCGCTGGAGATTCTGGAGCGGCAATCGATTGATATTATCGTTACGGATATTTCCATGCCCGGGATGAACGGGCTGCAGCTGATAGAGGCGGCAACCGCCCGCTGGCCGAATCTCCGCTGTATTCTCCTTACGGGGTATTCCGACTTTGGCTATGCCAAGAAAGCGATCCAGCTTCAAGCCATCGACTATATCCTAAAGCCGGTAAGCGAAGAGGAATTCATGTTGAGTGTCTCTACTGCCATAGAGTCTTTGAAGGATGAATGGGAAGCCCATGATAAGTATCATCAGCTGCTGTATACCCGGAAAGGGGATTTCAGTGTGCTCCGCGGCAAGCTGATGCACGATCTGCTGCTTGGGAAACAAATGTCTGAACGGGCGCTTGCCCAGAAGCTGGGGGCCTATGAAATCGGTTTTGAGCCCGGGGCCGAGGCTGTGCTGCTGCTCATCCAGCTTGGAAGGCATTACTTGACGATGGACCCTAGTTCCATCTCTCTCATGGAATATGCCATCGGCAACATTGCCGAAGAGCTCTTTCACAGCCGTTTCTGTGTGTGGTTCTGCAAAGCCCCTCATGATTGCCTGGTGCTCCTCGTGGAACCGAATGATGAAACTAGGCGCGAGCTTGTATTGACAGGCAATCACGAAGCCAAACGTCATGAATGGTTACAAGAGGCAATTATGCGTTTTCAGAGAGCGGTCAGCAACTATCTGAAGGGGGAGATCTCACTGACCGTTACAGAATGGTTTGTCTTTCCGGATGGAATGACGGCCGCATACCGCAGCGGACTCGGGTCCATGGTGTTGGCTTCGCCTGTGGATTCCGGTTCAGTAGTGTTTCTCAAGGATCGGCATGCACCGGAGCCGCTGGCTTTCAAACCGCTGGACAGCCTATACCGGCCGCCCACCCTGATTCATTTGCTGGAATCGAAGCAATGGGAAGCTGTCCGCAGCAAGCTTGAGGATGTGTTTCGCGACATGGAGCACACCTCTTTTTCCAGAGAACATTTGTATGAGGTATTCCTGTCCATCACCAGTGCATTTATGTACATTGCCCACAAAAGCGGCCAGTTCATGCATCAGATTGACGAGCTTGTCCTGGACCCGCTGCTGGCACAGGATCTTAGTTCCTCCAGCGGGAGGCTTCAGGGATGGGCGTTTGAGCTGCTGGATAGACTTCAGGCAGAACTCTCCGAGAGCGATCAATACACGAAAAGCTATATCATCAAACAGGTGCATGCACTGGTCGGAAGTCCGTCGGGCCATGAATTGTCCGTGAAGACGATAGCCGACCAAGTCTATCTCCATCCGGTATATCTGTCCAAAATCTATAAAGCTGAGACGGGAGAAGCACTCGGGGATTATATCATCCGCATGCGTATGGAACGTGCTCTGTATCTGCTGAAGCATACGAACAAGAAAGTCTATGAGATTACGACGGAACTGGGCTACCAGAACCCGCAGTATTTCAGCAAAATGTTCAAAAAGCACTACAGGATGACCCCAAATGAATTTCGAGAAGGATAGAGAAGAACGGTTTAATCAAGAGAGGGGGATAATGATGGGTTCGGACAGAAAAATCAGGTTGCTGGTACTGTTCCTGAGTGTCATGCTGGCGGTCAGTCTGGCAGGCTGTAAGGACAAGGGTGCCGGGGTTATCCCGCCGAATCCCAATTCAGACGTTATCTCCCCTGCGGTGGTTGCTAACAACAATGCCTACAAGGACAAGTATAACCCTGAAGTTACGGTCACTACTGCATGGGGTGTTGACCCGGAGCTGAAATTTAAGAACGGTGAATCCATTGAGCAAAATGTAGCCACACGCTGGGCCAAGGAGATGTTCGGCATTAAGATCCAAACCCTCTGGTCCATCACCGACACCAATGGCGCATTCGGGACCAAGCTGCGTCTTGCGTTGTCGTCAGGCCAGGAAATGCCCGATATTGTGACCATCGGTACAGCAGACACCGCGATTGCCCAGGATCTGATTGATTCCGGGCTGTATGCCGAAGTAGGAGAACTCTTCGATGCCTATGCCTCATCTACCTGGAAGGAAGCGATGGCCCAGGACCCGGACGTGTGGAATCCCTACAGCCGCGGAGACCGGAAAATGGGTCTGCCTGTTCTTGATTATGCATATAATCATGACTATATTTTGTGGTACCGCCAGGATTGGCTGGATAAACTGCATCTGCAGGTGCCCACCACCATGGAAGAGCTTGAGAAGGTCATGGAGGCCTTCAAAGCGCACAATCCGGACGGCCTGGCGCCCGATCAGGTTATTCCGCTAAGTATCGGCTTCAAATCGACGATGAGTACATGGATGGGGGACCCTTCCTGGATCTTCGGTGCTTATGGCGCTCTTCCAGATCAGTGGAACACCGGACCGGACGGCAAGCTGGAGTTCGGCTCTGTGAACCCTGCGATCGCGCAGGGGCTTGCGAAGCTGAGAGAATGGCACAGCAAGGGCTACATTCCTCAGGAGGCAGCGCTCTGGGATGAGAACAAGACTGCGGAGCCTGCTGTTGCCGGCATAGCGGGAATTATTCCCGGTCCTTACTGGATGAGCGGCTGGCCTTTGAAGGATACATTGCAGAATGTTCCGGGTGCAGTTTGGACACCGGGTGTCATTCCCGCCGGACCGGATGGAACCGTTATGCGCCATGGTACACCGTTCTCCAATGGGGTTACATTGATCAGCAAAGCCATGAAGCACCCGGAAGCCTTTTTTACCTACGAGAATTATCTGTTCGACAACTTTGCGGCCCCGCAAACGGGGAGCGGCCTGGAGAATGGGCTGTTCGCAGGTTACGACTATGAGCTGAGCGCCAGCGGCAAGATGCTGCCCAGTGACAAAATTTCCGGCGGCTACGTGAATAGCATCCGTTATCTGCTGGTCCGCGACGGAGCTCGTATCCCTTACGCCCAGCTTCAGGCGATGCTCAATCTTGCGGATGGCAAGGAGCCGTCTACCCGGCTGGAGAAGGATATCGCGGTGAATTATGGTAAAAGTACTCCGGCAGCGGCCAAATTGCTTTTACAGCAGAAGGACAAATCCCACAAAGACATGTTCACCGGACCCGCAACGGAAACCATGAAATCGAGGCTCGACTATCTGAACAACCTGGAGAATGAGGTGTTTAGTGCGATCATATACGGGGAACAGCCGCTGGCCGCTTTCGATGATTTTGTGGCGTCATGGAGAGCGGGCGGCGGTGAGCAGATTACCCGTGAAGTGAATGAATGGTACGATACTGTAAAGTCTAAAGAAAATGAGGCTGGTACTGTTCACTGAAGCTAAGCAAGGGGCTGTTCCATATCCAGCTTCTTTCCCAATAAACCTATAACGGCTGTACTGTCCTGTGAGGGGCGGCGCAGCCGTTTCTATTTGTAATGGAAGTATGAAGCAGGGAGTGAGTGATTGTGTCCCCCCGCTTACGATGAAGTCAAACCATTGTTTTGTACAGTCCAAGAGTAAAAATAAACCTTTTCTCCCATACTACCGTTATTCTTGCTCGTTGCCGCTTCACATCAGATCCTTCAGGAGGTGTCCGTCCATGACTGCCCATCCGGCTCCTGCAATTTACATACAGCTCAAAAACCGGGTGACGGTACCCCAAGGCAAAGGTGTTCTGCTGCGGGATGTGGCTTATTTGATAACCGATCCGGAGTGGAGAGAGCCGCTGTATTCACTCCTGCTGCTGGACCCTGCCCAAAGTGACGGTAATCTGATCCTGATTGACCTGCTGACGGTCATTCCAAAGATTCAGGACCTTTTGCCGGGAGCAGATATTCAGCCGATTGGCGAAGGGCGGACCCTGGTGCAGATTGAAGGGCCTGTGGAGTCGCGGAAACCCTCCATTGCCTTGTTTATCCTGGTCTGGCTGCTGCTGTTCTTCGGCTCGGCGCTTACGATTATGAATTTCCATGCTGATGTCAGCATGCTGGAGGTGCAGGTCAGGATTGTTGAGATGCTGACGGGCCACAGGGATGAACATCCGTATGTGTTTCAGATTGCCTATTCGCTCGGCATCGGGTTTGGCATGGTGATTTTCTTCAATCATCTCTTTAAGAAAAAGTGGAACGAGGAGCCGACGCCGCTTGAAGTGGAGATGTTCCTCTACCAGAAAAATATCGACCATTATGTAGTCAACGAAGAGTACAGCAAACTAAAACGCCGTGGAGATGAAGCCTCCGGGCATTCGGAGGAATGAACATGACCGCACAGCTGACGCTGGCGCTGAATCTGCTGCTTGGCATTGCCGGAGGCATTGCGGTAGGCGGCGGGGTAATCGCTCTTTTCATCGTACTGGATATGGTACCCCGGCTGGCTCAGCTGACCTCCTCCTACGATAAAGTGCATTGGTATGAAGGGGCTATGGTGGGAGGCTCGCTGCTTGGCACCATGTCAGATTTCTGGAATTGGCGGATTACCGCCGGGCCTTTGGTAGAGCTTGCAGTAGGTCTGTTTGACGGGGTATTTGTCGGTATGCTGGCTGCGGCCCTGACCGAGGTACTGAATGTGCTGCCTATACTGGCCAAGCGTCTGCATATGACTCACCTGCTCTTCGGGCTGCTCATGGCAATGGTCTGCGGCAAGGTTGCGGGCTCTTTGTTCGATTGGTTTGTGTACCGACAGTAAAAGGAGGTTATGGTGTGATAAAGTATGTTCACAGCGGATATTACATGGAAGAACCGCATGACAAGGAACAGGAGTCTGGAAAGGACGGTGAGGATGCCAGGGGGCAATCCGAGGAGGCTTCCAGTACAGATGATCAATCTGCGGCTTCTGCCGGAGCCGAACCTGGGGCTGCTATGGAAGACGGAAGTGAAGCAGAGACAGGGACAACCAAGATGGAAGCATCGGCAGAGCTGGGTACCGCTGATGGAGACTCCCCACAAGCGGATGCGGGCAATGCAACCCGGACACCTGATACAAAGGGGGCTACAGCTAAAGACAAGGCCGACGCAGAGGCTTCATCTCCCGGAGTCTGCCAGACTCAGGATACTGAAGCAGCGGAGGAACCCGGTGCAGAAGAGCCGGGGAACGGCGGGAAGGGATTCCTGGCCTCTTTGTTTGGAGATGACGAGGAGACCGGGGAAGCGGAGACCGAGACACATGCCGATGTTGATGCAAAGGCAGACGAAGGGACAGGGAGACAGGACACTGAAGCCTCTGGTGAGCTTGGTACAGGGGATCAGTCGACTGACAGTCCACCCGCTATAGCTGGAAAGACAGATGATGAAGCCAGCCATCCCAAAGGCAGCGATGTGGACAGCGGTGTGGACAGCGGTGTGGACATGGGTGTGGACGCCGGGGCAACCGGATATAGCAACGATCTTGAGCCATCGGATGGGGTAGGCACACCGGATCAAGAAGGAACACAGGATCAAGAAAGAACGGCAAAAACCGAGGAACCCTCCACAACCGTTGATTCTGCACAAGGCAGCACCAGTGCCCCTAAGAGTTCAGCCGGAGATGGTACACAGGATGCTGAAGCATCGGAGGAACTGGGATCAGAGGAGCCGGAGAGCAAGAAAAAGGGCTTTTTTGCCCGATTGTTCGGAGACGATGAGGAGTCAGAGGACGACGGATCTGAGACAGAACCGGATGATGGAGCTGCCGACAAGCAGTCCGGGGAAGGGTCAGCAGGGAAAGTCCAGGCGAGCCCATCCGATCCAAAAGGAAAAAGTGCAAAGAAAACTAATGAGGATAAGGCGGAAAATAAGAAGAACGAGGATCCCCTGCAGGAGAAACGCGATGCGGAGCTGTCCAATTCTCTCAAGCAGTCTATCACTTATTGGCAGGGGGATGATACAATCCCGCTTAAGCTGGAGGATACCAAAAATACACTTACCGAAGTGATGGGTTTGGGTTCATCCTTTGATGTGGTGCTCCGGGAGATGACCTTTGGCGGGCGCAAGGCGGCACTGCTGTGCATCAGCGGATTCGCCAAAGATACGATCATCGATGAAATCCTTAAGCGCTTGACGTATCTTACCCCTGAGAATATTTCCACGGATGTCCTGGCCAGCTTTATGACAGAATTCATTCCTCACTTGCAGGTGGAGAAAGGGGAATTATTAAGCGAGAGCATCAACAAGGTCCTTTCAGGAATGAGTGTTTTTTTTCTTGAAGGTGAGACTAAAGTTATCATCATGGATACCCGTTCCTATCCCTCGCGCAATCCCGATGAACCCTCTATTGAACGGGTAGTACGCGGAGCCAGGGACGGATTCACAGAGACACTCCTGAGCAATGTCGCTCTAGTCAGAAGACGGATCCGCGATCCAGGTCTGAAGTATGAGTTACACCAGGTGGGCCGCCGCACACGTACGGATGTCTGTGTGGCATATATTGACGATATTGTTGATAAAACTCAGGTGAAGGCTGTTACCGACAAAATTAAAAGTGTGAATATTGAGGGGATCCCGCTTGCTGACAAACAGCTGGAGGAAGCTATCGTGGACGGGGGATGGAATCCCTACCCGATGGTACGCTATTCAGAGCGACCGGACGTTGTCGCATCCCATTTGCTGGAAGGCAGGGTGGTGGTTTTTGTCGACACTTCACCGAGCGTAATGGTTCTGCCGACAACCTTTTTTGATCTATGCCAGCACGCTGAGGAGAACCGTCAGACCCCATTTATGGGGACATATCTGCGCTGGGTACGCTTCATTGGGATTTTCGCCTCATTGTTCCTGCTGCCGCTCTGGATGCTGCTCGTAATTCACCCTGAGCTGAAACCGGCAGTGCTTGATTTCATAGGACCGCAGAAAACGGCCAAAATTCCGCTCCTTGCCCAATTTCTTCTCGTCGAGCTTGGGGTCGATCTGCTCCGAATGGCAGCTGTGCACACTCCGACCCCGCTCGGCTCGGCGATGGGTCTCATTGCCGCCATCCTGGTGGGTGACATTGCCGTTAAGACAGGCCTCTTCGTCAATGAGGTGGTGCTGTATATGGCTGTCGCATCTATTGGTATGTTTGCCACACCGAGTTATGAGCTGGGGCTGGCCAACCGGATTGTCAGGCTTGCACTGCTGCTCGCCGTGGCAGCGTTCCAGGTGCCGGGCTTTATGATCGGCTCTACGCTGCTGGTGATTCTGCTGACTACGCACCGTTCCTACAATTCTTCTTATATGTGGCCGTTTATACCGTTTAATGCAAAGGAGATGGGCGCGATTCTTCTGCGTCAGCCGGTTCTCAGCTCCAAAACAAGGCCATCCTTCAACAAAACCAGAGACAATACACGGATGGCGCCCGTTCAGAAGAAAAAGGACAAGTCGTAGTAAAATACAAATCAACTGCAAATTAGTCCATTCAATGGTGTTCCCTTTGTCTGCTATACTGAATACACTAAATAGACAGGGTGGAACAAGACTTTCCACAGAAATTGGAGGACTGCACAAATGTTTTTACACGGGACGAGCCGAATTAATGATGCCAATCATCTGGAGATTGGCGGATGTGATGTGACAGAATTGAAGGCGGAGTATGGTACCCCGCTATATATAGTGGACGAGCAATTGGTCCGCCGCCGGTGCCGCGAGTACATGGAGGCTTTTACCGCATCCGGGCTCGGATTTCAGGTTGCTTATGCCAGCAAAGCCTTCTCGGTTATGGCGATGTGCCGCTTGGCCGACGAAGAAGGACTGTCTCTGGATGTTGTATCGGATGGGGAGTTGTATACTGCGCTTCAGGCCGGATTTCCGGCAGAGCGTATCCATTTCCACGGCAACAACAAAACGCCGGATGAAATGGAGATGGCGATTGATGCCGGAATCGGCTGCTTCGTGGTCGACAATCTGGTGGAGCTCAGTATGCTGCAGGCCATTGCCCAGCGCAAGGAAGTCACCGTTAATATCCTGCTGCGGGTGACCCCGGGTGTGGAGGCGCATGCCCATCACGCGTATGCTTCCACCGGCCAGACCGATTCAAAGTTTGGTTTCGATATTGGCAATGGCTCTGCGCAGGAAGCGGTAAGACTGGCTTCGGAGAAAAACAATCTCCACCTGCTGGGCGTTCACTCCCATATCGGTTCACAGATTTTTGAGACGGAAGGTTTCGAGCTTGCGGTAGAGCGGATTGCTGAATTTACACGGAAGGTAAAGGAAGAACTTGGTGTATCGTTCCCGGTAGTCAATCTCGGCGGCGGCTTCGGGATTCGTTATGTGGAAGGTGATACACCGCTGAAGGTATCTGAATATGTCGCCGCGATCACGGGTGCGGTGAAGACGCATTTTGCCGGAATTGGCGAGTCGCTGCCACAAATCTGGGTAGAGCCTGGCCGCAGCATTGTGGGCGATGCCGGAACTACGCTCTACACTGTCGGTACGAACAAAGAGATTCCAGGTGTACGTAAATATGTTGCCGTTGACGGCGGAATGACTGACAATCCGCGTCCGGCACTCTATGAATCCAAATATGAGGCACTGCTGGCCAACCGTGCGGCTGAACCGAATGAAGAAACAGTATCCATTGCCGGCAAATGCTGCGAAAGCGGTGATATGCTGATCTGGGATGTGGAATTGCCGAAAGTGGAGAGCGGGGATCTGCTCGCCGTAGCCTGCACAGGGGCCTATAACTACTCGATGGCCAGCAACTATAACCGGATTCGCCGTCCGGCAGTTGTATTCGTGCAGAACGGGCAAAGTGATCTTGTGGTACGGCGCGAGTCTCATCAGGACATTATTGCCAATGATGTGATCCCGGCTCGCATTGCGAAGCAGACGGTGATGAAGTAAGTTATTACTTTGGAGAATGTGAAGCAGCATACAGCAGGCGGAATTCTCTTCCGTCTGCTTTGCTTTGTGCGTGATTTCATAGTAAACTAATAAAAGTGTTCAACATCTGTAATTTCGAAAGGGGTATTTACATATGGCAAAGCAAGCGAAAATTACTCTTGAAAATGGCGGCGTCGTGCTGATCGATCTGTTTGAAAATGATGCACCTAACACGGTTGCCAACTTCGAAAAGCTGGCGAAAGACGGCTTTTACAACGGTCTGGTCTTCCACCGTGTGATTCCTGGCTTCGTAGCTCAAGGCGGTTGCCCAAATGGTACAGGCTCCGGCGGTCCAGGCTACACCATCAACTGCGAGATCAACCCGAACAAGCATGAACGCGGTTCGCTGGCTATGGCGCATGCCGGCAAAAACACTGGCGGAAGCCAATTCTACATCGCTTATGCTCCACAACCACACCTAGACGGCGTACACACCGTATTCGGTAAAGTTGTAGAAGGTATGGACAAGGTAGATGCGTTCCAGGGACGCGACAAAATGACTTCGGTGGAAATTATCGAAGCTTAATTTTCTTAATCATTGTACGAGTTCGAAAAAGCAGATCTCTCAAAAGGGGGTCTGCTTTTTTTTGCTGTGCATACGAGCTTGTCACACTATGTCCCGAGGGCGTACACGTCCTTGACGGATACTGGCTAAACTAGAGCTCCCCTTGTCAGAAATACCATGCCTACGTCGACAATCTTAATATATCATGATATATTATTATGTATAATCACGAAAAATCAGAGTCAGGAGATAGTGAAAGTCATGAACGAACCGACTTCTTCCAAGCCGATGTATGAGAAAATATTTGACGAAGTGAAGGAAAGCATATTGACTCAAGCCTATAGGCTTGGAGAACGTGTACCTTCCGAAAAAGAGCTTGCCGAAACCTATAATGTAAGCCGAATTACCAGTAAAAAAGCACTGGAGCTGCTGGCAGCAGAGCATTTGATCGTCCGCAAGCCGGGCAGGGGGTCTTTTGTGGCTGATCCTGCCACTGAACCTCAGGAATTACCGGGAGGATCAGGCAGCCGGGGCACTGCAATTAACACGGAGGAGAAAACCATAGGGCTGATCATAACGGACTTCGGCAACAGTTACGGGACCGGGCTGATCTACGGTATGGAACAGGCCTCGCGTGATAACGACTGTTTTCTGGTCTTGCGGAGAACCTTCGGGATTCCTGAGAATGAGGAGCAATCCATCCAGAAGCTGCTCAACCTGGGCGTGGATGGACTGATTATTTTCCCGGCACAGGGCGAATATTTCAATGCTGAGATTCTCAAGCTGGTCATTGGGCAATTCCCGCTGGTACTGGTAGACCGTCATTTGAAGGGAGTTGCCGCGGCATCAATCAGCTCGGACAATCTTCAGGCTGCGCTGGAAGCCACCGAATATTTGTTCGATCTGGGGCACACGCATATCTCGTTTCTGTCCCCTCCGCCGGTGGATACAACGGCCGTTGAAGACCGGATAGAAGGCTTCATTCAGGCTCACGCCCAGCGGGGGATTATGGTGGACAAAGAGCTGTGGGTCAGCGACCTGACTTCGACACTTCCTAAGTTTTTTAACCCGGATAATATTGAAAGGGACATAGCGCGCCTGATATCTCATCTGGAGAGTCATCCTTCGATTACCGCCCTGTTTGCCATAGAGTACAATATTGCCCTGCTCGCCAAAACAGCAGTGGAACGCCTGGGGCTGCGAATACCTGAAGACATTTCTATTATTTGCTTCGACAGTCCGCCGACACATCTCGGAGGCGGCTATTCCTTCACCCATATGCGCCAGAATGAGGAGGAGATGGGGCGGATCGCTGTAGAAAATGTGCTGAGTCTAATGAACGGGCATTCCGTACCCCATAAAGTAATGCTGGAAGCGAAGCTGATCCCCGGCAGCTCAACCGGACCTGCGGCCCGGAACAAAGGGCATTAACCAGAAGACCCATTCTACCGGATGGGTTTTTTTGTGGTTTAGTTATGCTTGATGATTCGGGTTCTGTCACTGCTATTGATATATCATTTCAATTAAAATATTGATTGACATATTAATTGCATACCAATATACTATTCAATGTAAGCGCTTAATAAAAACATAAAAATAGGGAGGTTATCCTGCTGAATACCTCAAAAGAAATACCTCATTCCATACAGCGTCTGTCCGCGCGGGTCAGAGAGACACTGCCGGACCGCCCTAAACTGGCAAGCATGTTCGAACAATGTCTATCGAACACCTGGCATACCACAATTCAACGCCAGCGGGATGGAACGACTTTTGTCATAACCGGGGATATACCGGCCATGTGGCTGAGGGATTCTGCCGCTCAGGTCAGGCCTTTTCTGATCCTGGCCGCTGAAGATGATGCCATAGCAGATATGATCGAAGGCTTGGTGAAACGCCAGTTTGCGTTTATCGAATTGGATGCTTATGCCAACGCGTTTAACCGCGAAGCGAACGGCCAAGGGCATCAGAAGGACCTGACGGTCATGAATCCGTGGATTTGGGAGCGGAAATACGAAATTGATTCCTTGTGTTATCCTGTCCAGCTCAGTTATCTGCTGTGGAAGAACACCGGGCGGATCACTCCGTTCGATGATGCTTTTGTAAAAGGGGTCTGGCGGATAATCAGCCTCTGGACCACGGAACAGCACCATGAACGTGATTCCGCCTATACGTTTCAGCGAACGGATTGTCCACCCACCGATACCCTGGTCCGTGAAGGAAAGGGCAGTATGACCTCCTACACGGGAATGACGTGGTCCGGGTTTCGTCCAAGTGATGATGCCTGCGAATATGGCTATCTGATTCCGTCCAATATGTTCGCCGTCGTTGTCTTGCGGTATGTATGCGAAATTGCCGGAGAGGTGCTGAATAATCCGGAGCTTGCGGCGGCAGCACAACATCTGCTGGAGGAGATCGATGGAGGCATACGGCAATACGGGCTTGTGAACCATCCTGAATATGGGACTATGTATGCGTATGAGACAGACGGATTGGGCAGCGTGAACTTGATGGATGATGCGAATGTTCCGAGTCTGCTGTCGAGTCCTTATCTCGGCTATACGTCTGCTGATGATCCGGTCTATATGAATACACGCAGATTTATTCTGAGCCAAAGTAACCCCTACTACTTTTCAGGAACTGCTGCAGCAGGTATTGGCAGTCCCCATACCCCCAGCCGATATATTTGGCCTATTGCCCTGGCGGTACAGGGAATGACATCAGGCAGTGCCGAAGAGCGGCAATCCATGCTGGATCTGCTGGAACATTCCGATGCAGGCACCGGATATATGCATGAAGCCTTCCACGCAGACCACCCTGCCGAGTATACCCGCCCCTGGTTCTCTTGGGCCAATATGATGTTCTGTGAGCTGGTGCTGATGTGCTGCGGGATTGAAATCAAGCGAAGTTGAAGGAACGGCAACAATGACATACCAAATAGTGTAAGGGGGATACAACAATGAAAAAATGGTTGATTACGGCACTTTCCCTGGTGATGCTCTCCGCATTGGCAGCAGGATGCGGCGGGAATTCGGACAATTCCGGAACACCCGCAGCCAAAAATAGCGGAACAGACGCTGGCAGCAAAACCGAGAAGACAGAGCTTACCTTCTGGGGGGACTGGGGGGGAGAAGGACAGAAGCAGTTCGAGACCATGGTCGACGCCTTTAACAAATCCCAGGATAAGATTCATGTGAAATATGTGCTGCAGCAGGATATGATCACGAAGTTTTTGACGGCTGCCACGAATGGCGGCGCCCCTGACGTACTGTTCTGGGACCGTTGGCGGACCTCACTCTATGCCCCAAAAAATGTGCTGCATCCTGTGGATGAATATTTGACACGGGACGGGATCTCCAAGGATGACTTTTACAGCGAATCGCTGACGGAGCTCTCTTATAACGATAAATTGTACGGCCTACCGCTTACGGTAGATGCACGGGCCCTCTTCTATAATAAGAAGCTGCTGGCAGAGGCCGGGCTTCAGCCCCCGACAACCTGGGATGAGCTGGAAACCGCAGCCGCGAAGATGACCAAATGGAAGGGCAACAAGCTTGAAGTCGCCGGCTTCTCGATGGCTGACCTGGGTTTGTTCAATATGTACCTCCAGCAGGCCGGCGGCACCATGCTGACCGAGGATGGAAAGACCAACTTTAATAATGATAAAGGCAAGCAGGTCTTGGAATTCTGGGACCGTTTGATGAACAAAGACAAGGTGTACAAGGTGGGCTTTGAACTGGGACTGGGAGAAGGGCAGGATGCCTTTGTTACCGGCAAGGTTGCTATGCTCTATTCCGGTCCATGGATGCTGAGTACCTACAATAAATATGGCAAAGATCTCGATTACGGTGTCGTTCCGCCTCCCGCAGGTCCGAATGGCGACAAGGGCAGTGTAATGGGCGGCTTCGGCCTCGTCATTCCAGAAGGCTCCAAGCATCATGATGAGGCATGGGAATTCATCAAATGGTGGACGGCCAACAAGGACAACGCATTGCTCTGGGCCAAGACCAGCCTCAATCTGCCGGGCTTCAAGCCCTCCATGGAGGACCCGTTCTTCCAGAACGATCCGCTGTGGAAACCGTTTTTGGAAACGCTGGAATTTGCCAAAGTCCGTCCTTCGCATCCCGGCTACTCTGTAATGGAGACGGACGCTCTGGCGCCTAATCTCCAGCTGAACCAGCAGAACAAGCTGAGTATTGAGGATACCCTGAAGAAATCCCAGGAACAAGGGGACAAAATGCTCAAGGATAATGAAGTTGTAAAGTAGACGGTTGCCAGCGGCAGGGGATAATCCCCTGCTGCGATGGAGTCTTGCTGCATGATGAAGGGGGGAAGTTATATGGCTTCCATGAGAAAGGTGGAAAGACACCAGGCGCGGACAGCATATTTGTTCATCACGCCAACGGTGCTGCTGTTCGCGGTGTTTACAGTCATACCTGTAGTGATGGCCTTATATTTAAGCTTTACTAATTATGACGTGCTCAGCAGAAATGACTGGATTGGCCTCGACAACTACCGGCGGCTGATCGATGATGATCTGCTATGGAAGACATTCCGCAATGTCTTTTTGTATTCGGTGATTTTTGTCCCGCTTAATATTCTGATTTCATTGCTCCTCGGGCTGCTGCTAAGCCGGGCATGGCGCGGGGTCAAGCTGTTCCGGACCTTCTATTATCTGCCTACGCTGACTTCGGCAGTTGCAGCGGCAACCGTATGGATCTGGCTGCTGCATCCGGAATTCGGTCTGGTCAACGGTCTGCTCTCCTATGTCGGGATTACCGGACCCGCCTGGCTGTCCGAGACGAGAACGGCCATGCTGTCGATTGTCATGCTGACCCTGTGGCAATCGGTCGGCTCCAATATGATTATTTATCTGGCCGGTCTGCAGGGAGTCCCGGATTATCTATACGAATCGGCGCGGCTGGACGGAGCGGGTAAACTGGACTGCTTCCGGTTTATCACCTGGCCGCAGCTCCGGCCAACTACCTTCCTGGTCAGCACGATGGCCATTATCGGCGCATTGCAGCTGTTCGACCAGGCATTCGTTCTGACACAGGGGGGGCCGGCGAATGTTACCAAAACACCAGTCTATCTGATCTACCAGCAGGGCTTCAACCAGTTGCAGATGGGGTATGCTTCAGCTCAGGCTTTTGTGCTGGCCATGGCTATTCTGGTGTTCTCACTAATCAACATGCGGATATCCAAAGCCGAAGAGCCGGTCGTATGAGCAGGATAGCCCGGAAAAAGGAGGTATACAGCCATGGGTGTTACCGGCGGCTCTGCCATGAAGCGGGGCTTTAACAAAACTGTGTATTATATCGTGTGTATTCTTATCGCTATAGCTATGTTCCTGCCATTCTACTGGAGCGTGCTGACGTCCCTGAAGCCGGATGATGAGATTTTCGCTATGCCCATTAAGTGGTTTCCGGATCATTTCACCTTTGAACATTACCGTAAAGCGTTTACGACGGTACCCTTTGCCCTTTATTTCTGGAACTCGCTGGTCCTGGCTTTAGCCGGTGTACTCGCTAATCTGTTCTTTGGCTCACTCAGCGGCTATGCCTTTGCGAAGCTGAAGTTCAGACTGAATAAGCCCATCTTCCGCGTGCTGCTCGCCGCCATGATGATTCCCGGTATTGTAACCATGATTCCGACGGTATATGTCATGCGCCATATTCCGTTTGCCGGTGGCAATGATTTCTTTGGCAGTGGCGGGAATGGTTTGATGAACTCGTTTTGGGGCATTATTCTGCCGGGTGCATCCGGTACTTTCGCGGTGTTCTTCATGCGCCAATTTTTCCTCACCTTACCCAGTGACATGATGGAAATGGCCCGCATCGAGGGCTGCAGGGAATTTATGATCTTTTGGCGCATTTATCTGCCTCTGACCAAGCCGGCCCTGGCTACTTTAAGCATTTTTACCTTTCAGGCAGGCTGGAACGGCTTCCTATGGCCGATGATTGTGCTGAATGACCCCGACAAGGCGACCATCCAAATGGGGCTGCAGGCCTTCTCCTATAATTTTCAGACGGATTACGGGCCCATGATGGCGGGTGCACTGGTGGCGATTTTGCCAATACTGGTGCTGTTTCTGGCCTTGCAGCGTTATTTTGTACAGGGCATTGCGTTCAGCGGTATCAAAGGTTAGCGAAGGCTGGCAATAGATCAACAGATATGGGGAGAGAGCCTTATGAAGCAAATGAAGCTTGAAGCTGCACTATGGGAGGAACGGGCAGACGAGGCGCAGGAAGCGCTGGATCATTTCTTCTGGAATGAGTCCATTGGAATGTATAACATCGCAACGCCTTGCCCGGACGGGGAGTGCAACACTGTATTTCACTACTGGTGGATGGCGCATGCCGTGGATGTGCTGGTGGATGGTCTGCTGCGGACGAAAAACGGACGTTATGAAAACCGCCTCGCTTCGCTGCATGAAGGTCTACTGCGCCGCAATGGCGGAGTATGGCCAAATGAGCTCTATGATGATATGGAGTGGATGGCCTTGGCCTGGTTCCGCGCCTATCAGGCAACCGGGAAGACTCGCTACAAGGAGACAGCGCTGTTGTTGTGGCAGGACATCCAGACCGGCTGGAATACCCACATGGGAGGGGGGATTGCCTGGCAGAAATCACAGCTTGATTACAAAAACACCCCGGCCAACGCACCGGCTGCCATTTTGGCCGCCCGGTTGTATCAGTCCTTCGCCGATCCGCAGGATCTGGAATGGGCAGAGAATATTTTCCATTGGCAAAAGCACCATCTCGTAAACCCGGAGACTGGTTTTGTCTGGGATGGTATGAACCGTGCCGGTGACGGCTCAACCGATAAGGATTGGAAATACACCTACAATCAAGGGGTATATATCGGTGCGGCCATCGAGTTGTACCGGATTAAGGGGCAGGCTGCTTACCTTGAAGACGCCCGGCAGACCTTCACCGCTGCTGTTAAGGAGCTGGCCGATCCGCAGTCCGGTATTTTGCCGGATGAAGGGGATGGGGACGGCGGGCTGTTCAAGGGTATTCTGGTCCGCTATGCTGCGGAATGGGTCAAGGCTGATCCGGAAGCAAGTGAAGCCGTGTCTTTTCTGCACAGAAATGCAGAACGGCTCTGGGGGAGCGGGAAAGGTGCGGATGGCGCCTTGTTTGGTACAGACTGGAGCCGCCCGCCTGCCGGTATTATCCAGCTCAGCTCCCAGCTTAGCGGCATCATGCTGCTGGAACGGCTGGCGGAGCTAAGCAGGATAACTGGTAACTAATTTATACCAGCATTGTTAGTCCGATTCGCATACCCATGATCCTGATATATGAGGTGATCTGATGGACATTTCCGCAGAAGCGGTAACGAAGGCGGATTGGCCGGCGCGTGCGGATGAGGCCCAGCGAAGCCTGAAGAAGCATTTTTACAATGAAAAAACCGGAATTATGAATCAGTGGTTTCCGCGAGAGTACTTCCGGCCGGATGATAATTTCTATTATTGGTGGCATGCTCATGTGCTCGATGTTCTTG
Organism: Paenibacillus helianthi; assembly: GCF_001909055.1. GTDB lineage: Bacteria > Bacillota > Bacilli > Paenibacillales > Paenibacillaceae > Paenibacillus_AQ > Paenibacillus_AQ helianthi. The sequence goes on from NZ_LVWI01000037.1 coordinate 81,331, forward strand.
TAGATGCTTATGAGCGTACTCATGACCCTGAATTAGCCTTGCAGATCCGGGAGTACAGCCGCAGTCTGCGTGCTTATAATGGCGGGACCTTTCTCCACAATTATTATGATGATATGGAATGGACCGCGCTTGCGCTGCTGCGGGCGTTCCAGGCTACCGGTGAAGAGGAGTACAAAACCGCTGTATTGGAGCTATGGACGGATATTCAAACCGCGTGGAACGATCATTTCGGCGGAGGAATGTCCTGGAAGAAGGATCAGCTGGATTACAAGAATACCCCGGCCAATGCGCCTGCCGCTATTTGGCTGCCCGTCTGTACAGCCTGCTGCGGAATCCGGAGGATTTGGAGTGGGCGGTCCGCATATTCGAATGGAACCAGGCTCATCTGGTTGATCCGGGTTCAGGCTTGGTGTGGGACGGGATCAATCGGCTGGGAGACGGCAGAGTTGACTATGATTGGGCATTCACTTACTGCCAGGGCGTATTCTTAGGGGCAGGAGTGGAATTGTACCGCGTTACCCGGGAACAGAAATATGCAGATGCTGCTCTCCGCACGGCCGGGGCCTGCATCAACCGGCTGTGCGACCCGGATACGCTGCTGCTGCCTGATGAAGGCATTGATGACACCGGTTTGTTCAAAGGAATTCTGATCCGTTATTTTGCTCAGTTGGAGAAGCAGTTCCCCGGAGCAATACCTGTCCGTGAGGTTATTCTGGCTAACGCGGATGCTTTATGGAATAAAGGGCTGGACCACCGGTCAGTGTTGTGCGGCCCCTCTTGGGAACTGAAGCCTATACTGCCGGTTCAGCTTAGTGTACAGCTCAGCGGACTGATGCTGCTTGAAGGTGCAGCCGTTATGCAGAGGAGATCTACATCAAGTGAACTTGAATAATAACAGAATCATATTCTATAGCTTTGGAAATGATCCAAGGAGATGATGTGATGAGGAAAAGAGTTAACGGCAGAGTCGGATTGGGCTTAAGATGTTTGCTGGCTTTCCTGCTGGTCTGGCCACTAATGATGGGCACCTTCACTGTGCCGCAGGCATCCGCATTAGACAATGGTCTTGCACAGACTCCGCCGATGGGCTGGAACAGCTGGAACTTCTACGCTTGTAATGTGGATGAGAACAAGATTAAGGAAGCGGCTGATCTGCTGGTTAGCACCGGGATGAAGGATGCCGGCTATAAATATGTCGTGATTGACGACTGCTGGCAGACCGGCCGCGATGCGAACGGAAATATTCTGGCCGATCCGGTCAAGTTCCCCAGCGGTATGAAGGCGCTTGCGGATTATGTTCACAGCAAGGGGCTGCTGTTCGGGCTCTATACGGATGCAGGTTATACCACCTGCGCAGGAAGGCCGGGGATGTACAACCATGAGGTTCAGGATGCCCTGACCTTTGCGTCCTGGGATGTGGACTATGTGAAGGTAGACTGGTGTGATAACAGGGGGATGGACCCGCAGGCGAGGTATACGCTGATCCGGGATGCGCTTTTGAATTCCGGGCGCGATATCTTATTAAGCATCTGCAACTGGGGCATCAACAAGCCTTGGGTGTGGGGGCCTGAAACAGGGAACATGTGGCGGACAACAGATGATATCTTTGATTTTTGGCAGCGGGTGACCTGGATTATCGATCAGAACTATCCCCTGGCTAACTTTGCCGGACCGGGCAGGTGGAATGACCCTGATATGCTAATGGTAGGCAATTATGGAGCGGGGGCTGTTTTTGGAGAGGGCATGACAGATACGGAATACCGTTCCCATTATTCGATGTGGGCGATTATGGCTGCACCGCTGATCGCCGGGAATAACCTTTCCAGCATGAGCGCATATACCCAGGCAACTCTGATGAATTCTGAGGTAATTGCTGTAGATCAGGACCCGCTCGGCAGACAGGGCGTACTGGTTAGCGATGTAGACGGCAAACAGGTATTTTCCAAACTGCTGCAGACCCCGGGCACCAGGGCCGTTGTCCTGTTCAACCGCTCGGAAACAGCTGCTTCCATGACCGTGAATTTCACCAGTCTGGGACTAGGCTCATCAGCTGCTGTCCGGGACTTGTGGCAGAAGTCGAATCTGGGCACTTATAACGGAAGTTATTCGGCAACTGTTCCCCCACACGGCACAGTAATGGTGAAGCTGACCGGCACGGAAGCAACGACGAGTCCCGTCGTCTCCGGCAAAACCTACCGGATCATCCCCAAATCAACCGGACTATCGGCGGCAGTCGAAGCTTCCTCCACACAAAATGGAGCCAAGGTGCTGCAATGGGATTACGGCATTTCCCAAAATGACAAATGGACCGTTACTTCGACTCCTGGAGGATTCTATAAACTCATTAATGTGAACAGCGGCAAAGCGCTGGCCGTAGAGAACGGGGACCCCAACAACAACGCAAAAGTCATTCAATGGGACTATGGCACAACCGGCAACGACCAGTGGCAGATTGAAGGCATTGGCCAGGGATATTACAAGATCATTAACAAGCTCTCCGGCAAATCCCTCAATGTGGCGGATAATTCGCTGGTCAGCGGTGGCGGATTCATTCAATGGACCTATGGAGCGGCGGATAATATGACCTTCCAGATGGTTGAAACCGATGTGACCTATGAAGCGGAAGCCGCTGTGCTGCATTCTCTCTCCACGGAATCCACTCATCAGGGCTATACGGGCAAAGGCTACATCTCAGGCTGGAACGCCAACGGGAAGTGGGTGGACTTTAACGTCATTGCCGATACAGCCGGAGTCTACAATTTGACCTTCCGTTATTCCGGCGGAGCAGGTAACGCAGGGCGTTATCTGTATGTAAACGGGGCAGGGGTTGTCAATAATGTGGTGTTCAACGGGACGGGGAGCTGGGATTCCTATAACACCGTTACTATACTGAATGTCACCCTGAACAGCGGCAGCAACACAATTTCATTAATCTATGATACCGGTAAGGGAAGTGCGAATTATCTGAATCTCGATCATCTGAAAGTATCCCACTGACAATGAAAGGGGCAATGAACGTGACCCACTGGAAAAAACTCTGTTCCGCCGCTTTGCCTGCCGTGCTGGCCCTATCTCTGCTCACTCCTGGTGCGGGTTCGAAAGCGGAGGCCTTCACCGCTTCAAATGCTGATGATGCCATGACGGCGCTGGTAAATGTCTTTTACGACTCATCCGCAAAATACTTCTTTGTCAATAGCGACCATCAGATTCACCCGGAGCACGCATACGGGCCGGATAGCGGCCTCTATACGGATTTCTGGTGGGAAGCACAGCTCTGGGAAACGGTAATGGATGCATACGAACGCACTAACAGCCCGGTATACCGGACGATGATTGATAATATCTATACCGGCTTCAATACCAAGTATCCTGATATGATGACCAATGCGTTCAATGACGATCTGGGCTGGTGGGCACTGGCCTGTATGAGGGCTTACGAACTAACCGGAACTGCTGAGTACCTTAACCGCGGGAGTTATCTGTTCGACCAAATCTATTCGGAATGGGACACGGCTTATAGCGGGGGCATCTGGTGGAGAAGGGACGCACATACTCCGGGACAGGCGAACGCCCAAAAAAACATGGCGACCAATGCTCCAATGGTCATGACTGCCGTCAAGCTCCGCAATGCCTATAATAATTCCGCATATCTGACCAAAGCCACTCAAATCTACAACTGGACCAAGTCAACTCTGGTGAACGGGAGCAAGGTCAACGATCATATCGAAGGGACGGGCAGCGGCATCGTCAAGGATTGGGACTTTACCTATAACTATGGAACTTTTCTCGGGGCCGCTGTTTCTATGTACCAGGCGACTGGAACTTCTGCTTATCTCACAGATGCCAATACTGCCGCCCAATATGTTGTGAACAAAATGGTGTCCGCTCAAAGCCTGATGTATGAAGGGGAAAATGATGCCGCCGGCTTCAAAATGGTCTTCATCCGTAACCTGAACCGTCTGCGCGTACAAGGCGGTCAAACGCAATATTTAAGTTTTCTTCAGCAAAACGCTACACAAGCCTGGAATCACCGGCGGGTCTCCGATCAGATTATTGGCAGCGACTGGCTCCGCCCTACAGGCACTTCCTATGTGCAAAGTCTGGCTGCAGCAGCAGGAGCTTCTATTCTCCAGCTTGTACCAGCTGACGGCTACACCGGCTATATTGCCGGGAACGGCGCATATGAAGCGGAGAATGCGCGGCGGACCTTGGCCTCCGGCGGAGGGATGATTAATGAAAGCACCAATGCCGGTTTTAGCGGAAGAGGCTATGTGGGAGGCTGGAACACGACCGGAACATCCATCGACTTTTATGTTAACCAGAATACATCTGGTTCCAAAACAGTGACCTTCCGTTACGCTGCGGCCGCTGGCAATGCATCGCGTTATGTAAAAGTGAATGGAGTTGTGGTTGCATCCAATCTGGTGTTCAATTCAACCTCGAGCTGGAGTACCTACGGAACTGTATCCGTATCAATACCGCTGAATGCAGGCTCCAATACAATTCAACTGGGGTATGACAGCACATTGGGGAATTCGAATTATCTGAATGTGGATTTGCTGAGCGGTTTGTAAATCGTTAACAGAGGGTGACCCAGAGCCTGGAAACAGGCTGGCGGGTCACCCTCTTAACTATCATAGCATGGTATATCATGCGACAATTATCCATACTTCTCTAGTCTTTCTCCATATGCATTGTATGCGTTATCATCTATATTAATTAATGAATAGTACAGTTAATGAGGAGGAGAATGAATGATGTCCAAAATTACATTTATCGGTGCCGGAAGTACAGTTTTTGCCAAGAATGTGTTAGGTGACTGTATGGGGACAGAGGCCCTGCAGGGCTTTGAGCTTGCTTTGTTCGACATCGATCTGGAACGGCTGGAGGATTCCAAAAGCATGCTGAACAATATTAAGGCCAGCACCGGCAGCACATGTATGGTGAAGACCTATACCGACCGGAAGGAAGCGCTGCGCGGTGCCAAGTACGTGATCAATGCGATCCAGGTAGGCGGTTACGATCCTTGTACGATTACAGATTTTGAGATTCCCAAGAAATACGGACTCCGGCAGACAATCGCGGATACTGTCGGCATTGGAGGCATTTTCCGCAATCTGCGCACGATTCCGGTGATGCTTGATTTTGCCGCTGATATCCGTGAGGTGTGCCCGGACGCTCTGTTCTTGAATTACACGAACCCGATGGCTGTACTGACCAATGTAATGAATACGTATGGCGGAGTACAGACGGTTGGATTGTGCCACAGTGTGCAGCACTGTATTCCAGGCTTATTCGAAGCGCTTGGGATGGACCAGACAGGTGTGCAGGCGAAGATCGCCGGCATTAATCACATGGCTTGGCTGCTGGAGGTTACGAAGGACGGGGAGGATCTGTATCCGGAAATCAAGCGCCGGGCCGCCGAGAAGCAGCAGCAAGAGCGCCATCACGATATGGTACGGTACGAAATGATGCTGAAATTCGGATATTACATTACAGAATCATCAGAGCATAATGCGGAATATCATCCCTATTTCATCAAAAAAGGCTATCCAGAGCTGATTGAACGATTTCAAATTCCGCTGGACGAATATCCGCGCCGCTGTGTGGAGCAGATTGGCGGGTGGAAGCAGATGCGTGCGGAACTGGTCAATAATACATCGCTTCATCATGAACGCTCCCAAGAGTATGCTTCGTATATTCTGGAAGCCATTGAAACCAATGTGCCTTTTAAGATCGGGGGTAATGTATTGAACACCGGACTAATCACTAATCTGCCTCGTGAAGCTTGTGTAGAAGTGCCTTGTCTTGTCGATGCCAGCGGAGTGGCTCCTACCTATGTGGGCGATCTGCCGCCGCAATGTGCCGCGCTGAACCGAACAAATATTAATACGCAGCTGCTGACCATTGAAGCGGCAATAACCGGTAAAAAAGAACATATCTATCACGCAGCCATGCTGGACCCGCATACATCCGCCGAGCTGTCGTTGGATGATATTGTATCCATGTGCGATGAATTGATAGCAGCGCATGGGAATTGGCTTCCAGAGTTTAAATAAATAGGATAACGGATGGATGAATCATCTTTTTTCAGAACAGGCATACCCTGCCAGATAAGCGGGGTATGCCTGTTCCGCATGTAGATAGCTGCCCTTCTTCCACACCTCTTGAGTGATGTATCCTAGCTGGAATCCGCCCTCCCGGTAATATCAACACAGTACAAGCACCAGCGAATGGACTCCCTAAAATCCCGGGTTTGAACGGATCCTCCGGCAATTCCGTAGATACCACGCAGAAACATGCGACTAAAGTCAGGGAAATGAAATGCGAAGCTGAGAAACATTATGAAATCGTTAGCATGCTGGCGGGCAAAAAAAGCTTGACGTTTCAGGGGATTCCCCCTTGGACGGCAAGGAATTTTTAACAAAAAATAAAAATACGGAATTTTAACAATTTCTGATTCTAATGATCTATACTACGGTGATATAAGTATATATCGCAGACTCTGGCCAGAGAAGAAAAACATAGAGGAAATTCACATAAGATGGCGCAGGATATTCCGGAATACATAACTGGCTTTCAAGCGGAGTATGTCTATACCTGGGCAGTTCTGCGGTAATCTTGGGCAGCGGTACGGCAGGAGGATTTGCGAAGTTAAAAATCAATGGGGAACGGGGGCTTTTAAGTATGGTGAAAAAAAGAATAAGTGTGGCCTTGGTCATCCTCATGCTGTTAGTGCAATATGCATACGGCATAGGGTTTACTACTCAGGCTACGGCTGCAGGAATTGAGAATGACAGAGATATTATTACCAGTGTGTCGATGGCTGTGTACGGGCAGGATGGCCAGACGGTGACAGACAATGTGTATGAGGTGGGTTCCAAAGTCAAACTGGACTACACATGGTCGCTTCCGAATGGACACGGATACGTTGCTGGAGATACGTTTGCGTTTCAGATTCCGGCACAATTCCAGCTGTTCAACGACATTAACGGTTCACTGATTTCGGATGACGGGGAGGTAGGCACCTTCACGGTCAGCCAGTCCACCCATCAGGTGCTCATGAGCTTCAACAGCTATATCGAGACTCATGACAATGTTCAGGGGACTTTGAGCATTCAAACTCAATTTGACAAACAGGTCATTTCGGGCAGTACAACCCAGGAAATCGTGTTCCCTGTCAACGGCGGCTCCCAGACGGTTACGGTTAACTTCAAGCCATCTGTGGGTTCAACCATTGAGAAGAAAGGCGTATCGGGCGGCTTCAATGCAGATCATATTGATTGGACTGTCGATGTCAACAAGAAGCTGGAGCCGGTAACGGGAGCTGTAATTACTGACCCGATTCCTGAAGGCTTATCTATGGACAGTACTGTTTCAATGGCTGTATATCAACTGGGCATTCAACTGGATGGCACAGTTACTGTAGGTGCATTGGTTGACACCAGCAAATATGCGGCTGAAGTCACGGGTGGAATACTGACTGTGCGCTTCACGGATCCTGTCATTAGCGGTGCTTACCGTATTGCCTATTCGACGGCGGTAGTCAGTGATTCGTTGAACAGCTTCACGAATACGGCCACTTTTACAGGGGCAGGACGTGATCCTGTAAGCTCATCCTCTACCGTAACCATCCAACGTGGCGGAAGCCTGAATAAGGTGGCAACGAACTATGAATGGGGTAAGCAGATCATTACCTGGGCGATCGAGTACAACTATAACAATAAGGTGATTCCGCAAGGCAGCGCGTTACTGAAGGACTACTTCAACTATACGCAAAGCCTGGTTTCGGATTCGCTAGTGGTCTATCCGGTGACACTGAATTCTGCAGGTACGGCGATCAAGGGAACTCCTCTTCTGCCGAACGTGGATTATAAAGTAACTGGCTTAATCGATGTTGAGAAAAACGGTTTCAAGCTGGAGTTCCTGAACGGTATCTCTTCAGCCTACCGTATTGAATATAAAACCAAGTCCTTAAGCCGTATATTGAAGGACACCACCATTACCAATAATGTCTCGGACAGCACCTACAGTGTGGACGCGACACAGAAGATCCGTCCGGCCGTCATTTATAAAACTCTGTCAGGTGTAGATTACACGAATCATACTGCCGAGTGGAAAATCACCGTGAACGGTGACAACTATCCAATGAATAACGTAGTGGTGACGGATACCTTCCCGCAGGGAGGGCAAAAGTTCATTCCGGGAACTCTGGTCGTAAGGAATGCAAGCGGCACAGTCCTGAGTGAGTCCGATTACCAGTGGGAACTGAATAAACCGGGTGAGCCCAAATCCGGGTTCAAGCTCAAGTTTACGAAGCCTCTCTCAGTAACCCATACCATCACCTACCGCACAGAATTCAACAATGATTGGCTTTATGGCAACACCGATAATTTTGTGAACAACGCCCGGGTGGATTGGCAGGACATTGAAGGCCCGCCGCTCTGGACGGAAGCCCAGGGATTATTCATTCCCCGTGCCGAGGTCAAGAATAACGGTTTCAAAACCGGAGCCTATAATGCTAGTAAAAAAATGTTCACCTGGACCATTGGAATCAATTACAACAGCAAGGCGATTGCCGACCCGAATATAACCGATATCCTGACCTCCGGACAGACCATGGGGGATGGCTCGCTCAGGGTCTATAACATGAATATCGATGCTAATGGTAAACCGTCCCAGGGATTAGAGGTTCCCAAGAATGCATATAGTTATTCTGTCGGAACCGGCAACGAGCTAAAGATTAAATTTATAAATGCCATAAATTCTCCTTACTATGTAGTGTTCAATACATTTCTGGAAGGACAACTGATTGATTCCAAAGTGTCTAACACAGCAAAGCTCTTGGATGGCACCCAAAAAGTATCCAAGGATTTAACTGCTTCTGTAAACATTCCTTACGGAGGGGAATATGTCTTTAAGGATGGCCTGCAGAATGGTGATAAGCTAAATTGGACAATGGTTGTCAACCGCTCACAATCCACTGTGAAGAATGCGGTGCTGACGGACATCCCAAGCTCGAACCAGATCCTGCTTCCCGATTCCTTCCACCTCTATCCTACTACAGTAGGAGTGAATGGGGAGGTTAGCAAGAGTGCTCCGGAGCTCGTAAAAGATGCAGATTATACCTTGAACATCAGCGCTGATGCTGACGGTAAGCAGAAATTCATCCTCAGCTTCCTCCATGATATTCATTCCGCATATATTGTGGATTATCAATCGCTGATCATTGCGAATACCGGGGATAAGCTGACCAATACCGTCAATCTAAGCGGTAATAATGTGAAGTTGGTTACCCAGGACACTACTAAAGAGATTATTGTAGGTGTCTCCAGCGGTTCGGGAACCGGCAGCGGTGTACGTGGAACCCTGACTGTTCAAAAGCTGGACGCAGCAGACAGCGCACTAAAACTTGCAGGGGCAACGTTCGATCTTTATCGTCTGAACGGCTCTGAACGTCTGCTAGTCAATACCCGGACCACGGATATAGAGGGTCGTGCGGTGTTCAACAATATCTGGCTGGGCAGCTATGTATTGATTGAAACGGCTGCTCCTTCAGGATATACGCTGGATTCCCGTGAGTATCCGGTCACCATTGGCTCTTCAGCCAATATCAACCTGACTGTGCTTAATACGAAGCAGACACTGGCTACGCCGACGCCGACGCCGACACCATCAACGGTGCCAACGCCAACACCATCTACAGTACCTAGCGAATCACCGTCACCGGCTCCATCTGCGTCCACAACGCCGACAGGATCACCGGCCGTGTCGCCAACTCCGTCACCGACGGTAGTACCAACAACAGTACCAACGCCAAGCTTTATTCCGGGAGGGCCTACACCAACTCCTGCAGTGACTGAAGTACCGGGTGTTATTATCGAAGAGCCGCAGATTCCTGCAGGTGCTGTAGTAACTCCGGGCGCAACACAGTCATTAACGCCGTCTTCTTCACCTTCTGCATCACCAACGGCTGTAACATCGATTGATGATGACATACCGCTTGGCGGAGTAGAGGTCGACGACGATGACGTTCCAAAAGGAACGGTTGCCAAGGCTTCAGGCGGCAAGCTGCCGCAGACTGGAGAGAACAGTCCTTTGCCTATTTACCTGGCAGGTCTGGGTCTGATCCTTGTCGGCTTTATCCTCAGTATGGTATTCAGAAGACGCAAACAGTAAGCTTCACCCTCATCATATCGATATTAATGCACGCGGCAGAGTGATTGCCGCGTGCATTTTTAATATAGGCCGGTAACCTGACTTCAATCTCTAGGCTCCCTCATGCATGAATCCGTGCCCCGGTTTCCCGGCAGCAGTCTCAGAACGCTTACGAACGGGCACAGCAGTATCCGCCTTCGGTTTACAGCCGACTCATTGAAACATGCTAAATACTTTCTTAAAAAGGTTTTAGAGATGATATAATAACTTCAAATTCAAAACATTGGGGGAATTCAAATGTGGTCGGAATTTAAAAAGTTTGCCCTGAAGGGCAACGTGCTCGATTTGGCAGTAGCGGTGGTGATTGGTGCAGCGTTTGGGAAAATTGTATCCTCGCTGGTTGCCGATATTATTATGCCGCTGATAGGGATAATCACCGGAGGCATTAATTTAAGCGGACTACATTTCACTCATGGAAAGGCGGTAGTGAGCTATGGGGTGTTCCTGCAGTCAGTGGTTGATTTCTTTATTATTGCCTTCTCTATCTTCATGGTGGTGAAGCTGGCTAACCGCTTTAAGCGCAAGGAAACGGTAAAAGTTGAGGTCGTCGAGCCGCCGGCACCCTCTCCTGAAGCAGCATTGCTGATCGAGATCCGTGATTTATTGCGTGCAGATACTCGGATTCAAAAAGATAATTAAGTTACATAAATAAAGTTAATTTCATAAACGCACTTGCATTTCCTGTGTCAAAGTGATAATTTTGTTGTAGGCAAAACTTGAAACTAATTAAATATGATCAATCCTTCAGGGCAGGGTGTAATTCCCTACCGGCGGTGATGCTTCTGCGATTGGCTGAAAATGCCGATGGCGCTGCTTAGTCCGCTACCCGCTTCGTATGTCTCATACGGACGGTGGACCCGGTGCAATTCCGGGACCGACAGTATAGTCTGGATGGAAGAAGGAGAGATTGACTGACGTGCTGTGCTTATATAGACAGGCGTGCTGCAGTGTTATCGAATATTATGTGCGAACTTTCACATTTGAATTTTTTGACTGTGAACCGCACAGTTTTATTTAGTACTGCCAGTAAACTCTCGTATAACCCGTCTTGAACTCCACCTGGAGATTGAGGCGGGTTTTCTGTTTGGATCGGAATCAGGAAAGATACAGCTAGGATCGGAGGCATGACATGGATACAATGAACGATGAATTTTATATGTCACTGGCCCTGGATATGGCGGAAAGAGCGCAAGGGCAGACGGGGATTAATCCGGTCGTCGGCTGTGTTGTTGTGAAAGACGGTGCCATGATCGGGCTGGGCACCCATTTGCAGCGCGGAACAGGCCACGCTGAAGTGCATGCGCTGAATATGGCGGCAGGAAAGGCTCAAGGCAGTACAGCCTATGTAACTCTTGAGCCCTGCAGCCACTATGGCAAGACTCCGCCTTGCAGCCAAAGGCTGATTGATGAAGGCGTAGCCCGTGTGGTTGTGGCTTGTGAGGACCCTAATCCTCAAGTTGCTGGACGAGGCATTGCGATGCTTCGCGAGCAGGGGATTGAGGTTGAAGTGGGCCTGCTTAGCAGCCGTGCACAACGTCTGAATGAGAAATTTATCAAGTATATTTTGACAAAGCAGCCTTTTGTCACCCTAAAGAGCGCCAGCACTCTTGATGGAAAGTTGGCGACCCGGACAGGGGACAGCAAATGGATATCCAATGGCCAGGCACGGGAGATCGTACATACGCTGCGGCACCGTCATCAGGGAATCATGGTCGGTGTGAACACGGTGATTGCCGATAACCCTTCCTTAACGACCAGAATGGATGTACCAGGACTGAATCCGGTTCGCATCGTGATTGACTCTATGCTGAGGATTCCGCTTGATTCCGCTGTCGTAAGTGATGGCGAGGCACCTACTATTGTCGTTACTACAGAATCGGCGGATCCGGTAAAGCGGGCGGCATTGCTCGGCGCTGGTGTGCAGATCGTTGTCAGCGGCACCGGACCGCGTGTGGATCTGAAGGCGGCGATGCGCGCTTTAGGTGAACTAGAGATAGGTTCAATCCTGCTGGAGGGTGGTGGAACGCTCAATGGCGCTATGCTGGAGAGCGGGCTGGTGGACCGCGTGATTCTATTCTTCGCTCCGAAGATTGTCGGTGGAGGTGCAGCTGCACCTGGAACCTTCGACTTTGCCGGTGTAGAGCTGATGAAGAGCGCGATCACACTCGTAGGATTGGAAGTCGAACTGCTCGGGGATAATGTGTGTATCAGCGGGACGCCTATCCGTTAAAGCAAATTTCAGGAGGGGATCACATGTTCACAGGCTTGATTGAGGAGGTCGGTGTCCTGCGCGGGGTTACCAGCGGCGGCGAAATGATGGTGCTGAATATCGGCGCTTCCCTCATTATGGATGATTTGAAGATCGGCGACAGTGTGTCCGTCAATGGTGTTTGCCTGACGGCGACATCGCTCGGAGATCATTCTTTTACCGTAGATGTTATGCCCCAGACCTACCGCAACAGCACACTCAAGGAGCTGCGCAGCGGAAGCAAGATGAATCTGGAGCGTGCCATGGCTGCAGGTGGCCGTTTCGGGGGACATATTGTTCAAGGACATGTGGATGGAACCGGTGAGATTCGTTCGGTCAAGCGGGATCAGAATGCGGTGGTCTTCGAAATAGCGCCGGAGCGTAAATCGCTTTTCAAGTTCATCATTCCCAAAGGTTCCATTACGATCGATGGCATCAGTTTGACCGTGGTTGACACCTCCGCCTCTACGTTTACAGTTTCAATCATTCCCCATACACTCGGTGAAACGGTCCTGTCTCACAAGCGAAACGGGGACCGGGTCAATATCGAATGCGATGTGCTCGGTAAATATGTGGACCACCTGTTGAATTATGGTTCACGTTCAGGGAATGCGGAAGAAGAGAACAGCTCCCGGATCAGCCACGACTTTCTTGCGGCGAACGGGTTTGTATAAATTATGATCAGGCTTACGTCTAGCCCGCAAGGGTTAACGTAAAGCTGTCAGGAGGACAGAAAGATGAGCCAGCAAGCAAAAAACGACAGTGTTCTGGACCCGATTGAGGACGCGATTTATGATCTGATGCGCGGCAAGGTCATCATCGTGGTTGATGATGAAGACCGTGAGAATGAAGGGGACTTCATCGCGCTAGCCGAACGCTCCACACCGGAAGTGATCAACTTCATGATTACCGAGGGACGCGGACTGGTATGCGTGCCGATTACGGCAGAACGGGCGAAGGAGCTGGATCTCCAGCCTATGGTGGCGAATAACACCGACAACCATGGTACCGCCTTTACCGTCTCCGTCGATCATAAGGATACGACTACAGGCATCTCTGCCGCAGAAAGATCAAAGACCATTCAGGCCCTGATGGACCCGAATGCCAAGCCTTCCGATTTTCGCAGACCGGGCCATATGTTCCCGCTGATTGCGAAGAAGGGCGGTGTCCTGCGGCGGTCCGGCCATACGGAAGCTGCTGTGGATCTGGCGCGCATGTGCGGCGCTTATCCGGCGAGCGTGATCTGTGAAGTCGTTAAGGAAGACGGGACAATGGCCCGTCTGCCGGATCTGGTGGAGATTGCGCGCAAGCATGATCTCAAGCTGATCAGTATTAAGGACTTAATTCATTACCGCAATGAGAAGGAGCACCTGGTCAACCGTGAGGTGTCGGTAAATCTGCCGACCGACTTCGGCGTATTCCAGACAATCGCTTACACGAATGAAGTTGATGACAAAGAGCATGTCGCTTTGGTCAAAGGGGATATTTCCGGTGAGGAGCCGGTCCTGGTACGTGTGCACTCCGAATGCTTAACCGGCGATGTATTCCACTCCCACCGCTGCGACTGTGGTCCACAGTTCGAAGCAGCGCTGCGTCAGATTGAAGCGGCAGGCCGCGGTGTTCTGCTCTACATGCGCCAGGAGGGCCGGGGTATTGGTCTGATCAACAAGCTCCGCGCCTACAAGCTTCAAGAGGAAGGTCTGGATACCGTAGACGCCAACCTCAAGCTGGGCTTTCCTGCGGATCTGCGTGATTACGGAATTGGAGCACAGATTCTGAAGGATCTGGGAGTGAGCCAGATCAGGCTGCTTACCAACAATCCGCGCAAGATTAAGGGACTGGAAGGTTACGGTCTTGAGGTTGTGGAACGTGTGCCGATTCAAATGCCAGAGAATAAGGACAACACGAATTATCTCCATACCAAGCAGGCCAAGCTCGGCCACCTGCTGACTTTTGACAACATTGAGCAAAATGAGGATTCCAAGCTGTAACCACCATAACACTTACTAATGAAGGGTAGATGAATACAATGCCGAATTATTTAGAAGGACATTTAGTATCCGAAGGACTGAAATACGGGGTAGTTGTAGGGCGTTTTAACGAGTTCATTACAAGCAAGCTGCTGTCCGGTGCACTCGATGCTTTTAAGCGTCATGGTGTAGCTGATGATGAAGTGGATGTAGCCTGGGTTCCGGGAGTGTTTGAAATTCCTTTGATTGCCCAAAAAATGGCCGAAAGCGGCAAATATGATGCGGTAATTACGCTTGGCACCGTCATCCGGGGATCTACGACACATTATGATTATGTGTGCAATGAGGTTGCTAAAGGTGTAGCGGCAATCAATCTCAAGACCGGCATCCCGACTATTTTCGGCGTGGTTACAACCGAGAACATCGAGCAGGCCATTGAGCGCTCCGGAACCAAAGCCGGTAACAAAGGCTGGGATGCTGCGACTGCTGCTATTGAAATGGCGAACCTGAACAAACTCTTTAAAAAATAAGAATTGATATGCTTTATGCAATAAATTATTCTTCTATTTCTCGCGGATACGGCACCTGAAAGTAGGCGAAGCCGTTTCTACTTGAGTAAGGGAGCCTCTTGACGAATCGGCAGAAATCGTGCTTATTTATATGTATAAGAAGAAAGCATGAACTATAAGAACTTTCTACTTGTGTAGCGCCCGGGCGGCGCTGCACTTTACTTTTTTTGGCGGGAGGAAACCGCGTGACTGTACTGTATAAGCTGGAGACGTTCGAAGGTCCGCTCGATCTGCTCTTGCATTTAATTGACAAGGCGGAAATCGACATCCAGGACATTCCGGTCAGCGAGATCACCGAGCAGTACATGGAATACCTGCGGAGTATGCAGGAGCTTGAACTGGATATTACCAGCGAATTCTTGGTAATGGCCGCAACACTCTTGTCGATCAAGAGCAAATTGCTGCTGCCGAAGCCGCCGGTGATCGAAATCGAGGATTTCGAATATTACGAGGATGACGGCTACGACCCGCGGGCAGAGCTTGTTCAGCGGCTGATCGAATACCGCAAGTTCAAGAGCATTGCCGTACAGCTGCTGGATATGGAGAGTGAACGAAGCCTGATTTTCACCAAGGAGCCGGAGGATCTGGGTCCCTTTGTTCCGGCCCAAATTGACAATACGCTCAAGGGACTGCATACCGCCGATCTGATCGCCGCATTTCGTAAAGCGCTTAGCAAGGCTGCCAGAAGATCCTCTTATCAGCGTATTACCCGGGACGAAATTTCGGTGAAGGACAGAATACGGGATGTCTCGGAAGCTCTCCAGCGCAAAGGAACAGGCGGCAGAATGCGTTTCTCTGCCCTGCTGGATGATGAGATGGCAAGGCATGAAATCGTGGTTACCTTTCTCGCAATCCTGGAGCTGATGAAGATGAAGGCGATATTATGCTATCAGGAGAAATTATTTGATGACATCATCATGGAGTGGAGAGGAGGAGAAGCACTTAGTGGAATACAAAACGCTGAAATCGATTATTGAAGGCCTGCTGTTCTTGTCCGGCGATGAGGGGCTGTCCGTCCGTCAGATCGCTGAGATCACCGAGCAGCGGCCGGATATTGCCGGCAAAGCGCTGGAGGAACTGAAAGAGGATTATGTCTCACAGGAACGTGGTCTGCAGGTGGTTCAGATTGCCGGAAACTATCGGCTTGCAACCCTGCCGGACCATGCGCCATATTTTGAGCGGCTCGCCTATTCGCCCTCACGTTCATCGCTTTCGCAGGCAGCGCTTGAGACGCTGGCTATCGTCGCCTACCGCCAGCCGATTACCCGGGTAGAGATTGAAGAGATCCGTGGTGTAAAGTCGGAACGGGCAATTCATACGCTGAACAACAAGGATTTGATCCATGAGGTGGGACGTGCAGAAGCAGTAGGCCGTCCCATCCTCTACGGAACAACGAAATCGTTCCTCGAAAGCTTTGGGCTGGCGGACCTGAAGGAGTTGCCGGAGCCTTCAAGTTTCGATGGTACCTCTGACGATCTGGAAGAGGAGACACAGCTCCTGTTCAGCAAGCTGGACAGCCAGATGAATTTTGAGGATACAGAACAGGCATAAAGTAACGTACTTGTATATGAATAAGCATAGCCCCATACCCCCGTTATGATGCAGGATGGCAGCATGATGGAGGGTATGGGGCTTTTTTGTGAGAATATAGAATGTTTTCCAGGTGAATAGCCATACTAAACCAAAGGCCCCTAATTATAGAATTGCATGGAGGTTACTTTCGTGACGTTATGGCTGGCGATACCCCTGACATTGTTGCTGATTGTGATTGTACTGCTGCTGGTAATACTGACTTCATACATACATTTTCATTTCCGGCTGTGCAGGCTGGGGTCAGATGACCGGATCGAGCTGGATATCAAAGCCGTCTTTGGCTTGGTCAAATTTCACTATGAATTGCCTGCGCTAGTGTTTCAGGGAATGGAAGAAGGTATCAAAGTGAAGCTGGAAGAAAGCGGCATCACACCTGTCCGCACAGATAAAGATGAAGAAGAGCAAATCGACAAGGAACTGGTTACGGAATGGCTGCGGAAAATCCGCAAAGCACTGAAGGCAACCTATGGTCTGAAAAAATGGCTCGCAAGTACGTTATCCCATCTCCAGATTACAAAGTTTGACTGGTCCACAGATTTCTCACTGGGGGATGCGGCAGGTACTGCAACGGCAGCGGGAGCATTCTGGGGGATAAAGTGGACGCTTGCAGGTTGGATATCCAGTCTGGTTCGGCTGAAAAAAGCCCCGAAGCTGTTTGTTGCGCCGGTTTTCCGGGATGAGCTGTGCTTCTCCACAGAAGCAGTAATCGTAGGGAAGCTACCCATGGGCTACACTTTATTTGCAGGGCTTGTTCTCTTGCG
Source organism: Paenibacillus helianthi (assembly GCF_001909055.1). Lineage (GTDB taxonomy): Bacteria > Bacillota > Bacilli > Paenibacillales > Paenibacillaceae > Paenibacillus_AQ > Paenibacillus_AQ helianthi. The sequence goes on from NZ_LVWI01000037.1 coordinate 98,690, forward strand.
GCGAATTTCTAAAGTAGAAGGCGGATTGCGGCGCTGGAAGGAACTGTTAAGCCGCAAGCCCCAACTCCCCGTGAGGAAGCATGAGAATAGTGAAAGCTAAAAAGACAGAGACGCAGTATATACCGCGTCCTGCCTTTTTTTATTGTCTTTTAGTGACTTATACATGCACCGGGGTTTTGAACCTGGGGGAAAAGCTCAGCGGATTTTTAGCAGTATCTTCCGTTCTGTACATCATTAAGTCAAAAGCTTCTCCGTTGAGCTCCATGGGGATTTGCGCACGGCCATCCAGATAGGCCACTGTCCCCAGGGCCATCAGGCCTTCTGCGCTGGTGCCTACAAAAAATCCGCCAAGATCCCTGACCTGGTTCTTTTTGCTGCCGTTACTCCTTATTTCTTCATAAGTATAGGTTAACGTAATGATTTCTGCCAGATTACTTTTTTCGGTCCGGCCAACATCAATATGCTTAATAAGGACATTAGAGTTCTCATTCCGTATGGACTCAACAGGACCGTTATTGACACAATAATGGTACCAAAAATGATGTTCGCCCAATGTCCGGCGGTTATCACCCTGTTCTCCGATAAATACTTGCTCAAAATAGGAGGGGCTGTCCCCTTTACTTGCTCTGAACCAGATCGAGCGGAGTGTATCTATCCATTCTTCCTTGGAACAGCCTGCCCGGATATGATGGTAATCCTCAGCATACTTGCGGGCGAGGCGCATAGGTGCCGTAATGGCAGCATATTCTAGAAACTCATTGATTTCCTTGATATTTTTAGGAGAGGCCGGATCCCTCTGTTTGAAGCTCTGATCATAATAATTATGAAGCTGCATGAACAGATCGTAGGACAGCCGTTTGCCATCTGGAATGACGACCTCCTTGAAGACCTTAATTTCATTGCTGTCATCTCCCTCTCCAGAATATTGCCCGGACAGGGGGTTCATATCTACGACCACATATCCATTGTGTATATCCTTTTGCCCGTCGCTTAAGCCCTTGACTAAAGGGATCACTCCGCTGCTCTCCATATCCGCCTGCCAGATCTTTGCGAAAATCATTTCTCAGCCTCCACATACAGATTTTTCTGCTTAGCCATCATTTTGGCCTCCCCGGCGGTTTTTATGTGAGGCGAATTGGCGAAGGCTAGATCTGGGAAGATCACCAAAAGCTTTATTATAGGCGTTGAATTGTTATTATCACCCATTGTACATATCATGCTCGATATATGAGCAAACTGTAACAAGAGTAGGCATTTCCCTTATCTTTTCAGATCGCAGAGGAGGAGTACTTAGATGTCAGATCACCCGATTCAAGGTCTCATGCAGACCGCTATGGAAAATATTAAAGGAATGGTGGATGTCAATACGATTGTTGGCGATCCGGTAGAAACCCCTGATGGCAGTGTGATCCTGCCTATCAGTAAAGTTGCCTTCGGCTTTGCCGCAGGCGGCAGTGATTTCCGTGTGGAAGATGATGCACCGAGTGTTAATGGCACGGGGTCCGGCGTTAAAATGCTTCCGTTCGGAGGCGGTAGCGGCGGCGGGGTATCCATTCGTCCGATCGCTTTTCTTGTAGTTGGTAAGGAAGGTGTGCACATTGTGCCACTGGATAATCAAACCCATTTGTTTGAGAAAATTATCGATGCCACCCCAGGGCTTATTGACAAAATTCAAACTATGTTCCAAAATAATTCACAAAATGGCTCGCAAAATGGTACTCCTGTAGGTGCAGAAGTGGTACCAACCCCTGTGGTCAAAAAAGAAGTGATCAAGCACGAGACGGTCGTTTCGGATTCGTCCACGCATTAGTTGTTTAGGTTCGCTTCAAATGGAATAGCAGTCGTGGGGGATATCGCTTAAACGGCGATGTCCCTTTTTGTGAAAATGTAAGAATTTCTATGGTTCACGCTATAAATTATCCTTCTATTTCCCACTGAAACGGATACCGTCCTTAATCAAGGAAGGTATCCGTTTCAGCTTGTGATAAAGAAGGACATACCCGTCCATAGACCCGCATACACTTGTACAACACAAGCGAACTGATAAGAAGCCGGAGGATGAACATGAATACACCAAAATTTAAATTGCCGCTGATCCTTATATTATGCGTACTGCTGCTGGGTACAGCTTCACAGCCTGTCGTCAGGGCCGAGAATAGCTCCATCTCCACCCATGCCAGGGCTGCAGCGCTGATTGATGTGGAATCCGGCAGGATTCTGTACAGCAGCCGTGGGGACGAGCCTATGCTGATTGCCAGCCTGACCAAGATCATGACTGCACTTGTGGCCATAGAGAACGGAGATTTGCATTCCAAGGTCAAGGTCGGCAAAAATGCCTTTGCCAAAGAGGGCTCATCCCTGTATTTGAAACAAGGAGAAGAAATGACCCTGGAGGATATGCTGTACGGGCTGATGCTGCGCTCAGGAAATGATGCGGCAACGGCCATTGCGGAGCATGTCGGAGGAACGGAAGAGGGCTTCGTCTATCTGATGAATGCCAAGGCAGAGGAGCTGGGGCTTCAAAATACCCATTTTGCCAATCCGCATGGGCTGGACGCAGAAGGGCACTATTCCAGCGCCAATGATCTGGCTGTGCTCACAGCCTACGCCATGCATAATCCAGTATTCAAGAAGGTTGTCAAAACCCGGGAGAAAACAGCTGACAATCCATATGAGAAATGGGACTACAAATGGCTTAACAAAAATAAAATGCTGCGCTTGTATGAGGGGGCAGACGGAGTGAAAACAGGATATACCAAGAAGGCGCTGCGCTGCCTTGTCAGCTCCGCTACCCGAGGGGGCCAGCAGCTTGTTGCTGTCACGCTGAATGACGGGGATGACTGGAATGATCATGCGGCGCTGTTGGATTTCGGGTTCAATCACTATCCGCTCAAGAGACTTATCGAACGTGGGGAAGGAATCAGCGGCTATGGTTTTGTGACAGGCCGGACATTTTCGTATCCGCTTGGTCAGGGTGAGGAAGCGCGGCTTGTAACCAAGCTTGTACTTCATCCAGCATCAAAGGCAGCTGATCAGCAAGGGACGCGCGGCAGTGCTAACTTTGGACTCAAAGGAATCCTGGTGCTGCAGCTCGGCGGGAAGGAGATAGGCCGAGTTCCGGTCTATCCGCCGGATCAGCTGCCGCCGGAGCAATCCGCTTATGAGAAAAAATACGAATCGGCAGGCGCAGGTGCCTATCCGGTGAACCATTGGCTGCAGGCATTCGGAAGTGCACTTCGGGCGCTTCTTCAAATGGGTGACACAAGGAAATGACCTGAAGACAGTACAGTATGGGGAGGGATTCATATGATTAACGGGATCTGGCTGGGCATGATCCTCATCGGCTTTGTATTCGCGGCCGTGAACGGCCGCATGGACGCATTTACAGGCGCTGTTTTTGATGGTGCCAAGAACGGGGTCACCGTCAGCTTTGGCCTAATCAGTGTCCTGGTGTTCTGGATGGGGATTATGCGGGTTGCTGAAGATGCAGGCCTGCTAAAAAAAATTGCCAGAGTACTTGGGCCGATTGTTTCTTTTCTGTTCCCCGATGTGCCGAAGGGCCATCCTGCCATCGGCTACATCCTTTCCAACATGAGCGCTAACCTGCTTGGCCTTGGCAATGCGGCCACGCCTATGGGTATCAAGGCGATGCAGGAACTGCAGACCCTGAATCCGGACAAGGAGACCGCGACTCCGGCGATGTGTACCCTGCTCGCATTGAACACGGCCAGCATTACCCTGATCCCGGCGACGCTGATTGCCATCCGGCTGAACTATGGATCGGCAGACCCGGCGGCTATTGTCGGCACGACGCTTGCCGCAACAGCGGTAGCGACGCTGGCTGCTGTTGCGGCAGATAGGCTGTGCCGCCGCATGGCTCTGCTCCGCAAGCCGCCAGGGCCGCCGCCTGCTGTGCGTCCTGTACATTCTGCGTTGCCGCATTCCTCCGTGAAAGGGTGAGACTGCCTTGTTTCAGCTAATCAGCCTGATCTCGGCCTGGGCGATTCCGGTCATGATTACCTTTATTCCATTATACGCATTTACACGCAAGGTCCCGGTCTACGAGTCCTTTGTCGAAGGGGCGAAGGATGGCTTCGGCACCGCTATTGCAATTATTCCTCATCTTGTAGGCATGCTTGTCGCTATTAGTGTTTTTCGTGCATCGGGTGCACTAGACTTTCTCATGAGTTTCATCTCACCCGCCCTTAAAGGGATAGGGGTGCCACCGGAAGTATTGCCGCTCGGCTTGCTGCGTCCGCTTACAGGTACTGGCTCGCTGGCTTACACCACAGATCTGATTAGCGTCCATGGGCCCGACTCTCTGATCGGTATGATCGCCTCCACGATCCAGGGGAGCACCGATACCACCCTGTATGTGCTAACCGTCTACTTCGGTGCCGTAGGCATCCGCAACGGGCGTTACGCCCTTAGGGTCGGCCTCTTTTCTGACATCGTCGGTTTCATTGCCGCCATTGCAGTGTGTCTCCTGGTGTTTGGGTAATGTTTTTTGCTGGTCCGTTAAGGTAGTGGCCTGCTTTATAAGCATTGCAAAGATTTTAGTGTCCCAGCCTAGCAAACCTAGCAAACCTAGCAAGCCTTGCAGCAATGCGGCATTGCTGGCCCCACAAGCCCCACAAGCACCTGCAAGGCTGCTTGAAGCCCTTTACCCTCCCCCTCTGAGCGGGTGAGGGTTGTTTTCTTTAAAGGTGTCTACCCACGTTGACGGAGTGACGGAGAGGAAGTTTGGAACTGTAGGAACGTCAGCGACCGCCTTTGTCTGCAGATTTCTACCGCTGATAGCGTATTCAAAAAAATCAGCAGACATCAGCGGTCGGAAGTCCAAACGTTCCTCGGAGTTACACCAAGTCAACGCTCCCCCCGCCCAAAGAATTTTAAACAGCCCCTCACCCCGCTTCCCCCAACATCATATGCTATTGCAGCAATACGGAGGGAGTCTGATAGACGATGGAGTATAAAGGTTTTATTCTGCATCATTCCCGCTGTCCGTCCATTAATGGCAAGGGCTTTGACTTCTGGGTAGGCGCAGATGGTTCGATTTATGCAGCACCGCTGTTGACGGACCCCGAATATGTTCATGTTTGCCTGGAAGGTAACTTCGGGGAAGAAGCTACATTGCCGCCTGTGTCTGAGCGCGGGGTTCAGCTGTTTGCAGCCAGCAAACTCATATTGGAATTGGCTTCGCGTTATCAAATGGACCCGCTTGTGGTGGAAACCCACACAAAAACCTGTCCAGGAGCTTTTTTTCCATGGAATGAACTTGTGATTTATCCCGCTGATGGTTATCATTAACCTGAGGTGAATAGTCGAAAATGGAAAGATTACAGAAAATATTGGCGCAGGCAGGTGTAGCGTCGAGACGCAAGTGTGAAGAAATGATTTTGGCCGGTAAAGTGGAAGTCAACGGGGAACTCGTAACTACGCTTGGCACGAAGGTGGACCCCGCAACAGATATAATCAAGGTCGCCGGTAGACTAATCCGGGGCGAGAACAAAATCTACATTATGTTCAATAAGCCTAAGGGTGTAATTACAAGCGCATCCGACGATAAGGGCCGCAAGGTGGTAACGGATTACCTGAAAGGCATCAAAGAACGCGTATACCCTGTAGGCCGTCTGGACTATGATACGGAAGGGCTGCTGCTGCTGACGAATGACGGGGAGTTTGCTAACCTGCTCACGCATCCGAAGCACCATGTGCCCAAAACCTATCTTGCCACGGTCAAGGGGGTTCCGCATGGAACCGCGCTGGACAAGCTGAAAGCCGGCATCAAGCTGGAAGACGGTATGACCGCACCGGCAGAAGTTGAATACAAGGATATTGATGAAGTAAACAAAGAAACAGTCATCAGCATTACGATTCATGAAGGCCGCAACCGGCAGGTACGGCGCATGTTCGAAGCGATTTCCCATCCCGTCATCCGTTTGAAACGGATCTCCTTCGGGGATATCCTGCTGCAGAATCTCAAACGAGGCTCATACCGCCATTTGACCAAGGATGAAATCAATCATCTCCAGCAAATTGCCAAAGCAGGGATGCTGAAAGCTAACCCAACCCGCAAAGACACATAAAGTTCACAATTCCCCCTCCTAAAACTGTGACAATATTCGTTATAATGTTCATAGGATGTTCACACCTAACAACTAAAGTAATGAGTTGCGTCACAGAAGGGGGCCTGGCGTGTGGGCAAAGCGAGAAAGCCGGTTCAAATCATTATTCTGTTCGTAATACTTCTGCTTGGAGGTTATGCAATCGGTTCCTCGGTATTTGGAGGGGACGGCAAGCCTAAGGAAGGCGGAAAAGCCCCGTCTTTTGAACTGCTCGGGCTTGATGGCCAGACCCATACGTTGAACGAATACAAGGGCAAGTCCGTGGTGCTTAATTTCTGGGGGTCCTGGTGCGCTCCTTGCGTCAAGGAGATGCCTGCACTGCAGGCACAGTGGGAGAAGTGGAAAGATCAGGGCGTAGTGGTTGTAGGCGTAAATGTCGGTGAGGATCAGATGACGGTCGAGAATTTTGTCAAGCTCGTTGATATCAATTTTCCTGTGGTCATGGATAGCGGCCGCGATGCCGTCCGCAGCTATGGCGTGTCACCGCTTCCAACCACCTTCTTCATTAATGCGAAGGGCAGGGTGGACAGCATTCATATCGGACAGCTGGATCTCGGCACGCTTGACGACCAGATCAGGAAGCTGGTGGAGCCGTGACGGATAAGAGACCCCTGATTACTAATACCAAATGTGAATGCGGCCATCAAAATCCGGTGGGAACGGTCCTTTGCGAGGCCTGTGGCAAGCCGGTCGACGGTGAGGAACAGCTCTCAGCAGACAATCTGGAAATGCGGTACGACGGTGTAGCCCGGCGTTCACAGCGGGTGAATCCAGGGGTGATCGACCTGGTGTGGAATTTTTTCTCTTCGGTCAAGATCGCTATTTACCTGATAGTGCTGACATTGCTAGGCTCCATGCTGGGAACGGTATTTCCCCAGGAGAGCACTTTTCTCAATATTGATGCATCAACCTATTATCAAGAAACGTACGGAACAGCCGGGGAGATTTACTATAAACTCGGCCTTTCGCACACCTATGAATCCTGGTGGTTCGTGACGCTGCTTGTGCTTATTGGAGCTTCACTGGTCATTTGCAGCCTGGACCGTGTGCTCCCCCTGTACAAGGCGTTAACCCGGCAAAAGATTCGCAAGCATAGGCAGTTCCTGACCCGCCAAAAAGTGGTGCTTGTGACGGAACTGCAGGATGAGCCTGAAGCCTGGGTCGCACGTCTGGTGAAGCCGCTCCAGAAAAAGGGATACCGTGTCCGGACAGAGGGGGGCGCGCTGCTCGCCGAGAAACACCGGTTTAGCCGCTGGGGGCCTTATGTCATACATATTGGCCTGATTATTTTTTTATTGGCTGTATTGGCCAGAGGACTTCCAGGGCTGAACATGGATCAGCATCTGGCTTTTCAGCAAGGTGAAGCCGTGAGGATTCCGGACACTACTTATTATCTCAAGAACGAGAAGTTTACCGTTGAGTTCTATACGGAGGAAGAAATGCCCAAGGAATTCCGCGGGACCAAAATCCTTCCGAAACTTTACGAAACTAAGGCAATTCTCTATGAATGTACTGCGGACTGCACAGATCCCTCGAAGGAGCCGAAGCTGGCGGAGGTGGCCAGACATAATATTCAGGTGAATTCACCGCTCAGCTACAATGGTTTGAAAGCGTATCAGTTTGACTACGACCTCACCCCGGTGCTGCGCTCGGTGCAGCCGGAACTCACAAATTCTGAGAGTGGTAAGGTCTATGGCAAGTTCAAGCTGGACATGAAAAATCCGCAGCGGACATTTCAGGCTGGCCCTTATACGCTGGAACTAAAAGAGAAATATATGGATTTCGGTTTGAACGATGAAGGTCAACCGGTATCCAAATCTCCCTATCCGAATGCTCCGGCCTTCCTTTTCCTGATTAGGGGCCCGGATCTGCCGGCCGGAGGACAACAATATTTCTATTTTCCGAAACAGGTAGACAAGGAAAAGTTCCAGATGGAAGCCATCAATGACAAGCTTGGCGGCAGCGGGCGGTTCCTGGAGCTTGAGGTGGGCAGCATGAGCGATGTGGATTTCTCGGAGTCTACAGCTTACTTGAATATACGTGTGGACCGGGCGATGCCTTTTGTATGGATCGGGGCGGGGATTGTCATGCTTGGATTGGTGCTTGGCTTCTACTGGCAGCATAGACGGATATGGCTGGCTATCGATCAAGGAGAGCTGGTACTCGGAGGCCATACGAATAAGAATTGGTTCGGCTTCCGCCGTGAGATCGTTTCGATTCTGGCGAAGGCAGATTTGACCGTGGATGAAAAATCTCTGGACAACGGGGGAGGCCTGGCATGAGCTTACTCGACTTCAGCAGTGACGTCTTTATTGCCGCATTTTTTTTATACAGCGGGTCGTTCATGTTGTACACCATTGCGATCATGGGCCGGAAATGGTCCGGCAGGAAGCCAGAAGAGCATACCGCCCGCTGGGGAAAGATCGCCTTTATCGTATCCTCCTTGGGTCTGGTCTGTCATCTTGCTTATTTCTTCACCCGCTGGTCCGGTTCAGGGCATATTCCGGTCAGCAACATGTACGAATTCATGACGTTTTTATCCATGATGGTCATGGTAGCTTTTACCGTGATTTTCTCTATATACCGCAAGATTATTCTTGGAGTCTTTGCGGTGCCGATCTCCATCATAGTCATGGCCTATGCGGCAGTATTCCCCCAAGAGGTTCAGCCGCTGATCCCTTCACTTAAATCGATATATCTGAATATCCATGTCACGCTGGCCGCACTGGGCGAATCTTTCTTTGCCGTTGGTTTTGCCGCCGGCCTGATGTATCTCCTGCGTACCGTGAATTTCTCCAGCAAGGAGAAGAGTGACCGCAAGCAGCAGCGTCTGGTCGAATTTACTCTGTTCTCAATCATTGTTATAATTGGGTTCCTTGGATCGGTTTTTGCATTTCGCGGCGCAGGATACGAAACGGTTTTCGTTCGTTCTAACGTTACGATTGACAGCCCCGGGCAGGGAGATAGTACAATAGAGAAAGTGAGTTATAAAATGCCACCAATCGTGGCACCTTACCATAGCGAAATTGAGAGCTTCCAGCCGTTTCTTGGAATGAAGGAGCCGCTTTTCGAAGCGCCATCCTGGATGAATGGCGTCAATGCCGGACGTAAATTCAATACGGTTCTCTGGTCGCTGATTTCCGGTGCGATTTTATATGGAATTCTGCGTCTGGCTGCCCGCAAACCGCTGGGCCGAGCGATTCATCCTGTCCTGGATGGAATTGATGAGAATGACCTCGATGAAATTACGTACAGGGCGATTGCCATTGGCTTCCCGATCTTTACACTGGGGGCTTTGATTTTTGCAATGATATGGGCACAAGTGGCCTGGGGCCGGTTTTGGGGATGGGACCCCAAAGAAGTCTGGGCACTGGTCACTTGGCTGTTCTACAGCGCCTACCTGCATCTGCGGCTGGCCCGCGGATGGCAGGGGCGCAAATCCGCATGGCTCGCCGTACTCGGCTTTCTGGTCGTAATGTTTACCCTGGTTGGAGTTAATCTGGTGATTGCCGGACTACATTCCTACGCCGGAACAGACTAAATCAACAATCTGCCGAAGAGGCACTAATACCTGAGAGTAACGTTGTACTGTAATTGATGAAGGGGTTGTTGTGAAATGGCAGAGCATTTGAACAGAATACTGGTGGTGGATGACGAGGAGCGCATTCGCCGCCTGCTTAAGATGTATCTTGAAAAAGAAGGTTACGAAATTGATGAAGCTGAAGACGGGGAAATCGCACTTCGCAAAGCAACGGCCAATGACTACGGCCTGATTCTGCTGGATGTGATGTTGCCGGGAATCGATGGCATTGAAGTGCTGACGAGGCTCAGAGGGGTCAAATCGACACCCGTTCTGATGCTTACAGCCAAAGGTGAGGAGATCAACCGGGTGCAAGGCTTCGAGATGGGTGCGGACGATTATGTCGTCAAGCCTTTTAGTCCCCGTGAAGTGATCTACCGGGTAAAAGCGATTATGCGCCGCTCTTCTGCGACAGCCTTTTTGTCCAAAGAAAGCAATTCCAGCAACAATATCGTATTTCCCCATCTTATCATTGAACATGATGCACACCGGGTAACCGCCGGCGGCCAGGAAGTAAGCCTGACTCCGAAAGAGTACGAGCTGCTGCATTATTTGGCTATTTCACCGGACAAGGTGTTCTCGCGCGAAGAGCTGCTGAAGGATGTGTGGAATTATGAATTCTTCGGGGATTTGCGAACAGTGGATACACATGTCAAAAGACTTCGTGAGAAGCTCAATAAAGTATCACCGGAATCGGCAGCGATGATTACCACGGTATGGGGAGTAGGCTATAAGTTAGAGGTGCCCAAATAAGTGAAATTCTGGAGAAGTCTTGTCGGGAAGCTGTGGATCACGATCATCTGTCTGGTTGCTGTCGTGCTTATCACACTGGGGTTGTTCCTGCTGCCCTATATCGACAGCAACTTCGCCAATTCCGGGGCGATCAAACGCTTGTTCACTTATGTCTGTATGATAGGGTTTTCCTTAACGACGTTTTTTGCCTTGTTCCTGTTCACCAAGATCACACAGCCGATGCAGCAGGTCATTGAAGCGGCGAATAACATTCGCAAGGGCGAATACGGGACGAGACTCACACTGGTGACCAGTGACGAAATCGGCCAGTTGGCTACCTCCTTCAATCATATGGCGGAAGAACTGGAAGAAAATATCCGCAGCCTGAATCATGAGAAGGGACATCTGTCCAGTGTTCTGCGCAGCATGAGCGATGCAGTGCTCACCTTTGATGTCGAGGGGCAGATCATATTGACCAACCCGCATGGCCAGGCTCTGCTGGAGACGTGGAGTGATCTGAGCTGGGAGCAGGAGAGTGAATCCGAGCTCTATCCGCAAGAGGTGATTGACAGTGCAGTACCACCTCCCTTACGGCCCTTGTTCTTCAGTACACTGAGTCAGGGTGGGGACCAACGCTCTCAGGTGCATGTACGTCAGGGAGTCTGGTCAGTTCACATGGCTCCGCTATACTCGGACGACGCCATTCGCGGAGTAGTGGCTGTATTGCGTGATGTGACTGAAGAGGTGAAGCTTGAGAAGATGCGCCGCGACTTCGTTGCTAATGTTTCACACGAGATCCGTACTCCTCTATCGATGATGCAGGGCTACAGTGAAGCTTTGCTGGACGGCATGGCCTCTTCTCCTGAAGAGAGCAGTGAGCTGGTTCAAGTTATTCATGACGAGTCACTGCGGATGGGCCGGCTGGTGAAGGATCTGCTTGATCTTGCACGCATGGAAGCCGGACACACCGATATGATGAAGGTCCCGGTAGATATGGAGGCCCTTCTGGAACGGGTGTACCGCAAATTTTCTGTTCGGGCCAAGGAGCGGGGAATCCACCTCGACCTGAACTTCGGAAACGACACACCGCTTCTCAAAGCGGCTGACGAAGACAAGCTGGAGCAGGTGCTGACCAATCTGCTGGACAATGCGTTTCGGCATACACCTGCGGATAAACACATCAGGGTTCTAACGGGCTCTGCTGTATTAGAGGGACGCCGTTATCTGGAGATTGCAATCCGCGATGAAGGAGTAGGTATTCCTCCGGAGGATCTTCCATTTATATTTGAACGCTTCTACAAAGCGGACAAAGCCCGAGTGCGGGGAGAAACCGGGGGAACCGGGCTTGGACTCGCTATTGTCAAAAATATCGTTGAGTCGCATCGCGGAACCATCACGGCTTCCAGCAGGCTGGGCGAAGGAACCGAGTTCATTCTGCGGCTTCCTGTCGAAAAACAGTAAACCCAAGACAATGAATGACAGCGCCTCTGACCGCAGAGGTGCTTTTTGTTGAAACCACCACATTAATCTTGTTCATCGTGGAACATACCGCTATGCTTACGAAGCCAGTTTTAGGAGGCCTATAGAGATGATTTTATCATTAGACCAAGGAACTACAAGCTCGCGTGCGATCTTGTTCGATTATGAAGCAGGGATGATCTCTCAGGGGCAATATGAGATTAGCCAGTCTTTTCCCCGGCCGGGATGGGTAGAGCATGATCCTAATCAAATCTGGGAGACACAACTGGCGGCAGCCAGAGAGGCCATAAGAGGAAGCGGGAGGCCTGCTGACGAGATATCTGCAATTGGTATTACCAACCAGAGGGAAACCGCTTTGATCTGGGAGAAGGCCAGTGGGAAGCCTATCTACCCGGCCATCGTCTGGCAAGACCGCCGTACGGCCGAGGAGTGTGAAGAACTGAAACGGCGCGGACTAGCGGATGTGATTGCTGCCAGGACCGGTCTTGTAGTGGATGCCTACTTCTCAGCAACCAAGCTGGCCTGGATTCTGGATCATGTTCCTGGGGCGCGAGAGCGCGCGGACCGAGGAGAACTGCTGGGAGGAACTATCGACACCTGGCTGATCTGGAAGCTCACAGGAGGAGCTGTGCATGCAACGGATGTGACAAATGCCTCGCGCACCATGCTCTACAATCTGCATGAGCGGATATGGGATGAGCAGCTGATTGACGAGCTTAGGATACCGCGTTCAATTCTACCCGAAGTTAGAATGTCCGGTGGGGAATTCGGAGCAGCAAGCAGTAAATGGTTTGGAGCCCAAATTCCAATTCGCTCGGTGCTGGGAGATCAGCAGGCCGCCTTGTTTGGGCATACCTGTCTTGAAGCCGGAAGTGCCAAGAATACATACGGCACCGGCTGTTTTATCCTTATGAATACCGGGACTGAGGCGGTAGCCTCCAGCCATGGACTGCTGACAACAGTGGCTTGGGGCATGGGAGATGAATTGTATTATGCCCTTGAGGGCAGTGTGTTCGTAGCCGGAGCGGCAGTGCAATGGCTGCATGAAGGCCTGGGGCTGATTGAAGGTCCTGCAGACTCAGAGGGAAAGGCGGGGGAAGTGGAAGATAGTGAGGGTGTAGTAGTAGTACCGGCCTTCACAGGACTGGGAGCACCCTACTGGGACATGTATGCCCGCGGAGCGGTGTTTGGCCTGACACGCGGAACTACAGCAGGTCATCTGGTGCGGGCTACCCTGGAATCCCTTGCTTTTCAATCAAGAGATGTCATCGGTGCGATGGAAAAAGATGCAGGCATGCCGCTCACCGGACTGAGGGTAGATGGCGGAGCAGTGCGCAACGATCTGCTCATGCAGTTTCAAGCGGATATTCTCGGCAGCGAGGTTACACGTACCATGTATGCAGAGACGACCGCACTGGGGGCAGCATTGCTTGCCGGACTAACGTCAGGGATTTGGACCCGGGAGCAGCTCGAGAGCTTTAATAAGGCTGAGAAGGTATTCTCGCCTACAATGGAGCCGGCAGAGCGTGAGCTTCGTTACCATGCCTGGCAGGATGCTGTTTCGCGAACCATGGGCTGGGAGAAGCATGAAGGTCACCGTTAAAGGGTATAGGATGAATCGCTAGCACAGCAGTAAACTTATAGATGGAATAATTGCAAAATGGCCCGCAAGCAGATTATCTGCTTGCGGGCCATTTGAGGTAAGCGCGAATGAATGTTTAGTATTCCATTACAAAAGCTACATTTTGCCAGCCTGCGCCAACGGTCCAGAAGAGCACTTTGTCACCGCGTTCAATCATTCCAGTAGTCACTGCTTTGTGCAGGGCTACAAAAGGACTGCTTGTCGAAGTATACCCGAATTCATCGCCGATATAGACCGCTACATCGGTGTCGATGCCTGTTTTGTCGGATACGGCAAGAATATTTGGGAGGGACAGCTGTGAAAAACAGGCGGCCTTGATTGACTCGGGAGCAATCTCATTATTGCTCAGCAATGTATTGATCGATTCCGAGGCTGCATCCACACAAATGGAGTCATCAAATGGAATGAACTTCACATTGAACTCTCCGGCACCAACACCACCACGTCCAAGGTTGGCTAAGCCATCCACAGGAAACATCGAGTTGCCATAGACACATGTGTCTGTCTGGTAAATAGAATCAATGAAGCCTACCGAATTCTCATCCCGCTCCAGAATAACGGCAGCGGCAGCATCTCCAAAGTTGGCATAGTAGACAGGATCGTTTTTATCCGCATGCGGAGCAACGTGGTCTGAGCCGATCACCAGCGCGCGACGGATTCTTGGATTGGCCATCATCTGACGGCTTACCTGTTCCACCGAGGCGGTCATACCTGCACAGTTGGCATTACTGTCGATGCAAATGGTGTGGGAAGCGCCACCGATTAAACGATGAATCATAAGTGAGTTCGTCGGGAAGATGTATTCAGGAGTCTGACTGGCATAAGCAATCAGGTCGATGTCAGCCCCGGTAAGCCCGGTCTTGTCCAGTACGTTGCTTGCCGCCTCAAAAGCCATGGTCAGTGAATTCTCTTCATTGCTGTCGATGCTATAGCGGTTATTACGGCCAAGAGTAGCCAGGAGGCCACGGATATCAATACCTTTTTCGTCAAAATGCTGTATGAAAAAGTCGTTGCCAATCTTTTTGCTTGGATGATAGATATCAATGTCCTTTATCCGTATCCCGGCCATGGTAATCCTCCTAAAAGTTAATGAGCGATTCTTCCCGCCCTCAAGTTTTGTATAAAACTTGCTTCTCAACCATCATTCAGGCTGGTGAGCCTTGAAACAATACTTAAGATTGAACTGTCGAAGTGATCTCCAGGTTTTCAAGTCCAGCCTTGCGGCCGAGGCGCGCGAGCTGCATTTTAAGGATGGGGTTATTTTCAAGAGTCAGGCTTACTTTTTCAAAACCATCTGCTTTGAACATGATGAAGCAGCCCTCCAGCAGAGGCACAACATCAGGAGCAGTAACATTTAGTTTTCTGCAGTCAATCTGCAGAGCATATTCTGAAGGTGTGATCGGGTTAACGGTCTGCTGATAAGCTTGAATCGATTTGAGACCATCCTCATTGGAGAAAGTGCCTTCTAATTCAATATTAATGACCTTGTTAACAGAATCGGTTTTCAAAATAAATTTACCCATGTGCTCATCTCTCCCAAAATTAAATGTGTGAAACGTATAACGGAAATGTTGACTGTACGTTGTTGTTCAGTCATAGAATATATCCAAATAACTTTTGGTTTTACGCCTTGATTCGATACAAAAACTATAGTTTTGGGATATTTTCCCTCTAATATAATCATATATTTCTCAAATAAGCAAGAAAAAAGTCGAATTGTGTATAAAATTGTTGAAGAAGAATTTATTGGATTTCCTCAAGCGTTGCAAGCAGCACATTAAAAGCTGAAATGACTCTTGGAGCACCGATACAAGGCACCAGATGCAATAAGATTCCTTTGATCTGTTCTACAGTTATTCCGACGCGGAGCGCCATCACATAATGGACCCCGAGCTGCTCAAATTGTCCCATAGTAATCAAAGATGAAATAACAGCAATTTCTTTCCAATCGGAGCCAATTGTTGTGCGCTGAAAAAGATCCCCATAAGCGTTGCCCATAATGTACTCGGCCAGTTCGGGGAAATGCTCTTTGATTGGAGCTAGTGCTTTGGCTCCATAGTCGCCGGACAGGTTGGTAAAATGCTTTAGACCGCTGTAACTGGTGTTTTCCACAAAGATGCCTCCTGAATTTTGATGAGTGGCAAGGACCGGTCATGTGAAGCTTGATTCTTACCTCTGCTACTTAGTTGAGATTCAACGTCCTATGGGCCGTTGGAGGCACTTCGTCACGGTCTGTCAACAATTCAATGACAGCTACACGGTTTGACTCGACTGCGGCTTGTACAGCAACGTTGAATTGCTCCGCGGTTTCGCATTTGTAGCCTGTGGCTCCGAGTGACTCAGCGAATTTCACGGCATCCATAGGTACCTCGTAGATCGTACCGTCAATTCTGCCTGTGGTTTTCTCCATCCCCTTAAGCGCCATATCCAGCTGCATGTTGTTCACTACGATAAAGATTACCGGAATATTCTTGCAGACTGCAGTGTTGATTTCAGCACCAAGCATCATGAAGCAGCCATCTCCGGTTAGGCAGAAAATGGTTTCTTCAGGGGAAGCCACCTTAGCCCCAATAGCCATGCCAATGGAGTTGCCCATACAGGCAAAATAAGCATCAAAGACAAAACTACCCGGTTTTTTCACGTTGTACCATTTCACGGCGTTGAAGCCATGGCTGCCGTCATCTACAAAAACGGTGTTGTTGTAAGGAATCAAATCGCTCAAGGTGCTCATGACCGAAGCTAGTGACAGCTTGGAGAGAACAGGCAACTCTTCCGCATAATGAACATCGGTTTCTGTTATATGTTTCTTTATAGCAGCTGTACCTATATTCTTTAGATAAAAAGCCAAATTGTCCCGTAAATCCCCGCCTATAGCGATGGTCTGTGAAGATAAAATTTTACCTACGAAGGTAGGGTCTACGTCAAATTGGATAAGTGTTTTCGGGTGATTTTCAGCCTTTAGATTGCAGATGGTCATGTCACTCAGACGTGATCCAAGCACAATGAACAAATCACTGCGGTTCAATAAATCATCACCATGCTTGCAGCCGCCAACACCAATTGGTCCATGATACAACGGGTGATCCCAAGGGATCGCACCTTTTCCTCCCGGTGAAGTAACGACAGGGATGTTAAAAGTTTCAGCCAGCTGAATGAGCTCTTGGTGTGCAATAGAACGGTTAACCCCTTTGCCGGCAATAATAAGAGGATGGCTGGAGGCATTAATAGCTGAAATCACACGTTCGAAATTAGCAGTGCTTACGAGATGTTCACGCTCAGGAATCACTATCCGGCATTCTTCCAGCATTTCCGTCTGCACATCAAACGGGATACATAAATGGACCGGCCCGCGCTGTCCGCCCAAAGCAATAGAAATAGCATGGTTAAATAAGGTGCTGAAATGATCACCTCGCTCCACCAGTTTACTGAAGAGTGTAGCCGGTCTGAACATGTCCGCCAGGTCAGCCAGATATGACGAAGAATCCTGGCACTGGGGAATTCCCAGCTCCTTAATAGATTGATGACCTGTAATGAACAGCACAGGCAGGTTGTTCGCTTTAGCATGTGCTGCAGCAGTAAGAAGATTGGTTCCGCCTGGACCTGAAGTCCCAAAAGCTACACCCAGCCTGCCGGTCTTGAGAGCATAGCCTGCTGCTTCGAACCCGGAGCTGGACTCATGTCTGCCAGGAATAAATTCAATCCCGTAATCGACCATCTTAAGAACTACGGGACAAATAGACTTGCCGATGATACCAAAGGAATGTGTTACGCCGAGGTTTCGTAGTGCCTCAGCCATATAATCTGCGACTGTTTTCAGATAATCCACCCACCCAATGTTTTTTTTTAGCAGAAATAGAAAACCTGCACTCACGAGAGTACAGGTCGGCTGCAATGAATAACCGTATAGAACGAGGTTTCCCCAGAGCTTCGGTTGTTCAGCAACCTGGCTGTCATGGTCCCATAAAAATGAGACTGTAGATCCATGGCTTTGCGTCATTCCCTTTCGGTGAATTTTGCCGTTATGATGTATTGGAAAAAATGCATATTTTTACTTTACAATATATTTCTAACTCCTCTCTTGTCAATATATTTGTGCTGAAAAGCTCAGTTTTTGACGAAATTAACGAACAATGTCAATTGCAAGAAATGGTCCAGTTGAGTTGGAAAACAGGGCGAATCCAAAAAAAATTTAATGCAAAAAAGTCTTAATAATACAAATTGTGAAGAAACATTGAAACGGAAATATATCAGGTATATTGAACTATTCCTTTGTATGGAAATGAATGATTAGACTGGAACAATGGGGTGTACTCATTTTTTATCTGGATTAATAAGGCTAATGAACGAAACACCCTTCAGATCCAATTGAATTCATTTTATTATTTCCATTAAAAATAGCGGAGAGAAGTGCAAAAGAAATAACGGTACTTGCTGCTGCCAAAAAACTGAATTTTCATAAAATAACATTGATTATTTTGTGAACAAAAAAAGACCGCTTCATATGAAACGGTCTATGAAAATGGAGATTAAAATTTGAAAATATGGATCGTTTTCTGGAGTTGGAATACTGCTTGCGTCATTTTCTCTGTTTCTTCAGCAACAGACTGCAGGGCATTTATTTGTTCGTTCATTGCTGCGGATACCTCTTGGGTTCCGGCCGCAGTTTCTTCTGTAATCGCAGAGATATTTTCGATAGCTCCAGAAATTTTTAACGCGCTCTCCAACATGAGGTCACTCTCAGACGAGAAAGAAGCAATTTGCTCGGTGATGTACTGAACGCTTTGCACAATCTGGGCGAAAATATTCGCGGTTTCAATGATCATTTCATTTTGAACTTGGACGACTTCCTCATTAATGGCAATATTCTCAATCGCTTCCTTGATATCGTTCTCAATACTGCGCACCAGACCGAATACTTCTTTGGTGGAGGCTGTAGATTCCTCAGCAAGCTTGCGGACTTCCTGGGCTACAACAGCGAAACCACGACCATGTTCACCGGCGCGTGCTGCTTCGATCGATGCATTGAGTGAGAGCAGGTTGGTCTGCTCGGCGATTTCTGTAATGGTTTTGGTGATCATCGTGATCCCCCGGGCATTATGTGATAGTGCTTCAATCGTGTCGGCGACCTTCTGGGTAGCTTGTATATTCTTGCGCATGCCTTCTGCTTGAGTATCTACGGATTGGCGGCCTTTCTCAACTAATTCTAGCGTATGTATGGAACGTCTGTTCATTTCTTTGGTAGAGCTTGTGTAATTCGAAACCTTGGTTTCAATGTCTTTGATGGAATCGGTCATATCGGCGATGTCCACGGAGATTTCATTTGCGCCGAGAGCCAGTTCATTGGAAGAAGAGGAGACCTGGGCCATTACGACTTTCAGATTCTGATTTTTGTCCTCGATTCCGCGGCTGGCATCCATGACATGGCGGGTAATCTGAGATGCTTCGGTTAGTATTTTCTTCAGCTTATCGATCATTGTATTGAAGGAGCGGCTGACTTCCCCCATGGAACCGTTCTCATCTGCCCGGGTTGTAAAGTCACCTTTGGCAATCGTATGGGTTACGTTGGAGATATCATCGAATGAAGATGTAAGCGTTCTCTCAATGAAGCGTGCGAGTGGGAAGGTCAGTGCAGCCAATACCGCAACCATTATAATGCCGATAATCATCTTGCCCATCACTACAAGTGTGATTAGTACAGGGACAGCGAATAAAGCGGCAACCAAGTAACAACCGGCTCTAATTCTCTGTTTTAACGGAAGCTTGTTCATCCAGTCCATCATAAAAAGTTCCCCCTAAAATAATGTTGTGTATTGTAATATTATAGGCGTTTTCAGAGGGAGAGGTCTATTGTAAGAATTGACATAAAAATGCTCAAATAGGTCTTTCGGGCATGAATTTTGTGTGAATCTCTTCATACATAGCACGGTGGTTTTGTTCAATTTGGAGAAGATACTTTTCACTAGTGCTTCAGGCTCAGAGGATGTGACACCCGATATAGAAAAACGCTCATTGGAACAGCAGGCGGATGCCTGCTCTCCAAAGAGCGTTTGTTCAGGGCTACTTTTTTACAGTAACACAATTTCTTCCGCGGTATTGATTTCCGGCAGTCCTGCCAGTTTCACCAGAACAGCTTGAGGAACCGCCTTATCGACGGTGAGCAGCATGATCGCAGCGCCGCCAACGATTTTACGTCCTACCTGCATGGAGGCGATATTGACATCGTTCTCCCCAAGCAGTGTACCGACAGCACCGATGATACCCGGTTTGTCGTTATGCGAAATTACAATCTGATGGCCTTCCGGAGCAATATCGACCGGGAACTTGTTGACCTGCACGATCCGTTCTCCGTAGCCCTGCAGCAGCGTTCCCGCAACCAGACGTTCTTCGTCAGGATCTGCCTTCAGGGTGACGGTGATAAGGTTGGTAAATCCCTTGGTTTTGGAAGCCTTAGTCACAATTACATTCACATCACGGGTTTTGGCCAAATGCATCGAATTGACGATATTCACATCTGTCCCAAAGTGACGGGAAAGTACGCCCTTGACGATATAGCGGGTCAGTGGCTGTGTATCTACATCGGATAGGTCACCGGCATATTCTACTTGGATTTCTCTGATCGCGCCATCGGTAAGCTGTGTTGCGAAGCTGCCCAGCTTTTCGCCGAGTGTGAAGTAAGGCTGAAGCTTGTTCATCACACTTGGAGCAACAGGAGGGATGTTCACAGCGTTAATGAACGGCTCGTTGCGCAGAATATGCAGCACCTGCTCCGATACATCTATAGCAACATTCTCCTGGGCTTCTACGGTGGAAGCGCCAAGATGAGGCGTTACGATGATTTTGGGATGGGAGAGGAATGGATGATCAGCTTGCGGCGGTTCCTTTTCGAATACGTCAAAGGCTGCTCCGGCAACAATGCCGCTGTTGATGGCTTCAACCAGCGCCATTTCATCAATTACACCGCCACGTGCACAGTTGATGATACGCATGCCTTTTTTCATGACTTCGAACTGCGGCCCAGAAATCATGTGGCGGGTTTCCGGAGTGAGCGGAGTATGCACAGTGATGAAATCCGCGCCGCGTACGATATCGTCTACTGAAGCCAGCTTCACTTCCAGCTTTTCCGCACGGTCAGCGGTCAGGAAGGGGTCATAGGCAAGAATGTTCATGCCAAAGGCTTTTGCACGCTTGGCTACTTCGCTCCCGATCCGGCCCATACCGAGAACACCCAGCGTTTTGCCGCGCAGCTCTACCCCGAGGAATGTTTTCTTGTCCCACACACCAGAGATCGTTTTGGCGTAAGCCTGCGGAATATGACGGGCCAGTGCCATCATCATAGCAAAAGCATGCTCGCAGGTTGTGATTGTATTGCCGTCCGGGGCGTTGATAACAACGACACCACGCTGTGTGGCAGCCTCAAGCTTGATATTGTCAACGCCGACTCCAGCGCGGCCAATGACCTTCAAGTTGGTGCCCGCAGCAATAATCTTCTCAGTTACAGTTGTCTGGCTGCGTACAAGCAGGCCATCATATTCGCCAATGATGGCGATAAGCTCGTCTTCGCTAAGTCCAGTCTTTTTGTCTACAGTTACATCACTTGCGTCCATTAATTGCTGAATGCCCAAATCGCTGATCGGATCCGATACTAGTACTTTAAACATGGTTTCTTGTCCTCCTTAAATTTGGAAAGCTATATATGCCCAAGGATGCCCTGAAGAGGCAGTCCACAGTACCAGAAGCCAAAATAACTAGTGAAAAATATGTCAGAATAACGGGGGAACGCGCTGTCGCATAAAAGAAAGAGTGTGCAGCAGACCGGAAAATCCTGAAAAGAGGGCCCATATAATGGCCTGGAACTGGAAATTAAATAACAAAAAAACTCTCAACCCCATACTACTGCCGTAGTAAGGGACGAGAGTTGTCGTGGTACCACCCTAATTCACTGCAACGTATGAAGAAGCAGCCTCATTGGCCCGCAAAGGCCACACTGGTAACGGAGATGATCCGATTGTGCCTACTGTAAGGTTCGACACAATATCTCAGGAGCGCTAAAGAGTTCTGTCCGTCACCGGTTTACACCACCCACCGGCTCTCTGAAGACTTGCAGAATCTTTGTTCCATCATCGGTTTTGCTTGATTAATTTTTCATAATGTAACATGGCAATGCCAGATGTGTCAATAGTCTAGTTGAAGATGAGCCGCCTTGAAGTGGCTCTCATTTTTCGTTATGATGCAATAGCTGGTTCTACTCATAAAAAAACGGGAGCTGTGGCATGGTTTCCTTGCCGTAATACTGTTCACGCCACTTCATGAAATCTTGTTCCTGCACCGCTCCTGTGGAAATTAACAGGGTGACGGCGGATTGAATATCCTTTAGATTCAGTGAACTAGCCGTACCAGAATAGATCATATCGTCAATTTTGGCCGTAATATCCTGTGGGTCATAGCCTGCATAGATGGAGCGGTTCAACATCATATCAGCTATGGATGCGTTCTTAAGCAGGAGAGGCATTTTCTTCCACTGGATAAAAGAGAGAGTCTTTAGCTCAGCGGCTTCCGAAGGGATTTTGCTGTTGTCTTTTGAGCCCCATTTGAGCATGGAGTCATAGAAGTTTTTTTGAGCGAGCAATCCGAATTTTACAGCACTGGCTGTGAATTTATCGCTTTTTAGCACCTTGGCTGTTTCAGTCCCTGATGCACCTGCATTGACTTTACTGGAGGCCTGGGAGAACAAAGTCAGGCTCTTCAAAATATTTAATTGGGATTCATAGAGCATAGGAGAGCCCGTGAAGATCGAATCCTGAGTGACCTTGTCATACTGCTTGTCTGCAAGAATGCTCAGATTCTTCAGGGTTGCTGCATTCTCACGCGCATCTGTGCTGCGTGCCAGGTTGTCCAGCTGGCTGTTCCAATTGCGCTTGAATTCCCGATAGGGCAAAAATACGTTATGATAGAACGTAACAAGATCCTGCTGCTGGTAGGAGCCGGAGTATTCCTCTGCGGTATCTTTATTATTGAGGTGTTCGTATTTGGCTTCTGTTTTGTCTGCCCCAACCTTCACTCCCGTAAAAAAAGCGGCGAATGCGGATATCAGAAAAAGCAGAAAACCTAGTGTGTATAACATTTGAGTGCGGGAGGTACGGCTGTTCATAATTAATGCTCCTTCTTCTAGGGAAATTATCTTATGTAAAAACAATATAGAACAGGCAGGTTACAATGAAAAAATTCAAATTTGGCGAAATCAGGATTAAAAAAGCCGATCCTCAGCAGTTAACCGATAAGCTTCTTTTAGTTAATTTGTATATCACACAGGGTCTTACCTTAATTATCGGTTTGATATGGATATTATTACAGAAAAGAAACCCCATTCACATATTAAATTTTCCGGAAAACGCACAATTTGTGTTTTGGGGGCTTGGACTGGCTGCAATTATGCTGGTGGTAGACTTCTTGCTAACCCATATTGTTCCAGAAGACAGCATGGATGATGGGGGAATTAACGAGCTGCTCTTTGGTAAAAGGCCAGTGTGGCATATCCTTGTCATCGCAGCCATTGTATCGGTTTGCGAGGAGCTGTTGTTCCGGGGAGCAGTTCAGCATTCATTGGGGCCTTATTGGACAAGTATTTTATTTGCCGTAATTCATGTGCGCTATTTGCGGCACTGGATTCCAACAGGGTGGGTATTCCTCAGCAGCTACGGGCTGGGATATATATACATACACACAGGAACACTTTGGGCACCCATTCTATGCCACTTTATCATTGATGTGTTCTCGGGTCTTGTGATCCGTTACAGGAGGGAGTCATGAGCGAGGAACTTAGCCGGGTGAAGTCCCGTAAGAAACCAAATAAAGCTGAACAGCCTGCTGTTGTCAGAAAGAGAACTGGATCGCGGACCTTATCAGTCCCGCCAATCATTAACGATTCTCCTGCAGCAGTTGCGGGAACCCTGTCAAGAAAAAACCGCCACTCCTTAGCTCAACCCGGAAAAAAAGTGAAACGGGAAGAAAGACCAGTGGATGAGGAAAGCTCTACACCTTCACGTGCGGAAAGTTATCCGTCGGAGCGGCTGCGTTTTAGCAAAATGTTCATCAATTCACTAATTGTAATATTTTTGCTTCTTCTGATTTTCCTTTTGTATTGGGGACTTATTGGAGCCCCGGACTTGAATACATTATGGTAACCTCCTTGCTGCTGGACATTCTGTCAATCATTATGCTGCTACTTGCAGTGTTTATAGCTATGATGCTGGTGGCAGCATTCAGAAACCGGATTATTGCCGAGGAAATATTTCTTGAAGCTTTGCCGGAGGCTTTGGAAGGCTTCCGCATTCTTTTTATATCAGATATTCACCGGAGGCGCCTTCCGATAAAGCTGCTAAATCCACTGAAGGGGAAAGTAGATGCCGTTTTCCTTGGAGGGGACCTGACGGAAAAAGGCGGCTCCTTAAACCGTCTCTGCGATAATATGACACTGGTGGCTGGACTGGCACCGGTCTATGCTGTGCATGGCAATCATGATTACAGGGCGAATATTTCGCTGGTGGACAACATCATACGCGGGAGCGGAGCGATTTTGTTACAGGACGAGAGCATCACAATTGAAAAAAATGGGAGCAGACTGCTGCTGACAGGTGTGGACTTTCCGCGGAAGGGGGGTAAAAAGGCCTATCAACCATTAACACCACTAGCGGCCCCGGATGCTTCACTCTGCAGAATCATTCTTGTACATGATCCGTTATGGCTGTCGCAGCAATCGGAGATTCCTGCGGATTTGGTGCTGGCCGGTCATACGCACGGAGGCCAGGTAGTGCTACCTTTTGTCGGCCACCGTCATGTTGATCCATTCTATCAGGTGTATAACGCAGGTCATTTTGTGCTTCCGAGAAAAGACGGTTCTAAAACCGAAGCCAAAATGCTGATTAGCCGTGGTTTTGGCACAGCCCATCTTCCCCTGCGCTGGGGGAGTCCATCTGAGATGCATATTCTCACGCTTCGCAGAGGCGCAAGCCGAGATACAATGGCTGACTAACAAAAGCAGGCTACAAGTGTAAATTAATTTCCAGTTATGCTAAAAAGGTATTCCTTGCGTATTAGGCAAGGAATACCTTTTTTTGTTACATCCATCGCTGTATTAATAGCTTAACGCATCTTCAGCTCAATGCTGCGTGGATCGACGAAGCTGTAGCCTTTGCCTTCAAGTGTAGTCAATAGAGTGTCCAGTGCTTCTACAGTCCAAGGAAGTTCGTGCATCAGGATGTTGCTGCCGGAGTGAAGCTGGTCTGTGACGTTCTTGATCAGTTTCGCAGTTTTGCCGGTGTCCTTCTCTTTCATTTCCCAATCCAGTGAACCTACAGACCAGGTCATATAGAGCAGGCCGTTCTCGGCTGCAATCTTCTTGCCGACATCACCGCCTGCGCCATGGGGGGGACGGAAAAACTGTGGGGTTTCGCCAGTAACCTTTTTGACGATATCCTGAACATCCTCAATTTGCTTTTTCACCTCAGCATAGGATTTATCCTTCAGTACGATATGGTCCCAGCTGTGATTGCCGATAATGCCACCCCGGGTCTGAATGAGCTTGAGAAGCTCAGGATGTTCTTTTACCCGGTACCCGTTCACGAAGAAAATGGCTTTGGCATGGTGCTTGTCGAGCGTATCCATTAGTGGATTAATCATATCTGCATTCTTTGGGCCATCATCAAAGGTTAGCAGTACCACTTTTTTGCTTATGCCATCCTTGTTCGGAATAATGTCATAATTTTTGTTCATGTGATAGAGCAGCGGTATCTCTGCAGCAGCATTGTCAACTGTTGTTTTACTGGTGTCAGTTCCATTATCTGCTGACGACTGCGGCGTTGAGCTTGCCGATGGAGCCTCTGATGGTACCGTTTCAGGGGTCATGCTTGCTGCAGCACTGGTGCTTGCCTGCGCAGTAGGTTCCGGTGCTGCTTGGGTTGTAGCCGCTGTAGGCTGCGCTGTCGTATCTGGCCCTGCATTACCATTGCCGCTGTTACTGCACGCAGACAGCAGTAAGACGGACAGCAGCAGCGCTGATGTTGCTTTAACCACTTTTTTCATCTCGCTTTCTTTTGGTTTGGCTGTATGAGCTGAATTCTTTCCGCGAACACTAAGCATGATTTTACCATACAAGGAGGTTAGAGATATGAATACTTCGTCATTTTTGACAGGAGTGCTGATGGGTGCTGCAATTAGTATGATTATGTCCAAAAAACGCGGAGCCATGATATCCAGTCTGCTTCAGCCGAACGGTCAGATGAATGGGGCGGGTGAAAAAGCAAAGGACAAAATCATGGGCATGGCCATGACTGGTTTTGGCAGTACAGCTTCTGGTAACGCTACAGCTGGAAATACAGCAACTGGAAACACAAATGCTGGCAGTCATACTGATAACACCACACATGTCTCCCATAGTAATAACGAACACAAGGGGGAGTCTGCGGTTAAATCCAAAGAAGCCAATCTCAAAATGCTGAAGGATTTCATCCGCAGCAATCCTGAGGTGAAACATGAAGTAGAGCAGATTCTTAAGGATACACATAGCTCCATACCGGGATTGTAAACGCAAAAAGCTGATGCAGAATCATTTTGGGGACTAGTCATCCGCAAAATGATTCTTTTTTTCAAATAAGAGTGGTATAAAACTCTTTATATTTGGAAAGAAATAATTTTTTATTTACGTGCATTTGCTGTGCCAAAATGATAACATACATACATAGTAACCATTTTTGGCTCATTACTCGGGACTCATCATACATTATAATAAATGAGCTTGCAAAAGGAGGATCCTGTCATGAGAATAGAGCGATTAAGTCAAGATAAGATACGGATTTTCCTCACTTTTGACGACCTGAGCGAGCGGGGCATCCAGAAGGAAGATATGTGGCAGGAAGTTCCCAAGGTGCATGACTTGTTTACGGAAATGATGGATCAGGCGTACAGTGAACTCGGTTTTGACGCTACCGGTCCGCTTGCCGTGGAAGTATTCGCATTGCCCGCGCAAGGTATGGTCGTTATAGTGACTAGAGGAAAATATGATCACCATCAGTACGGTGCGTCCGGTGAAGAAGATATGCCCGAAGAGATTTACGAAATGGAAGTTACTCTAGAACAAAGCGACTCCATTGTATATGCATTCCGCGACTTTGAGGCTTTGGTTGAAGCGGCTCATGTGCTCCTCGGCAATATTACTTCTCAAGGAAAGCTGTATTCTTATAATGATATATGGTATCTCTACTTCGATCCGAAGGAATTTGAGGAAACTGCATTGTCCGGGCTTGTAGGAGTTCTCTCCGAGTTCGGGGATTCGTCGCCAGTAACTGAAGCTGTTCTGGCCGAATACGGTAAGACGGTTATGCCAGAGAATGCGATTGAATTGATCTGCACTCATTTCAAACGCCAGCAATGACGGTGTGGAGGGGAACAAAGTCATCTTTGGCCCTTCCTTTACTTATCGAATTCTGTATATGAAGACATAAAGTCATAGAGCGCAGGGAGGATAATCGGTGCTTTTGTTATCGGTCATTTCGTCAGCAGTGGCACCTGGACTTGCGCTGCTGACTTTTTTCTATCTAAAGGACAAGTATGACCAAGAGCCGCTATTTATGGTTCTGAAGGTGTTTCTGCTGGGGATTTTGATTGTTTTTCCTATTATGATCATCCAAAGGGGCCTTGTGCTTGGACTGGACGGCGGGCCCTATGCAGATGCTTTTTTGATATCCTCCGGCGTGGAAGAATGCCTGAAGTGGTTTGTGCTGTACCATATGATCTACAATCATACCGAATTTGACGAGCCATACGATGGAATACTATATGCCGTAGCGATTTCGCTCGGCTTCGCAACTTTGGAGAATGTAATGTATGCCTGGTACAGCCACGCTTCAATCGGTTCCATGTTTATGCGGGCGCTGCTTCCGGTATCGGGGCATGCTATGTTCGGCGTCATTATGGGTTACCACATGGGCAGGGCCAAGTTCTCAGGTGGTGTCAAAACAAGAGGGATATTAATCATGTCCCTGCTTCTGCCTTGGCTGTGGCACGGGATATATGACTTTATCCTGACTACCATGACTAATACCTGGATCTGGTTTATTGTGCCACTGATGGCTGTATTATGGTATGGAGGCATGGGCAAGGTGGCACGGGCCAACAGCCGTTCCCCGTTCCGGTTCCTGAAGCGTGAAGAAGAGATTAATCTCTAGTAGAGATGGACACACTTATCCTGAAAGGTAGTTCCGTTAGCAAGGGATTCCAGAAAGGAGCGAGGTGTCTTTTTTTGCGTGTGAAAATTAGGATTGTATGCAAGCAGTGTGGAGAAAGCTACATCTTAAGAGGAAATAAAGAGCAGGGAGTTATTCAGACCGGATTCAAACAATGTCTGTGCAACTGCAGCAGCGGTTTTGAAATTGAGGAGCGGGCTTAGTAGCCTTTTGAAAGAATTCTCTTTTTTGATATCAGATCATTTGGGTGCATAAGACTTCTCAGTTATTGTCAAACTAACGGCAATAAGCAACTGAAAGGAGTCTTGTAGGCCTATGTACAAAAGATTAAGTGCCTTAATGTTCCCGATTACCACACTGTTGCTGATTGGTGCGTTAGTGTGGGGGTATCAGGAGAATCAGGAGAAGAACTCGATTCTAATCAAAGCGGAGAACCAATACCAGCGAGCTTTTCATGATCTCTCTTATCACATGGAACAGCTTCACGGTGAGCTTGGGAATACCCTGGCGGTCAACCATACTTCAAGTGGCATGCACCGCAAGGGGCTTGTGAATGTCTGGAGGCTGACCAGTGAAGCGCAGAATGAGATCAATCAATTGCCCCTTACCCTGCTTCCATTCAGTGAGACTGAAGAGTTTTTGTCCAAAATCTCCAACTTCTCTTACAAGGCGGCTGTGCGTGATTTTACCAAAAAACCTCTTTCGGACAATGAAATGGGTAATTTAAAAGCGCTATATAAGAACTCGGGTGAAATTTCCAAGGATCTGCAGGAGGTTCAGAACAAGGTAATCACGAACAGGCTGCGTTGGATGGATGTTGAATCTGCGCTGGCAACAGAGGATAAGGCTGAGGACAACACGATTATCGATGGATTCAAAACAGTAGACAAACGGGTAGCCGCTTATCCTGAGCTCGATTATGGGCCTTCTGTGGCCAGCATTTATAATAAACGCTCTGTGAAGAAGCTGGGTGGCATACCGGTTACCGTGGAAGATGTGAAACGCAAAGCCGTCAAATTTGCGGACATCGGTGGGAATCCGACTGTAGATGTTAGGGAAAACGGCAAGGGAACCGAGTGGGCGTCCTATACTGCTGTAGTAACAAGTAAGGATCATAAAGAGCCGGTTAGTATGGATTTTACTGTAGAGGGCGGGCTACTGATCTCCTACAATGATAACCGGAACGTGGGTCCTGCCAAGGTGTCGATGAATCAGGCTGTTACCAAAGCCGGGGAATTCCTTAAGGATAAAGGATATCCGGATATGACTGCTGTCAGTGCGGACCGTTACGATAATATGGGCAACTTAACCTTCGTCACCAGCCGAAACGGCATCCTGATCTACCCGGAAAAAATGACAGTTCGCGTTGGATTGGATACCGGGGAACCGACAGGATTTCAGGCAAGTGACTATGTGCGTGAGCGTCAGGAGAAGCGGGTGATCTCCAAGCCGGGTCTGACTTTGGCTGAAGCCAGAAAAATGCTTAATCCGGAATATAAGGAACTGTACAACCGGCTGGCCTGGATTAAGAATGAGGATGCCGAAGAGGTACTGACCTATGAGTTCGGAGGCAAAATCAACGGCTCACAGTACCGGATTTACTTAAACGCTGATGACGGTCACGAGGAAGCTGTTGAAGAAGTCAGGAAATCCTCTGGCGCACAGGGTAAATAATCTTTCAGCGTAAAGGCAATATATCTTGCCTGATAGGTGCAGTTCCCATGTGGAAATGCACCTTTTTGTCATTTCAAAATCAGAATAATATTTCTCACCGGGCAATAAATCTCCATGCTATAATTAATTCTAGAATAAATACTAATCATGTGGCGGTGACAGGCTTGTATCCCAAAATCAACGAATATCTATACATACAGGTTGCTTCAAGCGATGCTGGAGAGGCAGAAGTGGAATATAGATCGAGAATAGCAGAGACGGAAGACGAGGCTTTTTTGATTGAAATTCCCATTCAAGAAAATAACGGGAGGCTGAAAAGGCTATTTATCGGGGACGAGCTGTCCGTATATTTCTTGTCGGAGGGCGGTGTCAAAAATTACTTTAATACACATGTGGTCGGCTTCAAGGAAGAAGTGATCCGCATGGTACGTATACGAAAGCCGGCAGTCGAATCCATCTTCAAGATCCAGCGCCGAAGCTTCTTACGTGTAAACGCAGAGCTTGAGCTTGCTGTGAAAGACTCGCTGGGCAGCCGCTACTTAGTTCGTACTGAAGATATCGGAGGGGGAGGGACCTCTTTCCTGAGCGACTCCAAAGTGCACCCCGAAGTGGGAGGAAAGCTGTTCTGCTGGCTGCTTGTCCCTTACCGGAACGGAAGCACAGAGCATGTGAACTTTGAAGGTGAGATCGTCCGGATCAAGACATTGGAAACAGGGCGTAATCTGGTGATGGTGAAGTTCGCAGCGATTACTGATTCAGAGCGGCAAAAAATTATCCGGTACTGCTTTGAGCGCCAGTTCGATTTCCGCAACCGATGAGATGGGCGGGAAAAAGGTATAAATAGACACTTTTTTCTATACAAATACCTCAGTGTCATTTTGCACTGGGGGTTAAACTGTGGTATAATTTTATAAGTCGCAGGCAATGCCTGCTTTTTTCTTGATAATACCAGCAAGCTTGTTTTTTCTTGACTGAAAGAGTGTTTGAGGAGGAATGCCCCGTTGGATAGGCAGGGTACACATACTAACGACAGAATTAACGTCGCCATCGACGGACCTGCCGGGGCAGGCAAGAGCACTGTAGCCCGATTGGTAGCCCAGAAGCTCTCGTACATTTATGTCGATACTGGAGCGATGTACCGGGCGATTACCTGGTATATGATCCGTGAAGGCATACCGGCTGAAGATAATCTTCAGGTGGATCAAAGAGTCCGCGATATGGTGATCGAACTGATCCCGGAACCGGATGTGCAGAAGGTGCTGATCAATGGGGAGGACGTGACTCCGCATATCCGAAGTCTTCAGGTTAGCGGCCAAGTGTCGCAGTATTCGAAGATCGAGGGCGTAAGAACCAGGCTGAGCCATTTGCAGCGCCAGATGGCGCTCCGCAAGGGAGTAGTGATGGATGGCCGCGATATCGGTACGACCGTGCTGCCGGACGCTGAAGTGAAGATTTTTATGACGGCGAGTGTGGAAGAACGGGCTCTACGCCGCTACAAGGAACTGAAAGATGCGGAAACAGTGACGCTCCAGCAGCTTGAATGCGATATTGCCGCGCGGGACCGTCTGGATGAAGGACGGGAGATTTCACCGCTGCGCCGTGCAGAGGATGCTATTCTTTTAGATACGACGCATATGGATATCCATCAAGCCGTGGAAGCAATTGTATCCCGCTGCAGATCTTATGTGGACGGGGAGAGAAATCATTTATGATTTATGTCATTTGCCGTGGATTACTTCGCTTGATTTACGCCATTTTGTTTCCGCTTAAGATTATTGGGAAAGAGAATGTGCCGGAGGAAGGCGGAGTGTTGCTGTGTGCCAATCATATCAGCTTGCTGGATCCGATGACTATTGGGATCAAGCTGAATCGTCAGGTCAAGTATATGGCCAAAGCAGAGCTATTCAAGGTTCCTGTGCTAGGCTGGCTCATTAACAAACTGGGCGCTTTTCCTGTCAAACGTGGCGGCGTGAGCAAAGAATCCATCAAAACGGCCCTTAATACGCTTCGCAGCGGAAATGTTATGGGCATCTTTCCGGAAGGGACACGAAACTCTGACTCCGGTGTGGCAAAAAAGGGCGCAGCAAGTTTTGCGCTTCGCAGCGGTGCAGCGGTTGTTCCTGCCGCTATTATCGGTTCTTACAAGCCTTTTCGCCGGATGACCGTTATTTATGGGGCTCCCATCGATCTCAGTTCATTTGCCGGGGCGGGCAGCGAATCTCTTGAAGAAGTCACTGATGTTATTATGGGACGCATACATGAGATGGCAAAGACCGGTAAGCCTACAGTGAATTAAGTGCAGGCAGACGTACGGATGTTCCGCTGATTAGAATAACGGCATAACCGCTAATTTTTGGAACATACTAACGTGAAAGTGTAAGTGATATCTGCATTGCTTGTTTTGAACTCTGCTCTACGCGGGTTTAAATAAATGGGGTTTTGAATCGAGGAGGGTAATCACATGTCTGAAGAAACTAGAAATCAGGAAACTGCGGCCAACGTTGACAACAATGAAGCCGTAGAAGCAACGGAAACTGTGGAAGCCGCAGCAGAAGAGAACAACGGTGCTACAGAAGCAGTTGCAAGTAACGAAGAAGAAGTGACTAGCCAAGAAGGTTTGGAAATCATTTCTCTGAAAAAAGGCGATACCGTGAAAGGAACAATCGTCAAAATCGAAGATAACCAAGCTTATGTAAGCATTGGATATAAATACGACGGCGTTATTCCTATTCGCGAATTGTCTTCTGTACAACTGGACAACGCTGCAGCAGCGGTTGAAGTTGGACAAGAAGTGGAATGCAAGGTTGTCAGCATTAACGACAACAAGGAAAGCCTGGTGCTTTCCAAACGTGCAGTTGACAGCGAAAAATCATGGGAAGATCTCGAAAAGTATTTTGCTTCCCAAGAAGCTTTCGAAGTTACTGTAGCTGACGTTGTCAAAGGCGGCCTCGTGGCAGATGTTGGCGCGCGCGGATTTATTCCAGCTTCCATGGTTGAACGTCACTTCGTTGAAGATTTCAGCGACTACAAAGGCCGCACATTGCGTGTGAAAGTGAAAGAACTGGACCGTGAGAACAGCAAGGTTATTCTTTCTGCCAAAGAAGTTCTGGAAGAAGAATTCGAAGCCAATAAACAGAAAATTATGTCTGAGCTGTCCGAAGGACAAATCATCGAAGGTACAGTGCAACGCCTGACTCAATTCGGCGCATTTGTTGATGTAGGCGGCGTTGATGGTCTGGTTCACGTATCCGAGATTGCCTGGAACCATGTTGAGAAACCTTCCGACGTTGTATCCGAAGGCGAAAAAGTTAAGGTTAAAGTACTTAAGGTTGACCCTGAAAAAGGAAAAATCAGCCTCAGCATCAAAGCAGCTGCTCCTGGACCTTGGGATTCTGCAGCCGGAAAAATCAACATTGGTGACGTGGTAACAGGCGAAGTTAAACGCCTTGTGAACTTCGGTGCGTTTGTTGAACTTCTTCCAGGTGTAGAAGGTCTTGTACACATCTCGCAAATTTCCCACAAGCACATCGGTACTCCGCATGAAGTGCTTAAGGAAGGACAAGAAGTGCAGGTGAAAGTTCTGGACTTCAACCCATCTGAGAAGCGTGTAAGCCTCAGCATCAAGGAAACCGAAGAAGCTCCGGCTCCTACGGCTAGACCAGAACGCAGCAACAGCAGAGACAGAGCGCCTAAAGAAGTGCTGAACAACCCTAACGTGTCGCTCAGCAATGAAGGCCTCAGCTTTACTTTGGCTGAACGTTTCGGCGACAAGCTGGACAAATTCAAGGGCAATAACTAATCCCTTCGTATTTACACATATATATGGGTATAGTAATCGGCGAACCCTCGATACGGGGGTTCGCCGATTATGTTTTATAGACCGCTGAAATGGAAAGATTAGCAGTAAGTATGTTAGCCAATTGAAGCGTTTTTTGCTATGATGAGTAGCGTAAGGATGACAGGAGGAATGAATATGGCAAGACCCGTTGTGGCCATTGTTGGGAGGCCTAACGTCGGTAAATCGACGATTTTTAACAGGCTGATTGGCGATAGACTGGCCATTGTAGAAGATAAACCGGGGATCACACGTGACCGGATATATGGCGTTTCCGATTGGAACGGCAAATCCTTCAGTGTCATTGATACCGGAGGAATTGAAATTGACGGTGAGGATGCTATTCTGAAGTCCATCCGCGTTCAAGCGGAACTGGCCATTGAAGAAGCAGATGTCATCGTCTTTATGTGCGAGGCAAAAACCGGTCTAACCAATTCGGATGAAGAGGTAGCACAAATTCTCTTCCGTTCCGGAAAGCCGATTGTCTTAGCTATTAATAAAGTTGACAACATGAAGCGTACAGAGGATATTTATGAATTTTACAGCCTTGGAATTGGCGATCCCATCGGGATCTCAGGCAGCCATGGTACAGGTATCGGGGATCTGCTCGATGCGGTAACCGAGCGTCTGCCAGAGCTGACCGAAGAGGAATATGATGAGGATGTTATTCGTGTAGCTCTCATCGGTCGTCCGAATGTAGGCAAATCTTCTCTCGTAAATGCCATTTTGGGCGAAGAACGTGTAATTGTCAGCGACGTTGCCGGTACGACTAGGGATGCCATTGATACACCGTTTGAACGCGATGGGCAGAGATATGTGCTGATTGATACTGCGGGGATGCGCAAACGCGGCAAGGTCTATGAAACAACTGAGAAATACAGTGTGATGCGGGCTATGCGTGCGATTGAGAGAGCTGATGTTGTGCTTGTAGTCATCAACGGTGAGGAAGGCATCATCGACCAGGACAAGCATATTGCAGGTTATGCCCATGATGCCGGTAAGGCTTCGATTTTTGTGGTTAACAAATGGGATGCCGTCGAGAAGGACGACAAGACGATGCAGAACTTTGAGACCAACATCCGCGATCACTTCCTGTTTATGAGCTATGCGCCTGTTGTCTTTTTATCTGCACTCACGAAACAGCGTCTCCAGAAGCTGCTTCCGGTGGTTCAGCACGTGGCTCAACAGCATGCGCTGCGGATTACTACGCATCTTGTCAATGATGTGGTGTCTGATGCGGTCGCCATCAATCCTCCGCCAACGGATAAAGGTCGTCGCCTGCGCATCAACTATGTAACCCAGGTAGCTGTGAAGCCGCCGACAATAGTGGTGTTTGTAAATGATCCTTCGCTGATGCACTTCTCCTATGAACGGTATCTGGAGAACAAAATCCGCGCAGCTTTCAATTTCGAGGGCACACCAATCCGACTCTTTACACGGCGCAAATCCGAGAACGAAGGTTAGGGGAGAAAACAGTGGCGTTTGAACTTCTGGTTATCGTAGTAAGTTATTTGCTTGGCTCTGTCAGCTTCAGTGTGCTTTTGGTCCGCCTGCTCAAGGGTGTGGATATCCGGCAATATGGCAGTGGAAATGCCGGTGCTACCAATACATTGCGGGTGATGGGGAAAGGGCCGGCGATTCTTGTTCTGGTACTGGACGTATTGAAAGGAATTGCGGCAGTCTGGCTTGGAACCTGGGCCGGTGGCTGGGGGACATGGGTCGCTGTTGCCTGCGGGATCGCAGCCATTATTGGACACAACTGGCCCCTATACTTTCATTTTCGTGGAGGAAAAGGAATTGCGACTACCATAGGCGTCATGGCTACGCTTTGTTTTTGGCCTGCGCTGATCGCCGGTATAGTTGCCATTGTGGCAATTGTGATTACCAAATATGTATCTCTGGGATCTCTTCTGTTCGTGGCGCTGACCCCGGTGATTTTAATTTTTACCGATTTTACGGCACCTGAATTATGGGGAAGTCTTATTATTGCCCTCTTCGCTTTTTGGCGGCATCGGAGTAATATCGTGAAGATCAGCCAGGGGCGGGAGAATAAAATTGGTTCAAAAGTCAAGGAGGGGAACCGGGTTGTCTGATAAAGTAACCGTGCTGGTCGCGGGCAGTTGGGGAACTGCGCTGGCATCTGTGCTGGCGGCTAACCACTCGGAAGTTTATCTGTGGACACGGAAACCTGAACAAGCTGACGAGATCAATCATTCACATACAAACCAGCATTATCTTCCCGAAATTACGCTGCCTGTGAATATTATTGCCACTACGGATATGGAAACTGCCGTTAAGGATTCCAGGGCGGTAGTTATTGTTGCGCCTTCCTCTGGGATGCGTCAGGTTACACATGCGCTGAAACCCTTCTGGAAGAAAGAAATGCTCTGTATTCATGCCACCAAAGGCTTCGAGACAGAAACGATGAAACGGATGTCTACAGTAATCTCTGAGGAGCTTGGCTGTAATGAAGGTGAGATTGTGGTTCTCTCAGGTCCTAGTCACGCGGAAGAGGTTGTCCGTCTATGTCCGACCACAGTCGTTGTGGCTTCGCCAGATGAAGGTCGCGCAGCCGCTGCTCAGGAGCTTTTCATCAATAATGATTTCCGGGTATATACGAACCGGGACCAGGTTGGCGTTGAGTTGGCCGGAGCGTTGAAGAATATTATTGCACTAGGTGCAGGCTTGTCTGACGGTCTGGGCTTCGGAGACAATGCCAAGGCCGCGCTGCTTACCCGTGGACTGGCTGAAATCTCCCGTGTTGGCGTTGAGCTTGGCGCAAATCCCCTTACGTTCTCCGGCCTGGCAGGGCTCGGCGACCTGGTTGTAACAGCTACGAGCAAGCACAGCCGCAACTGGCGGGCGGGCTCAATGTTGGGTCAGGGTAAACCTCTAGCGGAGGTGCTAGAATCCATGGGTATGGTGGTCGAAGGTATTCGTACAACGGAAGCTGCCTTTGCGATTTCGCTTAAGCTTAAAGTGCAAATGCCAATTACGGATCAGATTTACCATGTGTTGTTCAAAGGCAGATCCCCACGTAAGGCGGTAGAAGCCTTAATGGGCAGAGACCGCAAGACAGAAATGGAAGCTATATCCCAGGAAACCTGGGAGCAATGGCATTCCTGAGGAACGTTCACCTTTTGCCGGAAATTCTCATATGTTGTAAATGGGGATTGACGGAGGAGGGATGAAGAATGAGCAGAGATTTTTCCAAGGATGCTTTGAACGCCATTAACAAAAAGGCGGGAAAGAACATTACGGAAGGCGCCGTGAAGAAGCTGGCCAGTACGGTCAAGCCGGGAACAACGCAGAATGAAGCCCAGCTCCGCCAGTTGATCAAACAGGTGTCAGCAATGGCCAAGGTGCCAGTTAGTGAAGCTACTGTGCAGGATATTATCAATGCTGTCAAAAAAGGCGGCGCGAATTCAGGCACAATGGAGTCTTTAATGAAAATGATGATGAAAAAATAGGTAGGCGCTTCAAACCAAAGGGCAGAAGTTCCGGAATCCTCCAAATTCCGTGAATCTCTGCCCTTATTTCGGTTGAAATAATAAGGATATCTCATAGCCAGGTTGTCATTTCCAGCCATTTCTTCTTGCAGAAATGGGTAGAGTTTCATGCTATAATATTCGCAATCCAAATTAGCCGAATGGGGGAGCGCTGGATATGGACCCGATGACGAAAATGTGGTTGTCCCTTATCGCAATCCTGATCATGGGATTGTCCGTGTTTCTGATTACCTTTGCCCGCAGTAAGACCAAAGGGCTTTTAAGGGTTTTTTTGTCTGTAATCGCTTTTGTCATTATGATTATAGGCTTGCTGGGTGGAGCTGCTTCGATTATGTAAGCATTTACATTCAGTTGAAGCTGCCCGACTGTCAGGCTTTTCAGGTGGATTCATTAACATAACATCATGTGAAGGAAGGAAGCTGCATCATGAAACGGCAAAAGGGATGGACTGTCACGTTTCAGCCGGATGGCCGAACAGCTGTTGTCACGCATGGAACTTCTCTGCTGGAGGCATCACGTAAAGCAGGGGTCTCCATTACTACCCGTTGCGGAGGAAAGGCCGGCTGTCTGATGTGTAAAGTTAAGGTTACCGAAGAATATACATCTGGGCTAAGGCCTCCCGGTGATGCCGAGCAGCGAAAACTGGGCGGTCTGCTGGACGAAGGTATTCGTCTGGCCTGTCAAGCGGCGGTATGGAACGATTTGAGCGTATATACTCCCGAGGACCCGCTCAAAGCAGCTGTAAGGCGCAAGCTTGAAGCTGCCCGTCGCGGGGAAGAAGATGAACTCTGGTAGCACTCTTTTACGACAACCGTAAGAAACGGAGGGATACGGGCATGGAGAGCTGCATAAGGCGGGACAAGAAGTATAGATCCAACATAAGAGGAGTTCTATGGGCGGTGTCCATTCTTTGGGTATGCTCGCTTGCTGGCTGTATGTATCCTGAGAAGGAAAAGGCGGGAAGCAGCTACCGCGGAAGCGTAATGCGGGTGCAGGCAGCAGTGAATGATTACCAGCAAAAAGAAGGATTACTGCCCATACTTAATGCAGATGAGGCCACACCGAGATATGAGAAATTCTTGATTGATCTGGAGAAGCTGCAGCAAACGGGATATCTGGATGAAATTCCTGCAGCAGCCTTTGAGAAGGGTGGCAGCGCCTACTTTCTTATATTGAATGAAGAGAGCGATCCAGAGGTAAAAATGATGGACTTGGTTACTGTTCAAAAGGTGAATGATGTCCAGCGCCTTATCAACCGGTATAAGTCTGCTCATGGAGGAAGCCTCCCGGCAGGGGAGGAGATCTATCCGGGTTTGTTCGCGATTGATGCCCGGCAGGCGGGCACGGATTTGATCACGCTGAGCAGCATCTATTCCGGCCAGCTGCTGCCATTTTTCATGGATAAGAACGGCACTGTATATGTAGATTACGGTGTTGATATTCTGTCGGCGATACACCAAAACTCCGCTTCTCCTAAAGATCATACGGACCTGCGTCTTCAACTGGAGCAGGCTTCTTATTATGTACCTGTCAAATCCTTGCCTTATTTCTGGGTGGGCGGTCAGCCAGTCCCCCAGTCTCCGTTACTCTAAAGACACTAACAGGCTCTCTTCCAAAAAGAGTTCTATCCCTCTACTTTCCCTCATATGCTAGCTGAGAAGGCTTCCGGGCGTCATGACGCTCTGCAGGCGCAGTGGCTGATTTTTACGAAATTCCGATTTAAATTGCGCGGGTAGCGGGTCATAAATCCGTTCTGGATACATATGATGATACTAGTCCAAATGCATGTCCGAGCATTCGGAGTTAAGCGTGGGGCAATGCAGGTTCCGCCCTTAAGTCAGCAGCTAGGCTCCATGGCGGACAATGTCAGTCCGGTGGGTGTCCTGCAAAGGTCAGAAAAGCCGGCGGAACGCGAAGTCGATGCTCTTCAGGCATTTTTTCTTCGGAGTAATATGAGGAGGGGATCTCTTTTGGAAAAAGTGGATATTTTCAAGGACATTGCCGAGCGTACCGGCGGAGACATTTATCTTGGCGTCGTCGGTGCGGTTCGCACAGGGAAATCAACATTCATCAAACGCTTTATGGAAACGATCGTCTTGCCAAACATTACGAATGAGGCGGATCGGGTTAGAGCGGTGGATGAGCTTCCGCAAAGCGCGGCAGGGAAAACAATCATGACAACAGAGCCGAAATTTGTGCCGAACAATGCGGTGCAGATTAAGGTGGCGGAAGGGCTGGAGGTCAATGTCCGGCTGGTAGATTGTGTAGGGTATGCGGTTGAAGGTGCTAAAGGCTATGAGGATGAAAACGGTCCTCGGATGATTTCCACTCCTTGGTTTGAGGAGCCGATTCCTTTTCAGGAAGCAGCGGAAATTGGCACCCGCAAGGTCATTCAGGAGCATTCCACACTGGGTGTAGTGGTGACTACAGATGGTACCATAGCTGAAATTCCGCGTCACTCCTATGTGGATTCCGAAGAGCGTGTAATCGCTGAGCTGAAAGAGGTTGGCAAGCCGTTTGTGCTGGTGATCAACTCGACCCGGCCGCGCAGTGATGAAGCGCAGCAGCTCCGCAGTGAGCTGGCCGCCAAATATGATATTCCGGTCATGACGCTCAGTGCAGCGAATATGACGGAAGATGATGTAACAGGCGTCCTACGTGAAGTACTTTATGAATTCCCGGTTCACGAGGTGAATGTGAATCTTCCAAGCTGGGTAATGGTACTTGGCGAGAACCACTGGCTGCGCACCAGTTACGAGAATTCTGTCCGTGATACGGTGAAGGATATCCGCCGGTTGCGTGATGTTGACCGGCTGGTGGCACAGTTCACGGAATATGACTTCATTGACAGGGCAGGACTCAGCGGCATGAATATGGGGCAGGGTGTGGCGGAGATCGACTTGTATGCGCCTGAGGAACTCTATGACCAGGTTCTGATGGAGATTGTAGGTGTTGAAATCCGCGGGAAAGACCACCTTCTGCAGCTGATGCAGGATTTCTCACATGCCAAACGTGAATATGACCGCTTCTCGGAAGCGCTGGAAATGGTAAAAACCACAGGCTATGGGATCGCTGCTCCATCACTCGCCGAAATGGCGCTGGATGAGCCGGAACTGATTCGCCAAGGCTCGCGCTTCGGAGTCCGGCTGAAGGCTACAGCCCCATCCATTCATATGATTCGGGTGGATGTTGAATCTGAATTCTCGCCGATTATCGGTACAGAGAAGCAGAGTGAAGAGCTGGTGCGCTATCTGATGCAGGATTTCGAGAACGATCCGATTAAGATATGGGAATCCGATATTTTTGGCCGGTCGCTGCACTCCATCGTGCGTGAAGGCATTCAAGGGAAGATCGCTATGATGCCGGATAACGCCCGCTATAAGCTGCAGGAAACACTGGGCCGGATCATCAATGAAGGCTCTGGTGGACTGATTGCGATCATTCTGTAAAAAATCATTGGGCTCAAAGTGAACAGAGCGGGAGAAATCCTGCTCTGTTTTTTGTGCAAAGATAAGAATCTATAGCTTCGCGCAATAAATAATCCTTATCTTTCTCCCTGAAACGGATACCATCCTTTTAAGGAAAACGTAGCCGTTTCTACTTGAAATGATTAAGAGAATTAAGCATTTAGAGAACAAATATGCTACTTTCTTCTCCTTTTTTGACTAACGCCTTGAAATTCTGGGTGGGCTGTATTACTATAAGTTTGTTGCGCTTCTAGGAAGAGTAGCGCCGATATCTAGTCATAACGGGATTATCACGTATATTTTGCGTTGAAACGGAAACAGTGTATGATACCGGAAATTTGCCCAGGGAGGTGAGAAGACATGAACAAATCAGATTTGATCAACGTAGTTACAGAAGCAACTGAACTTCCCAAGAAAGATGCTACTAAAGCGGTAGATGCCGTTTTTGAAGCGATCACAGGAGCTCTGCAAAGCGGAGATAAAGTACAGCTGGTTGGATTCGGAAACTTTGAAGTGCGCGAACGTTCCGCACGTAAAGGCCGTAACCCGCAGACTGGTGAAGAAATCGAAATTCCTTCGAGCAAGGTGCCGGCATTTAAACCGGGTAAAGCTCTTAAAGACGGAATCAAATAGAGATTTCTACATATCTATCCCATAGTCTTTCTGAGTAATAACGATGCCGCCCTCCAAGGCGGCATTTGTTGTTGAAAGGGTATATGCTCACAAAAACTTTTAGGAGGGTTCTACATGACCGAAAAGAATAATAGCGTAAATCCCGCCCCGGCAGGCAGCGACTACATTGTAATCAAAGCCAAAGAGAACGGTGTACAGGTTATTGGGCTTACCCGAGGATTGGATACACGGTTTCATCATACAGAAAAGCTGGACAAGGGTGAAGTGCTCATTGCCCAATTCACGGATCATACCTCAGCTATGAAAATCCGCGGCAAAGCCGAAATATGGAGCAAACACGGACAATTGGAAAGTGAAAGCTGAAAAGCAGGCATAGCCTGCTTTTTTTCAAAATATAACTAAAGATAGCCATGTCTCAATTCCCGAATATTCGTTCCAGGAGGCGGCAACTATGAATGATAAGGGGGCTTGTCATGAACAGGAGCTGGCTAATTGGAACAGCATTGATCATATCTGCGGCTACCGTGCTTCTTCTTCCGCAGCTGGCCTCGCTTGAGCCTTCCTTACAGCATAAATACGGAGCAGTGGAGGTCTTCGGCGAGGAGGGCACGGTTCTGGGGAGCAATAACCTTGTAGATTTACTTGGGGAGCTTCCTCTTACCCTCTCCATTGACCGTGTGGGTTGGAAGGGAAGAGTTCTCTCTCTGGATCTGAAGGTGACTGGCAATGAATCTGAACCGCAGGAAATTTATCAGAATATGGCCTTGGCCATTTCTTTTGCCTTTCAGGAGACAGTAAATGTGGATCAGTTGCTGCTTCGGATTGTTGCCGAGGACAAATGGCTTGAGAGCCGTCGTCTACTGCTCGCTGGAGATATCCGGCGCAACGAATGGTCACCCGGACTGCAGGAAGCTCTCCAGACAGCCGCAGGCCGTCCACTGCCGGAATCCCTTAAGAGCGGGCTGCGTATCAGTGAGAGTGAGCTATGGAAGAGGCAGTTCATTTATCCCTGATCTGGGTAAAATAAACTAGACAGGCCCACAGTGCGTGACCAAAAAACATGTGATATAATAGACAAGAT
Organism: Paenibacillus helianthi; assembly: GCF_001909055.1. Classification (GTDB taxonomy): domain Bacteria; phylum Bacillota; class Bacilli; order Paenibacillales; family Paenibacillaceae; genus Paenibacillus_AQ; species Paenibacillus_AQ helianthi. Next base: position 140,687 of record NZ_LVWI01000037.1, read on the forward strand.
TGTGAACAAAGATTGTCATAACGTCAATGGCTCCGGAGGCTGAAATGAAACCGTACCGCATACCGCAACTGGCTAAACCTTACACAGACTACGACATGATTCAGCGGCATACGGATTTGCCGCCGTTTTCAGACGGGCGTGGTCATTTGTTATATATTTTTTTAAGTCACGGTTCACCTGCCGATCTGAAGGGCGTAGAACTGTTCACGCTCGTAACCGGACTGGTTCAGCTGGGGCTGGATACCCATGAGTCGATTGATCGTACACAGGAGGAGCCTGACAGAGACCTCATGCGATCCAGGCAGCTTAAGGTACTGGCCGGTGATTACTTCAGCAGCTGGTTTTATCATCTGCTGGCCAAGCGTGAGCAGATTGAAATGGTGGGTATTTTAAGTACGGCCGTTGCGGATGTTAACGTGATGAAGGCCAATCTGTACAGCAAGATGAAATCCATGATCCTTTCCGCGGAACAATATTTGCGACACACGGTACAGCTCAATATGAGGCTGTTTCTTTCTTTTACACCGATGATTGAGGAACCGTTTAAAGAGTTGTGGGAGAGACTGCTTGCCGAGTTTAGCCAATATGAGACCGTCCTGCTGGAGTTACGCCGTGGGGATGATACGGAAAATGCTGTGGATGGCTATTGCTACTTGAAGGTATTGGAGTCTGCAGCAGAAGATGAACGGCGGCGGCTGCTCGAGAAAGATATAGACCTTAAGGATTGGAAAAAGCTCAAGATGAAATACAAATGTGACTCGTTGCTGACGGACAAGCTGCATGGGTCGGTCCAGTCCATTCAGGGGTTGCTGCAGGGTGTCAAGGACGAAAGCCTGTTCAGCGAACTCAGTGCTGCGCTTGACCGCCTTCTTCTGCATATGAAAATTTCCGGTCAAGCTGCCGTGGAGGGTTAGGGAATGACAATAGAGAAAACGACCACACTCAGTGATCAAGGCACCAAACCCAAGGAACAGTTTGTGCATTCCGTCTTTGAGAGCATTGCTGGTAAATATGATTTGATGAATGACATATTGAGCTTCCGCAGGCACAAGGCTTGGCGCAAGTTCACCATGCGTAAGATGGGGATGAAGCCCGGAGACTCTGCGGTTGATCTGTGCTGCGGCACCTGTGACTGGAGCATCGCGCTCGCAGAAGCCAGCGGGAACGGTTCTGTTATGGGGCTTGATTTTAGTGCGGGGATGCTGGAAGTGGGCCGGCGTAAAGTGGAAGCGCGTCATCTTCAGAACCAGATTTCACTGGTACAGGGCAATGCCATGGAGCTTCCTTTCGGCGATAACTCGTTTGACTATGCAACGATAGGCTTTGGACTCCGCAATGTTCCAGATCCGGTTCAGGTCTTGAACGAAATGAAACGTGTGGTAAAACCGGGAGGCATGGTAGTATGTCTGGAATTGTCCAAACCGATGAAGCAGCCGTTCAAAGGCATCTATTATTTTTATTTCCAGCGTGTTCTTCCACTCCTTGGCAAACTCTTTGCGAAGAGATATGAACAATACAAATGGCTTCCTGAATCACTCGCCTTGTTCCCGGACAGAAAGCAACTAGAAGTGATTTTCCGTGAAACCGGACTGCAAAAAGTGGAATCCTTCCCCTTGACCGGAGGCATCGCTGCACTACATATTGGGCTCAAGGAGAATTGTAATGCTTAAGAAAATCGGCATTTTTTTACAAATGATTAAATTTGAACATACCGTATTTGCTTTACCCTTCGCCTTCATGGGCGCATTGCTTGGTTCGGTAGTGATGTTCGGGGTCTTGCCTTCCTGGGGGCAAATCGGCTGGATTGTTATTGCAATGTTCGGCGCACGCAGTGCAGCTATGGGACTGAACCGGTTAATTGACCGGATTAGTGACGCCAAAAATCCCCGTACAGCCGGAAGAGCCATTCCTGCCGGGCTGCTCAAGGTTGGCGAGGTGACCCTGTTTATTGCGTTCTCATTCTTTTTGCTGTTCTGGGCCGCATTTAAGCTGAATCCTTTGTCGGCCAAGCTGCTGCCTATCGCCGTATTCCTTCTTGTTTTTTATTCGTTCACCAAGCGTTTCACCTGGGCATGCCATCTGATTCTAGGCCTGACGATCGCTCTGGCTCCTCTTGGGGGCTGGGTTGCCGTTACCGGTACGGTGGATTGGACTTCCATGGTATTCTACTTCACGATTGTATTCTGGACGGCTGGATTTGATATCATTTACTCCTGTCAGGATGTTGAATTTGATAAGAACGAAGGACTGTACTCTATTCCTGTCCGTTTCGGCGTACCCAGAGCACTGACCATTGCGAAGGTGTTTCATATTCTTACGGGTGCTGGTTTTGTGTCGCTGCTGTTCATTACCGACTTAAGCTGGTGGTATGTAGCAGGGATGCTTATTGCCTACATTATTCTATTTTATGAGCATCTTATTGTGTCTCCGAGCGACCTTAGCCGGTTGCAGACGGCATTCTTCACCATGAATGGTGTACTGAGCATCGTAGTATTTTCATTTACTCTGATTGACTTGGTGGTGCAGTTTTACAAATGAATGAGCATAAAGCGAAAAACTTTGTCGTGGGCATTACGGGAGCAAGCGGCGGAATTTATGGCGTCCAGCTGACCAAGGTCCTGCTTTCGCTGGGGCACTCGGTCCATTTGGTGGTAAGCAACGCCGGGTGGCGTGTATTTAAGGAAGAGCTCGGCTTTGCCGCCTCAGACCGGGAAGGGTTTCTGAACGAACAGTTCGGAGACTGTCCCGGTTCTCTGCATTATCACCCGATTGCCGATATCGGCGCTTCTATTGCCAGTGGCTCCTTCCGAACCGAAGCCATGGTTATTATGCCTTGTTCCATGGGAACACTGTCTGCTGTAGCTCAGGGCAGTTCTGATAATTTGATGACCCGGGCTGCAGATGTCATGCTGAAGGAAGGGCGTCCACTTGTACTTGTACCCCGGGAAACACCTCTGCATGCGATACATCTGGAAAATATGCTGAAGCTGTCCCGCCTTGGGGTGAAAATGATTCCAGCGATGCCCGCATTTTATTATGGCCCCACAACCATAGAGGATCTGATTAACTTTATGGTGGGCAAGGTGCTCGACAGCTTGAACATTGAGCATTCATTATTTCGCAGATGGGGGGATGAAGGATGAGTCATCCGAAACCTACCGTTATCGGTAAAATCAGCTATACGAACTCATGGCCGGTATTTCATAATTTTCACCCATCGAGGTTAAGCTTCCCCGCAGAGATGGTGAGTGAGGTACCAGCCATTCTTAATCAGGGTATGGCCAGCGGTAACATCCAAGTAGGAGCACTCTCATCCTTCGCATATGCAGCCGCAAGCGAACGTCTGCTGCTGCTGCCGGATCTGTCTGTAAGTTCTGATGGTCCAGTAAAATCCATCCTGCTGTTCTCACGGGTGCCGATTGCGCAGATTGCTTCGGGAACAATTGCCGTTACTAACACCTCCGCTACATCGGTCAATTTGCTAAAAATCCTGCTGCAGAAAGCGATGGGCGGCAAGCCGGAATATATTAGTGCTGTCCCTGATCTGGACAAGATGATGGCACAGGCTGATGCCAGCCTGCTCATTGGCGACAATGCAATCAGGGCTTCTTGGCAGGATCAGGGCTATATCGTTACGGATCTTGGAGAGCTGTGGAAGGAATGGACCGGACTGGGCATGACCTTTGCCGTCTGGGCTGTTAACCGGGAGGCAGCCGAAACGAGGCCTAAGGCGATTGCTGAAATAGCCGAAGCCTTTGTGGAGAGTAAGACACTCGGCCAGCGGAACCTCGAACCCATTATCCGTGAGGCATGCACAGCTATCGGGGGGACAGCAGCCTTTTGGGACGGTTACTTCCGTAATTTGAGTTATGACTTTGGGGAAAGGCAACAGGAGGGTCTGAGTCTCTATTTCCGTTACGCCTATGAGCTGGGCTTATTGCCGCGGGAAGTGAAGATGGAGATTTGGAGCCATAATCTGCTGACACGGGTGAAAGAATGAAACGAATTCAAATGTTTGGACTGCTGAACAAAGATATGGATCAGATTGAAAAGGAACTCTACCGCAGCGTGCAGGGCGACGATGAACTGCTGGCAGAGACATCCCTGCATCTGTTGAAGGCAGGCGGCAAAAGGCTGCGCCCTGTCTTTGTGCTGATGGGCGGCAAATTCGGACAATATGATCTGGAGAAGCTGAAACGGGTTGCCATTCCTCTGGAGCTGATCCACAGCGCTTCGCTCGTACATGATGATGTGATTGATGATGCAGAGCTGCGTCGCGGGGAACTGACAGTCAAAGCAAAATGGGGCGACAAAATTGCCATGTACACCGGGGACTACATTTATGCGAAAGCGCTAGTGATGACCTCAGAGTTGAGTAATCCGAGAATACACCAAATCCTCTCCAGAGCGATGGTGGAAATGTCTATCGGAGAGATGGAGCAGATCCGTGACTTCTTCAACAGCGAGCAGAGTGTACGCCATTATCTCCGGCGCATCCGCCGCAAGACTGCCCTGCTGATTGCCATCAGCTGCCAGCTGGGGGCTTTAGCCGCCGATGCCGAGCCGGATACGGCTAAACTGCTCTACGATTACGGATATAACGTTGGTATGGCGTTCCAGATCCGTGACGATCTGCTCGATCTTTCCGGGACGGAAAAGCAAATTGGCAAACCGCCGGGCAGTGATATGCGGCAGGGCAATATCACCCTGCCGGTGATATACAGCCTGGAGGACCATCGGATTCGCGGTGCACTGCTTACAGAACTGGCATCTATCCGTGAAGGACATAGCGGTGTCGGACGCGCCATAGATCTGATTCTGTCAGGCGAAGGCATATCCAGAGCGGAAGAGCTGGCATCCCGCTACATTTCCAAGGCTCTTGTGGCGCTGGATCAACTTCCAAGCAACAGAACAAAGCGCAACCTGAAGGATATCGCTTTTTTTGTGACAGGCAGAGCTTACTAATTGAAATGCTAAAAATATTAAGCGTTCACAGATGGCGTGCTTTCTGATACTATCAAAAAAACAGCTAATTTTTTTTCGGAATAACAGAAAATGGAGAGTGACTCTATGGAGCAAACGTATCTGATGATTAAGCCGGATGGAGTACAACGCGGACTGATCGGGCGAATTGTGGCCCGACTGGAGGATAAGGGATTTAAGCTGGTTGCCGGTAAGCTGATTTCCGTTACGGAAGAGCAGGCGAAGAAGCATTATGCAGAACATGAAGGGAAAGACTTTTTTCCTGAATTGGTACGTTTTATCACCTCTGGGCCTGTATTCGCCATGGTATGGGAAGGCGATGATGTAGTATCGTTATCCCGTATCATGATCGGTAAAACCAAGGTTGGGGAAGCTCTGCCGGGTACGATCCGTGGGGATTTTGCCAGTCATACCCCTCTGAACCTGATTCATGGTTCGGATTCACTGGAAAGCGCAAAGCGTGAAATTGCCAACTTCTTTGCTCCGGCTGAGCTGGTAGATTACACTAAAGACATCGCAGCCTGGATGTAGTTTCAGGCGGGAAGCAGGGGAAATGAATGGCTGAACGAGAAGAAACATCAACTGCAGAAGACCGGGATTACTCTGGTTTTATTCATAATGTCAAGCAGAGCACCGGTATTGATCTGGCCCAGTACAAGGAAGCGCAGATGAAACGTCGTCTGACCACGCTGCGTACGAAGAATGGCTATCCGTCTTTTAGTGATTTCTTTGCAGCAATGATGAAGGATAAAGCACTGTTCTATGAATTTCTGGACCGTATGACCATCAATGTCTCGGAATTCTGGCGCAATCCTAACCGCTGGGAGGTTCTGCGGGATACCATTCTGCCTGAGCTGCAGCGTTCGGGCCGCAGACTGAAACTATGGAGTGCCGCCTGCTCAACTGGTGAAGAGCCTTACACATTGGCCATGATCCTCTCGGATAAAAATATTCTGGCCCAGACTGGAATTCTGGCGACGGACATTGATGACGGTGCGCTGGCCAAAGCAAAGCAGGGCATTTATCTGGAGCGTTCGCTGAAGGATGTGCCGAAGGATGTCGCCGGCCGCTATTTCACACCGGAAGGGCCTGTGTTCAAGGTCAGTGAAGGTCTCAAAAAAAATATAGATTTCCGCAAGCAGAACCTGCTTCTGGACAAGTTTGATGAAGGCTTCGATTTGATTATCTGCCGCAATGTTATGATTTATTTTACGGAAGAGGCCAAAAACAAGCTGTACCACAAGTTCTCGGCAAGCCTGCGCCCGGGTGGATATTTATTCGTGGGCAGTACAGAACAGATTTTCACACCGGCACAATACGGATTTGAGTCGACGGAGACGTTCTTTTACCGCAAGAAATAAACCCGCTGTAACGGCCAGGTTAGGCTTTCATTATGAATACGTATACTTTCGCATGGTTTCAGTGATACTGGATAGTAGAAATGATTACGTGCGCCATACGAAAGGTCGTTCATTCCAATGGATAAAAGCAAGGTCATTGATGCCTACAGACGCGGCTTCCTGACCGTCCGTGAATGCGGGCAAATTCTTGGTGTCGAAGAGCGGCAGCTGCAAAGTCTGCTCATGCTCGAAGAGGGCAAGTCAGCATGCATGCCGTCCGTCCGCAAAATCGGCAGCTGATACAGGGGCCGGTCAGGTTAGAATACAGCGTCGTCTTTACTCGCAAGAGTGGGGACGGCGCTGTTCTTTTTCGTGCTGACAGAGGGTATGCCGGACGTATCCCTTTCTTGTCAAAGCGGATTCCCTATACTATAATGAGCAAAGACATTTAACATTTTAGCGGTTTACAGTTTAAAAGTGTGAAGGGGGAACGCAGCATGAGTTTACGCTATTTAACAGCGGGGGAAACGCACGGCCCCCAGCTAACAGCCATTATTGAAGGACTGCCCAGCAATTTGACACTTAATTTTGAAGAGCTTAATTTTCAACTGCAGCGGCGGCAAAAAGGGTACGGGCGTGGACGCCGGATGCAGATTGAGAAGGATACTGCAGAAATCGTCGGCGGTGTGCGCCATGGTAATACAACAGGTGCCCCGGTGGCTCTGGTGGTTGAGAATAAGGATTGGACTCACTGGAAGAATATTATGAATATCGAACCTATCCCTGGCAGCGATGAAGAGAAGCGACGCGTCAACCGTCCTCGTCCTGGACATGCGGACCTGAATGGCGGATTGAAGTATAACCTGACTGACCTGCGTAATGTTCTGGAGCGCTCCAGTGCCCGTGAAACGGCAGCAAGAGTAGCTGTTGGGGCAGTGGCCCGTCAGCTACTCGCAGCGTTCGGAGTAAAGATCGCAGGACAGGTCATCCGTATCGGTGAAATTGAGGCGCCTGCCAATGATCTGCCTATTGATGAGTTGATTGAGCAGACTGAAGCTTCTTCTGTGAGAGTGGTGGATAAAGAGACTGAGCAGAAGATGGAAGCTTACATAGACAAGATCAAGGAGGAAGGCGACTCCATTGGCGGTATTGTGGAATGTATCGTCGAGGGCCTGCCTGTCGGTCTGGGCAGCTATGTGCAGTATGACCGTAAGCTGGATAGTGCCATAGCGGGAGCAGTAATGTCCATCAATGCCTTCAAAGGTGTTGAAATCGGCATTGGCTTTGAAGCAGGCAAGCTGCGGGGCTCCCAGGTTCATGATGAGATCATGTATGAAGCTTCCCGGGGATACTACCGGGCAAGCAATCGTCTGGGCGGCTTTGAAGGCGGAATGACTAACGGTATGCCGGTTGTGGTCCGCGGAGTCATGAAGCCCATTCCGACGCTGTATAAGCCGCTGCAGAGTGTAGATATTGACACCAAAGAGCCATTCACTGCCCAGGTGGAACGTTCCGATGCTTGTGCTGTACCAGCTGCTTGTGTAGTTCTTGAGAATGTGGTTGCCTGGGAAATCGCCAAGGCATTTCTGGATAAGTTTGGCGGCGATTCCATCGAGGAAATCAGAGCCAATTATAATAGCTACCAGGCGCAACTGGAGAGCTACTGATGGTGCGCAGTATTACGGTAGACTTAGGTGAACGTTCCTATCCGATCCATATTGGCAGCGGACTCCTTCGGGACATCGGGCGGCAATGTGTTCAGGCTGGATTCCCGCTCCGAAGTCCACTGCTCGTTGTCAGTGACAGTGAAGTGGCTCCACGTTACCTTCCGGTGGTGGAGGCCGCCCTGCGGGAACAGGGATATTCTGTAGTTAGCCACGTTATTGAAGCTGGTGAAGCGTCCAAATCCCTGGCTGTGTATGAAGATGTTATTACTACGGCAATTCAGGCCGGTCTGGACCGCAGTTCGGCGGTACTTGCACTGGGTGGCGGCGTAGTTGGGGATTTGGCGGGCTTTGTCGCCGCATCCTACATGCGGGGAATAGGGTTCGTTCAGATTCCTACTACCATTCTGGCTCACGACAGCAGTGTGGGTGGGAAGGTAGCGGTTAACCATCCCCTGGCGAAAAACATGATCGGAGCTTTTTATCAGCCCACGATGGTAGTCTATGATCTGGATACCCTGAGTACACTACCGCCGCGCCAAGTCTCTTCCGGATTAGCCGAAGTGGTGAAGCATGGTCTGATTCTGGACCGTGAGTTTGCTTACTGGTGCCGTGAGCATGCTTCTGCGCTCCTCGCTCTAAATGCAGATGCGCTGGGTTACGCTCTGGAACGAGGGTGTGCAATCAAGGCTGAAGTTGTTGGTAATGACGAGCGCGAGCATGGGCAAAGAGCGATTCTGAATCTAGGACATACGATCGGGCACGCTATAGAAGCGGTAGGTGGATATGGAGTATTTCTCCACGGTGAAGCCATCGCTATCGGAATGGCCGGATCTGCGCTTTTAGCTGCCAAGCTAGGCCGGGATCAAGCCATTTATGAGGATACTATTTCGATGTTGTCCGCACTGGGGCTGCCTGTAAGGCTACCTGCGGAGTACAGCGAGGATGAATTAATGGAAGCAATGATGCATGATAAGAAATTCAAGGAAGGCAAGATGACTTTTATCGTACCGGATTCAATCGGCGTTGTCAGTATCATAAATGATGTGCAGCAAAGTGCCGTCCGTGAGGTTATCTCGCAGCTTAAGAAGGAGGGAAGCCCATGGTGAACCGGGGTATTCGCGGTGCAACGACCGTATCCAATAATGAGGAAAACGAGATTTTGCGTGAAACGGTTGTACTGCTGCGCGAAATTGTAGAGCGTAATGATGTCATTGCGGAAGATATCTGTAGTGTATGGATTACTGTCACCGGTGATCTGGATGCTACCTTTCCCGCACGGGCTATTCGTGAAATAGAAGGCTGGGATCTGGTGCCTTTGATGTGCTCCGTGGAAATACCCGTCAAAGGCGGCCTGCCTATGTGCATCCGGTTGATGGTACAAGTGAACACGGACAAGTCACAACGGGATATCCGCCATGTCTATCTAAATGAAGCCCAGAGGCTCCGTCCGGATCTCTAACAGAAGAAGTAACAAATTATCTGTACGGGGTTGCCATAGACCAAAGTCATCATGTATAGTGTAGTTAGCCGAGTGAAGCAGAGTTTAGTTTAGATGAGATGAGTATAGTTGAGCAGAGTGCAGGATTTTAGTTGAGTACAGGCATACCGTTTGTTTGCAGATCTCTTTTTGGGGTACCTTTGGTGCTGAATTTGCACTATAGTTGTATTCATTAATGGGAGTAGTGCAACCATTCAGATGGTTTTATGCCGGTCCTTTGCGCTTTTTCATATACTTACTTACACAAACCTCTACTTCGGTAGAGGTTTTTCTGTATTTCGGACAATATAAACCAACATCCCAAGGAGGTATCCCAAGTGACCCATCCAAAAGTAGAAGAAGTGCTGTCTCTGTCGCGGGAATATAATTTGATTCCTGTAGTGAAAAGGCTGCTCGCCGATATGGAGACACCCATCCGGTTATTCTCGCGTTTTGCCGAGCAGGACCGGGCATTTTTGCTGGAAAGTGTAGAGGGCGGGATCCAGTGGGCGCGATATTCTTTTATCGGCAGTGAGCCCTTCCTGATGATTTCCGGTAAAAAGGGCGTGATCCATGTTGAGGTTGGCGGAGAGAAGAGACAGGTGCTCGGCAAACCCGTTGAAGAACTGAAAGCACTGCTTCGCTCCTACCGCAGTCCCAAGCTGGAAGGGATGCCTCCTTTTACCGGCGGTGCTATTGGATTCTTCGGATATGACTTGCTGCAGTATTATGAAAAGCTGTCGTCCCATGCAGTGGACGATTTGAACATGGATGATATCCGGTTCATGTTCTGCGACCGTATTATTGTGTTCGATCATGTGAAGCAGCAAATTCTGCTGGTGGGAAACCTGCACATCAAGGATGGCGATACAGACTCCGATATCCGAGCCGGATATGAGGAGCTGAGCCGCCGCTTAGAGGATATGGCTGAAGAGCTGCAGAAGGAAGGTCCCAAAGAGAACGTTAACCGGCGCAGCATTCCCCAGGACATCGAACTTGGTGAGATTCATTCTAATCTTACCAAAGAACAATATATCAGCAATGTGGAACAGGCGAAGGAATACATCCGGGCCGGGGATATTTTTCAGGTAGTGCTGTCCCAGCGGCTGCATATTGAAACTGAAGTATCACCCCTGCATGTCTACCGGATGCTGCGTACGCTCAACCCTTCGCCTTATATGTATTATCTGAAAATGGATGAGGAAATTATCGTGGGCACTTCACCCGAGGCCTTGGTCAAAGTCGATGGAAACCGTGTAGAGACCCGTCCGATTGCCGGAACCCGGCCCCGCGGGGAGAATGAAGAACAGGACCGGGCCCTGACCGCTGAACTGCTTGAGGATGAGAAGGAACGGGCGGAACACCTGATGCTGGTGGATCTCGGCCGTAATGACCTCGGGAGGGTTTCAAAATTTGGTACGGTGAAATGCGATTCCTTCATGGAAATAGAGAAATACTCGCATGTGATGCATATGGTCTCCAATGTGTCAGGCACACTTGACGAGGGTAAGAATTTCTTCGATGCTTTCCTCTCCTGTCTGCCGGCAGGCACGGTTTCCGGTGCGCCGAAGCTGCGGGCGATGGAAATTATCGCAGAGCTGGAACAGGAAGCAAGAGGTGCATACGCCGGAGCTATAGGGTATCTTGGATTTTCCGGAAACATGGACTCCTGTATCACAATCCGTACCATTATTTTCCGTAAAGGACGTGCTTATGTTCAGGCTGGGGCGGGAATTGTCTGGGATTCTGTACCGGAGAAGGAATATGAAGAGACGGTCAACAAAGCTAAAGGGATGCTGAAGGCCATTCGGATGGCAGAGGCTATGTTCCCGTCAGAGATCAAAGAAAAGCAGGTTATCAACCAGGATTACATGTATGAATATACCCCTTAATCAGGGATGACCCAATATAGAATCTAAAGGATAATGATGAGGAGGAGATAACGATGGATGCAAGCCAATTGATTCAAGCAGGAATAGCCGCTCTGATCGAGGGCCGGAATCTGAACCGCGTGCAGGCGCGCGAGATTATGGGTACAATTATGGAAGGATCGGCCTCACCGGTACAGATAGGCTCTCTGCTGACCGCGCTGCGGATCAAGGGGGAAACAGTTGAAGAGATCACCGGCTTCGCGGAAGCGATGCGGGGATTCAGCACACATGTGCTTACAGAACGCTCACAGCTTCTGGATACGTGCGGAACCGGGGGCTCCGGCATTCATAAGTTCAATATATCCACGGCCTCGGCGATAATATCTTCCGCAGCTTCCGTCCGAGTAGCCAAGCACGGAAACCGTTCCGCATCGGGCAGAGCGGGCAGCGCCGATGTGCTTGAGGCGCTTGGAGTCAATATTCATCTAAATGCAGATCAGGCCGTTCAGTGTTTGGAAAGTATAGGTATTTGTTTCCTGTTTGCCCAAATCTATCATCCATCGATGAAGCATGCCGCAGCCCCCCGAAAAGAACTCGGGTTCCGCACGGTGTTCAATATGTTGGGGCCGCTCACCAATCCGGCAGGGGCTGACCGTCAGCTGATGGGTATCTACGACCGGGACAAAACAGAAATTGTAGCTAATGTCCTGAAAGAGCTGGGGTCCAAACGAGCGATGATAGTGAGCAGTCTGGATGGTCTGGATGAGATCAGTATTTCAGCACCCACCCAGGTGTCCGAACTGAAGAATGGTGTGGTAACCACTTATGAGATTAATCCACAGGAACTGGGATTAAGCACGCATCCGCTGGAGGATGTGCTTGGCGGTGACGCGGCGGAGAATGCGGCTATAATCACCGGAGTGCTGCAAGGCGGACTGAATCCATACCGTGATATTGTTCTTGCCAATGCAGGTGCCTGTATTTATGTAGCTGGACTTGCAGATACGTTAAAAGAAGGTGTAGATAAGGCTAGAACTGTAGTGGATTCCGGTGCTGCGCTGCTGAAGCTGGAGCAGCTTAAAGCCATGACGAAGGAGCTTGATTATGTATCTTGAACGGATTGTCGCCACCAAAGTCAAGGAAGTAGAAGCCTTAAGTAAGACGTTCTCTATAGAAGAGGCCAAGCGGCAGATTGCAGTACTGCCACCAACGAGAGGGTTCCGCAACGCGCTTACGAAATCGCGGAACCGATCTATGGGGCTGATTGCCGAGGTGAAGAAGGCTTCGCCTTCCAAAGGACTGATCCGGGCGGATTTCGATCCGGTATCCATAGCTCAGGGCTATGCAGCAGGAGGAGCGGATTGTTTATCAGTCCTTACGGATAAAGACTATTTTCAGGGCAGCAGCGCATATCTTCAGCAGGCAAGGGAAGCCGTAAATCTTCCACTGCTGCGCAAGGATTTCATCATTGACGAACGTCAGATCTACGAAGCGCGTCTCCTGGGGGCGGATGCCATATTGCTGATAGCAGCGATTCTGACACCAGAACAACTAATTTCCTTCACCGACATAGCGGCGGAGTTGGGACTTGATATACTGATTGAGGTTCATGACCGGAGCGAATTGGAAATGGTTCTGGCGACCGGAAAGGTAGAACATCCGGGGGTTCTGCTAGGCATCAACAACCGGAATTTGCGAACATTCGAAACCGCATTAGCCACAACAGCGGAACTTGCTGCGCTTCTTCCCGCCACAGTTCCTGTGATCAGCGAGAGTGGAATAGCCGGACCTGCTGATATCGATTATCTGAAGATTACAGGAGCGATCGGTGTTCTGGTAGGAGAGTATCTGATGCGCCAGCCGGATGTGGAACAAGCAGTGAACGAACTGCTGGGTTCGCTGCCGGAAGGAAAGGACCGTGCCGCACATGGCTGAGGCGGTGGTAAAAATCTGTGGACTTCAGGACGTTGAAGTGCTAAAATCTATGAAGCGATTACCTCTGGATTATGTGGGATTTGTGTTTGCTGAGAGCCGCCGCAAGGTCAGTCCTGAGCATGCATCAGAGCTCATAGCTGAACTTGCTGGATGGGAGAACGGGAAGCCCCCCCTTGCGGCTGGAGTGTTTGTGAATCCTTCACTTGATGAGCTAGCCTCAATACTTTCTACGGTGCCACTGGATGTTGTTCAGCTGCATGGCCAGGAGAGTGCAGACTATTGCCGGGCCGTCAAAGCAGCTTTTCCGCAGGTGCAGGTATGGAAGGCTCTTTCTGTAGCCGATAGAGAAGCTAACTCTGCCGGGAACGGCCCTCATACTTTGCAGCAATATGCCGGTGCGATAGATGCCCTGCTGCTGGATACATATGACCCGGCCGGCAGCGGCGGCTTGGGGCGAACGTTTGAGTGGGAGAGGATTCCAGCGTATCAACAGAAAGCTTCTGAATATGGTCTGCCCTTATTTGTAGCCGGCGGACTGCATCCGGATAATGTGCGTGAACTGTTGAATGGCTATGCTCCATATGGTGTGGATGTTTCAAGCGGAGTAGAGAGCGATGGAATGAAGGACATCGTTAAAATAACAGCTTTTGTGGAAAGGGTGAAGCAATCATGATACAAGTACCGGACAAGAATGGACGTTTTGGTTCTTTTGGAGGCCGCTTCGTTCCTGAAACGTTGATGAATGCACTGATCGAGCTGGAGGAGGCCTATAATAAGTTTTCCGCAGATCCGGCTTTTCAGAAGGAAGTAGATTATCTGCTCAAGCAATACTCTGGACGTGAGACCCCTCTGTATTATGCTGAGCGCCTCAGTAAGCATCTGGGAGAGGCTAAAATATATTTAAAACGTGAAGACCTTAACCATACCGGAGCACACAAAATCAACAATGCAATTGGCCAGGGCATCCTTGCCAAATTGATGGGTAAAACCAAAGTGATCGCCGAGACCGGAGCAGGCCAGCATGGGGTTGCCACGGCCACAGTAGCGGCTCTGCTAGGGATGGAATGCAAGGTGTTCATGGGTGAAGAGGACACTCGCCGTCAGGCTTTGAACGTGTTCCGCATGAAGCTGCTAGGGGCAGAAGTCATTCCTGTGACCTCCGGTTCACGGACACTCAAGGACGCAGGGAATGAAGCGCTTCGCTACTGGGTGAGCAACGTTGAGGACACCTTCTACGTGCTGGGTTCTGCTGTAGGCCCTCATCCATACCCGATGATGGTCCGCAATTTCCAGCGGATTATCGGCGATGAGACGCGGCGGCAGATTCTGGAGGCCGAAGGAAGGCTACCGGATCTTCTGGTAGCGGCAGTAGGAGGAGGCAGCAACGCGATCGGTATGTTCTACCCGTTCATGGAGGATGAGCAGGTGGGGATGATCGGGGTGGAAGCTGCCGGCAAAGGCGTTGATACTCCGTTCCATGCGGCTACCATGAGTAAAGGTACCCAAGGGGTGTTCCAGGGTTCACTTAGTTATTTGCTTCAGGATGAACATGGACAGGTACAGGAGGCACATTCGATCTCGGCCGGACTGGACTATCCGGGAGTAGGCCCTGAGCATTCCTATCTTAAGGATGTTCATCGGGCGCAATATGTGCCGGTTACGGATGATGAAGCCCTGGAAGCCCTCAAGCTGCTTTGCGTAACAGAAGGTATTATTCCGGCTCTTGAATCTGCCCATGCTATCGCGCATGTAACGAAGCTCGGACCGACTCTGACCAAGGACGATATCGTGGTGATCTGTTTGTCGGGACGCGGCGATAAAGACGTTGAGTCGATCATGGCCTACACAGAAGGAGCGGGTAAGTGATGACAACCGAAACAACGAACCGGATGGATTTGACCTTCCGTAAGCTCAAAGAGGAGGGCCGGACGGCACTAATTCCTTTCTTGACTGTAGGCGATCCGGATCTGGAGACGACGCTTGCGATCATCGCTGAGCTGGAAGCGGCAGGCGCAGATATCCTGGAGCTGGGTGTGCCTTATTCTGATCCGCTGGCGGACGGTCCGGTGATCCAGCGGGCCTCTTCCAGAGCGCTGCGCGGCAATATACATCTTCGCACCTGCATGGAAACCGCGTTAAAAGCACGCCAGGCTGGAAGCAAGCTGCCATTTATCCTTTTTACTTATTACAATCCGGTCATGCAAATGGGACTGGACAACTTTTTCTCTCTGCTTGATGCCCATGAGATCAGTGGTCTGATTATTCCTGATCTCCCGGTTGAAGAGTCAGCGGACATGCGTGAGCGGAGCCGGACTGCCGGAGTAAATCTGATTCCGCTTGTAGCACCTACCTCCAGCGAACGGATTGCCCGGATTGTCTCCGGGGCCAGTGGTTTCGTCTACTGCGTTTCCTCGCTTGGAGTCACAGGAGAACGTTCTTCTTTTCATACCGGAGTGGATGAGTTCATAGCATCTGTCCGTCAAGCTACTGATCTTCCTGTGGCGGTAGGTTTTGGTATATCGACCGCCGAGCAGGTGGCGCGGTTTGCCCGCATCTGCGATGGAGTAGTAGTAGGCAGTGCTATTGTCCGCAAGGTCGAGGATGTCATACCGCTTCTGGATAATCCGGCTACCCGAAGTGAAGGCCTGTTGCAAATTCGTGAATTTGTGGCACAATTGAAACCATAACGTCTGCTGGCAGACCTGTACCCGTTGTAATATTTATGGAGAGCGAGGACCTTTCATGAACCCGAAACCGAATATCGTTAACCTTCCTGTGTACAAACCGGGAAAGCCTATTGAGGAAGTAAAGAAAGAGCTTGGTTTAAACGATGTCATTAAGCTGGCTTCGAACGAGAACCCGTATGGTTCCTCACCAAGTGCAAGAGCAGCGATCATGGCAGAGCTTGATCATCTGAATCTCTATCCTGACGGCTCGGCGGCCGAATTGACCGCTGCACTGGCTGATCATCTTGGTGTTCAGAGCAATAATATCATCTTTGGCTGCGGCTCCGATGAGATTATCGCCTTGATTGCCCGTGCGTTTTTCCTGCCGGGAGACGAGACGATTATGGCAGATCAGACCTTTTCCGTATATAAAAGCAATGCTGATATTGAAGGCGCCATCTCCATTGAAGTGCCTCTGGTAAATGGTACACATGATTTGGACGCCATGCTGGCCCGCATTACAGAGCGCACCAAAATTATCTGGATCTGCAATCCCAATAATCCAACTGGAACGATTGTACCCGAGGAAGCGCTTGTCACTTTCCTGAATGCTGTACCGGCAGGGGTGATGGTTGTTCTGGATGAGGCATATTTTGAATATGTGACCGATCTTTCGTATTCCAATGGAATCAAGCTGCTTGAATCCTATCCGAACCTGGTTGTACTCCGGACATTCTCCAAGATTTATGGCCTGGCTGCACTGCGTATCGGCTATGGGGTGGCGAGTCCGACGATTATTTCGTTGATTAACAAGGTTCGGGAGCCGTTTAATACTACACGTCTGGCTCAGGTCGGAGCATTGGCTGCACTGGCTGATCAGGAGTATGTACAGGAGTGCCGCCGTCTTAACAGTGCAGGTATCGTACAGCTTCAAGCTGAATTCAAGCGGCTGGACCTTGCATTCTTCCCGGCACATGGGAATTTCATTATGGTGGATGTACGGAAACCGGCTGATGGTGTTTTTGATGCATTGCTGCGGCAGGGAATCATTGTCAGAGCAGGACAAAAGCTGTACCCTACCTATATTCGTGTCACCGTCGGTTCGGCGGAACAGAATAAGGCGTTCATTACTGCGCTGGAACAGGCGCTCCAGGAACAGGGAGTACAGGTCTAAGGACCAACTGACAAGACGAATCTACAGAAGGCGGGTAGTTCAAAGAACATGACGACAAAAATAGCAATTTTCGGTGTCGGTCTGATCGGAGGCTCACTGGCCCTTTGCTTCAAAGGCAAGGAGGGTCTGACCGTTACGGGCCATGCCCACCGTCCTGAATCGGCAAAAAAGTACGTCAGCAGAGGCGTGGTCGATCAAGCCACACTTTCTCTTGAGGAAGCGGCGCTGGACGCTGATTTCATTTTTTTGTGCGTGCCTGTAGGCATGCTGGAAGATTACTTGCAACGGCTTAGTAAGCTTCCTTTGAAGCCAGGTTGTATCATTACAGATGTTGGCAGCACCAAGGCCACGATTGCCGCCTGTGCGGTTTCACTGGACCTTCCCGGGGTGCATTTTATTGGCGGGCATCCAATGGCCGGGTCGGAACGCTCCGGTGTGGAGGCTGCATCTTCACTGTTGTTCGAGAATGCCTATTATGTCCTGACACCACCGCCGGGAGTGCCGGAGGAAGCGTATCAGGCCCTTGAAGCTTTGCTACTACATACCAAAGCGCAGATTGTCCGGCTTAATCCCGAGCGCCATGACGAGATTGTCGGGGCCATCAGCCATTTGCCGCATATTATTGCAGTTGCGCTGGTGAATCAGATCCGCGCATATGACGATACTGATTCCCTGTACAGCACTTTGGCGGCAGGGGGCTTCCGTGATATTACAAGAATTGCGTCCAGTGATCCAATCATCTGGCGTGATATTCTGCTGAACAACCGCTCAGTAATGCTTCGGCTGCTGAGGGATTGGAATGATGAGGTTTCGTCATTCGTTCAATTGCTGGAGAATGCGGATGGGGAAGGCATTGAAGAAGCATTCCTTGAAGCAGGTGGTTTCCGCAGCCAACTGCCGGAACGGCGCAAAGGAATGATTACTCCGTTGTTCGATCTGCATATCGATGTTCCCGATCATCCCGGGATTATCGGACGGATCGCTACGGAACTGGGTGATCAGGGCATCAACCTTAGTAATGTTCAGATTATCGAGAGCCGGGAGGATGTTCCGGGCATTATGCGCCTGTCCTTCCGCCAGGAGAATGATATGGAGCGGGCGAAGATTCTGCTGCAGCACCACGATTATACCGTGTACGTATAAGGCCAGTAAGGCTGGATAATATCCCCTTCAAGCAGTCACTCCTTCAAACCCATATGTCAGTATGTGGAAGAGTGAGCTTGAAGGGGATTTTTGTTGCGGAAGGGTTTACCTCTGCGGGAGCGGAGAATAATTTTCGAGCGTATCCCAATGAGGTGTGGGAATGTTCGCTCTGCTCTTTAAATCATTGAAGGCTTGATATAATGCAGACATCTCGTCAGCGGACACTGCTTTATCACCCAGGAGAATTTTGCCGACAGGGGTGGACAGCATAAGCTTCAGCAGGATATAGAACATTTTCCGTTGTTCCCGGGCCAATTTAATTTGACTCGCAGGTGCAACAGTATATCCGAGCTTCTCCAAGACTTGATGGCCCTCATCTACAGCAGCTATGACATGATGAAGCAGCATGTTGTCTTTTATAGCCTTGCGTAAGTCCCCATTATAAGAAGGGGCAATGAAATTCAGAGGCAGGATCATCACAAAGTGGCTTTTCAGCCATTCATCCATATGGTTATGGTAGACTAATTTATATTTCGTGTTCACAAAAGCTTGGTCAATCACCGCCCGCCAAGAAAGCTCCTCACCTAAACCGCCAATGGTCATTTGCACCTTTGGAGCGCGTACGCAGTTCACCCGGCCGTTCTCCCTCCAGCCAGCACTCAACTGAAACCCGAAGGCAACCTGTTTCTTCACCGAACTGTGGGTTTCCAGATAATCGCGCATCTCTGAGGGGCTGGCATTATTCCCTACGAGGACTATATGACTGCTATGGTTCGCTGCAAGAGCAGGCAGTACCGCTTGGAAATCCGGATATTTCATCACTACAAAAACAAGGTCGTAGATATCCTCTGGCTGCAATTCACTGACCACATTTACCTTATCAGCTGTGGTACGGAATTGGAAATAATGCCGGATGACATTCCCGTTCTTTTGCAATTCATCCAGCCGCCCTCCTCTGGCCAGCATGGTCACATTGTTGCCTCCGCGCACCAGCACATGGGCTAAATAACTTCCCAAAACTCCGGCCCCATACACCAATATTCTCATAAAATAGTCCCTCCGTATCATGTAACCTATTCTGCATATAAGTTTTTAAATATTCGTATTCATATTTAAAAATTAATACAGCTCGATTCTAGCCCTTACCCAAACCGTTTGTCAATAAGTTTTGAAATATCTCTCTCGATATTTCAAAACTAAGCGAATCATGATATTATTAAATGTATTAAAAAAACGTGGGATGTGAGTGAAGCGGTATGAACAAATTTGAAATCAGAACACAAATCAAGAAAGATGCGATCGTTGCAGCTGCCCTGAAGCTTTTCCAGGAAAAAGGCTTCATTGACGTCAGTATAAAAGACATTGCCGCTGAATCCGGCGTATCCTCTGTGTCACTATATAACTATTTCGGCAACAAAGAAGGGGTAGTCAGGGAATGTGCGAATGTCCTAATGCAGAATACCGTCCGCAAGGCCAAGGAACTTCTGGGCCAAAATATAGATTTTAAAGATAAAATGCTCCAGGCTTTGGAGATTTGTGCCGATCAGGATTATCACTTACTCACTTCCCCGGGCGCAGTTGGGGATCAGGTGTTGTCTAGTCTGTACAATGAAAACACAAACCGGATCAGAGTCGAAATCATAGAGGAGTTCATCGGGGTGGGGAAAAAGGAAGGGGTTATTGATGCTTCTGTTTCTATGGAAACCATATTGGAATTATTAACAGTGTTTGGGGCGATCCAATCGTACTGGGCGAAAACTGAAAATTACAAGGATAAAATGGTAGAGCTTAACCGGCTGCTCTTGTTTGGATTAATCGGACGGTCTTAAATACAGGATTTGAACCGGCACGGGGCGGAAATTAGAAAAATCTATCTTTTTATGCTAATGGCTGCTAAAAATAGACAAAAAAAAGACCGCTTACATAATAAGCGGTTACAGTTCACAATTTCTTGGAACCGTGTAGTATTTGGATAGGAGTGGAGAGAAACCATACTGTACTTTTATTATATGTATCCGTTTACATTTTGTCAACCCTTTATTCAAAGATAATAAAATAATCTTCAGAGGCAGTTTTCAACACCGGGTAATTACAATGACTGTACACGCTAATCGGTGGTCATCCTCAATTTGATGGCAACGCATCTCCAACGTAATTCGACGCTAAAAGTCTATTAATGTCATCCTTCCAGATTGTATGATATACTAGGTTAAGTATGTTTATAGATTTCCAGTGTTCAGCAAGCGACCCGGTATTTGGCTGCCCGGAAATTAATGGATGTGTATTTTTGTTTCTGTATCCACTTACAACATGCCTTATTTTTTGGGTACATGAATATACATAGGAAGTATTGCGTTTATACAGAGCAAAATTTGAGCAATTACCGCAACTTTTTGAACCTCGGCCGGTATAAGAATTATGGACCGGACGGGATTACACGTGCAAGGGCGAGGAGGGCCGAACTCACCATGACGGATTCCCAGTTGATCCAGCTAATCAAGCAAGGAAATACAGAGATATATTCAGAATTAATGCGGCGCTATCAACGTAAAATATTGGCTTTTGTCTACCATATGCTTAAGAATTCCCATATGGAGCTTCTTGCTGAGGATCTGTGCTCGGAAACCTTCTATAAGGCGTTCCGGAGCTTGCATTCCTTCCGTGAAGTAGATGCATCATTCTCGACGTGGCTGTACACCATTGCCCGTAATACTGTGCTCAGTGAGCTTCGCAAGAATCGTGCCGGAAATATATCTCTCGAAGAAAGCGGATATACCCCGGTCGCCCCCATTGAAGTGGCTCCGGAACAGGCTGCCCTTCGTAAAGAACGAATGAATCTGGTACGGGAAGCGATTAATAATCTTCCGGAGAAGCAGCGGTCTGCGCTGATACTGCGGGAATATGATCAAATGGACTACCAGGAAATAGCTGTGATTCTGGATCAGAGTGTCAGCTCCGTGAAATCATTATTGTTCCGTGCCCGGAGCAGTGTGAAGCTTCAACTCGAATCCTATTTTTATGAGCCTGAACCAGAAGAGCAGGCTGAGAGGGTGTAAGGCCTATGAATTGCAGGGAAGCGCAGGATTCCATTCCGCTGTTGTGGGACGCTCCCCCCACGGATCCCAGGCGGTTCAAGCTTGAAAGGCATATTGCGAATTGTTCCTACTGTTCCGCTGAATGGGCGTTGTGGCAGGAGAGCAGCCAGCTTATGCTAGAAACACAGATTGAAGTCAGCGAAGAACGTGCGGAGGCTGTGAATCTTCGGGTGATGGAGCGGATTTATCTGGAAAGTCCCTGGCTGTTGCCGGGAGATGGTAAATCTGCCGGGAATTCTGCCGTTTTCCGCCGTAGGCTAAGTCTTTGGATTGCCTGTTTCTTGGCTGTTTTTATATCCAGTTTTCTGTATTTTACAATGTTCAGAATACCCGCCAATACTTCAGAGGCACAGAGCGGGATTGTGGAGACCGGCGTAGCTGGTTTGTCCTTGGATTGGTCCTCCTCATATCCTGCCTCTGAATCGGGCGGAGGCATCATTGAACCGCTAGTGGTAAGCATGGGGCCAACGCACCCGCAATATTGGATGGTGCTCTCCATGCTGGGTATAGGCCTGTCGATTTTTTTACTGTATCGTTTGAATCGTTACCGCAGACAATAAAAAGCTCACTTTACTCCAGGGTAAAGGGGGCTTTTTTTATATTCAAGGATTTATTTGATTTTAGCTATACATCATCCTACTTCAAAAAGAAGACATTTGTTTTCATTCGTGTTACATTATTAAGCAAACATAAATGGAAGGGCAGGGTGATAGGTGATGCTGATCGGCTTAATACGCCACGGGCTGACCGATTGGAATGCGGAAGGCAGAATACAAGGACAAAGCGACATTCCGCTTAACGACGAAGGCCGGGGCCAGGCTGAGATGCTGGGAGACCGGCTTCTGCAGGAAACGTACCGTTGGGATTTCTGTATCACCAGCAGTCTTTCCCGTGCAGCAGAGACTGGAAGAATTGTGGCAGCCAAGCTGGGAATTCCAATGCTGGAACCGGATGATCGCATCCGTGAACGTGCCTATGGCCAGGTTGAGGGGATGACTGCTGTACAGCGTGAAGAGAAATGGGGCAAGGATTGGAACCAGTTGTCTCTTGGACAAGAAACGGATGATCAGCTCCAGGCGCGAGCCCTTGCTTTTATGGAGGAGATTGCTGAGCGTTATCCGGAGAAAAATATCCTTGTCATCTCGCATGGAGGTTTTTTAGCGCAGCTCTACATTGCCTTGTACAAAGACAAATATTCTGAGCGTCTGGGGAATCTATCGCTAACCATTCTGGAGAAGAAAGAGATGGAATGGAATCCGCTGCTATACAATTGTACCCGTCATATTCTTCAAAACCAGCATTAACCCGACCCTTCGGGTTATTTTTTTTGTGCAATCAGGAATAAAAAGGGCTGTATTTCCCATAATGGTAGTAAAACGGTGAGGCGATAAATGATGAATCTGGCGGATATGCTTAACTTTGCGGACATTGGTCAGCTTACCGCCATTGCGGGACGCTACCAATGTGATTGCAAACGAAATTCCAAACATGATTTGATTCAGAGTATATTGATCACACTGGGAAGCCGCCAATTCATGGAGTCCCACATTCGGGAGTGTGCTCCAGAGGAACTGCGGTTTCTGAATACCCTGCTGTTCGACGAACGCAGCCAGTTCAGTCTTGAGGATTTGCTCGCAGCTGCAAGGCAGGCGTCCTTCGATACGGACCCTGGCAAAAACGGAGGATACCGCGAGATGGTGGCCAGGTTCAAAAATGCCGGTTGGCTCTTCAGAGGTGCTTCCCAGCAAAGCAGGTATTTGTTCCGGGTTCCACAGGATCTGAAGTTGCGTTTCCGCGAACGTATGGGTGAATATATCAGGGAACAAATTTCACCAATAAGCGAGCCTGCAATCTACCGGAGCGAAGGAGAGATGCTGGCAGAAGATCTGCTGCTCTTTATGCGTTATGTCAGGGAGAACGAGCCGGAGCTAAACCAAGAGGGTGCGATGCACAAGAGATACCAGCAGGGTGTGATGAACGCTATCCAGATTCCCGAGCCTCTCTTGGGTAAAGGCGGCTGGAAATTCGGCTATGGAAGAGCCTGTGAGCATTATCCTCCTAGACTTGCGCTTATGGTTGATTACGCCCGCCACCGCCGCTATACTTCCGAGGAAGGCTTTCGGCTGAGGCTTACATTGGCGGGGGAAACACTACTGGAGCAGGAGAAATCTGAAAAGCTGATGCAGATATACGCCTTTTGGTTAAAACTGTATAAAGGCGCTATACCAAATCTGCCCTCCCTCATATACTGGATAAGTGTAAGTGCAGGGAAATGGGTCACTGTGGCTTCACTTGTTGAAGGTCTCGGCTGGTTAGTCAAACCCTTTTATTATGATGATGCCGCTTCAATTCTGGAACAGCGTATCCTTCGGATGCTGCTTCATTTGGGGATGCTTCGGCTGGGTGAGACACCTGAGGGTCCGGCTGTGATGATGACCCCATGGGGGATGGAGGCGGCTGTGCCTAAGCAGCTGCAGTAGATAGTCCGAGTGCAACTGTAGACTTGGGGAAGTGACATAGGCTTTTTTAGCAGAAGCGGGCGGTTCGAATTTTGAGTTAGTGTTGAACGCGCACTAGGGGGAGTAGAATGCGGATTGCTTATGGGAATTACATACCGCAGCTTGACGAATCTGTATATGTGGCGGAAGGTGCGAAGCTTGTCGGTGACGTTAGGATAGGGCGTCAGTCGAGTGTCTGGTTCAACGCGGTATTACGCGGGGATTTGGCCCCGGTAATCATTGGGGATCGCTGCAATATCCAGGACGGGACTGTGGGGCATGTGGCTGATGGGCTGCCGCTGGTGCTGGGTGATGACATATCGGTGGGTCACTCTGCGATTATCCATGGATGCAGGATAGGCAGAGGCACATTAATTGGAATGGGTGCAATTGTATTGAACGGTGCAGAGATTGGTGAATATGCTTTAATAGGAGCCGGATCAATTGTAACCGAAAACAAAATCATACCACCCTATACTCTGTCATTAGGTTCACCTGCCAAAGTGGTCCGTGAATTAACGGAACAGGATCTGCAGCGGATGGTCCGCACAAGCGAGAGTTATGTACTAAAAGCAAAAGAATATGGAAGGATCTAAACAGCGGAGGTGTATCGAATGGACAAAATGAAGGCTACCTATGAAGTGATGCTAGGACTTGCGGCAGAAATGGTGTGGGATGAAGCACTGCGAAAGCGTCGTACCGACATCTTGTACCGGGAGATCGACACGGCGCTGGCTGCCGGAGATAAGACGGCGTTCCGCAATCTAACGGAGGAACTGAAAAGTTTGGCATGAAAAAATTACGGGAAATGCGCCTGGCGCATTTCTTTTTTTGGAATATAAGGGTTTATATGGCTTACGCTATTAATCATCCTTCTATTTCTCACTGAAACGGATACCGTTCCTTATAGTACGGTAAGCCGTTTCTACTAGTTACTATGATATTTATAGCAAAAAGTGTAAACCTTAGAAAAGGGGTGAGCTGTAATGAAATTCAGTGACTTTACTGTGGATAGCTGGTCGGAAAACCGCAGGTTTTTTGATACCTGTATAATCCCGTTTACAGGACTTAGGGGCACGGAGAGCCCGCCTGAAGTGGCTGAAGCTCTCGAGAGACTGCGGGACTTTCTGGACCTTGCTGAAAAACCGTTTCAGGGGCGTGTTGTCACTTACCCGGCTATACAGTATACAGGAGCTGAAAGTTTGGCTTATGTAAACGAGATTTGCCGGAAAGTCAAATCCAGTAGCTTCCAGTATGTGGTTGTGCTCAGTGCAGATATTCCACTGACTACCTCTGAAATTTATGAAAGCGATTTAGTTCTTTCTCCGCCTGACATTAGTGTGTCTCAGAGTAAAGCATTTGGAAGCTATGTCAGAGACGAAATCGCAGCATTGTGGCTTAAATAAAACTGGGGTAAATGTGACGAAAAATCAACAATTCATGCGAAAACGATAAAATGTCATCGTCACAATTTAGACAATATTCTTGACGGGTTTTAGTAGCTGGGCTATGATTAGATTGAACTTATGTCATGTGATAATTATCATTGAAAACGTATTATTAACAGAAATTTGCTTTTAATCTACACTGCAGGTGCCTTCTCAAATGTGAAAAGGGGGTTACACACCATATGAGCAGCCATAATGAGGAGCATGAATCATTCCCGCAAGGACCTCCCACCCGGAAAGAGATGTCCCGGAGGCAGTTTTTAACGTATACGCTTGGTGGGGCAACCGCATTTATGGGTGCAGGTGCGATTCTGCCAATGATCCGTTTCGCGGTAGATCCGGTATTACATAAAAAGGGTGCGGGTGAATTCATTAAAGTTGCGGAAGCAGCCAAGATCACCGATGTTCCTCAGGAGTTTACCTTCGAACTCGCACAGCAGGATGGATGGTACGCCAGCACAGCTACACTGACAGCGTGGATCCGAAAAGACGAAAACGGAGATATTTATGCGCTTTCACCCGTCTGCAAGCATCTCGGCTGCACGGTGGGCTGGAATAATGACAAGGCCTATCCGGATGAATATCATTGCCCCTGCCATGGAGCGAGATATACGAAGCTGGGCAAAAACCTTGCCGTTGCGCCCAAGCCCCTTGACCAGTACAAAACCAAAATAGATGGGGATTGGGTCTATCTGGGCGAGATCGTTCCCAATACCGAGGTTAAAAAGGAGGCGTAGATCTGATGTTTAAGAATGTCTACAACTGGATTGATGAACGTCTGGATATTACGCCGATCTGGCGAGATGTTGCCGACCACGAGGTTCCTGAACACGTCAATCCGGCCCATCATTTCTCTGCCTTTGTGTATTGCTTTGGAGGACTCACTTTTTTCATTACGGTTATTCAAATTTTATCAGGTATGTTTCTCACCATGTATTACGTGCCCGATATTATCAATGCTTATGCCAGTGTGGAATATTTGCAGACCAAAGTAGCTTTTGGTCAAATTGTGCGCGGTATGCACCACTGGGGGGCGAGCCTCGTTATTGTTATGATGTTCCTGCACACGATGCGGGTATTCTTTACCGGTTCCTACAAAGCGCCGCGTGAGATGAACTGGGTAGTGGGGATGCTGATTTTTTTCGTGATGCTGGGCCTCGGTCTTACCGGCTATCTGCTGCCTTGGGACAATAAAGCTTATTTCGCTACCAAGGTTACACTGGAGATTGCCAATTCCGTACCGGTCATGGGGCCGGTGCTGAAGGAGCTGATGCAGGGCGGAACCATCGTTGGAGCGGAAACGCTGACCCGTTTTTTTGCCCTCCATGTATTCTTCCTCCCGGCGGTCCTGCTTATTCTGCTCGTCGGACACTTTATTATGATCCGCAGACAGGGTATTTCTGGTCCGCTCTGAGCCCTGACCACAGCTAAAGGAGGAAATGCAATGGCTCACGGAGACAACTCCAAAGAAAAGATTGTTTATGTGGGAGATTCCCGGGTACGGAGAGGCAATGGCTTCATCACACCACCGGATTACACGGCTTACCCCGGCAAATCGGAAGCCTTTATCCCTAACTTTCTGCTTAAGGAATGGATGGTAGGCGTAGTGGTGCTAGTAGGCATACTTGTCCTGACGATTTCTGAACCGGCTCCATTAGGGTTTCCGGCAAATGCCAGTGCTACAGTCATTCCGATTCCCGACTGGTATTTCCTGTTTCTGTACCAGTATTTGAAGCTGCCCTATGCTTCTGGCGATTATATCGTTCTGGGAACGCTTGGTGTGACAGGGGTAGCCTTTGGTTCGCTGCTGCTGGCTCCTTTTCTGGATACGGGCCGGGAACGCCGCTTCTACCGCCGTCCTATAGCCTCCTCGCTGATGTTCCTTTCCCTGGCTGCAATCATTTATCTGACCAATACGGCCTGGACGGAATACAAGCATGAAATGGCTGAAACCGGCCAGATTCCCGAGGATGTACAGCGTGAGGAAAAAGCGGCTGAGAACAGGGCGAAGGGGTTACCGACCACCAGCGCTGTCCAGACGAAAGAAATTGCTATCGTCGACAAGGACGATCCAGCGATGGCATTATACAAGCAGGCTACCTGTATCTCCTGTCATGCGGTTGATATGAAGGGGGGCGGAGGGCCGCCGTCACTGAGAGGCGTGGGAGACACCCATGATAAGGAAGCCATCCTCGCCATTATTAAGAATGGCCAGGGGCAGATGCCTCCAATGTATGATACTGCGATGTCAGCAGGTCTTAGCGAGCAGGATATCGATAGTCTGGCGGGCTGGCTTGCCAAACAAAAAAGCGAACAGTAAAATAATGATAACGCACAAACCTGATCGAGCCTGCGGTCGGGTTTTTGTATGCATTCATACCAAGCTGCCACATTCGGGAGGTTAAGATTGTATATGCCGGTTCACTGGTTTGAGAAATTATTTAAACACCGGGGAGTCATGTGGCTGCTCTTCATTGTGAATTTCCTCGGAACCATTTATGGATACATATGGTATGGTAATCAATTGGAATTCACGGCAGAAAATTATCCTTCGTGGCTGCTTCCGTTCGTTCCGGACAGTCCGACGGCAAGCTTGTTCTTTACACTCGCTTTGCTGTTGCTGCTTTTTCCACCCAAAGGGATCAAAGGAATGCTCGTCCGTGAGCTAATAGAAGCTCTGGCTGTTGTTACCTCGGTCAAATATGGCATATGGGCTGTCAGTATCATCTTTGCCGGAGGGGTTCAGGGAGATACAATAAGCCTGAAGGATTGGATGCTGGTCGTTTCGCATACCGGCATGGCGGTTGAGGCACTGATCTACGCCCGGTTCTTCTCCTTCCGCAGAATGCTGCCGCTGGCACTGCTATGGGCTTTTGCCAACGATATGGTGGATTATTCGGAAGGTGTGTTCCCGTGGCTGCCGAATGTGCTCGAAGATAACGTAATCGGAGTACAATATTACACTATCGCTTTAACCTTTCTTAGTACTGCTGCAGCCTGGATATTCGGAGGCAGATCCAGGAAGTCTAAACGGCTGGACAGGCCTCCGGTCAGGGGCTGAAAGATGTTCTAACTCTTGTCCTCCTGCCATACATTTAGGGGTAGGAGGGATGTCTCATGCCGTGCAGGACATATAGGGTGCTGACTGGATTGATGTTGTGCTGGCTGCTGGCCGGCATGAATGCTGGGACCGTTAATGCGGAAGCAGCAATGCAGGGGAGGGACGGCAGTCTTTCTGTTCAATCAGGAGATGCTGCAGGAAGTTATGCGCCGGCGCTCACTGCTAAGAATGCTGCCCAGCGGCTGGATGAAGCGGCCGAGGCTTTATATGGTTATGTGCTGGAAGGCGACGTGGTGAAGGCTAGACAGGAAAGCGGGAAGGTTTCACAGATTTTTGTATCGTCATCTTTTGAGGGCCTGACTTCTGTGGAAGGGATCAATGCGTTGTCAGATGTTATTATTGACTTAAAGGCGGCACTTGCCGCAGCGCAGGTTGATCCGGAGAAATGGGAAGCTGCCGCAGCAAAGCTCCGGCTTGCTGCCAACAGTCTAAACCATCCGCGTCAGCCGATGTGGCTGCAATATTATAAGCTGATCCGCGAGGATCTTAACGATATGGAGCGGAGTGCCGCAGCGAATGATCTCAAAAGCTGGCAAGCTGCACTAGAACGTCTGCAGAGCAGGTACGATAACATCCGTCCTGCGATCATCATTTCCCGGCCCCCGGAAACGGTCAATGCGTTTGATTCATGGCTGTCCTACGCCGCCGGAATTCCTTCTGCCTCACAGCCTGTGGGCCGCGCACGGCTACTGGAGATTATCTCTTACGGGCAGGATGCTGCCAGAGTACTGTTCGGCAAAGAAAGGGATGAACCTGCTTTGTCGCTACCGTTAGCATCGAAGGAATATGGAATTTGGGGAATGCTCGTGGCTATGTTTATTTTATCATCGCTTCTATATGCCGGTTACCGTAAATACCGCGGTGAAAGCCAGGAGTGGAAGCCGGTTTAGACAATGTGGAGAACTAAAAGTAATAAATATAAAAAGAGTGCAGGCGGGGATCGTCTGTACTCTTTTTTTCTGCTTTAACTATAAAAGTGATGTAATTTCAAAAGAAGATTAATAATCATACATATGAAATTTTTTTCGAGTCAGGTTATTTGACATTAAGGTGGTTGACACTACCAATAAAAGGGGTTAGTATGTAGCTATAAAGTATAAACGTTTATACTTTTGAGTGAATAAGATCGCAGAATGCTCAACAAACAAGGAGGGGTATATTTGAAGAATCTTAAGCTGAGAAGTATTGTTTCATTTTTAATGGTTACTGTTTTTTTATCAGCCTGTAGCGCCGTTCCAACCAAAACGGATGGTACTAACACTCCGTCCAATGCTAAAACATCAGGATCTGATTCATCTAAGCTCAGTTGGGATAAGGTTAATGACCCTTCGTTAAAAGGTCAGGAGATCAACGTTCTTGTTGTCGATACGGATGGGAAAATTGGAAAGATATTTAAACAATTCACAGATGAAACAGGAATTAAAGTGAATGAGCTTGCCGTGGACTATAATTCTCTGTATGGAAAAATTACTACAGCAGCTTTATCTAACTCCTCTGATATTGATGTTTTTGAAATGGACACCATTTGGGCAGGTCAATTCTTCAAAGGGAATATTGCTGAAGATTTAACGAATATAGTTCCAGAAGATGTACAAAAGAAGTACACGAAATCCTCGCTCTCATCCGCCATGTTTGATAATCATCTGATTGGTATTCCTTACTATTCAAGCACCAAACACTTTTACTGGAATAAGGATTTGCTAAAAAAGGCAGGTTATGAAGCTCCACCGAAAACCTGGGATGAATTTAGAGAAGTGTCCAAAAAGCTTACAACCAACGGCGTTTACGCTTCTGGCTGGTCATGGAAACAAGCGGAGAGCCTAATTTGTGATTATGTGGGCATGGTATATGCTTTTGGCGGGAATATGATTGGGGATGACGGTAAGCTTATTGTTAACTCCAAGGAATCCATTCAAGCGCTGCAATATATGTCTGACTTAATAAATACGGATAAAACAGTTGATCCTGCAAGTATGCAATGGACAGAAGAAGATGTTAAGAATGCTTTCATGGCAGGTAAGATTGCAATGATGAGCAACTGGGAGAACATGTATCCTGACCTAAATGATCCGACTAAATCCAAAGTTGTGAACCAAAGTGATGTGGGTTTATTACCTGGACAAGGAAGTATTGTTTCTTCTTCAGTGACAGGCTCTGAAGGGATTGCAATTATGAAGTCCAGTAAAAAGAAGCAAGCTGCGCTCGCGTTCTTACATTGGATAGGCTCAAGAGAGTTTCAGATTCCGTTTTATTCGACCACGGGTACTTACCCTTCACTGGAAGAACTTTATTCGGACCAAGAGATCATAAAAGCTGATAAGACGAAAACATTGGCAAAAATTATGCCGGAATTTCAATATGGGCACAATCGTCCGAATGCTCCTGGGTATGTGGAATGGGCAGATATTTTATCAAGTCAGGTTTACTCTGGGTTGATGAAGCACCAAACACCGGAGCAATCACTGAAGGAAGCTTCAAGGCTAATCGACGATGCAATACAAAAAGCTGCTAAGTAAAGCCGGGTCTGGAGGGGAAGCAAGTGCAGAAAATTTTAACGGCTTCAAAGAAGGAACGTAAAGATATCCTCTTTGCAATTCTCTTGTTGGCACCTACGCTTTATCTCTTGTTAAGAATATTTATCCTTCCGATCATGCAATCACTCGTTTGGAGCTTTTTTAAATATAATTTAATGGATGGTTCAGCTATTGAGTACGTTGGTCTAAGGAACTATGTTGATATTTCGGTGCTGAATGACTTTTGGATTTCAATGAAAAATACAAGTTATTTCACCGGCTTCTCTGTGCTGGCGGAATTGGCTATCGGTTTCATCTGTGCCCTCCTGCTGAACCAAACCTTCACTGGGAGATCGTTCTTTAGAGGCATCATTATTATACCTTGGGCTATGCTTACGTTAGTTAACGGCTTGCTGTGGAATTCTATCTATCAACCTGGTTATGGCGCTTTGAATAACATCCTCCATCAATTGCATCTGCTGGAAGCTGGTACGAATCCGGTTTGGCTCTCTAGCTCCACCAATGTTGTGTTTTTTGCGGCCATATCGGATATTTGGAAAATGACGCCATTGATGACCTTGCTGCTGTTAGCGGGTATGCAATCCATTCCGGCCTCCTTATATGAGGCTGTTGCGATTGACGGAGCCGGTTTTTGGAGAAAAGTATGGCATGTGACCCTGCCTCAGATTAAGCCTTCTCTGCTGATTGCATTGGTGTTGCGAGTGATTGGTGCATTTAGGGTTTATGATATTTTAACGGTTTTTACGGCGAATCCGAATACTTCGGTTAGCTATTTAACCTATAATTTTGCCTTCCGATATTTTTACTTGGGCAGGGCTTCGGCGATGGCCTGGATTTCCACGATTTTCATCCTAATATTAATTACCATCTATATGGTGCTGTTGAAAAGACAGCAGAAAGAACAATAAAGGGGGAACAGTGTTGAGGAGAGCAGCGAAAACGGCCCATCCGTGGAGGATTCGTATATTTAAAGTCAGTCCGAGTGAGCTTATCCCTCCTTTCTATTTATGGATTGGCCTCTTACTACTAACGATATTTACCCTTCTACCCTTTCTTTATTTGATTACTTCTTCCATCAGCCAGACCCAGGAGATTATTTCAGGGCATCTATTCCCTGATCTGCCGACGATTCAGAACTATTTGAAGTTGTTTCAAGGCGATATAGGGAATGACTTTATTCAAGCGTTGGAGAATAGTATAACAGTCTCCTTATGGACCACCGCGGTTACGATTTTTGTTGGCCTATTTGCTTCTTATGCGTTAGCGCGAATTAAATTCCCGTTCCGGGTAACGTTACTCTTTGTAATATTAGCCATGCAGCTGTTACCATCCATCAGTATCATAGTTCCCTTATATATTATGATGAGAGAGGGCATCTCGATTTCGATTCCATTTACATCTATGGTTATCCTGCATACAAAACCGCTCTTAGATACAACATGGTCATTGGTGATTGCTTATATCGCAACGGGCCTACCCTTTGCAATCTGGTTAATGACCGGGTATTTCCAATCCATCTCCAAAGAAATGGAAGAAGCTGCTTATATGGATGGGTGCAGTAAAATAAAAACCATGCATAAAATCATTTTGCCACTGGCACTGCCTGGCGTTGCTGCTACTGCAATTTTCACTTTTTTAAATGCCTGGGATGAATTTATTTTTGCGAGTGCGTTTACCCAGACCTATGCGTCCAAGACGTTGCCCATTGCCGTGCGAGAATTTATTGGAAAACACAGCATAGACTGGGGCTTGATGACTGCCGGAGGCTTTGTTGCTTCGCTGCCACCTGTAATTCTTTCCCTATTTTTGTTCAAATACATCGTTAGCGGCTTGTCAGATGGGGGAATAAAAGAGTAAACTTAAGGAGGTTTTAAATATAAACGTTTATATAAACGCAGCGGCTGATGTCAGACTTCATCAATGAAACCGCTGAAACAGGGAGATTGATTACGATTAAAAAGATCAGTATTTTAGATATCGTGGAGAAGTCAGGGGTTTCGCTTGTTACTGTATCCAGAGTGCTGAATAATGTGCCCACTGTTCGTGAAGAAAATCGCCAGAAAGTATTGCAGGCTATCAAAGAACTGGATTACCGACCTAACTCAGCAGCACGCAGTTTGGCACGGGGAACAACGGGTTTAATCGGACTTACGCTGATTACATTAAATGATACGGTATTCGATGGTATCGTACATTCTGTAAATGAACACTTGGAGGAGAATGGTTACCTCTTGGCGCTGTCGGTATCCTCGCCTAAAGAGGAAGAGGCCGGAAAACAAAATAGCTTTTTGTTTCAAGAGGATCGTGTGGACGGCATTATTGTGCTCTCTCCTTTGAACGAGAAACAAGTTATTTTGGAGCTGAAGCGTAAGAAAATTCCGTTCGTTATTATTGATAATCACTTAGAGAGTTCAAAAGCTCTAACAGTGAATGTGGATAATTATGCCGGAGGTTATAAAGCGACCAAGCATTTGCTTGACTTGGGTCATACTCATATTGCTCATGTCAGCGGACCGGAGCATTTTCTCAGTGTCAGGGAGAGAAAGCGTGGATTTGCAGAGGCATTGGAACAAGCAGGGGTAGCTCCATGCATTGTAGCCCATACCGACTTCGGTATTCGCTGCGGCTATGAGATAGCGATGGGATGGATACAACAAGGAATCCTTCCAACGGCTGTGTTTGCGGGGGATGATGCATTGGCACTTGGGGTCATGGATGCCTTCCGTGCCCATGGCTACCGCATACCAGATGACATTTCTATTATAGGTTATGACGATCAGGTATTTGCCTCTGAAATCCATCCGCAATTAACAACTGTGCGGCAGCCTACGGAGCAAATGGGGAAAGAGGCAGTTCGGCTTTTGCTGAAACTCATCGAAGGTTCGAAGCGAAACAGTTCTGTGCTTCTACAGCCCGAGTTACTGATTAGACAAACAACAGCTAACTACAAACATAGAGAAAAGCAATAATAGTCGTAGGGGTGAGATCAATTGAACTACTACTTGGGTGTGGA
Organism: Paenibacillus helianthi; assembly: GCF_001909055.1. GTDB lineage: Bacteria > Bacillota > Bacilli > Paenibacillales > Paenibacillaceae > Paenibacillus_AQ > Paenibacillus_AQ helianthi. The sequence goes on from NZ_LVWI01000037.1 coordinate 174,652, forward strand.
TGCTGGCGGCACGAAAACTTACGCTATCATTACGGATGAGTCCGGGCGCTGGCTGGCAAGTGGTACTAGTGGCCCAGGCAATCATCAGATTAACGCAGATATAGCAAATGCAAATATTAAAGCTGCCGTATTCCAGGCTTTGAATCATGTACATCTTCAACCTGCAGATATAAGAGTAGCTTGGTTCGGTTTGGCAGGGGCAGATCGGGAAGCGGATTATAGGGTATTAACGCCAATGATTCAGCAATTTGGCTTTCCTGATTTCCATATTGTATGTGATACCATTATCGCCATGCGTGCGGGAACGACTAAGTCATATGGAGCTGTACTTGTATGCGGGACCGGTATGAATGCAGCAGGGATTGGCAAGCAAGGTGAGACGGTTCAGTGTGGCGGATTTGGGTATTCATTTGGTGATTTTGGAGGGGGTGAGGAGCTTTCCATTGAAGCGTTCCGGACCGTGATTCGCGCCTGGGAAGGGCGCGGTATGCCCACCCTGCTGACGGGTTTAATCCCTCAGGCCCTGGGTTATGGTTCAGTAGCAGAGATGTTTCATAGTTTTCTTGACCATCATAAGCGTATTCCATCTGACTTGACGAAGCTGATCTTCGATGCGGCAGCAAGGGAGGACAATGCTGCTATTCAGATTTTGCAAAGACAAGGTACTGAATTAGGCTTATCGGCTAGGGCTGTTATAGAACGTTTACAGTTGCAAGGGGAGAACTTCGATCTCGTGCTGGCCGGAAGCGTATTGACAAAAGGCAGCAGTGAGTTCATCCATCCTTATATTTCCAAAGAGGTCCTTGAAGTTGCACCGGGTTGCCAGTTGAAGCTTTTGACAGTGGAACCGGTGGTGGGTTCAATTTTGCTTGCGATGGAGAAAGACGGAATAACGATCACATCTTCGATTTATGAAAAGTTAGATGAAATAGCTGACATCAAAGGAGTTGTCTGCAATGGAAAATAGATTAAAAATTGCTGTGATTGGCGGGGGGTCCTCCTATACCCCGGAATTAATTGAAGGAATTATTCTCAATCATGCGCAGCTGCCTGTATCCGAAATCTGGCTGGTAGATATTGAGGCGGGCAAACACAAGCTCGAGATTGTGGGCAATCTGGCAAAACGTATGGTTAAAAAATCAGGGTTGCCCCTTGATGTTCACTTAACGCTCAATCGGCGTGAAGCATTGGATGGGGCGAGCTTTGTATCGACTCAGATGCGTGTTGGCCTTCTCGAAGCCCGAATCTGGGATGAGAGGATTCCGCTGAAATTTGGTGTGATTGGACAAGAAACAACAGGGCCCGGGGGTATGATGAAAGCCTTGCGAACCATCCCTGTTTTACTTGATATCTGCAAAGATATGGAGGAGCTGTGTCCGAGTGCTTGGCTGCTCAATTTCACGAATCCTGCAGGTATGGTCACTGAAGCTATTCATAAATATTCAAGCATCAAGACGATTGGCTTGTGCAATGCCCCAACAGGAGTCTACAAATGGCTGTCTGAATTATTCGAGGTTCCGGCAGAGCAGATTTATGCGGAGTTCGTTGGCTTAAATCATTTGCATTGGGTAACCCAGGTAAGTATCAACGGGGAATCCAAGCTAGAACAACTTTTCTATCTCCGCGAAGGGTACTCAGCGAAAAATGTGCCGCAATCCGAATGGAATGCTGACTTCATTCATGGATTAGGTGCTATTCCGTCCTATTATTTGAAATATTACTATTTAACAAAGGAAATGCTAGAGGAACAATTAACTTCCTCAGCTAAAGAGGGGACCCGTGCGGAGATTGTGAAACGTCTGGAAGACGAGTTGTTTGAACTGTACAAAGATCCAGACTTGGCGGAGAAGCCCGAACAGCTTGCGAAGCGAGGAGGTACTTATTATTCTGAAGCCGCTGTAAATCTGATGAAATCACTCTATAATGACACACGCGATATTCAAACGTTAAACGTGGCGAACGGCAGAACGTTGGACTTTTTACCGGCTGATGCTTGTATTGAAGTTAATTGTGTGGTTACCAAGCAGGGGCCGATACCTTTACCTGTATCCCGTGTTCCGGTTTCTGTAAAAGGACTGATACTAGCTGTAAAAACCTATGAACAACTTGCTATTGAAGCAGCTGTACATGGGGACCGAAGCTTAGCGCTTCAGGCATTGGGTCATCATCCGCTTATTCCCTCGGTAAATGTTGCCGATAGCTTGTTGAAGGAGATGCTAGAGCAGAATAAAGCGTTCTTACCACGGTTTTTCCAAAGTTAGAAGGGTGGATTTAATCAAACGAAGGAGGAGAAGTCAATTGAAATCCAAAGGACTAGTTAGTTTGTTCGCAGCTGCTGCACTCATCATAACTCTATGTACCGGAACAGCAAGTAAAGCCAGTGCATCTTCCACTATTATCTTGGGCTACTACACGAACGATTCATCCACGGCCCTTACCGATTATCACAGTTACTTGAATCAAATATCAACGGATACATTCAATACCGATGCCAGTGGCAACATTGTTGGAGGCGTTCCTGCCCAGGCAGTAGATTATGCCAACTCCGTTGGTGTTCTCCCTTACGCTTTGGTTTCAAATTATGGATCAACGGATTGGGATAGCAATGCAGCTCACCAAGTGTTAACGAATGCCGCAATAAAGCAAAAATTGATTACCAATATGCTTTCTTTAGTAAAGACGAATCACTATAAAGGCATAAACATTGATTTTGAAGCCGTCTTGCCAAGCGACCGCGATGCAATGACCATTTTTGTTAGGGACGTTGCCAGTACAATGAAGGGACAGGGATTGCTGACTATGGTTTCTGTACCTGCTAAGTCGGTCGATGATCCTGCTGATGACTGGACCGGTGCTTTCGATTATGAGTCTCTTGGCACTTATGCAGATATCATTCAGGTGATGACCTATGATGAGCATGGTGTATGGGCAGATCCAGGTTCGGTAGCGAGTAAGCCATGGATTACTGAAGCTCTTCAATTTGCTATCACTTATGTGCCTTCAGAAAAAGTACTGATGGGTATTCCGGTTTATGGGAATGATTGGAATCTTTCGGATAAATCCAATAGCAGCAACCGTTTGATCCCATGGAAAAATATCCCTCAGCTGATCTCGAGCACCAAAGGCAAGCCAGTAAGAGATAGTGCATCTGGATCCATGACTTTCAAATATACAGCGAAAGACGGCTCAAAACATGTCGTCTGGTACGAAGACGAAACAAGCATCAAGACCAAAACTCATTATACACTTTCATATGGCCTTGCAGGTGTCTCTGTTTATGCAATGGGGGAGGAAGATGAGAGGTTTTGGAAAGCAATAGCAGCCGGTTTAAAATAAGCGGTCGGTAGAGAAACAACGTAAAAGTAATGGCTATCCCGGAAGGTCTGAACAGACTGGAGGGGATAGCCAATTTTTTTGGATGGATATGTAGTTTAGGTTTCGCGGAATCCTTCTCCGTGTACATCATGGACATCACTGATAATGACAAACGCTTTGGGATCAACGGATTTAACCAATTGGCTTAGCCGGCGGATCTCCTGACGGGAGACTACGCAGTAGACCATGTATTTGGCCTGTTTAGAATATGCGCCTATGGCTGGGATCAGTGTTACGCCACGGTCCATTTCTGCTGTAATCAGATCAGCGATTTGCGGAGCATCGTCACTGATGATCGTGAAGGCTTTGGCGGCATAGGCACCCTCCTGGATGAAATCAATCATTCGCGAAGAGATGAAGACCGCTACCAGGGTGTATAGAATTTTTTCACGGGGAATATAGAGCAGGGAAGCGCCGATAATGATTACATCAACTGCCAGGATAATCTGCCCCATGCTCCATCCGAATTTACGTCCCAGAATTCTTGCTACGATATCGACTCCGCCTGTTGTGCCGCCAAAACGGAAAACGATGCCGAGTCCCAGCCCGAGCGTAACCCCCGCATATAATGAAGCAAGAATAAAGTCATGCTCGGTGCTGAAGGTGACAATCCAGCCTGCGTTAATCATCCGCTCGAACAGCCAGAGGAAAAACGACAATGCGCCGATTCCAACGCCTGTATAGGCAATTTGCCGTCCGCCAAGAACCTTCCAGCCCAGTAGAAAGAGCGGGAGGTTAAGCAGCAGGGTAGTTAAAAAGATGGGGATGTTGAAAGCATAGTTAAGAAGGATGGTTATCCCGGTTACACCGCCCTCCATCAATTTGTTGGGTACGATAAAGTAGAGCAGGCCAAATGCATATACAGCCGCTCCCAGCATGATTGGTGCTGCTGTTTTGACAATGGTGGAAGCTACTTTGGAAGATGAATTCATGTAATCCCTCGCCTGGCCCTGTTATGGGCATAATGTATTGGTAAACTTCTTTTATTGGTTGCTTTTCATGTGGCTATAGCATTCACCGAATGTCCGGGGCCTTGAAAAATGTGCAGTTGCCAAAAAAGATTTGTCTTCAAAACGTCTTTACGATAACATAGGGGCAAACAGAAGGCAAGAACATACAGGGGGGCGAAGAAACAATTTATGGATAAAAGTCTTGGTGACATACAGCGTGAGGTTGACGCTTATATCTCACAATTTAAAGAAGGTTACTTCAGCCCGCTGTCCATGCTGGCCCGGATGTCAGAGGAGGTGGGCGAGCTTGCCCGGGAAGTCAACCATCAGTTTGGCGAGAAACCCAAAAAGACAGATGAAGCGGATAACTCGATCGAGCTTGAGCTGGGAGATATTCTGTTTATTACGGTTTGCTTCGCCAATTCACTGGGAATTGATCTAACCGAGGCCCACAATAAAGTGATGCACAAGTTCAATACCCGTGATGCAGGACGGTGGACACTAAAAAACACCGATTAGGCTTTTATAACATATGCTGTACCAAACGAACGGGATTTAGCCGTGAGGATGGTGGGCAAATGGATCATAACGATTATGTTAAAGCGGCATACCGATCAATTCTCCGCAGTGATTTTGCAGAGGCAATCACATTGTTCGAAGCGGCTATTGCAGCCAGCCCGGATGATGCCGAGGTCAGATACCGCTGCTCTATTACGTATGCCCGCAGCGGCATGCTTGAAAAAGCGCTGGAGCATGCACGGGCGGCGGTAAATCTGGATAGAGGAAAACCGGAGTATGGGCTTCACCTTCAGCATCTGCAGGCCTTGCAGCTTGTCCGGAAGGCCAAAAGGCTGCTTGAGGATGATATTACGGGGACTAATAACCCGTATCACCCGATTACCTTATTGAAGGAAGCGATTGTTCTTGACCCTTTGTACGGGGATGCATATGTATGGCTAGCCATCGCACACAGCCGGATGAATGAGCATGTGCAGGCGATTGCCGCACTTAAAGAAGTCATGTCCCTGCATCCGGATGATTCCGGGCTGCGGCAGCTTATGAAGGACCTTCAGAAATCATTGCAAAAGTATATGGGATAAGATAATTATCAACCAGTCATAGCGAGGAGGAATAAGGGTGAGTGACAAGATCAGGGTTATCGTCTCCGGGGCAGGAGGCAGAATGGGCAAAGAGGTTATTAAGCTGGTGCTGCAGGATGAAGAGCTGGAGCTTGCGGCAGCCGTAGACCGTTCAGCTAGCGGCAGCGACGCCGGCCGTTTGGCTGGGCTGGAAGAGTGCGGAGTTAAGGTTGTAGCTGATTTGGAAGCTGCCCTGGCGGAGAGCGGCGGAGAGGTTCTCGTTGATTTCACCACGCCGCAATCGGCTTATACCCATACTGCACTTGCTATTAAATATGGGGTGCGTCCGGTTATCGGTACTACCGGATTTACCACGGAGCAGATTTCCGAGCTGGACAAGCAATGCCAGGATCGGGGGATTGGGGGACTTATCGCGCCAAACTTCTCAATCGGAGCGATTCTGTTAATGAAATTTGCCGCTCAGGCGTCCAAATATTTTCCGCATCTGGAAATTATCGAAACCCATGGAGACCAGAAACTGGATGCACCTTCAGGTACGGCGATCAAAACCGCAGAGATGATTTCTGAAGCAAGGGAGGAACTTCGTCAGGGGAATCCTAAAGAAGAGGAAGTAATTGAAGGCGCACGGGGGGGCTATTACAACGGCTTTCGTATACACAGCTTACGGCTTCCGGGTGTTTTTGCACAAGAAGAGGTGGTTTTTGGCGGGTATGGGCAATCGCTCAAAATCCGTCATGATTCCTATGAACGGGCAGGCTATATGCCCGGGGTCAAGATGGGGGTTCAGAAGGTGATGGGCTACACCGGTTTGATTTATGGTTTTGAGCACTTTATTGAATAGACGGGGGATATCATCATGTTGAAAATAGCATTTATTGCGCATGACCGGAAGAAAGATGAAATGGTTAATTTTGTGACTGCTTATGAACATGTCTTTGTAGGGCATGAGTTATTTTCTACCGGAACTACCGGTCAACGTATTATGGAAGTTACAAAGCTATCTATTCACCGCTATATGTCAGGGCCGCTTGGCGGGGATCAGCAGATCGGTGCGATGGTAGCTACGGATGAGCTGGATCTGATTATTTTTCTTCGGGATCCGCTGATGGCGCAGCCGCATGAACCCGATATTACTGCCCTGCTTCGCCTGTGTGATGTATACGGCATTCCGGTGGCAACCAATATCGCGACAGCTGAGATTCTGGTCAAAGCGATTGACCGCGGCGATTTCGCCTGGCGTGAGCTTGTACATAAATACAAGCCGGGTGTGGATGAATGAAGCTGGACATTCTTGTGTTCGGTGCGCATGCAGACGATGCAGAAATCGGCATGGCGGGGACTATTGCCAAACATACTGCCGCCGGACTCCAGGTTGGGTTATGTGATTTGACCGCTGCGGAAATGTCATCGAACGGAACTGTGGAACGACGCAAAACCGAGGCACAGCAGGCTGCGGATGTACTCGGGGTTTCTGTGCGCACGAATTTGGGTCTTCCCGACCGTGGGCTGTACCTGACAGAAGAGCATCTGGCGGCAGTGACACTGGAAATCCGCAGGTTTGCACCGGACATTGTGTTTGCACCTTATTGGGAAGACCGGCACCCGGATCATATTGCCTGCAGCAAGCTGGTGGAAGAAGCAGTGTTCAATGCCAAGCTTCGGAAGTATATGCCGGACAAGCCTGCAGTGCCTGCTCCACAGCTGTATTTTTATTTCATTAATGATTTGGGGCGTACTGATCTTATTGTTGATGTGACTGAGCAGTACGGTCTTAAAGAGCAGGCACTGTCCTGCTACCGGTCTCAGTTTGAGAAAACCCCGGGAGAGGATGTTGTCTCCACTCCCTTAACGGAAGGCTATATTGAACGTGTACGCTCCAGGGATATGCTGCTTGGACAGCGGAGGTTGATTCCTTATGCGGAGGGGTTCGCCAGCAAAGTGCCGTATGCTGTAGATCTGTTCAGTTCACCCCTCAGGCAGCGGTTGAATCAATAACCTTTCTAAAATGGTCATAAACCACTATAATAAATTCATATCATTACACGAAGTAATGAACTCAAGTCTTATGAAGGGGACGGAGCGATGGACCGGCTAAAAATAGGCATCACCTGTTATCCGTCTCTTGGCGGCTCGGGTGTTGTGGCAACCGAACTGGGCAAGCTTTTGGCCGAAAAGGGTCATGAGGTCCATTTTATAACACATAGTATCCCGTTCCGGCTAGGAACGTTTCAGAAGAATATCTTTTATCATGAGGTAGAGGTCAACGATTATTACGTCTTCCGTTACCCTCCTTATGATCTGGCGCTTGCGACCAAGATGGCCCAGGTGGCCAAGATGGTAGGGCTGGACTTATTCCATGTCCATTATGCGGTGCCCCACGCGGTTTGCGCCTATCTGGCCAAGCAAATGCTGGGCAATGATATCAAGGTAGTGACTACCCTGCACGGGACCGATATTACGGTACTTGGACAGGATGAATCGCTGAAGGACCTGATCCGTCTGGGTATTAACGAGAGTGACGCGGTGACGGCTGTTTCGCAGGACCTTATCAAGGAGACCCGCAAGGTACTCGATATCACCCGTGATATCGATCTGACTTATAACTTTGTCGACAAACGTGTGTATTATCCCCGGGATGTGACCGATCTGCGGGAGGATTTCGCCGCACCTGATGAGAAAATTCTGATGCACATCAGCAACTTCCGGCCGGTCAAACGGGTATCGGATGTGGTGGATATTTTTGCCAAGGTCAATCAGGAGCTGCCGTCACGCCTGCTGCTGGTTGGGGAAGGACCCGAGCTGCCCAAAATCCAGGCTAAAATCTGTGAAATGGGACTGGAAGACAAGGTTCGTTTTCTCGGCAAGCAGGATGAGATCGCGCAGGTAATCTCCTTGGCTGATCTGCTGCTGCTGCCTTCGGAGAAGGAAAGCTTTGGTCTGGTGGCTCTCGAAGCGATGGCTTGCGGCGTGCCGACTATCGGTTCGGAGGCTGGAGGCATTCCTGAACTGATCCAGCATGGGAAGACCGGATTTCTGGCACCTATCGGAGATACAGCCGCAATGGCAAAATATGCAGTTAAGCTGTTGTCCGATTCCCGCATGGAGGAGCAGTTCAGACAGGCTTGTCTGGAACGGTCCTGTAATGACTTCAGCAGAGATGTGATCACTAATCAATATGAGGATATCTATTATAGGGTGCTAGGGCGCAAAGTGCGCGGATTGGATACAATCCAGAGTTAGGGAGTGCTTGCAATATGGACTGGACAATGGCGCCTTCCGGAATGGCCCAAGCGGCAAATGTAGTGTTATCGGCCCTGCTTGAGCATGGTCATGAGGCATACTTCGTTGGCGGCTGTATCCGTGATGAGCTTCTGGGGCGGCCGGTGCATGATATCGATCTGACGACTTCAGCACTTCCCGGAGAGGTCATGGAAATTTTTCCGCGCTGTGTCCCAACTGGACTTGCTCATGGTACCATTACCATTCTTCAGGATGGCTGGAGCTTTGAAGTGACGACGTACCGGACGGAGAGCGGGTATGCCGACCACCGCCGTCCGGAGCACGTCTTATTTGTAAGAGATGTGAATGAGGATCTCCGCCGGCGTGATTTTACAATCAATGCGATGTGCTGTGGTCTTGATGGAATTAGAGTTGATCCTTATGGCGGAGCAGAAGATTCGGTACGACGCCTGATCCGCTGTGTAGGTGATGCAGAGGAACGCTTCGATGAAGACGCGCTACGCATGCTGCGCTGCGTCCGCTTCGCATCAGTGCTTGATTTCCGGGTCGCCAAGAATACTTGGCGGGGTCTCCTGCGCCAGCGTGACAAGCTGGCGCACATTGCTGTGGAGCGCGTTCGCGCGGAGCTTGAACGCATCGTCCTCGGCCCGCATCCACAGCGCGGCCTCGGTCTGCTGGCGCGCAGTGGGCTGCTGCCGCGCGGCAAGGCGCCGTTCCCCTGGACCGGCAGCGACATGGCGGCAGCCGCCGCCCTGACGGCCGGGATCGGGGACCTGCAGGACGCCCACCTGCGGTGGGCGCTACTGCTGCATGCCCTGAAGCGGTCGGCCTTCGAGGCCGACGAGCTGCTGCGGGCATGGACGTTCCCGGGGGCGACGCGCAGCGCCGTCGCCGGGGTGCTGCGCGTCCGCGAAGCGTGGGACGCAGCGCTTGCGGAGGTGCCGCCCGGGGAACCCGGCGGCACGGAGGCCCTGCGGCGGCGCTGGATCGCCGCCGTGCTGGCCCACGGCCAGTCAGCCGCCGAAGGGTGGCTGACGCTGCTGGCGGCGCTGCTGGCGGCGCTGCCGGAGGCCGCAGCGCCTGGCCTTGCTCTTGGTGCGCCTGTAGCAGGCGCCCCTGCCGCGCAGCGGCCTAACGCGCCTGCCCCAGACGACCCTGCCGCGCAGCGGCCTAACGCGCCTGCTCCAGGCGCTTTCGCCCCGCAACGGCCTAACGCGCTTGCCCCAGGCGACTTCGCCGCGCAGCGGCCTGACGCGCCGGACATCCCCGCTCTGCGGTCCTGGACCGCTGGGATGCCGCTTCATACCTTGGCGGAGTTGGCAGTGACGGGCAGGGAGCTGGCAACGGTACTACATAAGCGCCCGGGTCCGTGGCTGGGAGAGCTGTTGCAGCGGCTGCTCATGGCTGCAGCGGCAGGTGACATTCCCAATGACAATCGATTATTGCTTTTGGAAGCAAAAAGGATGGATAGTAATGAACAGTAATGAGAGGCTCCGGCTGCCTTGGGCCGGGCGGGACACTTTTGCATGCAGTTGGCTGGATCGTGTTCAGCTGCTGGAAGAGGTAGTGTCCACTCAGGAAGAAGCCAAGAAGCTTGCCGAGAACGGTGCTCCCGAAGGTACATCCGTCCGGGCTGAAGAACAGACCGGCGGCAGGGGGCGGATGGGCCGGAAATGGCATTCCCCCCGCGGTAAAGGCATTTGGATCAGCATTGTGCTTCGTCCAGAGCTACCATTGTCACTAACTCCTCAGCTTACCCTGCTGGCAGGAGTTGCCGTCTGCACAGCTATCCGTGAGGTTACTGGTGTACAGGCGGGGATTAAATGGCCCAATGACTTGCTCGCGGGCGGGCGCAAAATCTGTGGCATCCTGCTGGAATCCTCTCTTCGGGAAGGCGGTCTGCATTACTGCATTGCCGGAATAGGCATTGCCGTTAATTTGACGGAAGAGGATTATCCCCAGGAATTGAAGAGCATCGGCACCTCTCTGTTGATTGAAGGCGGAGGTATCCCTGTTGACCGTACAGTGCTTACTGAGGCTGTTCTGACTGAGCTGGAGTACTTATATATTCTTTACAGTGAACAGGGATTTAAGCCCATCAGAGAGTTGTGGGAGTCCATGTCCGTCACACTGGGACGCCAGGTCTGTTATAATACCCCGGAAGGACGCTGTGAGGCTCTGGCGGTGGGGCTCGATGATAATGGCGGGCTGCTCCTTAAGGATAGGACGGGTGCTGTTATGAGTGTGCTCTCGGGTGAGATTGAAATGATCTGAGATGACGAGGTTCCATTCCTTGTCATCTCTTTTTGAAGATAAAAAATGTATTGGTTCTACGCCCTAAATGGTCTTTAACTTTCTGGTGAAACAGAATGCGTTTTTTTCAAAGGACCAGCAAACTGTTTCTTCATGGTTTACTTGCTTGAAGATTTTGTTATAATAAGGACAGAGACGGTATCGATTTTCGGGCTGTACTCGGGAAGAAACCTTTTATATCAGGGGATTTGCTGTTAGATTCACCTTCATAACTGTATTTCACGGTTACGTTGGATTCTGCTCTGAGCCGTAAGGACCGAGACAGAAGGGACGATCGCGAGTGACTCTTTTTTGCCCATCGGACCTTTTTAGCGGACTTATGCTAAAAGGTTTTTTTGTTTGCGCGTTTACGCGTAATTAACTGCGAAAAGGGGAATGGGAGCCTATGGCTGACAAACATGCGTTAAATATTGTGAAAATGAAAAAAATGAAAACGGACGGCGTTCCACTGAGCATGCTGACTGCTTATGATTATCCCTCAGCCCTGCTGGCTGAGGAAGCGGGGATAGACCTGATACTGGTCGGCGATTCTTTGGGGAATGTAGTTCTTGGATATGACACCACCTTACCGGTGACTATAGAAGATATGGTGTACCACACCCGCTCGGTCACCCGGGGGGCCCAGCATACTTTTATTGTAGCGGATATGCCGTTTATGACCTATCACGGCAGCATCGATGAAACCTTGCGCAGTGTTCGTAGACTGATGCAGGAAGGACGGGCACATGCCGTCAAAATGGAGGGCGGACTGGAAATCTGCGATACGGTATCCGCCGTCGTAGCTGCTGGTGTTCCGGTGCTTGGCCATATCGGCCTCACCCCGCAGTCTGTAAATATGATCGGCGGCTACCGTATTCAAGGCAAGGACGCCAAAGATGCACAGCGGCTGATGGAGCAAGCGAAGGCGCTTGAAGCTGCCGGTGTGTTTGGGATCGTCCTTGAGCTGGTGACCGAAGAAGTGGCTGAAGCCATCTCCAAGGCCGTCAGCATCCCGACCATTGGGATTGGAGCAGGCCGTTATTGCGATGGACAGGTGCTGGTTTTCCATGACCTGTTGCGTTACGCCTCTCCATACCGGGAGAAACGATTTGTCAAAACCTATGCCGATGTTGGCAATTTGATCCGTGAAGGGATCAGCAGCTATGTCCAGGAAGTGAAGGACCGTTCCTTCCCGGCGGAAAGTCATGTTTTTAACGCAGAAGAGCATGTGCTGGAATCTTTATACGGCGCGGCCGGAAAAGGAGAGAAATAAGATGAGAGTAGTCAGAACGGTTCTACAATTGCGCGAGGCGCTGGATTATATGCGGATGGGAGGACATACACCGATAGGCTTTGTGCCGACGATGGGCTATCTCCATGAAGGACATGCCAGCCTGATCCGTAAAGCGGGTGAAATGAGCAACACGGTTGTGATGAGCATTTTTGTCAATCCGCTGCAATTTGGGCCAAATGAGGATTTCTCTTCTTATCCGCGCGACGAACGCCGTGATCTGGAGCTTGCAGAGCGTGAGGGTGCCGATATCGTGTTCATACCTTCTGTGGAAGAGATGTACCCTCAGCCTATACGTACCAAGGTATCGGTGGACTCGCTGACGACCCAGCTGTGCGGGGCTTCCCGCCCTGGACATTTTGACGGTGTAACCACAGTAGTAAGCAAGCTGTTCAACATGGTGCAGCCGGATTATGCCTTCTTCGGACTCAAGGATGCCCAGCAGGTTGCTGTTTTGCGCCGGATGGTATCTGATCTCAATATGAATGTGGAAATAGTCGCCTGTCCGATCGTCCGGGAAGGGGATGGACTGGCGCTTAGCTCACGGAATGTTTACCTCAGCAGTGAGGAGCGCAATCAGGCCCTGGTTCTGTCCCGCTCACTCCGTGATACCCGCAAGGCGCTGGAAGAAGGAACCGTCAGAACAGTGGACGAAGCACGCAAGCTGCTGGTATCGATTATTTCTTCATCGCCGCTCGCCGTCATTGATTATGTGGAAATCCTGTCCTTTCCGGACCTCGAAGCGTTGGAAGACGGGTCACCGCTCAGCAATGCAGAGGGAGAGGTTATCATGGCGCTCGCAGTGAAGTTCGGCAGAACAAGGCTGATCGACAATAATGTTTTTATTCCCAAGGAGGTACACGCTCTTGTTTAGACATATGATGAAATCCAAAATCCACCGTGCCACCGTAACGGAAGCCAATCTGAATTATGTGGGCAGCATCACCATTGACGAGAACCTGATGGAAGCAGCTGACCTGCTCGAAAATGAAAAAGTACAGATTGTTGACAATAATAACGGTTCCCGCCTGGAAACGTATGTCATTCCCGGACCCCGGGGCAGCGGCGTTATTTGTCTGAACGGAGCAGCAGCCCGGCTGGTGCAGCCGGGAGATACAGTGATCATCATCTCCTACGCTATGCTGTCCTCTGAAGAGCTGGCCGCCCATAAACCGACGGTTGTATTCGTGGACACCGATAATAAGCCGGTTAAACTGACAGATCATGAGCTGCATGCAACCATTGCCTGAAGCTTAAGTCATGCAATGAATGCCAGGGATGAAGAGGCCCGTACTTGTGAAAAATGAAGGCAGGCAAGCTTAAGCTGATTTCATTTTCAGTAAGGGTGGGATGTCCCGTGTTTCAACATTTATTTGCTGAGATGAACAAGATGCTTCAGGAAATCACCGCCGACTTCCCTACTGCGGAGGGTGCCCGCCGGAATGATCTTTTATGCAAGTACAACATGCTGCACAGACTTAGTGACGAGGTAATGGATGAATGGCTGTCCTTTGCCGAGAAGCTGAGTGATTTTCGTCAAAATGCTGATTTTTCTCTGCCTTCCGATGAGGAAATGCCACAGGCAGAGGCACCTGAGCTTGTTATGGACTCCTTTGTCCGTGGACAGGGCTACTACAAGCTGCTTATGTACAGGAAATGCATCGAACAATTCAAGGATGTCATCACCAGGTATCCGGACAGTCTGGCAGCACGCCTCTATTTGGCAATGGCCTATCTCCAGGAGGGGGAATTAGACGTTTCCTGGGGTCATTTGCATCACATGCTGGCCCTGATCCGTGAGAAGAAGCTAAAAGCCATGATCTACAATGCACTCGGCTGCATCAGAGCCTCTCAGGAACGCTATAGTGAGGCTCAGGAGCTCTTCAACCTCTCCTTACAGCATGATCCCCTGCTCGCTGAACCCGGCGTCAATTTGGAGGTCTGCCGCAGGCGTGGAGGGAAGCTGCAATTTGGGCACCAGCTGGTTTCGCTTTTATAACCCTTATTCCTCCATTTAAGCGATGCATCCCGCTAACCAAGGGGTGTGCATCGCCTTTTTTCGTAACATCTGTTATGCTGATATGGAGTCTCAAGTGAAAGGGAATAGAACTTATAATGAAATTTGCCGTGCTTGATTTTGAAACTACGGGAACCCAATCCGTGGGTGAGATCATCCAGGTTGGCCTTGCCATTATAGAAGAAGACCGGTCTATTTCACGGGTGTATGGTTCCTACGTTAAGCCCGGAACACCGATCCCCCCGTTTATTACAGGATTGACCGGTATTACAGACAGTGATGTGCAAGGTGCACCTGAACTGGATGAAATGATGATGGAGCTTGTCCCTATGCTCGACGACGTCGTTCTGGTTGGACACAATGTGGCTTTTGATTTTCATTTTCTGCAGAATGCGCTCGACCGGTGCGGCTATTTGCCGTTCCAGGGCCGGATTCTGGATACGATTGATTTTCTTAAAATATGCTTTCCGTCATTGACCACATACCAGCTTGGAGCTGTAAGTACCTATTTTGGCCTGACGCATGACCGTCCGCATCAGGCGGACAGCGACGCGCTTGCCACCGCTCTCGTACTGTTGAAATGCCTGGAGGAACTGTATAGCCTGCCTCTACTGACCATTCAGCGTCTGAATGAGCTGTTTGCCGATGAGGACAGTGATCTGGCCTGGTATTTCGACGGGCTGCTCCGTGAACGTGAAATGGAGACCTTCCAGCCTGAAGGGGAGCTAACCTTTTACCGTCAGCTTGCGCTGGCTGTGGGGGATTGGTCGGAGCTATCTCCTCCCCGTGAGGAGGGAACTGGCAATCCTCTGCAGAATATTACCTTTGAGGAATATATGGAAGAGGTGACCCAGCGGCTGAAGGAGACTTTACCCCAATACGAGAGCCGTGAAGCCCAGGAGATTATGATTCACGAGGTCATGGCTGCACTAGAGGGTGACAAGCATCTCTTGATCGAGGCGGGAACGGGTACCGGCAAGTCGCTGGGCTATCTGCTTCCGGCCATTTACCACAGTGTGCGCTCAGACCAGAAGGTAATGGTGAGCACACATACCATCAACCTTCAAGACCAGCTGCGTGAGCGCGACATCCCTCTGTTGACGAGTGTCGTGCCGTTCCCGTTTAAGGCTGCAATCTTCAAGGGGAGAGGACACTATTTGTGTCTGCGGAAGTTTGAACATAAAATAAACAAAAAGGACTTTACAAGTCCGCGGGAAGAAGCGCTTACTGCGGCACAAATGATTGTATGGCTGACCCAGACCCAGTCGGGTGATGACGAGGAACTGAATCTGAACGGTCGCGGCGGTGATTTCTGGGAGACCGTAGCCAGTGATACGGATTCCTGCCTTGGACGTTCCTGCCCCTGGTTCCGCAAGTGCTATTATCACCGGGCCAAGCACGAAGCCGGGATAGCGGATGTCGTAGTGACCAATCATTCCAAGCTCTTCGCGGACGTCAAGGCCGGGCATCAGCTGCTCCCGGCGTATGAGCACCTCGTCATCGACGAGGCCCATCATTTGGAGGATATTGCAGGCAAGCACCTGGGCATGCAAATGAAATACTTCACCGTCGCCCATACGCTTACGCGTCTCTATAAAGACAGCCGGAGCGGCCAGCTGCCTGCTCTGCGTCAAACGCTGCAGTCATCAGGCAGTGAGCAGGCGGCAGAATGGAGCGGTGTGATCGACAGGATCTACCCGGATCTGCTTACGGTTAAGGAATCATGGGACACGCTTAGTGACAAGCTGTTTGCCCTGCTGCCGGAACGCAGTGACGCCGCTGCCGGAGAAGCCGGACAACTGGTTACCCGGCTTCTGCCGGGCAAGAGGCCCAAGGATTGGGAAGAACTAACTGCGCTTGAGAACACACTTCATCTTAGTCTAAGTGATATTATTCGCAAGGGCGACAAGATGCTCAGTGAAATGCGCGAATCGGAGAGCCAATCATCATCGGATAGTCTGGTAACGGATATCGGCGGGTTATTCAAGGACTTGGCCTCCATCCGTGAGCAAGTGCGTTTTTTCATGAACCTGAATGACGAGAATATCGTCTACTGGATGGAAGGCAGCGGCAACTATAGAGGGAAGTCACTGCAGCTGTATGCCGTACCAGTCGATGTCAGTGCCCAGCTCAAGGAACTCTTTTTTGATAAAAAGAAAAGCATAGTCCTTACTTCAGCTACTTTGTCCGTAGATAAGTCCTTTCAATTTATGATTGACAATCTGGGACTAGGCGAGTCCGCAGAACAAGGACGGCTGATGACAGCACTGCTCCCATCTCCGTTTAAGTACCGTGAACAGGCACTTCTGGTCATACCGCGTGATTTCCCCAGTGTCAAAGGCAGTGTGGGCGATGCCCGTTTTGTCGATAAGCTGGTGCATTCATTGGCGGAGGCTGCTGTGGCTACACGGGGCCGGATGCTTGTGCTCTTCACTTCCTATAAAATGCTGCGCCAAGTCTATGATCCTCTAAAGGAGGCGCTTGTCTCCGAGGACATTACGGTACTGGGGCAGGGAGTGGAAGGCGGCAGCCGGAGTAAGCTGATCCGGCGTTTTCAGGACAGCTCCGCCTCTGTATTGCTCGGAACAAGCAGCTTCTGGGAAGGTGTGGATATTCCCGGCGAGGCTTTGACCTGTCTGGCCATTGTCAGACTGCCTTTTCAACCACCGAACCATCCGCTTGCGGAGGCTAAGGCAGAGCTGCTTCAGGCACAGAAAAAGAACCCGTTTATGAAGCTGTCGGTTCCCCAGGCGGTTATCCGCTTCAAACAGGGTTTCGGCCGGCTGGTGCGTACTGCCCAGGACCGGGGTATTGTTATAGTATATGATACCAGGGTTATCGAATCTTATTACGGAAAGTATTTCCTCTACTCGCTGCCTGGACCCAAAATGGAGCATATGCTGACGGATCAGATGGTTCCGCGAATTGCGGAATGGCTTGAAGACGGCAGCGTATCTTAACCTGCAATCATTTCAAATATAGTCAAGGAACAACGAAGCTCTGTTCTCCTGGTATCCGGTTCGTGCTGAGATACCAGGGAATGGATTGTACTTATGCTCACAAAACTTGGCATATGCTTACGAAGTGAGTTTTGTACGAAGTAATACTATGATGCATTGCTCACAAAACTTTTAGGAGGAGAAAATATGAAATCGGATAAAATATCGGAGGCCGTGGTACGCAGACTTCCAGTGTACCTGCGCTTCCTGAATGATCTCCTGAAGCGTGAAATCTCCACCGTATCTTCCCAGGAGCTGGGACAAAAGCTGGATCTGAATCCGGCGCAAATCCGCAAGGATTTGGCCTATTTCGGGGATTTCGGCAGAAAAGGTATTGGCTATGATGTGTCATACCTGATTGAGAAAATCCGCCATATCTTGAAGCTTGACCAGCAAATCAACGTGGCATTGGTGGGTGCAGGTAATCTCGGCCACGCTCTCTCAAATTACAATGCTTACTTGAAGGACACGATGAAAATCACTGCTGTTTTTGATTCCTATGCTCCCAAGGTCGGGCAGAAAATCAACTCACTCATTGTCCAGCCCATGGAAGAGCTGGGAAGCACGATCCGCGAGCAGGGCATCCGCATCGGTATTATCACTGTACCGGATAGTGAAGCACAGAATGTTGCAGATATTCTGGTGGATTCAGGCATTGAGGCGATCCTTAATTTTGCACCCGTAATCTTGAAGACGCCTTCCAACATCAGGATTCACGCCGCTGATTTTACTACCGATTTGCAGAGTCTGGCCTATTATTTGCACGATGGAAAGGACGAAGTGGAAGATGAACAGCAATAAGACAGTAATTGTAAATGGGCGATTTCTGGTGCCAGGTACGGAAAGTCCGGTTCTAAGCGGCTATATGACTATAGAAAATGATCTCATCACATACATAGGAGAAGTCAAACCTGTTATTGAAGAAGGTACACAGACCGTTGACGGCAGCCGTCTGCTGTTCATGCCGGGTCTGGTCAACACCCATGGCCACACCGCCATGTCTCTGCTCCGCGGATATGGGGATGACATGGTTCTTCAGAACTGGCTGCAGGAGAAGATGTGGCCCATGGAAGAAAAATTCACTAGTGACGATGTCTACTGGGGAACCTCTTTGTCTGTACTGGAAATGCTGAAGGGAGGCACAACCACCTTCCTGGATATGTATGACCATATGGACAGGGTTGCTGAGGTTTCAGAGCAGTCGGGAATGCGTGCCGTGCTTATGCGCGGGGTTATCGGCCTCTGTCCTGAGGATGTGCAGAACCATAAGCTGGCGGAGGCGATAGCCTTTGCGCGGAATTGGCATGGAAAGGCGGATGGAAGGATCACAACGATGATTTCCCCGCATGCCCCTTACACCTGTCCTCCTGAATTTTTCGTGAAATTTGTACAGGCTGCCCATGATCTGAACCTGCCTATGCATACACACATGTCCGAAACCCGGCGGGAGGTCGAGCAGAATGCCGCAGATTACGGCCTGCGTCCGGTAGCGCATCTGGAGAAGCTGGGGATGTTCACGCGCCCGGCCCTCGTGGCTCACGGGGTTCATTTGAATGATGAAGAAATAGAGATTCTAGCACGTTACAACGTGGGGGTATCCCATAATCCTGGCAGTAACTTGAAGCTCGCAAGCGGTGTAGCACGGGTACCGGAGCTGTTGCGTGCGGGAGTCAAGGTATCGCTGGGCACTGATGGTGCGGCAAGCAATAACAATCTGGATATGTTCGAGGAGATGCGCTTGGCTGCTCTGATCCACAAAGGTGTGAGCGGAGATCCAACGGCAGTACCGGCACCGGAAGCATTGCTGATGGCGACCGAATACGGCGCACAGTCGATTTTCCTGGACAACACAGGCCGGCTGGCTCCGGGAATGAAGGCTGATTTCATTGCCCTGGATATCGACCAGCCGCACTTCCTGCCTCATACAGACCTGCTCTCCCATGCCGTGTATTCAGCGAGTGCTAAGGATGTCGAGCATGTATGGGTGAACGGTAAGCAGGTTGTGAAGAATGGACAGTGCCTGACTTTAGATGAGGAACGAATCCGCCGCAAAGCACAGGAAACCTTTGAAAGCCTGCTGAAACGGTAAAAAGAACAGGATCTATGAAGCATCTAGAGGAAAGGGAGCTGCAACTTTGAAGAAAAGAAGAAAATGGCTTCTGCTGGGGATACTCCTGGTTCTGCTCCTTCTGTTCGGACTAAGCCAGTTCTATGCTTATGTGATGAAAGACCAGTGGAACGAACGCAGTGCAGCCAAAGAGGTTGCTGAAGCAAGGGCAGGATTGACCGAGGTAACCAAAGCACAGAAGTCCGTATGGGACGAAAATTCGGTATACTGGGTACTTACAGGACGAAATGCAGCTGGAACGGACCTTATGGTATGGGTACGCTTTACGCTCGACGGCAAACCTGCCGGAGGAGACAACGGTGTATACGTGGAAGAGGTGTCCAAAGGCACGTCTGAGCAGAAGATCCGGTCTATCATTGCGTCAGACCTCCCCGGAAGCAGCATTGAGCGGCTTCTGCCCGGGGTGTACAACGGAGAGTATGCCTGGCAGCTATTTTACAAGCTGGAAGGCCGGTATTATTACAAGTTTTATCGTTTCGCGGATGGCAGCGCGATTGGAGACGGCTACAGCTTGCCCAGCCGCTAATGCCATTAGTTCAAGGGAAAAGACAATAGCGGGTGGACCATACTCTGTCTGCCCGCTTGTTTGTATGTGGAAAATGTTATGCTCGTGTCACTTGATATTAATCAGTTGACCGTAGAATATTGAAATGGAATATATCAGCAAGTATATACTTAAGATAATGGTTTGAATGTGGCTCGATGCATAATTAGACAAGATACAAGGACATGAAAAAGACCGCAGCGCTAAACGTTGCGGTCTTTGCTGACGATATAAGGGGAAAAGAGCTGTCAGTTCGCCCAAAAATTAGTACTGAAAATTTTAAATATATTCACACTTTTCTTCGAAATCGTATATACACCTGTGATATACTACTATTTGTATTAAGGCATGCTTAATAGCAGGCCTGTCTCGGAAGAGCGCTAGACACGCTATTTTGTAAGTTTAATATAATTTATTCACTTTGTTTTCTTATCTTTGAGAGGAGGACGTTTCTTGAAACTACGCCTAATGCCTGTACTGCTAACGTCTCTGCTGTCTGCTGCGCTTTTATTTGGCGGCTGGTATTCCTATCGTGAGTTCGCCGTGCAGGAACCGCTTCAGAAGATTGTATCTGCATATGAGGGAGTGAATGATTCCCATATCTCTATTAAACGCAATGAGGTTACTTTGAAACTTGATTTGAAGCCAGGCACAAAATTACGTGAGCTGGTACAGTATGTGAATACTGAGGGCAGATCAGTTATAGACGGCCGGACTCTTAGGCTGGATGTTGAGCAGCATTCCAGCCAGCTTTTGGATGAATATTGGGATAAAGCGATGTTCTCGGTTGCCGAAGCGATGGAGAGCCGTAAATATACATTAATACCTGCGAAGCTGGATGAATTGAAATCTCAGAATTCCAAATACAGCAGTGTGATCGCAACGACCGAAATCGATGACAGTAACGTATATGTGAGCCTTAGCGATGGTAAGGAAAGCAAATTCATTATTTTGCCTCGCGTAGCGGCAACGATGGGGGTGTGGAATAATGCCTAAGTTCTGGAAAGAGGTATTAGTCGGATTTGTTCCTGTACTGGTGATTTTTATGGCTTTTATCGGCATCAATATTTTTCCGGTTATCATTGCAGCTGGCATGGTTGGCGCATTGCTTCTTATTGCCCATCTGCGCGGCGGACTAACCGTGAATGCCGGCGGAGACAAAAAACGCAAGAAGAACGGCCCTTCGAAGCTGACTTTTGAAGAAATCGGGGGACAGGACAATGCCAAGCAGGAGCTGCGTGAAGCGCTGGATTTCCTGATCCGCCATGAAGAAATTAGTAAATTCGGTATCCGCCCGCTCAAGGGAATTCTTCTGACAGGCCCTCCGGGAACCGGGAAGACGCTAATGGCCAAAGCAGCAGCCCATTATACAAATTCTGTATTTGTAGCCGCATCGGGCAGTGAGTTCGTCGAGATGTATGTCGGTGTCGGTGCCGGACGCGTACGTGATTTGTTCAAGGATGCACGGACGCGTGCCTTGAAGGAAAATAAACAGAGTGCAATTATTTTCATCGATGAAATCGACGTCATCGGCGGTAAACGCGAAGGCGGACAGCAGCGTGAGTATGATCAGACGCTCAATCAGCTCCTGACTGAGATGGATGGAATTTACAACAATGAAACGCCGCGTATTCTGCTGGTCGCGGCAACAAACCGCAAGGAAATGCTCGATTCAGCGTTGCTGCGTCCCGGCCGATTCGACCGTCATATCCAGGTGGACATGCCGGACAAGAAAGGCCGCAGATCCATTCTCGATCTGCATGCCCAGAACAAACCGCTGCATGAAGGGGTTAATCTGGACAAGATTGCAGAAGAGGCCTATGGCTTCTCCGGCGCCCAGCTTGAGAGCGTGATGAACGAAGCAGCGATCTACATGATGCGTGAGAACCTGACAGAAGTGGAGCAACGGCATCTGTCAATGGCGATCGACAAGGTGATGATGGGCGAGAAGACAGACCGTGAGACGAACCACGAAGAGAAGAAACGGGTGGCGATCCACGAACTGGGACATGCAATTATGGCTGAGATGCTTCGTCCGGGAAGTGTCAGCCAGGTAACGCTTACGCCGCGTGGGCAAGCCCTAGGTTATGTACGGCATAATCCTCAGACCGAACAGTACCTGTACACTAAGGACTACCTGGAGAACCAGATTATGATTGCCCTGGGCGGAGCGGTAGCAGAAGAAATGTACTACGGCGGAAGAAGCACCGGATCACGCGGAGACTTCGACCAGGCGCTCAATATTGTTGAGACGATGATGAAATCAGGACTGACGTCCCTAGGGATTGCCAATCTGCAAATGGTTACCACAGAAGAGTTAATGAAGGAAAACAGTAAAATACTGGATGAATTAATGGTGCGTACTCATGAGCTTCTCGGGAAGCAGCGAAATGTGTTTGATTACTCCCTTGACATTTTAATGAAAGAAGAAGTTCTCTCCGGAGAGCAATTTCGTTGTCAATTTCGTGACAGCGTCCTTTTACCGGCATAATTCTTTATGCCGGTTATTTTTTTTTACTTTTCAGACATGCTAAGATATTATTATATGTCGGGCTACATATTTTTTACGACAGACAAGGTACAATACAAAAGTATAGATACCTGAAAGGATGGAGACTTTTACATGAATTTTAAAAAAATCGGTGTCATCGGTGGTGGCACAATGGGTCAAGGGATTGCTGAAATGCTGGCAGCCAAGGGCCTGGATGTTATGCTTGTGGAGAAAACCGCAGAAAGACTGGACTATTCTTATGCAATGATCGAGACGAGTCTCGACAAACAGCTGGAGAAATGGGCAATTACCCAAGCTGAAAAGAAGCTGATTCTCAGCCGTATTGAAAAAGTAACGCATTTCGCTGAACTCAGCTCCTGTGATATGGTCATTGAGACCATTACTGAGGACCTGGACGCCAAGCAAAAGGTATTCAATCAGCTCGATCAGGTGTGTCCGAGCCACATTATTCTGGCCAGCAACACGTCTACACTCAGCTTGACTGAGCTTGCCAGCTCTACAATGTACCCGGAACGCGTCATCGGCATGCATTTCATACATCCTGTAGCTAAGGTAGATCTCGTTGAGATTGTGCGCGGACTGAAAACCTCTGACAGCACTTTTGAAGATACCAAAGCTTTTGTTGATGAAATTGTTGAGAAAAAAGGCGTTATGATTTACGAATCCCCAGGGTTTGTATCTTCACGCCTCATTTGCCTGTTCATTAACGAAGCTATGCATGTCCTGCAGGAAGGTGTCGCTTCCCCAGAGGATATTGACGATGCTATGCGTATCGGCTATCAGTTCCAGCACGGGCCGCTTGAAATGGCTGACCGTTTCGGTCTGGATTCCGTTCTGGCCGCTCTGGAGAATATGTTCCGTGAGTACGGTGAACTGAAATACCGTCCATCCACTATTCTTAAGAAAATGGTGCGTGCAGGACAACTGGGCATGAAATCGGGCGAAGGCTTCTTCAAGTACGACAAGGATGGTGACCGTGTATGAATATTCTAGTTATTAACTCAGGCAGTTCTTCTTTGAAATACCAGCTGTACAATATGACGGATGAATCTGTACTTGCCAAAGGTCTGGTAGAACGCATCGGGATGGACTCCTCCATTCTGAACCACAAGCCAACAGGCAAACAGGAAGTAACAGAAGTCAGTGAAATTCTTGAGCACAATACAGCGATCCGTAAAGTGCTTGCTTGTCTGACGGACAAAGAGCACGGGGTTATTTCTTCGATCGATGAGATCAACGCAGTTGGACACCGTGTAGTTCACGGGGGCGAATTCTTCAAGGCTTCCGCGCTGGTTGATGCCGATGCCAAAACCAAGATCCGTCAATTGTTCGACCTTGCACCGCTGCACAATCCGGCAGCAATGATGGGGATTACGGCTACCGAAGTGAATATGCCCGGTGTGCCGCAGGCGGTTGTTTTTGATACTGCTTTCCATCAGACCATGCCTGAGAAAGCTTATATGTATGCCATTCCTAGAGTGCTGTACAACAAATACAAGGTTCGCCGCTACGGCGCACACGGTACCTCCCATGATTTCGTGAGCAAGGCTGCAGCTGAATATCTGGAGCGTCCGCTTGAAGACCTTAAGATCATTACTTGCCACATCGGTAACGGCGCGAGTGTGACTGCCGTTGACGGCGGACTGTCGATTGATACTTCAATGGGGATGACACCGCTTGAAGGTCTCATGATGGGTACCCGCAGCGGCGACCTTGACCCGGCAATCGTTCCTTATGTAATGAACAAGGAAGAACTGTCCGTGGGCGAAGTGAATTCGATGCTGAACAAGCACAGCGGACTTTTGGCTATTTCTGGCATCAGCAGTGACATGCGTGATATTATTGATGGTGCGGAAAAAGGCGAGCCGAACTCTACGCTTGCTTTTGATATGTATGAGTACCGTCTGCGGAAGTATATCGGTTCTTACGCGGCAGCGATGAACGGAGTAGATGTGATCGTATTTACTGCCGGTGTCGGCGAGAATGCCGCCGTGCTGCGTGCCAAAGTGCTGAATAACCTTACGTTCCTTGGAATTGAACTGGATGCTGAAGCTAACAAGGTCCGCTCCGGTGATCCGCGCCGTATCTCTACGGTAGAGTCCAAGGTGCAGGTGCTCGTGGTTCCGACAAACGAAGAACTTGTCATTGCACGCGATACTTATCGTATTGTGCAAGGAATTAACGGCTAAACAGAGGAGAGATCAGTTGGGATGGCTAACAAGAGTGTAATCAAGAACGTGAATGAGCATGTTGGGGAAACTGTTGTGATCGGCTGTTGGGTGAACAATAAGCGCTCCAGCGGTAAAATTCAGTTCCTGCAGCTTCGGGATGGTACAGGCTATATCCAGGGCGTTGTGGTGAAATCGGAAGTGCCGGAGCAGGTCTGGGACGATGCCAAGAGCCTCACCCAGGAAAGCTCATTGTATGTGACCGGAATCATCCGTGAGGAGCCCCGTAGTCAATCTGGATTTGAGATGACTGTAACGGGTATAGAAGTATTGCATCTTACAGAGAATTATCCAATTACCCCGAAGGAGCATGGCGTCGATTTCCTGATGGATCACCGTCATCTCTGGCTTCGTTCTGCGAAGCAGCGGGCAGTCCTCGTGATTCGTGCGGAGATTATCCGGGCGATTCAGCAATTTTTCAACCAGAACGGGTTCACGAAGGTGGATCCGCCGATCCTGACGCCAACGTCGGCAGAGGGTACAACGAACTTGTTCCACACCAAATATTTTGATGAAGACGCCTATCTTACGCAGAGCGGACAGTTATACATGGAAGCTGCGGCGATGGCACTTGGCCGTGTGTATTCCTTCGGTCCGACTTTCCGTGCAGAGAAATCCAAAACCCGCCGTCATTTGATCGAGTTCTGGATGATTGAGCCGGAAATGGCATTCACGGATCACGAAGAAAGCTTGAAGGTTCAAGAAGAATTTATCAGCTTTATCGTACAGTCCGTGCTAACTAACTGCCGTGCGGAGTTGGAAGCGGTAGGCCGCGATGTGTCCAAGCTGGAAAATATCAAAGCTCCGTTCCCGCGTATCACCTATGATGATGCAATAAAATTCCTGAATGATAATGGACATGAGATTGCCTGGGGCGATGACTTCGGGGCGCCGCACGAAACGGCGATTGCGGAAGCCAACGATAAACCGGTGTTCATTACGCATTATCCGGCCTCCTTCAAGGCATTCTATATGAAGCCGGATCCTGAACGTCCAGAGGTTGTCCTCTGCGCAGATATGATTGCACCTGAAGGCTATGGGGAGATTATCGGCGGATCACAGCGTATCGACGATCCGGCTTTGATGGAGGAGCGCTTCAAGGAACATAATCTTTCAATGGATACTTACAAATGGTACATGGATCTGCGCACCTATGGTTCTGTGCCACACTCCGGTTTTGGCCTTGGCCTTGAACGGACGGTAGCCTGGATTTGCGGTCTGGACCATGTACGGGAAACGATTCCGTTCCCTCGTACATTGTACCGTCTATACCCATAGGCAATCAAAGGGGGCTGCGCATGGAAGGCAAAGGATGGAGTACCTGGGGCGAAGGCGTGTCTTTTGGCCTCCAAAACGGGATGGCCGTCATTCCTTACGCACTCTTGAAGTATTACCGGAAGCTGAACCTGACCGGCAGTGAAGCGATGCTGCTTATTCATTTGCTGTCTTTCCGCCAGGTGGAGGGGATTGAATTCCCTTCCCTGGAGGAGCTTCAGACAGTAACCGGACGCAGTATATCAGCAATAGCGGGAGAACTGCAAAAGCTTATGAAGGAAGGCTTCATCAGCATTGATGAGGACAACGACGAGCTGAGAGATATCCACTATGAACGCTATAACTTCTCAGGCTTGTATGATAAGCTAGGTGCGTTTCTGTCGGTACTTGCTCAAGAATCCGTAAAGGAGAGAAGCAAACCTGTAAGCAGCGCACCCAGTCTTCGGGCGTCTGCACATCATACAGGGACTGCTGCTCCGGATGGAGGCTACGGGAGTCCGGCTACTCCTGCGGGCAGGGATGCGGAGGAGAGCCGCAGTCTGTTCACAATTTTTGAGAAGGAATTTGGACGTCCGCTTTCCCCGATGGAATGTGAAACCATTTCCGGTTGGGTAGATCAGGATAAGTACCCGGAGGAATTGATTCTTCTCGCTCTGAAAGAGTCTGTATTCGCCGGAAAAGTTCATTTCCGCTATATTGACCGTATACTGCTGGAATGGGCCCGTAACCGGGTAAAGAATGCCCAGGATGTTAAGGCCTACTCCCAGAAGTTCCGCAGCGGCGGCAGATGAAAAGAGGATCAGCTGAAGTTTCTTGTCCTTAATAGGACGGGAGACGCTCAACGTCCTTCCTAACATAGAAACAACCGTACTTCCGTTGGCTGGTTAGCCATCGGAAGTACGGTTGTTTTTGTTTTGAAGATGTGAATTTATGAAAGCTCTTTTTCCAGTGCTACTCCCATTTCGCGGGAGCGCTCGGCGCAGCGGTTAACAGCGGAAATCACGGTCTCGAAGAAATCTCCCTTTTCAAGCACCTCTAGAGCAGCCTGTGTGGATCCATTGGGTGAGGTGACTTTTTTACGTAAGGCGGCTGGTTCTTCACCGGTCTGCTGCACCATCCGGGCAGCACCAAGGACAGTCTGAACGGTCAGCTCTCTGCTCTGTTCAGCCGGGAGACCTCCGCGTATTCCTGCTGCAATCATGGCCTCCATCATGTAATAAATGTACGCCGGACCACTACCCGAAATTCCAGTGAGGGTTTCCATGCGTTCTTCATCGATCACAGAAGTTAATCCAACCGCTTCAAAGATGTTGAGCGCGGTCCGGCGGCTTGGCTCATTAACTTCCTTAGAAAAGGCAATGCCGGTTGCTCCCAGTCCGATGGAGCTGGAGGTATTAGGCATGGTACGCACAATCGGCTGTGGCTTCCCAAGCAGGCCTTGCATCGTACGGATAGTCATCCCTGCGATGACGGAAATCACCAGCTGGTCAGAAGAGAGAAGAGGCTCTAAACCTCGCAAAGCTTCGGCAGCATCCTTGGGCTTCATAGCGAGCACGATAACCGGAGCCGTGCGCAGATATTCATTTTTTTGTTCAGGTTCGTTACTGCCAAGCACTCCATAACGGCTGCGGAGCTCGCTAAGGCGTTCACTGCTGCTGCGGTTCAGCATCACGATATTGCCGGAATCCACCACATTACGGGTAATCATGCCGCGCACAATCGCTTCCGCCATCGAGCCAGCGCCGTAAAAAACAATGTTGTGATTAATTAATGGTATTGCAGGTTGCTGACACATGACTTAAACCCTCCTAATAGTTTTGAGGTTATACTTCGTTGGTAGTCCTATAAAAAACTAGCTTCGGCATCATAGGTTTATCCCCGGATTTGTCCGGAGCCGTGAATTTTGTATTTGGTTGAAGTCAGTGCCGGCAGTCCCATCGGGCCGCGTGCATGCAGCTTTTGGGTGCTGATGCCAATCTCTGCCCCAAATCCGAACTCGAAGCCATCCGTGAAGCGCGTTGAGGCGTTATGATAGACAGCGGCAGCATCCACTTCTTGAAGGAAACGTTCCGCGTTACCCGCATCCGCCGTTACGATGCATTCGGAATGCCGGGTGCTGAACTCAGCGATATGCTGCAGCGCTTCATCCAGCCCGCCGACGATTTTGATATTAAGAATATAGTCATTGTACTCCGTAGCGAAATCCTCGTTGGATACCGGCAATGCCCAAGGAATCCTAGCAACCGTTTCTGGACAGCCGCGCAGCTCGACAGGGATTTCGCGGAATGCTTCCGCCACAGCAAGGAGATGCTCTGCAGCAAAATCCCGGTGAACCAGCAGCGTCTCCATGGAGTTGCACACGGAGGGACGCTGGGCCTTGGCGTTCAGACTGATCGACAAGGCCATTTCCCGATCAGCACTGGCATCCAGATAAGTATGGCATATGCCTGCTCCTGTTTCAATGACGGGCACGGTGGCATTAAGCACGACATTCTGAATCAGCGCACTCCCACCGCGCGGAATGATTACATCAAGCAGTCCGTTCAGCTTCAGCATCTCATCTACCGAGGAACGGTTCGGATCTTCGATTAATTGCAGTGCTTGGCTTGGGATGGCTGTTTCGATAAGTGCACGGTGTAGCACCTCGATGATTTTACGGTTGGAAGACAGAGCAGAGGAGCCGCCGCGCAGGACTACGGCATTCCCTGTTTTTAGGCATAAACCCGCTGCATCTACCGTTACATTAGGACGTGCCTCGTAGATAATGCCAATGACACCCAGCGGTACACGGATTTTCTCAATAAACAGTCCATTTGGACGTTCGATGGTTTCCAGATTGTCACCGATTGGATCAGGCAGTTCGGCTATTTGCCGGAGTCCTTCTGCGATGCTCGTGATCCGTCCGACATCCAGTGCCAGCCGGTCAAGCATTGATTCCGGAGTACCGCCCAGCCGCCCTCGCTCCAAATCTTCGCTATTAGCAGCAATGATCGCGGGAGCTTCACGGATCAAGGCTTCGGCCATAACCAGCAAGGCCTCATTTTTTTGGCCGGTGCTCAGACTGGCTAGCACACCAGCCGTTTCTTTGGCTAATGCTGCTTTGTTTACAACCTCACTCATGTTACAACCTCCTAAAAGTTTTTTAAGTTTTACACCCTGAAATCAGGTTCGGAAAACGCTTCGAGCTGTTAACGCAAGGTAATCCATTCATCACGGTGAATAACCTCCAGCCGGTGAACTTCCCCCAGCTTCGGCACGATCTGACCGCTTGGCAGTCCCTGAATACTGCGGAGCTGGGTGTCGTCATAATTCACAATTCCCCGCCCAAGCAGCTTGGCGTCAGGTCCAAGGACTTCCACAACATCCCCTGAATGAAAATTCCCTTCAATCCGTTTTACACCAACTGGCAGCAGGCTATGCCCGCCATGGAGAAGTGCTTCCACCGCACCTTCATCCACATACAGAGAACCAAGAGGAGTGGACATGAAGCCGAGCCACTGTTTCTTCACGGGTAAGGAAGAAAGGGTCGTGGCAAAATAGGTGCCTTTTCCGTTGCCATCGGCAGCCAACTCCAAATCTCCGGGCTCGGTTGCTCTGCCTATGAAGACGGGGACTCCGCCTCGAGTGGCGATTTTGGCAGCATCGATCTTGGAACGCATGCCGCCAGTGCCGACACTGGAGCCCGCGCCTCCGGCAAAGGCATAAATCTCGGGGGTAATCTCCTCCACACGCTCATAGCGTATGGCCGCCGGATTCTTGCGGGGATCACCACTGTATAAGCCATCCATATCGGTTAACACGAGGAGATGGGAGGCTTTTAGCAGATTTGCCACCAGGGCTGATAAGGTATCGTTATCGCCGAATTTCAACTCATCTACCGAAACGGTATCATTTTCATTAAATACGGGAACAGCTCCTTGCCGCAGAAGCTCCTCTACCGTCATCACTGCGTTGTTCATTGCCCTCCGGCTGCAAAAGTCGGTTCGGGTCAGCAGAATCTGCGCAGTGGGAATGCCGTGCTCCGCAAAGGCTTCCTGATAGGCCTGCATCAGCATCACCTGGCCGACCGCAGCGGCAGCTTGCTTCTCATGCAGCAGCTTGGGCCGCGACGGATAGCCGATGCCCCGGAATCCGGCGGCTACGGCACCGGAGGTAACTAGCAGTACTTCACACCCGGCTTTGCGCAGTCCGGCAATTTCAGCAGCAAAGAAAGCTACTGCTTCATGGTTCAATCCACCTTCAGGTCCGGTGAGCGAGCTGCTGCCGATTTTGACCACGATTCGTGTTGTCAATGTGGTTCACTTCCTTCTCAAATTTACATCTATGTCACGCTGAAAACGACAAAAAGCCCCCATCCTTAGACTTAGCAAAGGACGAAAGCTTGGTTAACTTCCGCGGTACCACCTTCATTGATGAGGGTTCATCCGACTTCATTCTCATAACGGGAGTTTCCGTCCTGCAAGGGCAGGCCGCTCGGGGGTAGGATTCGGAAAGGACAACCGCGGTAAATTCTCCCAGCCTGCCGGAATTTACTCTCTGATCACGGATAATCGCCTATTCGTACTGGTCCCGTCTGCACGTTTCACTATTTGTCATTTAGAATAACACGCAAATGTCGGGTTTGCAAAGTGCGCGAGCGTAATATTTTTTACCAGTGAAGACATTAACAAGGTTGACGAAAGCACAGCCCATTGGACGGATGATCAGAACCGCCTCATGAATTAGCATAATTTGAGTATATAGACTGTGGACGAGCCTTCCCGGCTCATTTATGAGGCCTGAAGGCTCTTTTCATAAGAATGCATACGCTGATTGCTGGTTGGCTATTCATCGGAAAGATCTTTGACGGTTGTTTTGAAGGTCTCTATAAAGGCTTCTGCTGCTTTGGATAAATAGCGTCCGCGCCGGTAGGCAACCACCAACGTACGGCTGGGTACCGGCTCGGCCAGGGGTAAATAGACGGGAACGAACTCACTGCGTGGTGCCCTGGCGATAAAATGGGGGACGAGCGTTACTCCCATTCCGGTAGCGACGAGTGATTGAACGGTCTCCATATTATTACTCTCAAATACGATACGCGGCTCAAATCCGGCTCCCCGGCATAATTCGACAGTCATTTTACGAAAGCCCTGGCCTTCTTTTAGAACAATGAATGGCTCATCCTTAAGCTCCTCCAGAGAGGTGCGAATCCCGGCCGCACTCCTTGAAGCGAACGGGTGCTCTGGCGGGACGGCCAGATCGATCCGCTCTTCACCCAGCACTTCGTAGGCGAGTGTCGGGATCTCCAGAGGCAAGGAAAGCAGGCTTAAGTCTGTTTGACCGCTGGCCGTGAGTTTTTCCAGATTCATGGAGGAGTCTTCGAGCAGCGTGATTTCAACCTCGGCGAACTTCCTTTTGAACACAGGCAGCACATGCGGCAGCAAATGCGCACCGGTGATGGGCATGCTCCCTACAACTACATGTCCGGTCCGCAACTGGGAGATATCCGACATCTCCTGCCGTAATAGCTCTACAGCATCAATAATCGTCTGCGCCTGCTCCACAAATTTCTCCCCGGCATGAGTAAGTTCCACTGAGCTGGTATTCCGCTGAAAAAGAAGAACGCCCAGCTCCTTCTCCAGCTTCGAAAGCTGCTGGCTGAGTGAAGGCTGAGCGATATGCAGCTTGTCTGCAGCACGGGAAAAGTTACGTTCTGCTGCTATCTGTAATGCATATTGCAGCTGTCTGAGTTCCATAAACAGATTCCACACCTTTAAATAGATTGTTACTTATAAGTATAACCTATAAATATTGTTATTAATATAAGTGGTATTGCCAAAAGGGATTACCGGAAGTAGGATAGCCGATGCTCAACCCCAATGGTATCCATTAGCCTGCAACTGCAATTCCAGAGAAGCATCTAGCTCCCAAAGTGACACCATAATTTGTAGTCACGCTTATGATATATCGGATTTGACCTGCGAGCACATCGGCAGAGGGAGGGAAATCAACAGCTGTAATACCGGCCATCTCATACGTCAGCTCCGTCATCGATTGAGACGCTGGCTTTTGATAGACCGTAGTAAAGATAGGGATCGAATTCCGGAGGATTGTAAAAGTGGCATCCGGAACGATCGTAGGGTTGGACGAGATAGCCATAGTCAGACGGGCATAGGCATTAAGCGTCACACGCACCAAACTTACATTACCAGGGGCAATACCAGCCGTCTGCAACCCAATATCACCAAAAATATAGGGGAATGAAGAAGAAGATAATGAAGCGCCCGGCTGATCCGTAATACTGTCCTGGGAAATCCGCATATCTAAAAACTGAATGCTCATTTGTTATTCACCAGTCCTCTCATGTAGTTGACACAGCTTATGAGAGGGGATGATAGAGTGCTTGGACAAAATTAAATAAATACGAGGGGCCATCTTGCTGCTTATAGGTCAAGCCTATGGCTTTTATAGAATATATCAGGCAAAAACCCTTTGATATACTAGGTATTGCAGGGGACCCGGCAGCAGAAAGCTTGTCCGTATAAGATGCA
The DNA here is from genome assembly GCF_001909055.1 of Paenibacillus helianthi. Classification (GTDB taxonomy): domain Bacteria; phylum Bacillota; class Bacilli; order Paenibacillales; family Paenibacillaceae; genus Paenibacillus_AQ; species Paenibacillus_AQ helianthi. Next base: position 207,133 of record NZ_LVWI01000037.1, read on the forward strand.
TCAATGATGATGATGTGATGAACACGGAACCGGCTGAGGAACTGGGATTCAGTAACCGACATTACCGACGAATTTAAGTCAATGGCCATTTATAGACTGGCAGGTATGCTGGGTCTGATGATCCTACTGGAGGATTAGGGGAGAAAGAGCAGTGAAATTTGATTGATTACACTGCTCTTTCTTATCTTAATTTGTTGGTACTGGTTCTGTAGCTGCTTTTGATATTTCTCTCCATTTTGAAATTGCTTTACTGGTAGGTTCTAATAAAAAATTCAAATTATCAATTCTTTTTTGCATAATCTCCCTTCGATTCTTCTCAATTTCAAGATATGAATTTGTCACTTTAATATCATCAAGTGTAAATTGTCTGTACGCCGCACCACCAATTAAATCCTGTGAGTTCCTTATTCCTCTAAAAGGATAGACCTGTTGCCCCGTTTCTTCACGCATGTGAGGGATATGCAGATCCAAAAAGTAAACTTGTAATTTGTAGGTAAATCCGTTTGCATAGGTGACGGGTTGAAAAGGTCTTTCTGATTTGATTTGAAGTAATGCGTCTTTAACCTCAAATATATTCCAAATCAAAGTTTCTGTTTCTGGAGGACTTACAGTATCATTAATTTGATTTCTGAAAGCTTCACATCTTTTTTCAATTAAGTCAGAGTAATAAATCAAATTAGATTTCGCTTCACTTCTATATGTCGGAAATTCTGTTGAACGTGCAATGAGTGTTTGAATAAAAACATTGACACCGTAAACCAATGCAGTCAATGCTTCAAAAGAATTTTTTCCCGCAATTGAACTAAGTAAGCCTGGAAGCAACAGATGAACTCCAGCAATCAATTCGTGATCTGCCTTTTTTGGATTGTAAGCATAAGTAGCAAGGTATGCTTTTAAATCTGCTCCAAAGCCAACCAATTGAGCTACATCATGATCCAAAAAGGCTTGGTCAATCATTTCATGAATACTAACTTTCAAGTCCTTTATTGCATCAGCAAATTTATCCTCACCGCCTTTATCGAATAAAGTTGCTGCCAATTGTGTTGCAATTGCGGCGCCAATACCTTGGCCAAATGCAACCTCAGCCGCTTCAGCCCCCTTTTGAATAGCTGGTCCCCATTGAAAATCTTCATCTGACATAATAGTCACCCCATTTTTTAAAGGTATTTTAGCATTAATTCATGAGAAATATTAATCCAAAATATTCATGTCCGCTCCATGTCCACAGCACACATTGACTCTCCGCTCAAATCCGTAGTATGCCAGCAGCATACACTGAATATTTTGAAATCAGTGACAAGCGCCTCTATGGGCGTTATGACGGCCAAGTACCACTTGGCTCAGTACACAAGGGTGCTTCACATATAACCTATCTGCCTTGTGCAGAAAAGGACTTGACTCGCTAAGTTGAATCATGGCCTGTAATAAGCCGTATCGCTTCCGGCTACAGGAGCTTATATCCGATGTGCTCACGGATAAATGAACGCAAGAAGAGGTATGCTGGCAACCTTTAATAATGGGTTTGGTGGTGTACGGTATTCATTTTCCCAAGTGTTTGCGAATATGGGGTGTAAACTGTTCTTCTATATTTTATCCGAAGGAAGAGTGAAATGGAGATAAGGTGTCTCCGAGAGAGCCTGAGAAGGTGATTTGGGGAAAGAATCCAGTTTGCATTCATTTCTCAATAAAAGATACCGATATTTAATGATAAATAAAATCTATTGGAAGAGGATGTGGAAGCATGCGTATTAACAATTCTAGTCCTAGCGTTTATTATAGTAACCAACGCAACAATCTATCAAGTAATAAAGATTTGTTTGAATCAACGCTACTCGTACAAACAAATGAAAAGAAAGAAGAAGAAAAGAAAGACAAACCGGTAGAAAAAAAAGGGCACCTGGTTACAGCAAAGGAAGGCGCTTATATTAGACAGTACATTGTTAATTCAGACGGATCAAAGGTTCTATTGAGTGAAATAAAACAAGCTGAGAACGAGTCTACAAGTACAGAAAACAATTCGCAGCTACTTTTCAATTCTAAAAAGAATCAGAATGTTGAAGACGGAATGAGTAATAATTCAAAGGAATTAGTAAGTCTGTTAAATCAACAAGTAGGTAATATTGATCATCCGAAAAATAATTAATTGAAAATTGAGTTGGTAAGTTTATTACTAAAATGATGGGCATTCCTTATTTTTTTTCTTGGAGTGTCCTTTTTTGTGCCGTGGTGGGTTTATTGGTTGCTGTTCAATCCGAGGTGGTTTTATGAACCAGGTACCGCCGATACGGGACATTGCCGGCATAATCCAGATATGAAATTATCTGAAGGTGAGCAGCTTTCGAAATAATATTTTCTTCTGCATGGGCATTCACAGCGGCCTACGCGTTTCTGACCTGCTGCAGCTTAAGGTGGGAGCGGTCAGGGATCAGTTGCATATCAGTTATGTGGCGGAAGCGGAAGGAATTCATCAATATTCCTCTATTCTTATCCAGACTTATAGGCTCCACCTATGGCTTTTATAGAAATCATATCTTGGAATTATAAACGTGGCGATGTTATATTTAGAGCATTCAAGAGAGACTCCACTTTCTCTTCCAATGAACGATTCTACTATATGAGGTGAAAACATGGGCAACAAGACAATGTTTGAAAAGATTTGGGACAATCACGTAATCCATCAGGAGGAAGGTAAGCCAAGTATCATTTACATCGATCTGCATCTGGTGCATGAGGTTACTTCCCCGCAGGCCTTTGAAGGACTTCGTCTCAGCGGCCGCCAGGTTCGCCGTCCGGGTCTTACTTTTGCAACTATGGATCATAACGTGCCTACCAAGGACCGCTACAATATCACGGATCCTATTTCCAAGCAGCAGATCGATACCCTGTCGCAGAACTGTCGTGACTTTGGTGTAAGACTGTTCGATCTGAATGATATTGACCAAGGTGTAGTGCATGTAATGGGTCCGGAAATCGGATTGACTCATCCTGGTAAAACCATCGTCTGCGGCGATAGCCATACCTCCACACACGGGGCATTCGGCGCGTTGGCTTTCGGAATTGGTACCAGTGAAGTAGAGCATGTGCTGGCCACCCAGTGCCTGCAGCAATCGAAGGCCAAAACGATGGAAGTCCGCTTCACCGGCAGACGCAATCCCGGTGTTACTGCCAAGGATATGATCCTCGGTGTGATTGCCAAATACGGTACGGATTTTGCTACCGGCTATGTTATCGAATATACAGGCGAAGCGATTCGCGAACTGTCGATGGAAGAGCGCATGACCGTCTGCAACATGTCGATCGAAGGCGGGGCAAGAGCCGGTCTGATTGCGCCGGATGAAACTACCTTCAACTACCTGCGCGGACGCCAATACGTGCCGCAGGGTGAAGCTTATGAAGCTGCCGTTGAAACCTGGAAAGGGTTTGTCAGCGACGAAGGTGCAGAGTACGATACGATTGTTGAATTCGATGTAGAGACTTTGATTCCGCAGGTAACCTGGGGAACCAGCCCGGGTATGGGTACGGATATCAGCTCCACTGTGCCGAATCCGGCAGATTTCACAACAGAAAATGAACGCAAAGCCGCTGAAAAAGCGCTTGAGTATATGGATTTGGTGCCAGGAACACCGATTTCCGAAATCGGCATCGATTATGTCTTCATCGGATCTTGCACGAATGGACGCATTGAAGATTTGCGGGCTGCCGCTGAGGTAGCCAAGGGACATAAAGTGTCTAATCAGGTTACTGCAATAGTGGTTCCGGGATCTGGACGCGTGAAGCTTCAGGCCGAGAAGGAAGGGCTCGATAAAATATTCACAGAAGCAGGATTCGAATGGCGGGAAGCCGGCTGTAGTATGTGCCTGGCTATGAACCCGGATGTTCTGCAGCCTGGACAGCGCTGCGCATCTACCTCGAACCGTAACTTTGAAGGACGTCAGGGACGCGGCGGACGCACGCATCTGGTTTCTCCTGCTATGGCGGCTGCGGCTGCGATCAAGGGTCACTTTACTGATGTCCGTGACTGGAACTATAAGACGGAAGCCGTCAACGCATAGAACTTGAGAGAGCAGGAGGATATAATCATGGATGAATTTAAGAAATTAACCGGAATCGTTGCCCCGGTGGACCGGGTAAATGTAGATACGGATGCTATTATCCCTAAGCAATTTTTGAAACGGATCGAACGTACGGGGTTTGGACAATTTCTGTTCTACGAATGGCGTTTTGATGAAGCTGGAAATGATAATGCGGCATTTGAAATGAACAAACCCCGCTATAAAGGGGCTTCGGTTCTGATCTCCCGGGCCAATTTCGGCTGCGGCTCCTCACGTGAGCACGCACCTTGGGCGATTATGGATTACGGCTTCAGAGTTGTGATTGCACCTTCGTATGCGGATATTTTCTACAACAACTGCTTCAAAAACGGTATTCTGCCGATTAAGCTCTCGGAAGCACAGGTAGATGAGTTGTTTAAACGTACGGCAGAGCATGAAGGTTATCATTTGACGGTGGATCTGGAAAATAACCAACTTAGTGATGATTACGGCCTTAGTATTACGTTTGAGCTGGATGAGCACCGCCGCCAGTTCCTGCTGCAGGGACTGGATGATATCGGGCTTACGCTTCAACATGCGGATGAAATCGCGGCCTATGAGGAGCGCCACGCGGCTAAGCTGTTTTCTTAAGAGAAGTCAATACGAAAACTTTACAATATTTACACAAAACTTCTATTTCCGGGTGTCGGAAATAGAAGTTTTTTTGCTATAATCGATATATTCATTGCCGGAGTAGGCAACTTTTGGAGTTTTCTGTCGTCTTAATCTTATCTATGTATTTATCATTTGCCAGAAGGAGAGGAAAGGATGAGAAAAGCCGGACAACGGGTGCTATTTCTATTGCTGCTGCCACTGCTACTGCTATCATTCGCCGGCCATGATGCCGCTGCTGCCGGGAACAGCACGGGCAGAATTGTAATGGACAACAAGGAGTTAGAGCTTCCCAAGGGAATTAACCTGGAAAACGTAAATGGAAGCGTTATGATTCCTATCCGTGTGGTGGTTGAGAATTTGGGATTTGAGGTGCTGTGGGAGCAGAAGTCACATAAAGTCACCGTACAGCAGGATGGGAAAAGCGTCCAACTGGCTGTAGGCAGCAAAACAGCCGAAGCTGATGGAGTGTCTCTGCCGCTGAATGCAGCACCGAAACAAACCCGTGGCACAGTGCTGGTGCCTATCCGTTTTGTCAGCGAGCAGTTTGGCCTTAAGGTTGGATGGGACAACAGTGACAAAACGGTCTATTTGAGTGGCGGAATAACTGGCGACCCAGGCAGTTCAAGCGTTCCACAGCCGACTGCAACACCAATTCCAGCACCGACATCAATTCCAGCGCCAACACCAACATCACAAGCAAGCTCCATCCCTGCAGACGGTCAAGGGACAGGGGGAGATATTGTAACCGGAGTGATTGCACCTACACCTACCCCTATTCCGGGAAGCGCGGGTACCGTGGCTACTACGCCTCAGGTAATGGGCGCTGTATTTAGCGAGAACAGGTTAATCATCGCAGCGGCTGGGGGAGCCAAGCCTTCTGTGACCAAGATTAGCAGTCCGGACCGCATCATCATAGATTTTCCCGGCGCTTCATTTGCATCCGATTTTGTCGGGAGCTTTCCTGGTGTTTCCACCAGCGGGAGTCCACAGGGCAAGCTCGATGTAAGCGGCTATCCGCTGATTACCGATGTGAGATATGCACTATTCAGTGTAAGCCCGCCCACTGTCAGATTTGTTATACAAACCGTTGGCAGCCAGCCGTATAAAGTCAGTACGGATGACAGCACAGGGCTAGTAACCATTGATTTGAATACTGGGAGTATTGGAACCCCGACCACAGGAGGAACCGGAATCACCGGGAAGCCGATAGTCGCCCTTGACGCAGGGCATGGCGGGTCGCAATCCGGTGCCGTCAGCTTGACGGGCAAACTGGAGAAAAACTTTAACCTCGCTGTGATTCAAAAGGTAGGAGCACTGCTGAATCAGGAGGGACTGGTTACCGTTGTCTACACGCGAACCACGGACAGCACACTTGGACTGCAGGACCGTGTAGTGATTGCGGAAGCGGCAAAGGCTAATTTGTTTATTTCCGTGCACGCCAATTCTTTACCTGCCGATTATCCGAACAAAGACAAGGTCAATGGCAGTGAGACTTATTATTCACGGACGGAAAGCTTGCCTCTCGCTCAGATCATGCATAAGCATCTGGTAGCTGGAACGGGCTTTAAAGATAATGGGGTAAGAAATAAAAGTCTTCATGTTACTAGAGAAACGAGTATGCCTGCTGTATTACTGGAGGCAGGCTATCTTACCAATCCAGGTAACGAATCGGCGCTTTACAGTGATCTGTTACAGGATAATCTGGCCCGGGAAATCGTTGCCGGAATCAAGGAGTATCTCGGATTGTAGAGTGGCCGCTCCGCTAAATTGAGGTAAGGAAATGTGTTTTAGTATGGCAGATATTCGCAACTTTTATGGGCAGCCGGAGTCTAATGATTGTCGAAGGTTGTCAGTCGGATTGTCAGCATGAACGCTTTTTTAGGCGGAATACTAGATTCTTAGAGGTGAAGAATGAAGAAATTTGCTTTTATGCTGTTGCTGCTGCTCTTTGTACTGGTTCTGCCGGAGCAAGGACATGCTGCCTCCGGGACCAGCAAGATTTTTCTGGATGACAAGGAGCTCACCGCAGGACAGGACGTTTCTGTTGAGAATGTAAACAACTCTATCATGGTACCGCTTAGGATGATTGCCGAAAACCTTGGATATAAGGTGGACTGGGATCAGAAGAGCAAGACGGTTACGATTGAACAACAGGGCAAGACTATTAAGCTGATTGTGGATCAGACAGCGGCATCCGTAGATGACAAGACCATGATTCTAACAACAGCACCGCTGCTCAGGAGCGACACGACACTGGTGCCGATCCGGTTCATCGGAGAACAGTTCGGCCTTACGGTCAAATGGGATAACACAGCCAAGGTTGTAAATCTTATTACCCCGGAAATACCTGAGAGTAACAATGATTCAGGGGGAAGTACGGTAGACGGCGGGAGCGGTGTAGTCGTACCTCCGACAGATCCGACGGCCGATTTAACCATGGTTAATGGCGTCAGCTTTAGCGAGAACAGGCTGAGCATTGCAATGGATGGAAGTTCCCAGCCGAAGGTGTCCAAGGTATCCGGACCTGATCGGATCGTGATTGATTTGCCAAACGCCACATTCTCGGATGCATTCGGGACAGGCCAGGTTCTTGACCCGAATTTGAACGGCAAACTTAGTGTAACCAATTATCCGGATGTATCGGGCGTTCGCTACTCGTTATACAGCACTAATCCGTATACGGTTCGTTTTGTAATTGATCTGAATCAAGCCAAAAACTATAGTGTTGATGTGTCAGGAGATACCTCCAAGCTTGTCGTTATTGATCTGAATGCACAAAGCACAAATGACACTGCGACATTGCCCGGCAATAGCGGACGTAAGCTTGTAGTGCTGGATGCAGGCCATGGAGCCAAGGATTCAGGCGCAATCGGGGTAACTGGAAAATATGAGAAGAACTTTAATCTGGCAGTGATACTGAAGGCTGCTGCGTTGCTGAAGCAGGAAAATAACATCGATGTCGTGCTAACCCGGAGTGATGATACATTCCTGGAACTCAAGGATCGGGCAGGCATGGCCAATAATCTCAAAGCGGACCTCTTTATTTCTGTACATGCCAACAGCAGTGCTTCATCAGTATCAAGTGGATCGGAAACCTATTTTCAACGGGATGCCAGCAAGGCGCTGGCGAACGTAATGCATAAGTATCTTGTCCAGGCAACCGGATTAAGTGACCGGGGTGTCCGGTATGGGAACTTTCACGTCATACGTGAAACGACTATGCCTGCCGTACTGCTAGAAGTCGGTTACCTGAGCAATAAAGGCGATGAATCCCTGTTGTTCACTGAGGATCTGCAGAATAAAGTAGCTGCAGGGATTGTCGCCGGTATTAAGGAATATCTCAAATTATAGCAGCAGTCAAGCGGCAGAGCAGGGCCGCAAAGTCAGCTTCGGCCGTAAAATCAGGTCAAAAAGGCTTTGCGGCCCTGTCTGCCCATATTCATCCAGAGGGGGTAATTGTTGATGAACAAGAAATGGACCTATGCAGGTATTTCAGCTTTGCTTTTGCTTGTGATCGCTGGATGCGGCGATAAACCTGCAGCAGCACCGGCTGATAACGCTGGACAAGATTCCACAACGGTCGTGAACGGCGCTGGCAGTACTGCTAAAAGCACCAACGGAGGCAGCGAGGACGCTATAGCCACTGCAACCGCTCAGCCGACCGCAGAACCTGCTACTCCTTCGCCCGCAGCGACAGAGCAGCCCACTGCACCCGACAAAAAGAGTCTGAACATATCCGTGTATTTCACTGATCCTCAGCAAATGGAGCTGGTCCCCGCTAAAGCTGACATAAGCTATGCAAATGATGTGGAGAAGTACAGTGAAGCTTACAAAGCCCTGCAGAGCAGCACCAACCCTGACCAGATTCCTTTATGGGGTAAAATTGAACTTAAATCGCTTAAATTTGCGGACGGCCAGATTACGATGGACATTCATAAACCGGATGAAGCCCAGCTTGGTGCTGGCGGTGAGGCTTTTGCCATTAGCGCACTGGCTGAGACCCTGTTTCAATTTAAAGAAGTGAAGAGTATAGAGGTTCTTGTAGATGGCGAAAAAGTTGAAAGTCTCATGGGCCATGTGGATCTTGAACATCCAATGACCAGAGAAAACAGCGGTTTGTAAGGAAGATGCAGGAATAATCCGGTTAACCGGAGAAATGATTTACTAGTATTTTATATGATCCACAGAGAGGGGAATAACCTATTGTCCGGGCAAAAAAGGTCAAAACGTTCTATTCATACTTATTCCAGCAAAGCGGCAACCGTAATTCTGGCCGGCACGATGGTGCTTGGCGGAGCAGCTTCCGCGTTTGCCGACACGGCTGCACCGGTGACAACCTCAGCAGTGACTAATGTAACTGCTCCGGCAGCGGCAGCAGGAATTTTTACTGACGTGAAAAGCGGCTTTTGGGCCGAAAAACATATTTATAAGTTGGCCTCTCAAGGGATTGTTGTAGGGAACAACGGTCTGTTCCGTCCGGGGGATTCCGTTACCCAGCAGGAGGCGGTGCTCATGGCACTCCGTTTCATGAAGTTGCAGGGCAATGTGAATACCGGTACCGATGTTGTGCTTCCGACAGATTTCAAAGTAACCAATTACTATAAGCCTTATGTAGTCCTTGCTTTCCAGCAGGGGTTGCTGGACAAGACGGTGGAAATGGCTGCCGATAATCTGAAGACCTCCTGGGGGGAACGCAAGGCCAGCCGAGAATGGGTAGCCGAGCTTCTGATCCGGGCGCTAGGCAAAAATGCGGATGCTGCTGCTGTATCCAGTCAACCGACCGGGTTTGCCGATGACGCCAAAGTTACTGCGAACAAACGGGGATACATTAAGACCGCAGTGGATCTGGGTTTAGCCAATGGTCTGGACGGTAACCGGTTTGACCCGCAAGGTGCTGTGACCCGTGCGCAGCTGGCTACTTTCTTCAGCCGTGCAGAAGCTCACAATACATTGGATTACGATAATACCGTCAAAGGCAGCATCAGTGCCCTTCAGAACGGCAAGCTGACACTATACAATAACGGGAGAACAACTGTATTCGATTTGACTTACAGTACCGCCTATTTTACCAGCACTTCAGAAACTAGAATCAATTTCAGTGATATCAAGCCTTATACCAAAGTGACTGTTATCGGTGTTACCTATAATGCCGCTTATGTAGAAGTAACAGATCCAGCTCAGCAGGTTCAGACCATTGAAGGCGTATTTGCCAAAATCACACCGGGTACAATCTGGCTGGATTCTCCAACCGGATATGATCAGTACAGCTATGATGGAAGCACCTCCTTTGTGGATGTGAACGGGGCAGTAATTACCCCTGCCTCCATTACCGCTGCCAGCAAAGTTTCCCTGCTTCGGGAGACCTATAGTGGTGCAGGCAAGCTGGTTAAGGTACAGGTAACCTCGGGTATTGTGAACAAAACAGCCACCGGAACCATTCAAAGCGTCGATACTACAGCCAAGAGCATTACATTCAAAACAGCTGATGGGGCAACGGAATCCTTCAAATGGGAGGATGGCACCACCCTGTTCAGCTCTCAAAGCTCGGTGCTGCTGCCAGCCGATCTCAAGGTGGGGGCTTCGGTCAAATATTCTGTTAAGGATAATATGATCCGGTCCGTAGATGTGACTTCAGGGGTAGAACGCACCGTGCAGGGGGCGATCACTGAACTGACCAGCTCCACAGTGGTCTACAAAAAATCCGATGGCACGCGTGAAGTGAAGCTCCTTGGATCAACGCCAGCCATCGTAATTCCAGGTGTTACCACTCCTGTCATTGGTGATCTGATCGCCGACGCCTCTGCCGGAGATAATGTGCAGATCACTTTGAACAGCAGTGACCAGGTGACGAAAATTGAAGTTCTGAGCCGCCAAATTGATCAATTCACTGGTGCGACAGTGGTTGATTATAGTGTGAAAACCCAACTGCTGACGGTTATGGACAGTAGTGGCAAAGCCCATCTGGTGAAGCTCGATACCACTACAAAGCTCGCTTCAGATGGAGTGGCGAATACTTCGTTAACTAATATGGGATATGCACTGACCGAAGGCCGCAAAGTAGATGTTGTGGCTGCTGGACAGCGAGCCATTTCTGTGGAGACGAGCAGCAAATATGATGGTACACTGACCGCTGTGAGTACAACCAATAAAACAATGACGATAAAGCTTTCCAATGGACAGCTCCTGACACTGCCATATCCGCAGTCCGTGGACATCTATGGCCGCTCTAATTTAGCAATCACCGATGTGGCTCTTAACAGTGCGGTAACTGCCGTACTTGCCGGTAACCAGAACGTGGTTTCAGTTCTGCGGGTGAACTCTTCTGTCCAGTTCGAGATTATTACCCTGGATGCAGCCGCAAACAAGCTGGGAGTAAAATGGTCGGGAGTGACATCCGAATTGTACACCCTGACACTGCCAATGACAGGCGACACTGGACAAAGCATTAAGATCAGTGATTTGAAGGTTGGAGACTTTGTGAATGCCTCATTTAATGGCAGCACACCGCTCTCTCTCCAAGCGGTTAAGCTTAGTACGGGTCAGTTGACAGCTGTGAATGCTAGCACAGGAACATTAACTGTGAAGGATTACAAAGCGGGTACTCAGACCATCACGCCGACTGGTGGGGTCAAGATTATCCGTGACGGGTCTACTGCAACTACGCTCGGCTCACTTACTACTGCAGATCGTGTGGAAGTGCGCAAGGACTCCGATGGGTCCACTATTATTCGTGTATTGAGCCAGCAGTCACATGCCTTCTCGCGGTACGAGAGCGGAACGAATGAGATTTTGGTAAAACGCGCAAGTCTTGACGATAACAATTACCGCTTTGCGCTGGGTGCAAATGTATATATTCATCAAGGTGACACGACTTTATCCGTGCAATCTCTCAAAGAAAATGATAATATTATAATGTATTTCAATAATAATATTCTTGTTGAGATAGTGAAACAATAAGTGCTTGGTGATTTTCCGTGTGAAACACCGTCTTGATTCAGGCGTTTTGCCTGCATCAAGACGTTTTTTTTGAAATATACAGCTGGTGATGTGTTCGTTAATAATGTATGAACGTGTACGTTACAATACATACTTTGCTTATATTTCTTTACAATTGAGAAGTTACACTCACTGCAGGTGGTGAGAGGTAACACTCCGTGGAGGGGACACTATGAAAGTTGCAGAGGTCCGCCACATCCTGGATACCATCGGAGAGTTGTTCCCTGATGCGCATTGTGAGCTGAACCACAGCAACGCATTTGAGTTGACGATAGCCGTGCTGCTCTCAGCCCAATGTACGGACGCAACAGTGAATAAAGTAACCGAGGACCTGTTCCAAAAGTATAAAGCCCCGCTCGACTATGTTTCAGTACCCATAGAGGAACTGGAGAGCGACATCCGGCGCATCGGTTTGTACCACAACAAAGCGAAGCATATTCAAAGTCTCTGCTCAATCCTGATTGAGCGGTATGGTGGAGAGGTGCCTCAGGCACATGATTTGTTAATAACCCTGCCGGGTGTGGGGCGCAAGACTGCTAATGTGGTAGTATCCAACGCTTTTGGAGTCCCGGCCATTGCGGTGGATACGCATGTAGAGCGGGTGGCCAAAAGGCTTGCCCTTGCTGGCTGGAAAGATTCTGTGCTGGAAGTGGAGAAGAAGCTGATGAAGGCGGTGCCGCGTGACGAGTGGACACTCACGCATCACCGGCTGATCTTTTTTGGACGCTATCACTGCAAGGCACAGAATCCCAAATGTCAGGTGTGCCCGCTCTTGGATGTGTGCCGGGAGGGTAAGAAACGTATGAAAACTACTGTAATCAGGAAAGCTAAGAATCATACGGAAACAAGTGATTAAGAGTTAGAGATGAAGAAGAGGATGGGATAGAGATGAAGTGCATTTCTGTATATACCGATAATTTTGAAGCGTTCTCCGATATTTTTGAACGTGTAGTGGAAAGTCCACTTGAGGAAAACGAAGAACAGGAAGTGGAAGGCATCACGATCAGCCACTCCGGCGATGTGCCTGAGCATTACCTGGAACGTATGTCCCAAAAACCTGAAGTAGTTGTGATGAGAGATAAATCCCGTGGCCTGACCATTCTACAGCATGGCAAGGTATTTGAAATTCTGTTGCCAGTTCTGGAAACTGCTTAAGCCACCCAGCTTGATTGTATAAGCAGGAGTGACCCAAATCGGATGTGAGAAAGCCGGCCCAAGGGCCGGCTTTTTGGTATGCAAAGAAAACAACTTCTGCTGATTTTGCTCTTATTGCGGGTTCGTGTCATTCTCAACGAATTCTTTTAGCAGCGACAGTCTGTCTTCCCAATAGGTCTCGAAGAAGGCAAGCCAGTCTTTTAGTTCTGCAAGAGGCTCCGGGTGAAGTGAATACCTTGTCTCCCTGCCAATCCGTCTGGAGCTGACAAGACCAGCATCAGATAAAATATGCAGATGTTTGTTAATGGCTGTACGCGAAAGAGGGAAGTTCTCCGATATGGCCACAATCGGCATATCGTTACGGGCAAGCAGCTGTAACACGCTTCTGCGGGTGGGATCGGCGATCGCTTGAAATACATCATGCTTGATTACTGGGGCAGCCACCGCTTAAGCCTCTGTATAACGAACGAGACTTTTGTTGACAATACCTTCCCATCCACCGTCCATAATGCCGCGGATCATCGAATGAGGTTGTCCGAACTCGGTAGCCTTTGTTTCATCCCATCCCGAGTGAATCAGGGTGAACTCTGTTTGCTGATTGTCCAGCTCTTTTAATTCAAACTCCAGATGCCAGTCTTTGCCCCAATCAAAACCCAGCCGGTGAGGCGGGGTAAGTTCAGTTACTGTGCAAGGAGAATCACCAAATTGGCCGGAACGCAGGATAAACTCCTTACCCAGGACCGGTTCGAATGTATTGTCCATCCACCAGGCCGCAATCCCCTCGGAAGTGGACACAGCTGTCCATACTTTTTCAATGGGAGCTTTAAGAACTACAGTTTTGCGAATTTCGGGCAATGTCTTTTCGCTGTGCATAAATTACCTCCTGTTTTGTAACACCTTTTGGGTTCGTAATTGATTGTAACACCATAAGGTGTTGTATTTCAATAGCTAATGAGAACTTCAACAAGCTTGTAAAGAAATACCTGGATTTGTGACATTCGTGAGGGATTATAGGGGAATTTGTAAATAGTTCTGATTTGAATTGTGGCAAACTGGTGATAAAATGTAATTATTCTATTCTTGGTAGACATACGATACACGAAGCAGCGAAGGTGGGAGTAAACGTGGGAGCGGAACGGGCCAAAATGGAGAAAGAAATCTTGAAGAAACCGTCCTATTCTGGGCTCAGCAAGCTTATGAAACAATGGGGCGATCCGGCTGCAGAACAAATTATCTCGGATTTGGAGTTAAAAGCTGCTGCGGGTGAGCTGACCTTTGCCTTTTGCGGGCATTTCTCGGCAGGGAAATCGAGTATGATTAATCAACTGTGCGGTAGGCCTGTACTGCCTTCCGGACCGGTTCCAACCAGTGCGAATATCGTATCCATCCGCAGTGGAACCCCTCGTGTTCTGCTGTATCCGCCAACTAGTGAAGCCGGAACCAAACCGGCCCCATGGGAGACAACACCGGAACAACTGCAGGATTTTTGCCGCAGAGGGGGCGAATACGCCGCCATATCGGTATGGGAGAACGTACCGCTGCTGGGGAGTTATGGAGTCCTAATGGATACACCGGGGGTGGATTCCACCGATAACGGGCATCAGGCGGCAACACATTCCGCACTCCATTTGGCGGATGTTGTGTTTTATGTGATGGATTATAATCATGTGCAGTCCGAGAATAATCTGGCCTTTGCCAAAACACTGAGTGAATGGGGCAAGCCCCTGTATCTTATCATTAATCAGATTGACAAGCACCGTGAACAGGAAATTACCATTGAAGTGTACCGGAAGCAATTAGTAAGCGCTTTCGGCCAATGGGGGATTCAGCCGGCGGGAATTCTCTTTACTTCACTCAAGGTTCAGGAGCATCCATTGAACCAGTGGAAGGATCTGCTGAATCTGATTGAGAAACTCCTGGAGCAACGGGATGAGCTGCTTCAGTACAGTCTGTCCCGTTCCCTTTATCATACCGCAGATGCAGCCCTGACAGCCTACAGAGAAGGACAGCGGGAGGAACGGGAGCATCTTCTTGAGGATGCAGGAACAGCGGAGGAGCGGGATTACGTGGAGCGTGAGCTCCTCGAATGCGCGGATGAGCGGGCAAAGGCTCTGGGGCTGGCTGAAGAAGCGCGCCAGCAGCTGCGAACCCGTCTGGATGCACTGCTGGGCAACAGCAGCCTGATGCCGGCAGAGGTCCGGGAAGCTGCCGGGGCCTATACCGAAAGCGTCAGTCCCGGCTTCCGCAAGGGACTGCTCTTCACGGCAGCGAAACGGGAGAAGGAACAGCAGAAACGGCTGGCCGCCTGGCATGTGCTGCAGGGACGGGAGATTGCCGCCCAGCTGGAATGGCATCTGCTCCAGCTGGTCCGGCAGTGGGGAGAAGACCTCGGAGTCTGGGACGAGGCGGCGGAGACGGCACTTAAGCAGGCGTTCCCGGCGTTCAGCCCCGGGGTGCTGGCGGCTGCCGTCAAGCCGGGAACCGGCTTCAGCGGCGAGGCGCTGCTGAATTTCTGCCGCACGCTTGCGGCTGAAATGAAGAGCCAGTTCCGCCGCGCTGCGCTAGGCATCGGCGATGAGCTGCTGGCGAAGCTGCCGCCGCTCCTGGACGAGCGGCTCGCGGATGTGTCGCGCCGCGAGGCAGCCCTGCAGCGGCAGGCGCGCGCACTCAGCGCGCTGGCCGCCCTTGACCGCGCGGCGGACGCCCGCGCGGCAGAACTCGCGGCGCTGCTGCCGCAGCGCCGCACCCTCACCCCCGGCACGCTGCCGGAGGTGAGGGTCACCCCGCAGGCGGGCGCGCCCTGCGCCGCGCCGCGGGAGACCCGGCCGCCGCAGGGCGCAGCGGCTGGAAGCCCCGCCGCAGGCTTTGCGGCGGGTATGGCTTCGCCGGCGGGCGGACGCCGCCGGCTCGGGAAGGCCGCAGCGGTGCTGGACGCTGCGGCGGAGCTGCTGCGCAGCGAGCCGGCCATGGCCTCGGCAGCGCGCAGCCTGACGGCGCGGGCGGCGGATCTCGCCGGCGGCCGGTTCACCCTGGCGCTGTTCGGAGCGTTCAGCGCCGGCAAGTCCTCCTTTGCCAATGCCTTACTGGGCGAAGATGTGCTGCCTGTGTCTCCGCATCCCGCCACAGCGGCGGTGAACCGCATTTTGGCGCCGGAAGGGGACTTCCGTCACGCCAGCGCGGTGGTCACCATGAAGAGCATGGAGGATTTCTGGGAGGATATCCTCCATTCCTTCAGTGTGCTGCAGCTTGACGCGCCGCAGCCGGAGAACTGGACTACGAGCGCTGGGAATCTCCAAGTGAGCGGGCTCCATCCCTCTGCACTGCCGCATGCCGGATTTCTGAGGGCGGCAGCGGCGGGCTGGCAGGAAGCAGAACCCTTGCTTGGAACCGTACGCACTGTCGATTTGCAGGAATACCGCCAGCTGGTCGCCGAAGAGACACGGGCTTGCTTCATTCAGGGAATAGATCTCTATTATGACTGTCCCCTGACAGCCGGCGGTATCGTACTGGTCGATACCCCTGGGGCGGATTCACTGCATGCGCGTCATACCGGAGTAACCTTTGGTTACATGAAGAATGCCGATGCGATATGTTTTGTGACCTATTACAATCATGCATTCTCCAAGGCGGACAGGGGCCTGCTGGCCCAGTTGGGCCGGATCAAAGACAGCTTTGCGCTGGATAAAATGTTCTTCATCATCAATGCCTCTGATCTGGCCTCGGATGAAGAAGAGCTACAGGAGGTTCAGCAGCATGTTACGCAGAATCTGCGCGCCGGCGGTCTGAATGCACCGCAGATGTATTCCCTCTCCAGCCTGCTTGCACTGGAAGGGAAAACGGCAAATAACCGGGAGATCTATGAAGCTTCCCGGTTCAGCAGCTTCGAGCAGGCACTTGCACATTTCGCGGGCGGGGAACTGCCAAAGCTGTCACTGGCAGGGGCCAGAGACAGCCTCGGCACCATCCGGCGCCGGACAGAAGAGTGGCAGGAAAAGGCACGTCAGGCGGCGGGGCAGCGTGAAGTGCAAATGAGGGAACTGCAGGAGCAGCGGAGTCAGGCAGAGCGGCGGTTGGGTTTATTGGCCGCCGAGGAGCGGCCGCGCCGGGATTTGCGCAGGGAAGGTGAGGAATTGCTGTATCATGTCCGCCAGCGGATCTCTTTCTCCTTTGGGCGTTTCTTTCAGGAATCGTTCCATCCCTCTCTGCTCCGTGAAGACGGCGGTCATCTCAAAGACATCTTTACAGCTTGTGGAAGAGAACTGGAACGGACGACTCAGCGAGAGCTGGAGCAGGAGCTGTGGGCCACCACGCTCCGGTTGGAGGCTGCCGGGCGCCGTCTGGTGCACTCAGCGGCAGCAGCTGCCGCTGAAGAGCTATCCATACCTCCGGAAGAGCTACACTTTCTTCAGAATGATAGGGAGTCTTGGTCTGCTCCGGCCAAGCTGGAAGTCAGGCTGGAGCCGCTCGACTGGACGGCACTGTGGAGCCGCTTCAAATCCCCCCGCCACTTCTTCGAAGGGACCGGCCGCAATGAGGTTAGAGCAGGGGCCGAGCCTGGGATGAAGGAATCCGTGGCAGGGGCTGTTGAAGAACAGGAAAGCTTTTTGCTGGATTTCTATGCAGAACGTATGGATGCCGCTTTGTCCCAGGTAGTGAAGGAGCTGAGTGAGAATCTGTCCGAGCGGGAAGCAGCGATCACAGAGCTCCTGAGAGGGGGTGATTCTGCAGAGCACTGGAGTCTTCTCAGCAGTGAATTGCTGGAACTTGAACAAGCTTTAGGCGATATCGTGGACAACGATCTGTGAAGTTTGTAGGAAAATGTCGAAGAACACTTGCATTCTGACGGATGATGGAAGAAAATAAAGGAGCCTGAAAATTTACAGTTTGCATTGCGTCGTTTACAGAAACATAGAACGCAGCAATCAAATTGGCGAAAGAGGTTGAAATCGACAATGTGGGGAGCTCCTTTTTCAGCCCAGAGCCGTAAGCTGCTGCTCCTGGGCAGCGGGGAATTGGGCAAGGAAGTCATTATCGAAGCTCAGCGCCTTGGCGTAGAGACCGTAGCTGTGGATCGTTATGAAGATGCACCGGCGATGGGGGTGGCCCATCGTTCCCATGTTATTGATATGCTTGACGCGGAAGCACTAAAAAAACTGATTCGTGAAGAAAAGCCGGATCTGATTGTTCCGGAGATCGAAGCCATTGCCACACATGCACTGCAGGAGCTGGAACAAGAAGGATTCTTTGTAGTTCCTACAGCACGTGCAGCGCGGCTGACAATGGACCGGGAAGGCATTCGCCGTCTGGCCGCCGAGGAGCTGGGCCTGCCAACTGCAGCCTACCGTTTCGCGGATAGTCTGGACGAGCTGCGTCAGGCCGTAGAGATCCTGGGCACCCCGTGTGTGATTAAGCCGATAATGAGTTCGTCCGGCAAAGGACAAAGCGTATGCAAGAAGCCTGAGGATGCCGAGCATTGCTGGAATACGGCACTGGAAGGTGCACGTGCCAAAGGAACCCGGGTTATTGTAGAAGCCTTCGTGACCTTCGAGAGTGAGATCACACTCTTAACTGTACGTTCGGTCAGCGGTACGCTATTCTGCCCTCCGATCGGCCATATTCAGAAGGACGGCGACTATGTGGAGTCCTGGCAGCCTCATCAGATGAATGCAGCCGAGTGGGCTGAGGCTCAAGAAATCGCCCGCGCAGTTACAGACCAGCTTGGCGGGTATGGGATTTTTGGCGTGGAGCTGTTTCTTACGGATCATGGTGTATTGTTCAGCGAAGTCTCACCGAGACCGCATGATACAGGCATGGTTACTATGATTACACAGGATTTATCGGAATTTGCTCTGCATGTCAGAGCCATTCTTGGATTTCCGCTCGACTCGGTGCAATTGCTGTCACCGGGCGCATCAGCAACATTGAAGGCAGAAACAGCCGGACAAGCTTTTAGGGTAACCGGTATTGGCGAAGCGCTGGCGCTTCCCCGTACACAGGTCCGTGTGTTCGGCAAACCGGAGATCCGCCCTGGACGGCGGATGGCCGTAGCGTTAAGTGCAGCGGAAGATGTGGAAATCGCGCGGACGACAGCCAAGCAGGCGGCGTCTATGCTAAAAGTGGAGGTAATTGAGGATGAACAGTAGTACTCAGGAGCAGGTACTGCAAATTCGCAAATGCGGCTTGAATGATCTGGAGAGAGTGACAGCCCTTCTGCGGGAATTCGGCTATCCGACAACGCTTAGCGTGATGAAAGAAAGAATGGAAGACATGGAGAATGATCCGTTCCACTGCACTCTCGTTGCAGAACTGGATAATGAAGTTGTGGGAATGGTTGGACTACGGAAGGTAAGATCCTATTACAAGCATGCAGACTGTATTATGGAGATTACCGCACTGATCGTAGCAGAGGAGCTTAGAGGCAACGGACTTGGCAAAAGACTGGTGGCCTCAGCAGAAGACTGGGCACGCCAGCAGGGATGCTGCCAGCTTTTCCTGAGAAGCGGTAATCGGGTGGAACGT
Organism: Paenibacillus helianthi; assembly: GCF_001909055.1. Lineage (GTDB taxonomy): Bacteria > Bacillota > Bacilli > Paenibacillales > Paenibacillaceae > Paenibacillus_AQ > Paenibacillus_AQ helianthi. Next base: position 226,509 of record NZ_LVWI01000037.1, read on the forward strand.
GCGCCGGCACATGCTTTCTACCGTCATATCGGATTTGAGAAAACCACCGGCTACCGCTTCAACAAATCATTGCTATAGACCATACGCACCAATCATCCCCATCCCGGTTCAAGCGGGATGGTTTTTTTTGCTCATATGTTCTATTTCTCCATACACATACGCATTCTATGTATTGCCTTCGCCAATCCACCTTCCTTAACTTAACCATAGATTGAGTCGTTCGAATCAGATAGAATGGGTGTAGAATGACCTAAACCTGATCCAAAGAGGGATGAAAAATGTATAAATTGATTCTAGCCGAAGACGAAGAAGATGTAAGAGAAGGGATTATCGCGCAAATCGACTGGGAGCACTACGGGTTTGAGGTTGTGGATCAGGCAGAGAACGGGCGGGAAGCCGCGGACTCCATTGACCGGCTGCTGCCGGACGTAGTCGTAACCGATATCCAGATGCCATTTATGAACGGGCTGCAGCTGGCGGAATGGGTCCGCAGCCGTCACCCCAATACGAAGATAATTATCTTGACCGGATATGATGAATTCGAATACGCCCAGAAGGCGATCAAGCTGCAAATAGATGAATATATTTTGAAACCGTTTTCTGCACAGGAGCTGATTGACGTTCTGCTTAAGGTAAGGGCAACGATAGAGGCGGAGATTGCCGAGAAAGAGAATGTGTTTGTACTCAGTGAGCATTACCGCAAAAGTCTGCCGGTGCTCCGTGAGCAGTTTCTCTCCTCTCTGGTCTCCCGCAGGCTCCCAGCTGCAGAGATTGCTGAAAAGAGCGCTGAATACGGTATAGAATTAAGCGGTGCGCGGTTTCAGGCTTCCGTGATCCGTGTGGATTATATCCGCGAGGGCGGGGAAGAGACCGTGGCAACCAAACGGCCTGTATCGCTCAGAGATACGGGTGAACGTAATCTTCAGCTCTTTGCCGTACTGAATATTGCTGAAGAAATCTGCCAAAAGCATGGCTTCGGCAAAGTATTCATCTACCGCGATGATGTGGTGCTGCTCTCGGTCAGCGAAGACAGGGATGAAGCTGTGATTACCAGCCGAACCTATGCTATTCTCGAAGAAATTCGCCAGAATGTGCAACGTTTTCTTAAGCTTACTGTGACAGCGGGCTCAGGTACGGCCTGCCATTCACCAGCTCTCTTGTCCCATTCTTTCAACGATGCGCTGCAGGCGCTGGATTATCGTCTGATTCTTGGAAATAATAGAGTGATCTGGATTGAAGACGTAGAATCCCGGGTTGGGCGTATGCTGGCTTATGACGAGCTGACCCAGCAGTCGCTGATCCGTACGATCAAGCTGGGTACCCTCCAGGAATTGAGAGAGGTAGTGGACGAGCTCTTTGGTGGATTGGATGCGGCACTGGTGAGCACGCAGGAATATCAGATTTTTCTGCTGGAGATCATCACCACGATACTTCGGGTAGCCAAGGAATCGGGCAGTGAGATGAGCGATTTTAACGGCTTGGGATTTTCCTCCCTGACAGAGATTCAGAAATTCAACAATATGGGTGAGGCCAGGGAATGGATTATCGGTGTGTGCAGCCGGCTCATGGATTCCATTGCCTCGGAGCGGCAGTCCAGCTACAAGCAACTAATCGACCAGGCCAAGGATTATATCCGCAGCCATTATGAGGAATCCGATATTTCTATCGGCAGAGTCTGCCAGCATTTGCACATCAGCACCGGCTACTTCAGCAGCATTTTTAAGAAAGAAATGAAGATGACCTTTGTCAGCTACCTGCTGCAGATCCGTCTCGAAGCGGCCAAAGAGCTACTGCGTTCGACAGAGCTTAAGGCGTTTGAAATTGCCGAAAGAATCGGCTTTGCCGACCCCAACTATTTCAGCTTTTGCTTCCGCAAGAAATATGGTCAATCGCCAAAAGAGTACAAAAACAGCTCACGGGGAGGATAAGCTATGAACAAGCCGAAGGCCTATTTTTTTCCGCTTCGCCCGCAGCCGCGCAAGCGGGGCAAGCTTCGCTTGTCCTCCAAGTTGCGGAGTATCCAGCTCATTATTACGTTAACCTTTACGGCGGTCACTGTGCTTATTGCAGTGATCGTTAGTTTTATGCTGTACAACAAATTTGCTGCAACCGCCGAAAAGAATGCCAATATGAACATGCAGCAGATTATTGAGCAGGTGAATTATAACCTGGAGCTGTATGTCAAAGGGATGGGAAGTATTTTTGAAACAGCGGAGAAGCAGATTACAGCCAGTCCTTCTATTGATTCTTCCCTGCTAGGCGAGCGGATGGATACACTGATGAGCAGCCGTGAAGATCTCGTCTCGGTAGCGGTGTTCACCCCTAAAGGTAAATATGTGGTCGGCACACCGGGCCAGAATATGCGACTCAACACCCAGCTGCAAAGTCAAAGCTGGTTCACTTCGGCTATCAAAAGCTCTGAGATTTCCTACTCTGCTCCACATATACAGAACTTGTTCAAGGGGCGTTATACCTGGGTGGTCTCCATCAGCAAGATGATTGAATACAAAGAAAACGGGCTTACCAAAACGGGTGTTCTGCTGATCGACTTCAATTTCCGTACGATTGATCAGCTCAGCCGACAAGTAAAGTTGGGTAACAGAGGGTATGCTTACATTCTTGATCGGCAGGGCAACATTGTTTATCATCCACAGCAGCAGCTGATTTATGCCGGGCTGAAGTACGAGAATGTAGAGCCGGTGCTGGCGTATGAATACCGCAGCTATCTGGATGAATCTACCGGGGAGAAACGCTTTATCACCGTACGCACATTGGCCCAGACAGGCTGGAAGATCGTCGGTGTGGCCTATTACGATGAGATTGTGACGACCAAGCGCGACCTGAACCATTTTTTGATCTGGTTTTTGGGTTTCGTTATCCTAGGTGTAATCGTGTTATCTATCTTCTTGTCCTGGCTGATTGCCAGTCCCATCCGCAAGCTGGAACGGACGGTCAAGCTGGTTGGAGAAGGGGATCTGAACACACCGATTGACGTCAGCGGTGCTTATGAGGTTGAACAGCTGTCCCGGCGCTTTAACATGATGCTGCAGCGGATCAGGCAACTCATGGACCAGATTATCTATGAGCAGGAAACCAAGCGCAAGGGTGAGCTGGAGGTGCTGCAATCGCAGATTAACCCCCATTTTTTATATAACACACTGAATTCGGTCATCCGGCTGGCGGAAAGAGGCAAAACGGATGAAGTGGTGACGATGATCCAATCCCTGTCGAAATTTTTCCGCATCAGTCTCAGTAAAGGGAAAAATATGATTACCATGCAGGAGGAGCTGGATCATATCCGGCATTACCTGGTCATTCAGAGCTTCCGCTTCAAAAACAAATTCCGCTATGAGATTAAGGCACAGGACGAGGTTCTGACGTACCAGACGATCAAGCTGATTCTGCAGCCGATTGTGGAGAATGCCCTCTACCATGGCATTGAAATGATGCCCGATGAAGGACTGATTACTATTACTGCAGAGCTGCAGGAGGGGATGATTGTTATCCGGATCAGTGACAACGGGCTTGGCATGAATCAGGAGACACTGAAAACGATTCTGAGCGGCGGTAAAACCAGCGGCGGATCAGGTGTAGGAGTCCGGAACGTGAACGAACGGATCGGTCTTGTCTACGGACGGGAATACGGACTCACCTTTGAAAGTGAGATTGAAGAAGGGACAACAGTTACGGTCATCTTTCCTGCGGTCCGGGCCCAGGAGGGGCCAGAAGAAGGAAAGGAGGAATCCGTACAATGAGAAACTTACGCTTAGGGGTTGTTTTACTGGTGTGCTTAGTGTTGGGGTTTACGGTCACTTCCTGCCTGGGTACTTCTCCGGCCTACATCAGCACAACTAAAACACACAACGTCCATATGATTGTAAAAATGAACAAAGGCGACTACTGGAACACTGTGAAGCTGGGTGCGGAGGCCGCTGCCAAGGAGTTCAATGTGAAGCTGACGTTCAAAGCGCCGGATTCTGAGAGCGACATCGACGAGCAAATCACGATGGTAGAGGAGTCCATCAAGCAGAAGGCTGATGTAATTATACTTGCAGCCAGCAGTTATATGGGGCTCGCGCAGGTGGTGGACCAGGCCGAATATTATAAGATTCCTGTAATTTCAGTAGATGCGGAGGTAGGTTCAGCCAAGGTCAAAACCTATGTGGGCTCAAACGGCTATGAAGCCGGGCAGAAATCTGCAGAAAGGCTGATTGAGCTTTTAAATGGCTACGGGGAGATCGGCATCATCAATTTCACAAATTCCACCGGACACCAGGGCTCATCCGGATCGATTGATTATGGTGCACGGGATGCGAACGAACGGGAGATGGGCTTTCTGAACTATGCTGCCCGGTTTCCCAATATTGAGGTCGTTCAGATTTCCTATACTTCATCCAATACTAGCGACGCTGAACAACTGACCCGGGATATGCTGTTGAACCATCCTGATCTCCGGGGCATTGCCACCCTGAATGAAACGGCTTCACAGGGTGCGGGCAATGTGATTCAGGAGCTGGGCTTCAGCCAGTTGAAGATGGTCGCCTTTGACAGCTCTCCGTCCATGATGGAGCTGCTGCAGAATGGGACGGTTCAGGCCACCGTCATCCAGAATCCCTTCAGCAACGGATATTTAGCCGTCAAATATGCCGTAGAAGCCTCTGAAGGCATTGAAGTGCCTGAACGTGTGGATACCGGCACGAAGCTGATCGACCTGGAGAACATGTTATGGCCGGAGAACCAGAAGTTATTATTTCCCTTTGTCCGGTAGAAGGCTCACATCATTAGAATTTTTATAAAAATGAGTAGGATTTTATATTCGCAACCGCTTTCACGTCGGGCATAATAAGGATGTACCCGGGACATACTGGGCACAACTAAAAAGAAACATATATCAGGAGGTCAAATAATTATGAAAAAAATCACTTCCGTTTTACTAGCTAGTGCTTTGCTGGGTGCAGCTCTCGCAGGCTGCGGCGGCAACAATAATGCTAAGACTGACAATACAGGCAACGCTGCAAAAGCTACCAACAGTGCAAACTCCGGTGCTGCTGGTAAGACTCCAAAGGTCGGCGTGGCTATCTACAAATTTGACGATACGTTCATGACCGGTGTCCGCAATGCCATTGACACAGCTGCCAAAGGCATCGCTACTGTAGACATCGTAGACAGCCAGAACTCACAGCCTACACAGAACGACAAGGTGGACCTTTTCATCACCAAGAAATACGACGGCATGCTGATCAACCCGGTTGACCGCACAGCAGCAGGCGTAATTATCGATAAAGCCAAAACAGCAAATATTCCGGTAGTATTCCTGAACCGCGAACCGCTTCCAGAAGATATGAAGAAATGGGATAAAGTATACTACGTAGGCGCTAAGGCTGAAGAGTCCGGTACGATGTCCGGCCAGCTGATTGTAGACTACTGGAAGGCTCATCCAGAAGCTGATAAGAACAAAGACGGCGTGCTCCAATATGTAATGCTGAAAGGCGAACCTGGACACCAGGATGCCGAGCTGCGTACCACCTACTCCATCCAGGCCATCGAAGATGCCGGCATCAAGGTAGAGAAACTGGCTGAAGACACAGCCATGTGGGATCGTGTAAAAGGACAAGAAAAAATGGCAGCCTTCCTCGGCTCCCACGGTGACAAGATTGAAGCCGTTCTTGCCAACAACGATGATATGGCCCTCGGCGCGATTGAAGCTCTGAAAGCTGCGGGATACTTCACTGGCAACAAGTATATGCCGGTTGTAGGGGTAGATGCGACGGCTCCAGCTGTTCAAGCGCTGCAAGACGGAACCATGCTTGGTACGGTGCTGAATGATGCCAACAACCAAGGTAAAGCTGCAATCACATTGGCTGCATTGCTGGCCAAAGGTGAAACGCCTACCAAAGAAAATGTGGGCTTTAACATCACAGACAACCAATACGTATGGATTTCCTACAAAAAAATCACTAAAGATAATGTAGCTGACGCGAAATAAAGCTTAATACAAATAAAGCCGGGGAGTGGAAAACTGCTCCCCGGAATTCCTTACGGGTAGGAAGCAGAAGGGAACCGCTGTGCCTCTCATGGAAAAAGAAAAATAGCGTAGGGGGCGTAACAACATGGCAAAAACTGAATTTTTGCTGGAAATGAACAATATTACCAAAGAATTTCCCGGTGTAAAGGCGCTGGACGGCGTCAGCCTGAAAGTTAGGCCGGGTTCGGTCCATGCACTGATGGGTGAGAACGGCGCAGGCAAGTCTACACTCATGAAATGTCTGTTTGGGATCTATTCACCGGATGCCGGTGAGATTTTTCTGGATGGTGAAAAGGCTAATATAACCAACTCCAATGATGCTTTGGGTCACGGAATCTCCATGATACACCAGGAGCTGCATCCTGTGCCGTTCCGCAATGTGATGGAGAATATCTGGCTGGGGCGTTTTCCGACGAAAGGGTTCGGACCGATTCAGTTCATTGACCACAAGAAAATGTTTACTGACACTGAAAACCTTTTCAAGGATCTGGATATCGATCTGAATCCCGAAACCCTGGTAGGCAAACTGTCTGTATCCAAAATCCAATCTATCGAAATCGCGAAAGCCGTCTCTTTTCATTCACGCGTTATTGTAATGGATGAACCTACCTCCTCGCTGACCAGTGTGGAAGTGGAGCATTTGTTCCGGATTATCCGGGATCTGCAAAAAAGAGGCGTGTCCATTATTTATATATCCCATAAAATGGAGGAAATCCTCGAGATTTCTGACGAAGTGACGATCATGCGTGACGGCAAAAAAATCGGTACCTGGCCTTCAGCAGAGCTGACAACAGATCTGATTATTTCCAGAATGGTCGGCCGCGACCTCACGAACCGGTTCCCTGAACGCTCCAACGTTCCCGGTGAGGTTTTCCTGAAAGTGGAAGGGCTTACATCGCCAGAACCGAGATCGTTCAAGGATGTATCCTTTGAGCTCAGACGCGGTGAGATTCTGGGTGTCGGCGGTCTGGTTGGCGCACAGCGTACGGAGGTTATCGAGGCCCTGTTCGGACTTCGTGCAATAAAATCCGGAAGCATTTCCATTGCTGGCAAGAAGGTTAATATCCAGTCGCCGCAGGACGCCAAAAAACACGGGTTGGCACTGCTTACCGAGGAACGCCGGGTAACAGGTATTTTCCCGGTGCTGTCCGTTCATGAGAATGGGGCTATTGCCAATCTGGACCGTTACCAGACGCCATATCTGCTGCTTGACGGCAAGAAGAAAAAGGTTGAAGTCGATAAGATGATTGAAAAGCTGCGTACCAAGACACCAACTACGAAAACGCAGATTATGAATTTATCGGGGGGGAATCAGCAAAAGGTGCTGCTCGCCAGATGGCTGCTTACCGAGCCTGAGGTACTGCTGCTGGATGAACCAACCCGCGGGATTGACGTCGGGGCCAAATTCGAAATCTATTCGATCATCGCCGATTTGGCGAAGCAAGGCAAAAGCATCATCATGATCTCTTCGGAAATGCCGGAACTGCTCGGAATGTCCGACCGCGTAATGGTTATGTCTGAAGGCAAGCTGACAGGAATACTAGAAGGCGAGCAGGCTACGGAAACCGAAGTTATGCGTCTCGCTGCACAGCATTAAGGGGGAAACTACTAATGAACGTTAAAAAAGCTCAATCCTTTGTCACTCAAAACGCGATCTATATCGTACTCGTACTGCTGATCATGGGTATTATCATCTATGAGCCAAGCTTTATGTCCATCAATACGCTGCGTGACGTCCTGATTCAATCCTCCACACGTGTAATTATCGCTCTGGGTGTGGCCTTTATTCTGATCACAGCAGGTACGGACTTATCCGCAGGACGTGTTGTAGGGTTCACGGCGGTTATCTCCGCTTCGATGCTGCAAATTCCGGATTATTCTCGCCGGTTCTTCCCTGATCTTCCGCAGGTGCAGGTATGGCTTCCAATCGTAATCGCTATCGTTGCCGGTCTGCTCTGTGGTCTCGTGAACGGGATTATTGTCTCCAAGCTAAATGTTCCGCCATTCATTGCTACACTCGGTACGATGCTGATTGTATACGGTTTGAACTCCCTGTACTTTGATATGGACCCGAACCAATCGCAGCCGATCGGCGGTCTGCGTCCTGACTTCACCAAAATAGGCTCCGGTTTTATAGGTGAAGGAAAATATTCTATTCCGTACATTGTCATCATAGCCCTTGTAGTCGCCGCCATTGTATGGGTGCTCTTCAACAAAACCAAGCTGGGCAAAAACATGTACGCTATCGGCGGCAACATGCAGGCTGCCAAGGTATCCGGGATCAACGTATCCAAGAACCTGATCTACATCTACGCTATTGCTGGTGCCCTGTACGGTCTGGCTGGTGTGCTTGAGGCTGCCAGAACAGGCGGCGCAACAAACAACTACGGTAACATGTACGAGCTTGATGCCATCGCGGCTTGCGTAGTCGGCGGCGTATCCACTACAGGCGGTATCGGTACGGTGCCGGGCGTTCTCGTCGGTGTAATTATCTTCACCCTGATCAACTACGGTCTAACCTTTATCGGCATCAGCCCTTACTACCAATTGATTATCAAAGGTCTGATCATTATTGCGGCGGTATCGTTTGATATGCGGAAATATTCGTCGAAGAAGTAAGCGAAACAACAACAATAACTACTTAAGGTGATTGGGGCGTGGCTACGGTGAGTGTTTGGGCTTTCGGCCGCTGTTAGGTTTGGATTTCCTGATTTAAACCGCTGGTCGCGGTAGAAATCCAAACCTAAAGGCGGACGCATTCGCTCCTACAGCTCCAAACCTCCCCTCCACCATTTGCATCACCTTAGGTAGTTTCCCTCCCCGCTTCGCGAGGGGGAGGGGCAGTATAAAAAGCGTTTGCTGGGTATCCGGCAAACGCTTTTTTTGTAGTGCTGAGGGAGTCTATTGGAACATGATGCCAGTGAGGTGATTAAGGCGTGAAAAGCAGCATCAAGTTCCTTTCTTCACCCAATTAGCTCTGATGTAGCCAATTCTCATTCCTGCTCTTTCCATATTGTTCTGGCTTGTCGAAGTATACGCACATTGACCTACAACTAACTCGCATTTTTGTAATGCTGCTTCGTACATGCGCTTACCTAAAAATGCTGATTGCAGACCCTGTCCTCTAAACTCAGGAAGCGTGGCGGCAAAGGTCAAGGATGCAATCCCGCTATGGATATACATTACCGCAACCCCGGCAGGAATTTCATTTACGAATCCAAGGGAAATACGCCATCCGGAGCGATTGAATAATACTTTATTATTTGCTGCAACGTACTTTGAACCACTTTCCGCTGAACCGCTGCCCAAACAATGTAACTTACCATATAGTTCGAATTCGTCTTCATTTATTTCACGAATGAATATATTGGATGGATAGTCCGGATAAACCTCATTTGGAATACCATACATAGATGTATGGAAAGTGTTTTGATAAAAACCTTTACTGGATAAATACTGAAGTAGCTCAGGGCTGGACTTAGAAGGGATAATTTCAAATTGGCAAGGTCTGTCACGTTCATGATAAAAATGAATAATTTCATCTACTTGGTCTATATCATCAAGTGTGATGCCTTTAACGGTATTAAAAGCCCCCCATGGCATTGTTTTAACATATATCGCCGTTGTATTACCAAATTTCTCTATCTCGGCTCCTTCAGGGTTGCCCGCTCGTTCACGTATGGCTTTTACTCTGGAAACCATATAATCAATTTCTGATTTTTCGATCCGTTCAGCAAGCTCTCTGGTGATAACAGGGAATGGCAAGTTATATTCACTCCTTCCAAATTAATTCTTAATATCTAAGCAAACATGCCCTAGTCTATTACCTCAATCCCGATATGCGAATAAGAGGCGAAGTCGAATAAACCCCGGTCTGTCAGCTTGAGCGCAGGAATGACCGGCAGGGCCAGGAAGGATAAGGTCAGGAAAGGATTGAAGTGATCCGGTGCACCGATCTCACGAAGGGCGGCGTACAGCTGCTTCATCTCGGCATAGACCTGTTCATACCCCTGCTCGGACAGGAGTCCTGCTACCGGAAGCGGCAGGGAGGCAAGAATTTTGTCACCGGATACTACAGTCAGTCCGCCGTTCATAGCTTCGATGTGGCGAATGGCGGTGAGCAGCTCCAGATCGGAAACACCGGCGGCGATAATGTTATGCGAATCATGAGCTACGCTTGCCGCGATGGCACCTTTGGAGAACTGAAAGCCTTTTACGATACCCAGACCGATATTCCCGGTACGGTTGTGTCTTTCCACTACAGCTAATTTGAGCAGATCCTGCTGAACGGAAGGGGCGAAGCAGCCATTCTGCACCTGAACCTGTTCCTTGAGGTGGCGGGTTACGATTGAGTTTGGAATAATTCCGATAACATTGCAGTAGCCGGACTCTAGAGGGATTGAGAGATCACCGTTTTCCACATTGGCCAGGCGGCAGCTCTCGGCAATTGAACTTTGAACCTCAGCCGCTGTATTTTCTGTGAAAGCTCCTGTAACAAGCCCGCCATTGTCAACAACACATTCGCCTTGTTTAAAGACCTGTGAGATGGAGAGTGAATTCAGATCATCCAGCAGCACCAGATCCGCCCGGTATCCTGGTCCAATGGCGCCCCTGTCTTGAAGCCCGAAGCATTCCGCTGTGTTCAGCGTTGCCATCTGGATGGCTGTGATGGGATCAAGGCCTCTGCGGATGGCGAGCCGGATGTTATGGTCCACGCTGCCTTCTTCCAGCAGATCATCGATTAATTTATCGTCGGTCACGAAAAGGCAGCGTCTCGCATTCTTTGCAGTGACGGCGGGCAAAAGGGCTTCCAGATCCTTGGCGGCGGTTCCTTCACGGATCATTAGATACAGGCCCAGGTCAAGGCGTTGTTTGGCCTCCTCCGCATGGACACATTCATGATCTGTCCGGATGCCGGCTGCACGGAAGATGTTGAGGTCTTCCCGGGCAATCCCGGCAGCATGCCCGTCGATCCGTTTCCCTTGGTCAAGTGCACCGGCCAGCTTATCCAGCATCCCAGTGTCAGGCCCTGCCAGCGCGGGGAAATCCATTACTTCTGCGAGTCCCAGCACCATGGGGTCGGCATACAGCGGGCTCAGGTCAGCGGCCTCCAGCCGGGCTGCACAGCTCTCGAACTTCGTTGCCGGCACACAAGAGGGGAGCATGACGTAAATATCCACCGCCAGGTCTCTGGAGCGCTCCAGCATGTATTTAATACCCTCTACCCCGGCCACGCTGCCGATTTCGTGCGGATCGGTGACTACTGCTGTCACTCCATGCTGCAACACCACTTTGGCAAATTCCTTGGGAGTCAGCATGGAGCTCTCAATGTGTACATGCCCGTCGATCAGGCCGGGAATAATCCATTTTCCGGAGGCGTCTGCCGTCCGTTTGCCTTCATAGGAGCCGATTCCTGCAATATATCCATCCACAATGGCAATATCGCCCTCCATTAGCTCACCAGTGAATACATTGACTATGGTTCCGCCTTTGATTACAAGGTCCGCCGGGATTTGCTTGCCTGCCACCTGAATGCGTCTTGTGAGCAGGGATTTCGTACTGTTACTCATAGGTTTCACTTCCTTGTCTGTGTTAAGGTATGCCAAAAATCCTGATCACAAAAAAATGCACACCGGCATTTTTTTGTAATCAGGATTTTACGGTTCCTGGTAGAGACCCCCGGCCCTTATCGCCGAAGTTATACAAAAATGTTATGTCTATAGTATGCGAGGTCGCCATGAATTTCAAGATCACACCACATGTCATATAGAACCCTGCCTGCTTAGGCACATAAATCCGCCCCTGCCCATATCCTGTAGGCATAAGGTTATGGTAAAGGGGAGCGAATGGATGCTGAGGATCAAATTGAATGAGCTGGGTAAAGGCTGGGATACCGGCCTTGTCCAGACTGAAGTATGGCGGTGGGACGGAATCGGCTGGAACGAGTGCATTCCCCAGCAGGAAGAGGATTTTATCCGGGCAGATGACGAGCTGTTCGTAACGATCCCCGCGGTAGAGGGATTGTACCGGGTGGACTATTTCCGTAAACCTCCCGAACCGCAGATTGTACTCCCAGAAGTAGAGGAGAGCGCGTTGAGGGCTGATCTGCTGCACCCTGCGCCTTTCAAGCTGAAAGAGGGCACACTGTGGGGATACATTAATAATGAAGGCCGGACAGCCATTGAGCCCAGATACGACTATGCCGAGGATTTTCAGCCGAACGGTCTGGCTATAGTGCAGCGTAAAGACAGAAGCGGGCTGATTGACGGCACCGGAAAGGAGAAGGTAAAACCCGTCTATTCCTTTATTGCCCCCTTTTCCGAGGGCCGGGCTGTAGTCTCCGATGCGAAAGGGTATACCCTGATTGATGAAAAAGGCAAAGAGGTCACTTCCGCCCGCGCAGACTATTTGAATTCGCTGCATGAAGGACGGGCGCTTTTTTCCAGACAGAGCACCACAGGTACTTCCCGCTATGGCTACTGGGATGCTCAGGGCAAAGAGGTACTGCCTGCCGTATATGAGGATGCTGGTGATTTTATGGGTGGAACGGCACTCGTCAAAATCAAGGATGGAGAATTTGCACTGATCGATCCGCAGGGAGCGGTATTGCATTCTTATCACTATCCGTTTGTGGGGTATCCGGGGGACGGACTGCTGGCGTTTCAGGCAGAAGAGAACGGCAAATACGGCTATCTCCGCACGGATGGAACGATTGCAATACAGCCGCAATTTACCGCTGCACTGCCTTTTTCCGGGGGAAGAGCGGTCATCAATACAGCAGCTGATTACGGTAATGCCTACGGGCTGATTGATATGAAGGGACAACAGATCATCCCGGCCACCTATTACGAGGTGCTGCAGCTTGGCGAGGATCGCGTTGCACTCGGAACCCCCCTGGATGCTGCCCGGCCTTACATCGGGTCTCGTTATGTCATCGCAGATGCGGTAACCGGAAGGATCCTCAGCAATCATCCCCTGCTCGGTGTGAACAATTATCAGAATAGCCTGGCGTCCGTATATGATGCCAAAGAGACTTATTTTATCGATAAAAGCGGCCAAAAGGCCGCCCAGCCCCCCGTTATCCCTGGTGCTGGCACTCTGTCCTTCAGCGGCAGTCTGATCCGGGCGGATGTAGATCTGCGCATGTCTTATTATGACCGCAGCGGCAAACAGGTATGGAGACAAAACAGTGTGATTCCGCTTCGGCCGCCATATTCCGTACTGGAGAAAAAATATAAGCCGAACAAAGACTATCTGGTCTATTATCCCGTGGTGGAAGGCATTGCTATTACGGATGTGTCCAGAGTAGTGAACGACAAGCTGCGCAGCCTTTCTCTTGCTGAGGGTGCAGGGACAGGCGGTACGGCTCAGGATTTCAGCTATACCGGTGATTTTAACGTATCCTTCTTCCGTAAAAATCTCCTGGTCCTGGAGCTGAACGGGTATCGCTTCCCATTCGGAGCAGCACACGGGATGCCGACAAAAATCTATACGCATATCAATCTGCGGAACGGTAAATTTTACAGGCTCGGCGATTTGTTCAAACCGGGCAGTAAATATGTGCAGAAGCTTAGTGATATTGTCGGTAAGCAGATTGCGAATGATCCCCAGTACTCCTATGTATTTCCCAATACCTATAAGGGCATTACCGCAGACCAGCCGTTTTACGTGGATGAAGAGGCACTATATCTGTATTTTGCCCCTTATGAAATTGCGCCGTATGCTGCCGGATTTCCTACGTTCCGTATTCCTTATGCGGAGATTATGGGACTGATCTCAACCGAGGGGGAGTTCTGGCAGTCTTTTCACTAAGAGGAGCTCTGCCCTGTCCCGGTATATAATGTAAGAAAATTTAACAAAATATACGGCTGCCGTTCCAGAAGGAGCGGTGTTGCCGTTTTTTTTCGCGGAATACAAGCCTTAGACAGTCTGCCGCTAGACGGGACAAGCGGTCTGAACTCTACTAGTTCCCAGAATTTAGAAGCGCACAGCAAATAGATTTGTGTTACAATGACTGAGGAACAAATTACAACTTTGTAATATTTGATTCAGCGACTCTTGGCAGAAGACCAAACTACAACAAGAACAAGGAGATGGCAGAATGAAGAGCAAGACTTTAAGAGCAGTGATTGGTGGAAGTGTAGCGGCTGTTATGGCGCTTAGCATCTCTCTTCCATTACAAGCAAATGCAGCATCGGAAACTCAGACGATGACCATAAAGACCACTAACTTTGCACAATTCATGGAATATCTGAAACAATACAGCACAAACGGATTTTCGTTGGACGGTTCCACGGTAACTTTTACGAAGCTTCAGCCTGTTGTTACAAATCCGGCAGCAGCTGCTCCAACAGCTACAGCGAAGCCTGCCGCAACACCAGCGCCTGCGGTTCAGCCCGTAACGCCTGTGGCAACACCAGCACCAACGGCTAAACCCGTAGCAACAGCCAAACCTGTAGCAACAGCTGCGCCAATAGTGGCAGATACGTCCGGAACTGCTGCATTTACCCAGCAGATCGTAACATTGGTCAATAAGGAACGCGCAGCAGCTGGACTTGCGCCTGTAGCAGCACTAGCCAGCCTTAACAAGGTAGCGGCAGCCAAGGCAACAGATATGCGTTCGAACAATTACTTTTCCCACACGTCTCCAACGTACGGATCACCCTTTGACATGATGTCTTCTTTCGGCGTGACTTATCAGTATGCAGGTGAAAATATCGCTATGGGACAAAAAACACCTCAGGAAGTCATGACCGCTTGGATGAACAGCACCGGGCACCGGGCCAACATTCTTAGTGCGAATTTCAATTATATCGGCGTTGGTTTTGACAATAACTACTGGGTACAAGAGTTCATCGGCAAGTAAGCTTCAAAAGCTTCAATCCCTGCAAGGTATAACGGTTCCTCTTTCAATCCCAAGAGAACCGCAGCTGTATCAGCATTTAACCGTTCTCCGGCGCAGCCGGGGAGCGGTTTTTTTAAGAATATAAGGATTAATATGTATTAAGGTATCAATCATGGTTATATTTCTACGCTGAAACGGGTACCGTCCTTTGAAGGGGGGTATCCGTTTCCGCTTGCATTCAGTATTTGCAAATTGAACATAGAAGAATTATGTTTATCTACATAGTTAAGAAGTTTGTAAAATGTGGAACAATACAGAATAGAACGGCACACGGAGGGATAGCTTTGAACGATTCCAAATGGACCTGGCGCGCAGTCAGCTTGATTTCCATAGCGGCTACAATCATTTTACTCGTCGGGTTTGTGTATGCGGTAAAAGATGTGCTGTACCCAAAAGGAGCAGCCACACTAACTATTCTACCGGAGCAGACCGCTGCTCCAGTCTCTGCTGCCGGAGAAACGATCAGAATAGTGGCATTAGGCGATTCACTGGCCAAAGGAACAGGCGATAATGAAGGCAGCGGGTATGTGAAGCGCACGTTAGACGGCTTGACAGCAAAAGGAAGCAAGACAAGTCTGATCGGCAATATGGGGATCAACGGTCTGACAACAGCAGGTCTGCAGAGCAAGCTGCAGCAGGAAGGCGTGAAATATGCGCTTCGCCAGTCTAACGTGATACTGGTGTCCATAGGCGGGAATGACCTTTTCAGAGGGGCTGACCTTTTGGGAAGCGGCAGTGAAGGCCAGCAGATTGCGGTACCGGATACGGAAGGTCAGAAAGCTGGAAGCATGGAGGAAGGTACAGGTGTAAGTACAGGTGCGGGTATCGCAGAAGGGAATGATAAAATATCTCCTGATTCCCTGCTGGCAGCATTGCCTGAAGCGGCGAAACGGCTTAATACCATTCTCGAACGTATTTCAGAGATTAATCCTGAGGCGCAGATCTATTATCTGGGGCTCTATAATCCATTTGGAGATGTTCCCGAGCTGCTCGTGCCTGGTAATCAAGCGGTAACGGCCTGGAATAACGCAGCGATGGATATTATTAATAAGCATAGCAACATGACGCTGGTTCCCACCTTTGATTTGTTCAACCGGCATCTGGACAAGTATCTGTCGAGCGATCATTTTCACCCGAATGGCAACGGTTACCAGCGGATCAGTGAGCGGGTCATACAGGCATTGCAATAAGCCGGGACATTTGTCAGCAGGGCAAAAAAATCAACAGAAGGGAGCTGCAAGGATGACATCAAACCCAAGAGACGGCTCCGGTACGGTAGTGCTGTCTGTCGACGGTGTCCGTAAAAAGATAGGGCGCAAATGGATTATTGATGATGTAACCTTTGATGTGCGTGAAGGTGAAATATTTGGTTTTCTCGGTCCGAATGGGGCCGGCAAAACGACGACTATCCGCATGCTGGTAGATTTGATCCGCCCCAGCGAAGGGAAAATCACCGTATGCGGCTACAACGTAAACCGTGAGCCCGAAAAAGCGCTGCAATATGTTGGTTCCATTGTAGAGAATCCAGAGGTCTACACCTATCTGACCGGATGGGAAAATCTGCAGCATTTTGCCCGGATGCAGCCGGGAGTAGGTAAAGACCGTATCGCTGAGGTAGTCGATATTGTCCGGCTGGATCAGAGGATACACGATAAGGTAAGTACGTATTCCCTTGGCATGCGCCAGCGGCTGGGTATTGCCCAGGCACTCCTTGGACGCCCCCGGCTTCTGATTCTGGACGAACCCACGAACGGGCTGGATCCGAAAGGAATCAAGGAACTGCGTGAGTTCATCCGGCGGCTGGCCGATGAAGGGCTTGCCGTATTTGTCTCCAGCCATCTGCTGAGCGAAATTCAGCTGCTCTGCGACCGGGTAGCCATTATCAGCAAAGGTCGGGTGCTCGCCGTGGGCGGAGTCGAGGATCTGGTTGCCCAGAGCTCGCCATATGTGCTATGGGAGCTGGATCCGTTAAGCAGAGCAAAGAACCTCCTTGGCGGCCGCCCGGATATTTCAATACTAGAGCTGGATGAAGTAACCCTGGATGATTCCGTTATTGCCGGCATGGGGGCGAATTCCCTGATCACTGTGATGGAAGAGGATTTGATTCCGGAGATTGTAGCCGTACTTGTTACAGATGAGGTGGAAGTACGGGCCGTGCATAAAATCAACCCTACACTGGAACAGCTATTCTTGAAGTTAACGGAAGGTGAAACTATTGACTAGCCTAATACCGCTCATCCGCAATGAGTGCCTGAAGATTATTAAAAAGAAGCGCTTCTACATTATTCTGCTTATTCTGCTTGTACTTGTGCCTATGTTTACCTATGCACAGATGCGGATTGCCGAGCGCAGCCGGGATAAGTTCAACTCGGACTGGAGGCTGGAGGTTCAGCAGCAAATCACAGATAATCAGAATTCACTCGGCAGTGACCGGATCCCTGAGGAGTGGAAGTCTTACCGGAAAATATTTGTCCAGCAGCTGCAATATTATCTGGATCACGATGTGAATCCGAATGAGCCTAGCGGAGTAACCTTCACCCGTGAGTTTCTGGACAATTCGGTATCCTTATTTATTCCGCTGCTGATTATGGCTGTAGCCTCCGATTTGGTCTCTGGAGAGCGGACCACCGGAACCATCAAAATGCTGCTGACCCGGCCGGTGAAGCGCTGGAAAGTGCTGTTCAGCAAAATGGCGGCGCTGCTGATGTTTGTCTCGCTGATCGTGCTCTCAACTTTTCTGATCAGCTATCTCGTTTCGGGTCTTGCCTTTGGGTATAAAGGATTTAATGTCCCTGTCTTTACGGGGTTTCAGCTGAATGGAGATACAGTGGATATGTCTAGCGTGCATGCGGTGCCGCAATGGAAATATTTGCTGATGCAGGGCGGATTGATCTGGTTCGTGAGTGTAGTTGTTGCGCTCCTGGCTTTTATGGTATCAGTGCTCGTGCGAAGCACAGCCGCGAGTATTGTAGTGATGATGGCGGCACTGATTGCCGGCACCATATTGACAAATATGGCATCAGCATGGACTACGGCCAAATATTTATTTATGGTCAACCTGGGCTTGACTGGTTATTTATCCGGATCGCCCGCCCCTATTGAGGGGATGACACTGTCCTTTTCTATGGGGGTGCTGGCCGTTTGGGGAATTCTTTCGGTGATCATTTCATTCGCCGTCTTTACGAAACGGGATATTTTGAATTAGAATGTACAAAGTGAACCAAAACGTTTGTTTGCATTTCGCAGATAGAGAAAGAAGGAGGAGCATGAATGCTCGAACAGATCGATATGTTTGCAAAAGTCTCCAAGAACGGCGATACCGCCCGGACTGGATACGATGCTGACGACATTCAGGTGCTCGAAGGTCTGGTTGCAGTACGCAAACGGCCCGGCATGTATATTGGCAGTACGAGTGCCTCGGGACTGCACCATCTGGTATGGGAAATCGTTGATAACGCCGTAGATGAGCATTTGGCCAAATTTTGCTCGAAAATTGATATTACACTCCGCAAGGACGGTTCGGTGACCGTAATCGACAATGGACGCGGAATTCCGACCGGAATGCACAAGACAGGAGTCCCCACACCGCAGGTGGTATTTACGATTCTGCACGCGGGTGGCAAATTCGGAGGCTCAGGCTACAAGAAATCCGGCGGTCTGCACGGCGTGGGAGCTTCAGTAACCAATGCCTTGTCCGAGTGGCTGGAAGTAGAAATATACCGGGATGGCAAGATTCACCGGCAGCGCTTTGAATATTGGGTGGACAAAAGCGGCAAAGAACATGTCGGTGAGCCAGTGACCGGACTTGAGGTTTTGGGGAATACCAATAAGACCGGATCGAAGATCACCTTCAAGCCGGATATTCGTGTCTTTCCAAACGGTATTGCCCTGAACTATGATACGCTGGCGGAACGGGTGCAGGAGATCGCCTTTCTGAACTCCGGGCTGCGCATTAATCTGACGGATGAACGCAGCGGCCGGCAGGATGAATATTTTTATGAAGGCGGGGCCAGCCAGTTCGTACAATTCCTTAACGAGGGCAAGGACGTACTGCATGATGTAATCCATTTCAGCTCGGAAAAAGACGAAATTGAGGTTGAAGTGGCCCTGCAGTACAATGCCGGGTATACCGAAACTATTGCTTCCTTCGTTAACTCGATTCCTACCCGCAGCGGCGGCACGCATGAGACAGGCTTCAAGACAGCCTATACCCGGGTTCTGAATGATTATGCCCGCCGGACACAGCTGCTCAAGGAAAAGGATAAGAACCTCGAGGGTAACGATTTGCGCGAAGGCATGATGGCGGTTATCAGTGTCAAGATGTCCGAGGTGGAGTTCGTCGGCCAGACGAAGGATCAGCTCGGAAGCGCGTCTGCCCGCAGTGCAGTAGATTATATTGTATCCGAGAATATGGCGCGTTTTCTGGAAGAAAATCCGCAGGTGGCACAGAGCCTCCTGAAGAAGTCGATCCAGGCCTCCAAAGCGCGGGAAGCTGCGCGTAAGGCCCGCGATGAAATCCGCAGCGGCAAGAAACGCAGTGAAAGCTCGAACCTTGGCGGCAAGCTGTCGCCTGCACAGTCCAAAGATGTAACACGTACTGAACTGTTCATCGTCGAAGGCGATTCTGCAGGTGGTTCTGCCAAGCAGGGACGGGATTCCAAGATTCAGGCGATCCTGCCGCTGAAGGGCAAACCAATGAACTCGGAGAAGGCCAAGCTGCTGGATGTGCTTAAGAACGACGAATTCAAGGCGATCATTTCCACCATCGGTGCGGGAATCGGACCGGAATTTGCCGTAGAAGACAGCAATTATTCCAAGATTATTATCATGACCGATGCCGATACCGACGGTGCGCATATACAGGTGCTGTTGCTGACCTTTTTCTACCGGTATATGAAGCCGCTCATTGATGCCGGCAAAGTCTTTATCGCCCAGCCGCCGCTGTACAAGCTGACGCGCAAATCGGGCAAGCTTGAGACCGTGCGTTATGCCTGGAGCGACGAGGAGCTGGCGAACTACCTGAAGGAATTCGGCAAGAATTTCGAGCTGCAGCGCTACAAAGGACTTGGTGAAATGAACCCGGATCAGCTCTGGGAGACCACGATGAATCCGGAGTCACGCAATTTGCTCCAGGTGCAGATTGAGGATGCTGCTAAGGCGGAGCGCCGCGTATCCACTCTGATGGGAGACAAGGTCGACCCGCGCAAGCGCTGGATTGTGGAGAACGTCGATTTCACTGAGATTGAGGAATAGCAAGAGCGGCAGGATATCTAAGAGATGCTGCGGTTACAATGTGGCATAGATAAATGTATAGCGGTAAGTGACGATTACTTCCGCTGTTTTTATTTTTTGGTGATCCTTTTATGCGAAGCAAAAGGGAACATTCTCTGGTTTTGTCTTTGCCAGGTTCTACAGAGTAAAGCGAAGCTTATGGGGTGGAAAGTAACGGAGGGGAAGTTTGGAACTGGAGGAGCGCTAGCGTCCGCCTTTGTCTGCAGATTTCAACCGATAACATCGGTATAAATCAAGAAATCTGCAGACAACAGCGGCCGTAAGTCCAAACATTCTCCGTAGTTACGCCGGACACCAATCAGCCAAGTTTTACCTTTGAACATTTCAGGCAATAAACCTGAAGAATTTCCAGCAGCGTAGCCGCCAGGTATCACCAATCATTAAAATGCGGACAGATTGAGGAACAGAAGGTGAGCGAATGAGCAGTTTATCAGAACAGTTTTTGCCGGCTTTTCTGGAAGAGGTCGTCGGTGACCGCTTTGGCCGGTATTCCAAATATATTATTCAGGACCGGGCGATT
The DNA here is from genome assembly GCF_001909055.1 of Paenibacillus helianthi. Taxonomy (GTDB): domain Bacteria; phylum Bacillota; class Bacilli; order Paenibacillales; family Paenibacillaceae; genus Paenibacillus_AQ; species Paenibacillus_AQ helianthi. The sequence continues at coordinate 247,251 of NZ_LVWI01000037.1, forward strand.
CCGGATGTCCGTGACGGGCTGAAGCCTGTGCAGCGCCGGATTCTGTATGCCATGTACGATTCCGGTAATACCCCGGACAAGCCGTACCGCAAGTCTGCCAAAACGGTAGGGGACGTTATGGGGAATTATCATCCCCATGGTGACTCTTCCATCTACGAAGGTATGGTGCGGATGGCACAGCCCTGGAAGATGGGCCATGTGCTAATAGACGGACACGGGAACTGGGGCTCGATGGACGATGACCCGGCAGCAGCGATGCGTTATACAGAAGCGCGGCTGTCACCGATCGCGATGGAGATGATGCGCGATATCGAGAAGCGTACGGTGCTGTTCAAGGATAACTTTGACAACACGGCCAAAGAACCAGTCGTGGTGCCCTCCCGTTATCCGAATCTGCTGGTCAATGGGACCAGCGGCATTTCGGCCGGCTTTGCGACGGAAATTCCACCGCATAATCTGCGCGAGGTAATTGACGCGTGCATCGCAGTCATGCAGAAGCCGGATATTGAACTGGAGGATATCATGACCTTTATCAAAGGCCCTGATTTTCCGACAGGCGGCACAATTATGGGCGGCGACGGCATCATGGATGCTTACCGCACCGGGAAAGGGCGCATCTATTTGCGCTCGAAGACGGAGATTGAAACGCTCCGGGGCGGGAAGCAGCAGATTGTGATTACCGAGGTACCGTTCCAGATCGTCAAATCCCGGCTGGTCACTTCAATGGAGAATATCCGGCTGGAGAAAAAGATCGAAGGCATCGCAGAAGTCCGAGATGAGAGCGGACGTGATGGCCTGCGGATCGTAGTCGAGCTGAAGAAGGAAGCGGATGCCCAGGGGATCCTAGCCTATCTGCTCAAAAAAACAGATCTTCAGATCACTTATAATTTCAACATGGTGGCTATTGTCAACAAGTCTCCGCAGCAGCTTGGTCTAAAAGCCATCCTGGAGGCTTATATTGCCCACCAGCGCGAGGTGGTTACCCATCGCACGCGGTTCGATCTGGAAAAGGCAGAAGACCGTGCCCATGTGCTGGAAGGACTGGTTAAAGCCCTGAATATTCTGGATGAGGTCATCGCCGCCATCAAGGCGTCGAAGAACCGCCAGGATGCCCAGAATAATCTGGTCTGGATGTTCGGTTTCAGCGAAAGACAGGCAGACTCCATTCTCACCTTGCAATTGTACAGACTAACCAATCTGGAGATTCATTCACTCCAGAAGGAGCTGGACGAGATGCACGCGCGTATCGCTGTGCTTCAGGGGATTCTGGACAGTGATAAGAAATTGATCGCTGTAATCCGGAAAGAGCTTATTGAAATCCGCGACAAATACGGTATAGACCGCCGCTCCCTCATTCAGGGTGAAGTCGAGGAGCTTAAGGTCAGCCTTGAAGTGCTCGTGAACGCCGAGGATGTCCTTGTTGCTCTTTCGGCTGACGGGTACATCAAGCGTACCGGCATGCCATCCTTCACACGTTCAGGCGGTGAACGGCATGCTTCGGGCGTGAAGGAAGGCGACCATATCATCAAGCTGATGGACCTCAATACCCGGGACAGCCTGCTTGTGTTCACCCGCAAAGGGCAGTATTTCCTGCTGCCGGTGCATCAGATACCGGAGTTCAAGTGGAAGGACCCCGGAACAGCGATTGTGAACGTGATAGCTCTTGCCAAAGGCGATGGAATTGTCACCATTCTCCCAGTCGGCAATATGGAGGATACTCAGGCCAGCCTGGTCTTCATCACCCGTAAGGGGCAGGTCAAGCGTACCGAGCTCAAGGAATACTCTACGAGCCGTTCAGGGGCTGTTGCGGCATGCAAAGTGGCTGATGGGGATGAGATCATCACAGTGGCCCTGAGCAGCGGTGACAAGGAGATCGTGCTGGTGACCCGTGAGGGGATGAGCATCCGCTTCCGCGAGAGCGAAGTGAACCCTATGGGCCGTGTGGCCAGTGGGGTAAGGGGAATTCAATTGCGTGAAGGAGACGAAGTGGTCTCTTGCTTCTGGGTCAGTGAAGATGAAGGCGAAATCCTGTCGGTAACCGAAATTGGCTATGCCAAACGTACTCTGCTGCTGGATTACCCGTCTCAGAGCCGTGGCGGAAAAGGGTTGCCAACCTTTGAATTCAAAGAGGGCAAGCGAGTACGTCCGAACGGCAGCAGAATTTCAGGTGCCTTCTATTGCCGCGAACCACTTGAACTGGTGGCATTAACCCGTGATGGATCAATGTATACCTTCTCCTCTGAATCGGCTCCGCTCGGCGAACGGCGTTCGATAGGCAAGCAGCTGGTGTCTGTTGAGAAAAAGGACGAGATTATAAGCCTTTTCCTGGCAATTAAATAGGTATAGGCTTCATAATGACTGCAAGTTATGAAGAAATAAACGGTGTCCCGAATCTCCTTGTGGAGAATAGGGACACCGTTTTATGATAGATATGCCGTACGTTAATCTTAGTTCAAAGGATGCATTTCTGTATGGCTTTGGGTTAATTATTTTTCCCTTTTGCAGGAAATGGAATTTTTCTCGCGAAAATGTAGTTATGGCGACCCGAAAAGATACCATCCTTATTGATCAAGTAGAAACGGCTTCGCTGTCCTTATCACGACGGTATCCGTTTCAGCGAGAAATATAAGGATAATTTATTGTGTGAAACATATAAATTCTTATATTTCAAGAAAGGAAGGAATACGTGTGCACTCCACTGAATTCAGTAAGATCTGGCATAAAATATTAAAGGATTATAAGTTACATATGGACAGCAAGCTTGCCCCTACACTTACAGACGCCCAACTCACTGTACTGGAATTACTGCAGGAACGTGACGCGATGAAGCCTTCTGATCTGGCTCCGCATCTGGCGACCAGCCCTGCAGCAGTAACGATGCTACTGGACCGGATGGAGAAGCATGGTCTGATTGTCCGGGAGCGTGATGCTGCTGACCGGCGAATCGTATGGGTAAGTATAACGAAGACGGGCAAGAAAGAGACCGAACGCGGACTTCAGATCCGCAGTGATTTTTTTGCTGAGGCGCTGGACCCCATCTCTTCCCATAATCAGCAGCTCCTCCTGTATCTGATGGGGAAGATGGTGGTGACACCAACACCAACATCAACATCAACATCGGCACCAACACCGGCACCCGAGGGCTCAACCCCCTGACCAGTCAGGGTTTTAGAAAACCGAAAGCTCTTTTTCCAAAATGGTTGCTGCCCCACTTCTCCTGACCGCTACGGAACGTACAGCCTATAATTTCGCTTTAGCGTACTCTGCTAGACTAACGGGCCGTAGAACGTTTAATGCCCCTTCATCAAGCCTATTTCAGGTGATTATCCGTACATAACTCCTATGCCTTTTACATGATAAAAGCGGGCAATCAGCCATATAATGCCTATATCACATACAAAAAGCAGGCCTCCGTTACCGGATGGCCTGCTTTTGTGTATGCTGCGACCACAAGCTCCAGGGATGAGTCTGCGGCGGCAGAGAGATCAATTCAACTTCTTCTTTGGTGACGGGGTGGGGGAAGCCGACAAGTGCGGACCACAGAGCAATCTGCTGGCCGGGCTTGTTCACAGCGGCCCCGTATTTCTGATCACCATACAGGGGACAGCGAATGCCGCTGAGCTGTACACGGATCTGGTGGGAACGTCCGGTGAGCAGGTCGATCTTCAGCAGACTGTAGCCTTCGGCACTGCCGAGCACCGTATAGTCCAGAATAGCTTCCTTGCCGCCGGGTGTCCCCTGGCGTACAATCGTCACTGTATTGGTCTTGGCATCCTTGAGCAGTGTATGGACCAGGCGGCCCTTCGCAGCTGGAGGCTTGCCGTGAACCACGGTCAGATAGACTTTATGGAAGCTGTGGGAGCGGACACTCTCGGACAGCCGTGAAGCGGCTTTGGAGGTCTTGGCGAAGATCATGGCTCCTCCAACCGGACGGTCCAGCCGGTGAACCAGGCCCATATATACATTGCCCGGTTTGTTGAAGCGCTCCTTCACGTCCTCCTTGAGCAGGCTTAGCAGATCAGGATCACCTGTTGCGTCCTCCTGCACCGGAATATTGACAGGCTTCACGATGCCAAGCAGATGATTGTCTTCGAAGAGGATCTCGAACCGGGAGCTTCCGCTGCCGGATTCGCCCATCGTACCAGGTGTCATTTCTGACATGGTTTACGCCTCCCAGCGGCCCAGAATACCGCAAGGCAGGTTCATACCGGAGGCAGTAATCGGCAGGCCGATTTCACCGGAGGTCAGCTTGCCGCCGTAGCGTTTGCCCATCGTCATCGAGAGCATGTTGCGCAGTACGGTTGGAGAAATACCGGTCGTGTAGGAGTTAATCAGCATGAACAGCGGTCTGTCGCTCATAATCTCCATACAGCTCTCCAGGAACGGATACAGGCTTGCCTCCAATTTCCACATCTCACCGCCGGGGCCTCTGCCATAGGAAGGCGGGTCCATGATGATCGCATCGTATTTACTGCCGCGGCGCTGCTCGCGCTGAACGAATTTGAAGACGTCATCGGTGATGAACCGGACCGGACGTTCTGCCAGGCCGGACAGCTGTACATTTTCTTTTGCCCATTGGACCATGCCTTTGGCAGCATCCACGTGAACGACAGAAGCTCCTGCGCTGGCGGCAGCAACAGTAGCCCCGCCGGTGTAGGCAAAGAGATTGAGCACTGAAATCGGACGGCCCGCTTCAGCGATCTTGTCCATCATCCAGCGCCAGTTGGCCGCCTGCTCGGGGAATAGTCCGGTATGCTTAAAGTTGGTGGGACGCAGGTGGAAATTCAGCTTCCCGTAGCTGATTTTCCAATCGTCAGGAATAGTCTTCTTCATTTCCCACTGTCCGCCTCCAGCGGAGCTGCGGTGATAATGTCCATGCACATCGCGCCATTTCGCTGTCTCATTCGCAAGCGGCCAGATGATTTGCGGGTCCGGACGGCGCAGGATGATATCTCCCCAACGCTCCAGCTTTTCTCCGCCGCCAGTGTCGATTACTTCGTAGTCCTTCCAATCACTTGCTATATACATGATTAATCCATCCTTCAAAAAGTCATTTAGCCTTTATTGTACAACATTTTGCCTTGCAGCTACAATCTAAATGGTTGCAAAGCTGCGACTATTCTTATTTTGCCCCAATACTCATTTATGTATAATAATTCCAATAATCGAAGAGATCAGGGAGGACGATATCGCAGATAAAAAAATTCGCAGCGGAATATAGATAGCTGTCATTCTGGCGCTACTGGCAATGATTGTGTATGATCAAAGAATTAAATGAATGGAGGCGGAATCGGATGTTTGACCTTTCCCAGCTGTATTATCCGATTACGGCAAAACCTGCCGGAGCCGGTGAGGTAATGCCCTGCAAGGCATTGCGGTCATATATCCGCTGCTTCTGGGGAACTGCAGCCCTGCCAGAGACAAGTGGACTCTTACCAAAGACCGCCCTAATTGGCGAGTCAATTTCTTTATCTCCGGAGCCGGAAGTGATTATCCCGGATACGTGCATGGATATTATTTGGGAATGGGATGAGCGTACGGGAGAATCCGAAGGCTTTTTTTGCGGGATCAATGATGCGCCGTTTGAAGTGGGACAAGCCACGGAGTCAACCGGCAGAGTGTATTTCGCTATCCGTTTTCATTTCTGGGCCGTGCATTTGTTCGCGGATGATCACCTCAGGGATGTTCTTAATGTTCATGTTCCGGTGGAGCAATATTTCGCTTCTTTTCGCAGAGAACTGGGTTACAGGCTGGGCGCTTCTCTTACCTACGCAGAACGTATCACTGTGGCGGAAGAGTATCTGCTTAAGCGTCTGGAACGGACCGTGCATAGCCGGGATAGCTTGCTGAACGCCGTCTACAGTATTCTTAAGCAGAGAGGTGTCGTTGATGCCAGGGCGCTTGAGAGCACTGCAGGGGTAAGCAGCCGTCAACTGGAGAGGCTTTTCCGCGAGTACATTGGTCTTTCTCCGAAAAAGACAGCAGATCTGGTCCGCTTTCAAAATGTATGGCTTGATTTATATCGTTCACCTCCGCCAGCAAGGGCGATGCAGGATATGGTATACGATTACCGCTACAGCCACCAGTCGCATATGATCAACAGCTTCAAGAAGTTTGCCGGCAGAACGCCGCTGGAGGCTTTGGCTTATGCGCGGAGGTAGATGTCGTTTTTTTGCAATACAAAAATGGCAGCAGCGGGTACACTGTTGTCAGCGGGCCAATGTGCAGCTGGATAATAATCTTAAAGGAGTGCGAACCGATGATTTCTTCTTTTGAAGGCATTAACCTGTATACCAAGGATACGGCCGCTTTGGCTAAATTTTATGCTGAACTGCTGGGGGTTCCAGTTCCTTTTGAGGGATTTGGCAATTATGACGGCGCGAAGATCGGTTTTGACCGGGGTCTGCCAGGGCTGATTATCTGGGATGAGAACAAATGGGGCAAGCACACCACTGGAGTTGTTAATCTGGTGTTCTCCTGCAGTAGTCTGGACGAGACCTATGAGCAGCTGAAAGCCCGGGGTCTGGATTGTCAGCCGCCGGCCACCATGGAGTATGGGGGAAAAGAAATGAACTTCCGTGATCCGGACGGCAACGGGATTACCCTTCTGGAAGGCGCTTATTGCGCATGACGTGCCACTTGTGAAAAGAAGCGTTGAACGCGGGCTCTATCCGGTAAGGGAACCGGAGGGCCTTTTTTTTGCGTGCTTAATATTGACAATGAGAATCATTATCAAATAGAATGAAGGAAGTAATACTTGGTTTGAATTTTAACTTGTAATAATCGTATAACATTGTGTTTACTTTGGGAGGAAACCATACATGGCTAAGGTGCTTGTAGCATATGCCAGTTTGACTGGCAACACGGAAGAAATAGCTGAACTGATTGCAGAGGGGATACGCCAGGCCGGAGGTGAGGCTGTTCTGAAATCGGTCACCGACTGCAATGCGGATGAGATCAAAGCCTATGAGGCTGTACTGCTGGGGGCATATACCTGGGGAGATGGCGAGCTGCCGGATGAATTCCTGGATTTCTATGAAGAGATGGATGACCTGGATTTGACAGCCTGCAAGGCTGCAGCCTTCGGAAGCGGAGATACGGGCTATGAAATTTACTGCGGCGCGGTGAATCAGATTGAGGAGAAGCTGAGGGAGCGCGGAGCAGAAATTATTCAGGAAAGTCTGAAGATTGAATACGGGCCTAACGCAGCGGAAAAAGAAGTCTGCCGCAGCTTTGGCCGCCAATTTATCGAAACCTGCGCGGCGGTATCTTAGGAATGGGCGGCGCGGCGGGAAGCAGGACAGCAGGGAAACGCGATGCATATGCCCTGCAATACAGCCGGTTGAATGATTTTCGTATGGAGCATATTATGCTGGGAGGAGCGGGAATTTCCGGCAGCGGGCCATCCACCGGGCTACCGCGCTGGAGGCAGCAGGTGCAGTATGCGGTGGGGCATACGCTGAATGACTTCTACAGTCTGCAGCCCGAGGTGCGCAGGGAAACGCCGATCCAGTTCCTGCTGGAGCGGCGCTGGCCGCCCAAAGGGGATGCTTTTCCATCGTTGCTGCACTATTGGGAGGTCAAGACAGCCGTCGCCGACGAACTGATGCGGATCGTTAGTGTGAATCATCTGCTGGAGGTCCCGGTGCTGCTCTATGAGCAGTGGCATGTACCGGTACCGGTGCTTGATATCGAGCTGGCGATGATTTTTCAGCTGGCCTGGCACTCTATAGTTCCAGGACGCTGCCTCAGCATCCAGAAATTTATGGTGAACGGAAATGAAGACGTAATCACCGGATTTTTGCATATGGCTAATGTGTTCTGCCATCAGGCTTATGGGATGCCAGCCGAGAAGGTGGAGGTCTATTCTCTCCTGGACAGCCGCCGGCATATATTTGATGGTGCGGGAATCCCGCTCCAGGAATCCATGGATTATGTGCGGTTATTGTCCGTATTCCTGGGGCGGGAGGAGTCTACAGGGAAGCTGCTGAAATACGGAGTGCGCAGAAGCGAACAGGAAGAACTGGTTCACCGGGGGTATGGGCTGATGTGAGCGTGAGTCTGCCTGCAGTATAGCCTGCGCTTGCAAGCAGACGGCCAAGGCGATATGGTTAAGAACAGGGGGTGTTCAAAACCATGCCGGAACCAATCAAAACATATAACACCGCTGTGGAGGCCACGCTTGAGGTAATCGGCGGCAAGTGGAAGCCGGTGATCCTATTTTTTCTTACCTTCGGCAAGAAACGCAACGGTGAGTTCATGAGCCTGATGCCTGTTATTACCCAGAAGGTGCTGACCCAGCAGCTGAGAGAGTTGGAAGAGGACGGCGTTATCCAGCGGACTATATTCAATGTAGTGCCGCCCAGAGTCGAGTATGAGCTGACCGATTACGGCTGGAGCCTCAAGGAAATTCTGCACCTGATGTGCAGGTGGGGCGATACCCATATTGAGCGGGTCTACGGTGATCAAGCCGCTGTACTGGCCCAGCCGCAAACGAAAGAATAAAGAAGCCTGACCCGGAAGGATGGGGTCAGGCTTTTCACGCTGTTAGGGCTTAATGAATTTGGAGGTTACGGGATGATTTTACGGCTGCGGAAATCTGCAAAGATACGCATGAACATCACTTCGGTTTCGATGAATTCATGGAATCCGAACCGCCGTGCCTTGCTTCCGTCGGCAAAAAAATCATAGTCCCAGGAGAAGACAAAATCTCCGAATCCCCATGACGAAACGTCCTGGTAGCTGTTCGGCTCCAGCCCGTATTTCTCTACCATGCCATTCCACAGCTGTTCCTTGTCCTCCATCACTACCGAGAGAGACATGGGCAGCGGCGGCGCGGTATCGAGCCCGAAAAAAGCCGCAATCTTCGGCCAGAGTTCATCCCAGCGGAACAGGTCGCCATTTGTAATGTTGAAGGCCTGATTGGCGCAGCGGGTGTCTGTCGCCGCCCATACGGTTGCCTGGGCAAGCAGGCCTGCATCCGTCATTTCCAGCAGACTATGGTAGGCACCCGGCTTTCCGGGGAACCGGAGCGGAAGTTCCAGCTCCTTCGAGAGGGAGGCATAGACAGCGATGACCATTGCCAGATTCATCGGGTTGCCGAGAGCGAAGCCGCAGACCACAGACGGCCGGATCGCCGACCAGGTCCAGGATTTGCCCAACTGCTGCTTCTCCAGGAAGTTCTGTTGATCGATATTGAATTCTGGCGGCATATGATTGGCATCTGTCTCCCGGGCAGGGGTTTTGAAGGGTCCCAAATGGGCTCCATACACCTTATAGCCCTGCATCAGGCTGATGTGCTGCAGATGATGGGCACGGGGCTCAATGGCCTCAACAACATTCACCAGCATGGCCAGATTCGGAGGGACCAGCTCCGCCCAGGTTGGTCGCTCCTGATAGGCGGCGTAAAAGATATGCGTCACCTCCGGCAGGGCCTCAAGCCTACGTCGTGAGTCCTCAGGACTCAGCAAATCGGCCGCGATGTAGCGCACACGGCTTGTATCTTCTCCGCCCCGGCGTGAAATTCCGATAATATCCCATTCAGGCAGGGTTACCAGGTATTCGATCAGATTGCGTCCGATCACTCCGTTTGCACCAACAACCAGTGCGGTTTTACGTATTCCAGCGTCATCTAGTCTCATAAGCGGGTTCTCTCCTTCAACTTGTGTATGCCCTCATTATGTCTGCTGGACAGGGGAGCGGATAGTACGCACTTTGAGGTTATATAGGCACCTGTTAGTAACAATGACTCCTTCTATGATTGTGCGGATACCAAAGGTCATACGTAAAAGCACCCTTCCTTAAGGCACTGTGCCAAAAGAAAAGGTGCTGTTCAGATTGTGATATGCTTTAGCCGATATAGCGGAAATAATCCTGTTTGTTCAGAATGACGAAGCCGCAGCTTTCATACAGCTTCAGTGCATTAGGATTGTCGAGAGCCACTTCCAGATTCACACCGTTGTAATTGTGCCGTTCCCGTTCAATCGTCTGCAAAAGCGCGCTCCGGCCTATACCCAGTCCACGCAGCTTTTTGTCCACCGTAAACCCGTAGATCCAGGTTTCGTTGTCCTCCGTCCATAGCCGCATCTTGCCGGCGGGCTGTCCATTCATTTCAATCACGATGTGTTCCTGCTGATTGTCATTCATCTGCAGTGTGTACATCTCTGCGGCGTCCTCCCGCGACATATCGAATCCTCCGCAGTCCAGCTCGACCAGAATATCAGCATCTTCCTGGCGTGCAGGCCGCAGGACTATGGTTCCTGCGGCTGAACTGGCTTCGACTGAACCTTGTGGTACAGCAGCCCCATCCCATTTCATCTGATATTCCGCATGGTTGAATGCCAGGGGCAGGGTCTTCAGATAACCGGCTGCCGAGGCCGAACTTGCCGGGGCATTGAGCAGCAGTGTTCTGATATTACTACGTTTGATGATGCTCTGTGCCCGTACCCATAGCGAGGTGAAAATGCCTCTGCGCCGGAATCCCGGCCGCACCATTCCGCAGATTTCCATTTCGCCGGCGAAACCGTACAGCCCTATAAAACCAATTAGTTCTTCTTCCTCATAAGTTACCAGCCATTCGGCTCCCCCGGATTCTGGAGACATACGCAGCATGTCCCAATTGAGCTTCAGGCTGATCCCTTCATATTGCTCGCAGCGCTGCTGCAATTGCTCTATATCCCTTAATGTATCAGCTGTAGTCAAACGCATATCCTCCTGAAAATTTAATCCCGCAATGGTCTCAATAACCGGGTTCAGCTGCTGAGAACATCCCCGTATTCCGCATGTTTCTTGAATTGATGTGCAGCATAAGGGCACTGGGGTACAATCTTAACCTGTTCGGCGCGGGCTTTATCCACAACCGCACGCACTAGCTTCTCACCGGCACCTTGGCCCCGCAGATCTTCGGAGACAAAGGTATGGTCAATCACCCAATTCCCTGTGGCCTCTTCCGTTCTGTATGTAATCTCGGCAAGGTCCTTACCGTCACCAGCAATATAAAAACGTCCTTCTCCCTGTTCAATCTGTCCCATATTCTTCACTCCAATCAGGTTATTGTGACTATATTTTACTACCGTGATCTGGAAAAAGCGAGGATATGGACATGCAGATGTATGTAATTAGGTTACACCTATATATCTCTAAGGGTCAGATAATCTATATAACTTGCGCATGCTCTGTAAAATACCATAAGATTACACTAACGCTGTGATGAATAGAAGTTGCATCAGGGGGAATGGCCATGGAGTATGAGGTTGAGGTTCAGTTTGAGCCGGTTTTTGAACTGGTATGCAGTATACATACGTTTATATGCAAGAAATCCAATAAGAAGATGGATCTGGGTGCCTCATGGTCTGCTGATGTGGGAGGCAGGCTTAGCCCGGAACTGCTGTCCGCTTTGGACGAGACAGACCTCGGTAATGACTGGAAGCTGCTGAATCTGCTGATTCACCAATGTCCGGTGAAGGAGAGCGTAGATCAGGTGCTGGAATGGTTGCAGCATTTGCCGGTAGGAGAGATGTACGAGACACTTGCAGAGTACGTCAGCGTGTTCCCGGTGCAAATGGATCAATTCCGCAGCCGGATGCATTTTCTGCTGTCTGAGTGGAACAGGCAATATTTCAGGGACTGCAGTCCGGAGATCAGCGGCAGACTGCGTCAGCACGCGGACGAACGAAGCCTGGAGCTGGACAAGAGTGCTGTTTCTGATTTTGTGAACAGGACAACGAACGGATTTTATTTTCTTCCGGTGGACGGACTGCGCAAGCTGGTGCTGATTCCGCAGTTCCATTTTCAGCCTGCCAATATTATTTACAGCTTCGGTCCACTGACAATTTGCCATTATGCGGCGAGAGTCTCGGTAACAGACGAAGAGATTTCACCTTTTATGTACAGAACTTTGCGCAGTCTGGGTGAAAAAAGCCGTCTGAAGATTCTACAGTCGCTGGGCGGCGGACGCAGAACCTTTACCGAAATCGCCAAGCAAGCCGGAATCTCCAAGGGGATTGTGCATGACCATATCTTCAGCCTGCGCTGTGCGGGCCTGCTGAATGCCTATATCGAGGGGGAGAACGTTACCGCCTACAGTCTGCGTCTGGAAGGAATTCACCGGATGAATGAGCAGCTGTTCGAATATTTAAAATAAACTTAACGCCGTTTGAGCGGTATTACACCAAGTCAAAGTGTTCTCTTAGGGGAGAGAATGCTTTGGCTTTTTGTTTTGCAGGTTTTCGTATAAATTCTGTTTGTGAAGAAAAAATATTTAGTTCTCTCTTTACAGAACCACAATAAATTCCTATAATGTGAACTATCGGTCTTAAACATACTTAGTGGGTAGGAATTGTAAGCATTAAAATTTAGTGAGAAAAGAGATGATTTATTATGAGAAAAAGTACGCTTGTATTGTCCACGCTGCTGATTACAGGTTCAATGCTGCTTGCGGCCTGCTCGGACAATAACAACAGCAATACAGCGACGGGGAATACTCCGACGTCTGCAACAGCTGACTCGGGCGGGACGGCTGGAACGGAGGCGACAGCATCCCCGGCGCCAGTATCAGCGGGTGCGCTAAGCGAACCTTTTACGGCAACGGATTTAACCAAGCTTCCGGCTGTAGCCCAGAACCGCACAGATACGATTATCGTTGGCCTTACGGATCCCAGCGGGGCATTTACACCTTATTTTCAGGAGAGCGGCTATGACGGCAATGTATCCTCCCTGCTGTATGCTTCCCTGGTAACTGTGGATGACAAAGGGGTCCCGACGCCTGAGCTTGCCGAGAGCTGGGATGTATCGGATGATCAGCTTACATACACTTTCCACTTAAGAAAAGACTTGAAGTTCAGCGACGGTTCGCCGCTAACAGCAGATGATGTAGCCTTTACCTGGACGATTCAATACGACAAAGCCTATGACGGCGGCTCCTCATTGCCTTCCCTGAATGTGAAGGGCGGCAAAGCCTATAAAGAGGGAACGGCCAAAACAGTCGAAGGCATCAAGGTCATTGATCCGCAGACGATCTCAGTGACACTGGAGAAGCCGAATGCGACGGCGCTGGTGACACTCGGCTCTAACGTGCTGTCCAAGGCTTACTATGGCAAGGACTATAAGTTCGGCCAACTGGACTATATCAAGAAGCTGCATGAGCACCCGCTTGGCGACGGACCTTACAAGCTGGAGAAATTCCTGCCTGGGCAGGAAGTGCGCCTTACGGCCAATGAGAATTATTTCAAAGGCAAACCTAAGACGGAGCATTTCATCTACAAAACATCGGAAGGCGATGTCTGGCAGTTCCTGGAGACCGGAGAGGTTGATTATGCCTCTTTCAGTGCCTCGGAAGAGAATATTGAGAAGCTGAAAGCACTTGGATTTGTGAACATCATTCCTTATACACCAAGCACTTATGGCTACATGCAAGTCAACCTCAAGCATGAGCAGCTTAAGGATAAAGAGGTCAGACAGGCGATTATGTACGGGCTTGATCGTCAGAGCATTTATGTTGATGCCCAGCAGGGAGCAGGCGCCATTGCCAATATTCCGGCTTCGCCAATCTCCTGGGCCTATACCGAGGAAGGCATTAATCCTTACAAATATGATCCGGAAAAAGCCAAACAACTGCTGGATGCAGCCGGCTGGACCGTAGGTGCAAATGGAATTCGCGAAAAAGGCGGCAAGCCGCTGTCCATCCATTATCTCGGCTCCAAAAGCAAGAACACCGATATTTTCATCGCTGTAGCCAAGGAGAATTTTGAAGCACTTGGCATTGAATTCCAGCCGGAGGTCTTTGCAGACTTCAACTCACTGGTGTCCAAGGTGGAAGGCGGAGACTATGATCTGGTATCCTTCTCGACCAGTATGCTGACCGATCCGGCGGACGGGTTCATGCAGTTCTTTGACGGGGAAATCACCGATTATGATAATCCGAAATTCCTTGAACTGTACAACAAAGCGCTTGCTACAACGGATATTGAACAGCGCAAGGCCGTATACAAGGAGCTGTACCAGCTTTTCAATGATGAGCTGCCGATTCTGTTCACCAGCTACAAAAAAACAGTCTATGCCTACAATGGACGCATCCAGAATCTGACGGTCAGCCCGTTCATCGGGCTTGCCGGAAGCCTGCCGGAGTGGACGCTGAAATAATTACACATTCGTCCCTTGCTTCAGCTGTCATGGGCAGGGGACGATCCATAAGGAGCGGGTCATGAGTACCTATCTGACGAAAAGACTGCTGTACATGCTCGTTATTCTGTTTGCGGCTTCGCTGCTGATCTTCTGTCTCTATGCCTCTACACCCGGGGATTTCATTACAGGAAATATTAAGCTGACTGCGGAACGCAAGGCAGAACTGCGGGAAATCTACGGCCTCAACAAGCCGATGCTTGAACGTTACGGCATCTGGATGAACAATGCTTTTCACGGGGATTTCGGGTATTCGCTTGCCCAGCAGAAGCCGGTGCTTCAGTTGTTCAACGATTATATTTGGAATTCTTTTTTGCTGGCCGCCGTGTCCACTTTTCTAACTTGGGTGATTGCGGTCATTGTGGGGGTAATCTCGGCCTATAAGCAGTATTCCTGGTTCGATACGCTGGTGATGGTGGCTATCTTTGCCGCAATGTCGCTTCCGTCCTTTTTTATCGGCTTATTCCTGATCAAGATTCTGGCTGTGGATCTGAAGTGGCTCCCGCCGGGCGGGATGATTACAACGGGCAGCAATGCCACGGGGCTGGCATATCTGAAGGAAGTGGTGCGGCATATGGCACTCCCGGTTGTGGTGATGACCTTGCTCGGCTTGGGCTCGCTAACCCGTTACTTCCGCAGCAATATGATTGATGTGCTGAAGCAGGATTATATCCGCACAGCGCGGGCCAAAGGGCTGAAGGAGCGGAAGGTGCTGTTTACCCATGCCCTGCGCAATGCTCTGCTGCCGGCGATTACACTAGTCGGCTTCGAGCTCCCGGCACTGTTCGGCGGCTCGCTGATTATCGAGCAAATCTTCAACTGGCCGGGGATCGGCCAGCTGTATATGAAGTCCTTCGGGCTCCGTGATTATCCGCTGCTAATGGGCTTTACCATGTTTATTGCCATTCTGACCGTCATCGGAACGCTGCTCTCGGACATTTTGTACCGGGTTGCCGATCCGCGCGTCCGGTTATAGGGAGGAGGATACCATTTTGGAAGCTAACAGCAGGATGACCGGGCTGCACGAATCACGGGTACAGAGGCAGAAGTCCTCACTGTTCAGACAGTCACTGAAGAGGCTGATGAAGAACAAGCTGGCGGTTGCAGGTTTTGGAGTGGTTGTGTGTATGTTTGTCTTATGTTTCATCGGGCCGTTCTTTTCACCATATACGGATAACAAAATTAATATGACCCTGATGAACAAGGCGCCCAATCTGCAGCATTTACTGGGAACAGATGCACTTGGAAGGGACATTCTCACGCGGGTGATGCAGGCCGGACGGATTTCGTTGACGGTTGGTTTGGCTTCGATGCTGCTGTCCGTGTTTATTGGCGCTCTGCTCGGAGCAATAGCCGGTTATTACCGCGGTATCGCGGATCAGGTGATTATGCGGATCGCCGATCTGCTGATGACGATTCCCAGTCTGCCGCTGCTTTTTATCTTCGGGGCGCTGCTCTCGGAATGGAAGGTTAGGGCGGATTACCGGATGTATATCGTCATGCTGATGCTCAGCATTGTGAATTGGCCGGGACTTGCCCGGATGGTGCGGGGGCAAATGCTCAGCCTGCGGGAACGCGAATTTATGCAGGCGGCGGTAGTGCTGGGCCTGCGGGACAGCCGGAAGCTGTTCCATCATCTGCTGCCGAATGTAGTTCCGCTGCTGATTGTCATGGCTACACTCAACATCGGCGGAGCGATATTAAGCGAATCAGTGCTAAGCTTTTTCGGGCTGGGCGTCATGCCGCCTACGCCGACCTGGGGCAACATGATTGATGCAGCGAACAATATGATTGATTTTCAGGATCATCCGTGGCTGTGGATTCCTCCTGGACTGTCCATTTTTGCCACAGTGATTGCCATTAATATATTTGGTGACGGCCTCAGAGACGTGCTTGATCCCAAACAGAAAAGGTAGGTGGCCAGCAGCTGATGAAGCATTTAATGAATATAGAAGGTCTCAGTACCGTTTTCTATACAGAAGAAGGGAAAGTAGCTGCCGTTGATCATGTAAGCTTTCAGGTCCGAGAAGGAGAAACGGTATGCATTGTTGGTGAATCCGGCTGTGGCAAGAGTGTAACCGCTATGTCGATAATGGGTCTTGTGGAAGCGCCAGGCGGGAAGGTGGCTGGAGGGAAGATCGATTTTGCGGGTGAAGATTTGCTGGGGATGGACCCGAATACCCTGCGGGCGATCCGGGGCAATGAGATTGCCATGATCTTTCAGGAGCCAATGTCATCGCTGAATCCCGTGATGAAGATCGGGGAGCAGATCATGGAGCCGCTGATGGTGCATCTGAAGCTGAACAAGAAACAAGCACGTCTCCGGGCCATAGAGCTGATCACGCAAGTTGGCATTGCGCGCCCGGATCAAATCGCTGACAGCTATCCCCATGAATTAAGCGGTGGCATGCTTCAGCGGATCATGATTGCCATTGCCATCTCTTGTAACCCGAAGCTGCTGATTGCCGATGAGCCGACCACAGCGCTTGATGTAACCATCCAGGCGCAGATTCTCGATATGCTGCGGGAATTTAAAGCAAGCGGAGGGATGTCTATTCTGCTCATTACCCACGATCTCGGCGTTGTAGCCGAAATGGCCGATTACGTGATCGTGATGTATTCCGGCAAAGTCGTTGAAGAGGGTGGAGTCGTGGAGCTGTTCAACAATCCCAAACATCCCTATACAAAGGGGCTGCTGAAATCCAAACCGGTGGTGGGTCAGCGTTTGGAGGAGCTGTATTCGATTCCGGGCCAGGTGCCGAATCCGCTGGAGCTCGAGCCTTCCTGTTACTTCCATGACCGCTGCGAGCAGTGTCTGCCCGTCTGCCGCAGCCGCCAGCCGCAGCTTAAGGAGCTGGACGGCGGACAGAAGGCAGCCTGCTGGCTGTATGAGGAGGCGGAAGTCCATGTCTGAGGCGTTACTTGAAGTTAATCATCTGAAAAAATACTTTCCGGTTACAGAAGGGCTGCTGAACCGCACGGTCGGACAGGTGAAGGCCGTGGATGACATCAGTCTTACCCTTCAACCTGGTGAGACCTTTGGACTGGTCGGTGAATCAGGCAGCGGCAAAAGCACAGTAGGACGGACAATTCTGCGTCTGACCGAAAAGACAGCGGGTGAAGTGAAGTTCAAAGGTCAGGATATCCACAGCCTCTCCTCTGTAGAGCTTCGTCTGCTTCGGCCACAAATGCAGCTGATTTTCCAGGACCCTTATAGCGCGCTTAATCCGCGTGTACGGGTGGGTGATGCGATCGGTGAAGCCCTGCTGGACCATGGATTATGCTCCAGGCATGAGGTGCGGGAGCTGGTGCTGGAATCACTCGATGCCTGCGGCTTGTCCGCTTATCACATCGACCGCTTCCCGCATGAATTCTCCGGAGGGCAGCGCCAGCGGATTGGCATCGCCCGGGCACTCATTCTGAACCCGGATCTAATCATTGCCGACGAGCCGGTTTCGGCGCTGGATGTGTCAATTCAAGCCCAGATTATCAATCTGTTCAGCAAGCTGCAAAGAAGCAAGGGAATGGCCTACTTGTTCATCTCCCATGATCTGAGTGTGGTCGAGCATTTATGCTCCCGGATCGGCGTGATGTACCTTGGTTCCATGGTGGAGACCGCTTCCCGGGACGAGCTGTTCCACAGCCCGCTGCATCCGTATACTAAGGCGTTGCTATCTGCAGTGCCTGTGCCGATTCCTAGACTGAAACGGGAACGGATCGTGCTGAAAGGTGATATTCCAAGTCCGGCGAATCCGCCTTCCGGCTGCAAATTTCATACCCGTTGCCCGTTTGCCGTGGAGGTCTGTAAGGCGCAAACCCCTGTTTTCCGTGACGCCGGAGGCGGACATTTTGTGGCATGTCATTTGGTTTAGTTTAGATGAAAATGGATTAAAATTGAATAATACCCTATTTTGACTTGACAGGTACGCAGTGCTATACTGATTCCAATGTAGGCATATATGGTTAATAAGAGACTAATTAGACCTGCATATCTAATGGGTCTTTTTTTATTTTGTGCCAAGAACTACTCAATGCAGCTAAGCTGACAAAACTTGGCGTATGCTTCCGAGGCAGTTTTTCCGAAGCTGAATCGCGGGTGTTGCGCTAAAAAAATTTTAGGAGGAATATCATGAATACCACAGTACGTTTGACTGAAAGATCCGGCTCGACCTCTTCACAGCGGAGCAAAGGCTTTGTACCGGTTGTCGTCTACGGTGCAGGTTCAGATAGCCAGTCCTTTACAGCAGATGCGAAGACATTGAACGAAATACTCGGCAAAAACCCCCGGGCCATCCTTAAGGTAGAACTCCCGGATTCCGGCTCCAAAAACGTGGTGATCCAGGAAGTGCAGCGCCAGCCGTTGTCCCGCAAGCTGCTGCATGTGGATCTTCACCAGATTGATATGAAGGCTGAACTGGTCACCAAGGTTGCTTTTCACTTCAGCGGAGATCCTGTAGGCGTGAAGAACGGCGGTATTCAGCAGGTAGAGCTGTATGAACTGGATATCCGCACCTTGCCGGACAAGCTGACCGCAACATTTGAAGTGGATATCACCGGCCTCGACATTGGGGACCAATTGCTGGTCTCGGACCTGCCGAAGCATGAGGGCTGGGAAGTGCTCACTCCCGAAGATACGCTGATTATCCGTATTGCACCTCCGGTAGCACTGGAAGAACCTGCTGATACAGATTCGGATACCCCGGCAGCTGCAGTAGCTTCCGAGGAAGCGAAGACAGTGGAATAACTCTAATCACAATTACATGGGCGTATAAATATACGTAACTAACAGGAGCAGACATATCCTTACCAAGGAGCTGTCTGCTCCTTTTTGTTGGCAAGGGGCCATAGAATAGTCTGGAAGAATGAGCGGAAATCCTCCTGAGGGCGGAGGTCCGCTGTATTGTTGTGGAATACAATCGGAAGTACAGGATGGGGATATGAGGCATTCGGTCAATCATTAGAGGGGGTCAGGTTATGGATCAGGCAACGGCGGCAGATTTAGTGATTGCCGGGATAGGCGGGGCAGCTGGAGGAACATACCATCATGTTAATCTGGAGGGAGTGAGCCGGATCGGCGGTCCGGTGCGCGCCCGAACTTTCAAGGGGAACGGCCTCATGAGGCTGGGGGGAAGCCTTACCGTAGATGAAATGGAGACGAATGGTGATCTCAAAGTAGGCGGAGGCCTGCAGATGGGAACGATGAAGCATGACGGGCTCCTGGAAATGGATGGCGGCCTGCGAGGAGAAAACTGTACATTGAGCGGGGTCATCGGTATCAAAGGAGACTGTGAGCTGCGGAATTTCACGGTTGAGGGTTCACTTACCATCAGCGGCTTCCTTAGCGCAGAGCATGTGGAGCTTGCGCTGCAAGGGCAGACCCGAGTGAAGAAGATAGGGGTAAAGAGCCTGGTAGTCCGCAAGGCGGGCTCGGGGGTCTGGAGTAAGCTTGCGGGTGGCGTTATACCAAAGCTCAGGGCAGAGCTTCAGACGAGTGTAATAGATGGTGATTTTATTGATTTGGAGTATACGACAGCGGATGTGGTAAGAGGGGCTATAGTTATTATCGGAGAAGGCTGCAGCATCGGCCGGGTGGAATACCGTGAAGGATTAACTGTACACCCTGGAGCCACAGTAGGGATGGAGGTGAAGACCGGTGAATGAAACAGAAGAGCGGACGAATCTGAAAGTACTGGGGAATTCAACCTCAGCGGGTGGATACTTCCTGGACGTGAAGGTGACCGGGGAATGCACATTTAATGGTGATGTGGATTGCCGGAAAATGACGCTGATGGGCGAAACCGAGGTCAATGGCAGACTGGTTATGGA
Source organism: Paenibacillus helianthi (assembly GCF_001909055.1). GTDB lineage: Bacteria > Bacillota > Bacilli > Paenibacillales > Paenibacillaceae > Paenibacillus_AQ > Paenibacillus_AQ helianthi. The sequence continues at coordinate 267,255 of NZ_LVWI01000037.1, forward strand.
GAGTATGAAGCTTACTGGTGAATGTGCCGTAAAGGGTGGTATTGAGGGTGAATCCATGCGTGGACAAGGGGATATCAAGGCTGCAAGTATTCACGTGGAGGGCATTAAATTCACTGGAAATCTTAGCGTCTCAGGCGATTGCGATGCAGAGGACATGCACATCAGCGGTGCACTCCAGGTACAAGGAGTGCTAAGCGCAGAGACATTGGAAATATCGCTGTTCGGTCCTAGCAGGGCAGCCGAAGTCGGAGGCGGAAGCATCAAGATCAAACGCAGTCTTGGCGGGAAGCTGATTCGTCCGGGACATCCGGGAAGTCTGCGGTTTACCGCGGGCCTGATCGAAGGAGATCAGGTGGAACTGCAGGGGACGACAGCAGGAACAGTCAGAGGCGGAAATGTTATCATTGGTACCGGCTGTGAAATTGACATAGTGGAATACCGGGATTCTCTGGACATTCATAGGAATGCTACAGTAAGGAACCAAGTGAAGCTGTAAAGTAATCCATTAGAATCAAGGGATAAGGAGTGGAACCTGTGAGCTCAGCTTCAAAAACACCCAATCTGGGCATTGTCATTGCCGGTTTGCTGTTAGGCATACTTATGGCTTCTATGGACAGCACGATTGTCGCCACGGCGATGGGCAACATTGTCGGCGAGCTGGGCGGGATGGACAAATTTGTCTGGGTCACCTCGGCGTACCTGGTTGCCGAAATGGCGGGAATGCCCATCTTCGGCAAGCTGTCGGATATGTACGGCCGCAAAAAGTTTTTTATCTTTGGAATTATTGTATTTATGGCCGGCTCGGCCTTATGTGGTACTGCGGAGACAATTACCCAACTGGCCGCTTACCGGGCCATTCAGGGAATAGGTGGCGGCGCGCTGGTGCCGATTGCCTTTGCCATTATGTTCGATGCGGTCCCGCTGGAGGCACGCGGTAAGCTTGGCGGCGCTTTTGGAGCGGTGTTCGGTCTTTCCAGTATCTTCGGTCCCCTGCTTGGGGCTTATATTACGGATCATATTGCCTGGCAGTGGGTCTTCTACATCAACTTGCCGCTGGGATTGGTTGCTTTGGTTATGGTCGTGGGCTTCTACCGGGAATCGGTGGAGCATTCGAAGCAGCCCATTGACTGGCTGGGTGCAGGAACACTGCTTGGTGCAGTGATCAGCTTAATGTTCGCGCTGGAGCTGGGCGGCAAAGAATACGCCTGGAGCTCCGGGCTGATTCTGGGCTTATTCGCAGCGTTTGCCGTCCTGACGGTGCTGTTTCTGTTCACAGAGACGAAGGCAAAGGAGCCTATTATTTCTTTTGCCCTGTTTCGGCAAAGACTGTATGCCACCAGTATTCTGTGCGCCTTATTCAGCGGTGCGGCCTTTATCGCCGCCTCGGTCTATATCCCCATCTTCATCCAAGGCGTGCTTGGCGGATCGGCTACGAATTCAGGGCTGGTGCTGCTGCCGATGATGGTTGCCTCGGTCATCACAGCCTCAACTGGCGGTTTCCTGATGGCCAAAACCAGCTACCGCAGCCTGATGGTGCCGACACTGGCCCTGCTTGTACTGGGTACTGGACTTGTAGCAACGCTTGCACCCGATGCCTCGCGCCTCCTCCTGACGCTGTACATGATCCTCATTGGACTCGGAGTCGGGGCATCCTTCTCGGTGCTCGGAACAGCAGCGATCCATGGCCTGACACCGCAGCAGCGCGGTTCGGCCAGCGCGACCATGAACTTTATCCGTTCGCTCGGCATGACCATTGGAATTACGACCTTCGGGATCATTCAGAGCCATTATCTAAGCTCGAAGCTGCTAACTGATATAGGGTGGTGGAGCGGAGGAGATCCTTCAGGCGGCCCACTCAATTTTAAGGACCCGCATGCGCTGCTGTCCCCGGAGACCCGGGCTCAGATTCAACCGGAAATTCTGGACAAAATTACTAAGGGTCTGTCTTTCTCCATTACTACCACTTTCGCCTGGGCTGTCATACCAGCCCTGCTGGCGCTGCTGGCGGCATGCTTCATGGGCCGCCAGAGAATGGATGCTTCAGCGGAAGGGAAGGTACCTTCCGGACACTGAGACTGCCTGCGAAGCTAACCTTCGGAGAACGCTCTTATACCAGGCTGCTACTCCTCCCGTGATACCAGAAAACGCAGGACAGTCTTCAGCTTCTCCGGCTGCGTTCTGCGGGCATCCGAGAGATATATTTCCCGGTGGGTCTTGGAGATCCGCCGAAGTCCTTGCTGCGCGCAATATTGCTCCATCTTGCTGAAGCTCGCCGGCTCATCATCGTAGGGTCCCGAATGCAGCATTTGTACACAAAGACCGTCTTCGCAGCTCCCGAAGGTGGCTCTATCCAGTAAGGGCTGCGGCTTCGTCCGCTTAACCTTCTCTATAATTTCGACGGCAAGGGCCGGTGTGACAAAGTCCGGCTGCCGGATCATTATGGTGTAGACCAGCTCGTCCTTGTCGAGTCCTGCCTTCAAGCGTCCTTGTTCACTGAGATCCCATACACCTTCCAGGGGGAAGATGCTATATTCATGGTAACCTTCGGGTGCCGGACCTTTCTTGGGCAGCATCTTGATGGCATAAGATAGGGAATACAGCACTCCAACTGCCTCAGCGAACGCTTCACTGTTAGGATTGCCTTCACCTGACAGCATGAAGTATGGATAGGCGGGCACCGTTATCAGCGTAGGTTCTGATGGGGGCAAATAGAACGCTTTTTCTTGTTTTTTCCACTCGTATTTCATGGATATCCCTCCGTAGTATATAGCGGCTGGCCGCTATGATTTATGATTGCCTTCAGAATACCATGCCTAACTGGACAGGTGTCTGTCATATTCATTGAAAGTGGATAATTAAACTCAGTGAAGGTAGAATGGAAAAGGAAGTGTCATATTCTGGAGTGAATGAGGAGGATATCCATTGATCATACAGGCTGAACTGGTGCTGGACGCCCAAGCGGAGCTTGGCGAGGGTGCCCATTGGGACCCTGAGGCAGGAGAGTTGTTATGGGTAAATATTGAAGGGCAGCAGCTGCGGATTGTTGATTCCCGGACGCTGAATGAGAAGATCTATACCTTCACGCAAATGATCAGTGCGGCGGTTCCATCCGTTGGTGGCGGCTGGGTAGTCGCCTTGCAGGACGGGATCTACAAATTTCAAGAAGACGGGTCTCTGAAATTACTGGCTTCGGTGGAGACAGAGCTATCCGGGAACCGGTTAAACGATGCCAAATGCGACAGCAAGGGCAGGTTGTGGTTCGGCTCCATGAGTATGGAGGACAAACGGGATGCGGGAAGCTTATATGTGATGGAGCCGGAAGGCGAAGTGCGTAAGGTGCTGTCTGGTATCGGAATTTCCAATGGCATGGCCTGGGACGATAGCCGCGGTCTGATGTATTACATTGATACCTTGACCCGGAGAGTCGATGTAATGGATTATGATCTGCAGAATGGCACTGTAACCGGACGCAGAACTGTGGTGGAGTTCCCGGAAGGCGCAGGCGGACCGGATGGAATGACCATTGACAGCGAGGGAATGATCTGGGTTGCCCATTGGAACGGCAGCTGTGTCTCACGTTGGAATCCGCACACCGGGGAGCAGATCGGGAAGATCGAAGTGCCCGCACCGTTCGTGACCTCGTGTGTTTTCGGAGGTGAACATCTGGACGAGCTCTATATTACCACTGCCCGGGTTGGCATGAGTGCTGAGGAACTGCAACGCTGGCCCTTAGCCGGCGGATTGTTCAAGGCGGACACGGGCGTGAAGGGATTAAAGGGCAACCGTTTTGCAGGCTGAGATGCACAGCGGGAAGCCGTCCGTCCGGCTCTCCTGCTGATGAAGCATGAAGCCGGGGATACATACGTGTAAGATGAACTGAGCTTGGAACGATATTCTGAATTTGGGGGAGGGACGGATATGCAGCTATTGAATTTTTGGGAATCAGGAACGCTGCGTCTCGGTGTAAAACAGGCAGAAGGCATCCTGGATGTGGCGGCGGCATTGCATTCGGTGCCAGAGAGGGCTGCAGAAGCTGTTCCGGCAACGCTAAGAGAACTGCTGGACGGAGGAGAGGCAGCGCTCGGCCGTTTGCGCGAATTCGTGGGTAATCTGCCTGTCCAGGGCGAAGGCGCCTTTTATAAAGAGGAAGACTCGCTTGAATTCGCGCCTTTTGTGGCAGATCCCGGCAAAATCATTTGTATCGGGTTGAACTACCGCAGACATGCCGAAGAGACCGGAATGCCGCTGCCGGAATATCCGATTCTTTTCAGCAAATTTACGAATAGCCTGGCCGGACACGGTATGGAAGTTCCGCTTCCGGGCACCACGCAGAAGGTCGATTATGAAGCTGAGCTGGGCATTGTGATCGGTCGGACAGCCAAGAACGTAAGCGAGGAAGAGGCGCTTGATGCGGTTTTTGGTTATTTTGCTGCAAATGATCTGTCCGCACGTGATCTGCAGACGCGCACCAGCCAGTGGCTTGCAGGCAAATCGTGCGACCGGTTTGCTCCAGCTGGGCCTTATGTGGTAACGAAAGACGAGGTGGAGAACCCCGGTTTACTGCGCATTAGAAGCTCGGTGAACGGGGAGGTCCGGCAGGACTCCAATACCTCGGATATGATCTTCAATTGCCAGCAGATCATCAGCTATATCTCCGGGTGTATGACGCTTACGCCAGGGGATATCATTCTTACAGGAACCCCGGAAGGTGTTGTGATGGGATATCCGCCGGAGCAGCAGATTTACCTGCAGCCGGGTGACGAGGTTACGGTGGAGATCGAGAAGCTAGGGAGTCTAACGAACCGCATGATTGCTGACAAGGCTTAAGTGGGGAGAGGCGATGCAGAGAGACAAGCGCTGCACCCTCGCGTTCGCATGGATATAGGAGGTAAATAAGAAGGAACTGTTCATTTGCAGAGCTTGCAGATGGCCGGTTCCTTTTTTTTGACAGCAATAAATGTAACGGGAAATTGGTCCACTGACCTGTGAAAATGGTCCGGAACTGTATTACCGCTCTCGCAGAAGGCCTACCGGCGCTCTCTCCCGGCGAAGATTCGTTATGAACTAAGATGAAAGCGTAAACAAAAATCCGGGTAGAGGAGATTTGATATGGGGGTACCTTCAGGCGAGCTGCTCCGCGGTGTGGGTCCGGTCCGGCCATCCCGCAGGAAGCTGCAGAATAAATACAAACTGTTTCTTATGGCGCTTCCTTTTCTTGTAGTGACCTTTGTTTTCTATTATCTGCCGGTTAGCGGGTGGATCTACGCCTTTTATGATTTCATCCCCGGTATTCCGCTGTCGGACACACCGTATGTAGGGCTGAAGTGGTTCAGGACCATAGTTGCCAATCCTACCCAGACAGCAGAGGTGCTGCGCGTACTGAAGAATACGGTAGCCATGAGTTCACTCGGGCTGGTGACTTCCGTCTTTCCGGTTATTTTCGCTATTCTCCTTACGGAGATACGGGCAGGCTGGTACCGCAAGTTCGTGCAGACGCTGACGACGATACCGAATTTTATCAGCTGGATTCTGGTCTATGCCCTGGCCTTCTCACTGTTCTCGGTCGACAACGGAGTGGTGAACCACATTCTGATACAGCTGGGCTTCGTGAATGAGGAATTCAATTTTCTGGCCTCCAGCTCGCATATTTGGGTGACGATGATTGCCTGGTATTGGTGGAAGTCCCTGGGCTGGGGAGCTATTCTCTATCTGGCGGCCATTGCCGGCATCGACCAGGAGCTGTATGAAGCGGCAGAAGTAGACGGGGCCAGCCGGTTCCGCAAAATCTGGCATATCACCGTTCCCGGCCTCATTCCGACGTTCTTCGTACTGCTGCTGCTCTCCATCGGGAACTTTGTCAACAACGGCATGGAGCAGTATTTTGCCTTCCAGAACGCCATGAACAAGGATGCGATAGAGGTGCTGGATTTGTACGTGTACAATATCGCGTTTGCCAACAATTTTCCGTTTGCCACAGCAGTCAGCATGTTGAAGTCGGTCGTCAGTGTCATTCTGCTGTTTGCGGCTAACACGCTGTCTAAGGTTGTGCGCGATGAATCGATTATTTAAGGACGGTGATTCCAGTTGCGTAAAAAGCTAAAACCCGGCGATGTCCTGTTCCAGGGAATCATCTATGTGCTCTTTGGATTGTTCACCCTGAGCTGCATCTATCCCTTCTATTACCTGTTCATTAACACCATCAGCTCCAATGATCTCAGCGCGGCGGGTTACATCAAGTTCTATCCGCAGCAGATCCATTTCGACAACTATTCTAAGGTGCTGCGGATCAGCGGGCTCAGCCACGCGGCGCTGGTCTCGGTCTACCGGACTGTAGTGGGTACCTTGCTCACGGTGGGCGCCTCCGCCTTTCTCGGTTATCTGTTCACGAAGAAGGAGATGTGGGGCCGGCAGGTCTGGTACCGCAGCGTCGTCGTCACCATGTATTTCAGCGCAGGGCTGATTCCCTGGTATATTACGATGCACAACCTGCATTTAACCAACAACTATCTGGCCTATATTTTGCCGACGATCATTACTCCGTTCAACATCATTCTTGTCAAAACCTTCGTCGAGGCGATTCCTCCCTCGCTGGAGGAGTCGGCAGCCATGGACGGCGCAGGGTATCTGCGGTCCTTCTGGAGTATTATCGTTCCGCTGACCACCCCGATTCTGGCCACCATTACGATTTTCTCGGCGGTCAACCAGTGGAACTCCTTCATTGATACGGCATTCCTGATGACGGACACCAAATATTTCACGCTGCAGTTCCTGCTCTGGAGATACCTGAATGAGTCCAGCTCGCTGGCCGCACTCATCCGAAGTTCCCCGGATATGGCGGCCAGTGTGCAGAACATGCAGACGCCAACCTCTGTGCGGATGACGGTGACGATGATCGTTGTGCTGCCCATTCTGATTGTATATCCGTTTTTCCAGCGTTTTTTTGTCAAAGGCATCATGATCGGCGCCGTCAAGGGCTGACCGGTCCGTAAAAGCAGGTATGGCTGGAGTTCGGCTCTGCCGGCAGGCGGAGCTTTAACTTAGGAGCACTCTTCACCTTTTACCAATTCATTAGGGGGTATGACGCAATGAGATTAAATAAGCTGCCGCTTCTTCTGCTGAGCATGGTTCTGGTGCTGGTTCTGGCATCCTGCGGCGGAGGGAACGGGAATTCGGGCAAGACGAACACAGCGAAGGCTACTGATAAGCCTACGGCTGAAGCAACCAATGCTGCAGCGGAAACGACAGCGCCTAGTGACGGGGCACCCGACCATTCCAAGCCGCTGAAGCTGACGGTATTCTCGACCACAGCTAACTATGCAGGCCCGCAGACCGGCTGGTTCGCCAAATTGATCAAAGACAAGTTCAATATTGAGCTGGAAATCGTAGCCTCCAATCTGACTGGCGGTGACACCAAAATCTCAGCAATGATGGCTTCCGGTGATCTCGGCGATATTATCATCTTCGGGGATGACAAGAACCACTATCCGAATGCCATCAAGGGCAACCTGCTGCTGGATTGGACCAAAGACGGGCTGCTCGACAAGTACGCCCCGGATATTGCGAAGCAATTTCCCAAAGCCATTGAGAAAGCAAAGGTCGCTTTTGGCGGAGGCAGCGCGGTCTACGGGATGGGAAACAGTGTGGCGACGAACCCGTCTGGACCTTCCGAGGGCAAGGATATGACTTGGGGACCGGACCTGCGCTGGGATCTCTATCAGCAAATCGGAGCTCCGGAAATCAGCAAGATCGAGGATTATCTGCCGGTGCTGAAGAAGATGCAGGAGCTGGAACCCAAGAATGAGCTGGGTAAAAAAACCTATGCGTTCTCACTCTGGTCCGACTGGGACGGCAATTATAAAATGACACTGGCGAAACAGTTCGCCAATATGATGGGCTATGATGAAATTCCTGACACTGCCCTATATGTCAAAGCGGATGAAGAGAAGTATTATGATTTTCTCTCCGACGACAGCTGGTATATGAAATCGCTCAAGCTGTATTTTGAGGCCAATCAGATGGGACTGCTTGATCCCGATTCGCTGACACAGAAATTTGATGACGTGGTTGCCAAGTACAAGGATGGCCGTCTGCTCTTCTCCTGGTTCCCGTGGCTGGGTGCTGCCAACTACAATACACCGGAAAGAACGGCGGAAGGCAAGGGCTTCGCTCTTGTACCGTTCAAGGATGAGCTGATGTATTCCACAGGCTTCAATGTATACGGCGGTAACGGGATCATCTCCATCGGTGCGAAGGCCAAGGACCCGGCGCGGATTATGGAATTTATCAACTGGATGTATACACCGGAAGGCGCAATGATCTCAGCAGGCAGCGGAACGGCGGTACCGAATGGACCGAAGGGACTGACCTGGGATATCGACAGCAGCGGCAAACCGGTCGTTACTGACTTTGGCTGGAAGGCATACGCTGATCAGCAGAACACCAAGGTTCCGGATGAATATGGCGGCGGGGACTACTACTACGGCTCGAATCAGATGAACTTCTCATTCGTGGTTCCGGCCATGGTGAATCCGCAGACCAGCGAGCCATATGACCACAATTTGTGGAAAACATCCCTGGAACGCAACCCGTCGAAGCTGGACAGTGACTGGAGAGCAAAGATGGGCGTGCTGACGGCGAAGGAATATTTTGAGAAAAATAATCTGCTTGCCGTTGCCCCTCAGGGCTTCACCGGGAAAGAACCGTTGACGATGGATAAAACTTTGGAACAGAATAAGCAAATCGGTACGGTGATTCAGCAAATTTCCTGGAAAATGGTCTTTGCCAAGAACCAGGCTGAATTCGACAAACTGAACAAAGAAATGCACGACAAGGTGAACGGCCTAGGGTATGCCGATGTGATGGACTTCTCTGTCAAGAAAGCACAGGAGCTGTTTGAGGCCCGTAAAAGTGTAAAATAAGCCATTCTGACAACTAGGAGCAAGGCAGGGCGGTGATGAAGCTGCTCTGCCTTATTCTGTTCGAGTTAGCGTAAATCTGGTATTCTATCAGTATTGGATAAAACGCTTTCATTGGAGGAGAAAAAGGACGTGCGGATGCTCAAAAAGAACGGGGGAAGGCATGCTCCGGCAAGCCATTCCCTGCGGACGACCTTAGTGATCTACCTGTTGGTCGGAACTCTGCTGCCGCTGCTTATTGTCGGAATGGTCTCGTATACTTCAATCTATTCCATTCTTTCCGGCAAAATCGGCAGCGGCATCAGCGCAAGTCTGCGGCAGGAAGCGCTCAGCCTGGAGAATGCCATCGATAATCTGGATTTCGCCTCCAAGCAGTTTGCGCTGGACGGTCAAATCGTAGCAGAGATGTCGTCCTTTCTGGAGGAGAAGCAGATCTACCGCAAATCCCAGATCATGAATTCCATCAATGAGAAGATTAATCTCGTGAACTTCACCAATCCCTACATCGGTCTGACGGCCTATATTATGCCGGGCAGCGAGGACCCGGTGCTGTTCACCAATATGAGCACACGGCGGAATTTTGATATCAGCAGGCTCCCATCCTTTATGCGTTACAACGGGGCTGATTATTACGGGCCCCATGGGACGATGTATGCGGTTGGCGACAATGTTGTGTTTTCGGAGCGGAGAATCGTCCGGGTGAACGGCCAGCATGATCTGTATGTTTATCTGGAGACGAACTACAGTCTGCTGCGCAAAATTTTTAATCCGCAGGCTTACGGGATGCAGGTGAAACATCTGCTCGTCAACCAGGATGGCACGGCTACGAATATCATTGACGGCCAAGTGCCTGCACGGGTTGTGGATGCTGCCGGCACAAGCACAGGGGCTGCCCATGAGGAGCTTGACGGCTATCATCTGTTCCGTTACGAGAGTCCGCAAGGGTGGAAGCTTGTAGCTGTCGTTAAGAAATCAGTATTTAACAGCGAAATTTATACCTGGTTCTACAAAATGATTCTGCTCGCCCTGTTAACGCTGCTGTTTGCCGGAATGCTGGCTTGGCTGATCTGGAGAAGGATCTATGGCCCATTACGTAAGGTGAACCTCGAAATTATCCGTATGGCAGAGAATGTAACGGCTCCGGTAGCCTTCACTAATGTAGAGGAGTTCGACTTCGTGCTGACGAACTTTCAGCAGATGAAGGATCAGGTCAACGAGCTGATCCTGGCTGTAGCCCGCAATGAGAAGCAGAAAAGCCAATTTGAAATCGAGAAGCTGCTGAGCCAGATCAACCCTCATTTTCTCCATAACACACTGAATACAGTGCAATGGCTTGCACGGCTGAACGGCCAGAAGGAGATCGACAAGCTGGTTACGCTGCTGGTGAAGGTGCTCCATTATAATCTTGGCAAACAGAGTATTATCGTTACGATTGGCGAGGAGATTGAAGCGATCCGCAATTATATGGAGTTGCAGCGAATCCGTTATGATTATGAGTTTGAATTCAATGTGCTGGCAGAAGAAGCGGTGCTGAGTGCAGCGGTTCCGCGCTTTCTGCTCCAGCCTCTGGTTGAAAATTCGATCTATCATGGACTCAGCGACAACGGCAGGGTAGATGTCATTATTACGGCCCATGGTCCGGGGGAAGTACAGCTGTGTGTCAGGGATAACGGAACAGGTATGGATGAGGTCCAGATCGGGGAGCTGCTGGCTGACGGTGAAGTTGGCAAGCGCGGGCTTGGGATTGGCTTCTCCTACGTCATGCGTATGTTGAGGACGTATTACGGAGAGCGGATGACCCTACAGATTCACAGTGCAGTAGGGGAAGGAACCATCATCTCCATTATCATTCCCATTAAAGGCAAGGAGGACTTCGATGATTAAAGCTGTTGTAGTCGATGACGAGCGCCTGGTGCGCAAAGGCTTTATCTCGCTGATTGACTGGTCGTCCTTCGGGGTGGTGATCGTCGGCGAAGCCGGTGACGGCAACGCCGCACTGTCACTACTCCTGGAGCAGGAGACAGACCTTTTATTTGTCGATCTGACCATGCCCGGTATGTCCGGCTTTGAGCTGATCCGGCAAGTGCGCCAGCGCTTTCCGGCTATTCGCTGTGTGGTGCTGACCTGCCATCATGAATTTGATTATGTGCAGGAGGCACTGCGCCTCGGAGCCGTTGATTACATTGTCAAAACCCTGCTGGAGGTGGAGAATGCCGATGAGACCATCCGCCGGCTGGTTGAGCGTGTGAAATGGGAAGACAGCACGAGGGAGCTGCTGGCACGTGGAGAGGGCCGGGTGGTGGCTGCTGACCTGGCGCTGATCTATCTTCCACGGCTGCAGGGTGGCAGTGAAGAAGAACTGTTTCAGCTTGCAGTAACGAAGAATAATCCGCTAATCACTATTCAGGACATGTGGATGACCCCGCTGCTCAGCCGTTTTACTGTGGATGAAGCCTGTCTGGAATTCACAAGGATACTAGGCGGACGATGGCGGGCGGCGCTGGTTAGCGGGCTGAGAGACCGGCAGCTTCAGGAAGTTGAAGATGTGCTGGGCAAGATGCTGCGGCAAGCGCTTTTTTACTATAGCGGGGCGGAGGATCCTGCCCGGCTGAACTTTGGTGAGCTGAAGCGAATGGCCGGTGAACGGCATCCCGCAGGAGAAGAGATTTTGGCTGAAGGGCTGAATCTGAGATGGACGCTGGACCACGAAGCTTGGGAAGTGTTCACCTCCAGCGTGCAGCAGCTTCAGCCGGGGCATGAACCCATTACAGCATTCAGTCAGTCGCTGCTCCAGGACTGGAGCCGACTGATCCTGAAGGCAGAAGAATCAGAACAACTGGAAATATCTGTTACCGGGAACTTGAACTGGTATCAATGGAAAAACTGGCTCCGGCAGTTCTCCGGGTGTGTCCAGCGGCGGATGCTTGAGCTCGGACTGAGCAAAGAGGTCATGTTCTGTCTGATTCGTGCAGTCCGCTTCATGAGAACCCATGCAGGAGATAAAATCAACCAAGGGGATGTTGCCGCTGAGATCAATATGAGCAGAGGCTACTTCAGCCAGTGTTTTGCCCGTTTTGCCGGGGAGACCTTTGGCGAGAGCCTGCGGAGCATGCGTCTGGAATTGGCCAAAACTCTTCTGTTGGAGACCCATTATCCGGTTTGTGAAATCGCAGGCAAATCTGGATTTGAGGATGACCGCTACTTCAGCAGGCTGTTCCGTGAACATGTCGGTAAGCTGCCAAGCGAATATCGTGCGGAGGGGATGGAGAGGTGAGGAGAATGGTGAAATATGTTCTTGCCGCCGCGGCTCTGCTCTCCCTGACGGCTTGCCGGGGAGGCAGTATGCCGGTTACCGGCTCAGCAAGTGCTGCAAATCCGGCAAATCATCCAGATGCGGCTGCTTACGGGAGATACGAGAATCCGGTAATGATGCGGATAGGTTTCAAAGTGCCCGATTCCCGGCTTAATACGGGAGACAGCAACGACAATAACCCGATTTCACGTTATTTGGAGAGTCTGACGAATATTAAGGTCATTCATTCCTGGGAAGCGAAGGGTGAAGAAACTTTTACGCAAAAAGTACAACTGGCGATCGACAGCAACGATCTCCCGGACGCGATCGTGGTCGACAGGGACCAGCTCAAAACGCTGATGGACAGCGATATGATTGCGGATCTGACCGAAACCTACAAGGAGTATGCTTCCGAGCTGATCAAGGATATGTATGATTCCACCCAAGGTGAAGCGCTTCGGGATGCCTCCCGGAACGGCAGGCTGTACGGTCTGCCCAACGTGGCGATTAACGCGGATTCGCCGTCCCTGCTGTGGGTCCGTCAGGATTGGCTGGACAAGGTGGAGCTGCCGGCTCCGCGTACCTTTGCGGATATTGAAGCCATTGCCAAGGCATTTATCGAGAAAGACCCGGACGGAAACGGCAAGCGGGACACCGTAGGGTTAAGCGCCTATAACAATATCGTGTACGGCACAAAACCCCATGTCAACGGATTAGATACCCTATTCAGCGTATTTCATGCCTTTCCCACCAATTGGATCAAGGACAGCCAGGGTCATATTGTTTATGGTTCGATTACCCCGGAGACCAAGGAGGCACTGGGCAAGCTGGCTGACTGGTACAAGCGGGGGCTCATTGATCCTGACTTTGCCTTGTATAAGGAAACGCAGGAACCGATCATTTCCGGTAAATCGGGGATGTTCTTCGGCCCGTGGTGGATGCCTTACTATCCGCTGTCAGAGGCAGTCGCTGCGGATACCAAGTCGGAGTGGCGGGCCTATGCCGCCCCGCTTGATGCATCCGGCAAATTCGTGACCCATATGGCTCCGGTCACCGACCGCTATCTGGTTGTCCGCAAGGGTTATGAGCATCCTGAAGCCGTAGTGAAGCTGCTGAATGCCTTCACCCGGCTGGAGCGTAGAAGAGATCCGAATGAGGAGGCGGTTCGGAGCCTGGATGATTTCTCGGCGCAGACCGGCATTCAGCCTCGGGCGTATTACCCGTTCGATCTGCTGATTGATTATGCAGACGCTATCGAGAAGCATTATGCGGATGTGCAGCAGGCGGTTCACGGCAAGATCGATCCGGATTCACTGGACCCTGACACCAGAGTGCTCTATGAGCACTGGCTTGCAGAGGAGGAGCAGCCCAAAAAAAATCTGGAGGGCTGGAAAGCGGCAAATGCCTACAAATACGGAGTCGCAGTATTGTCTACGACAGCGATCGAGAGAGTACGCAGTGTCTTTTACGGAAGTACACTGCATATGCGGAGCAAGTGGCCTGAACTGCAGAAGCTGGAGAGCGAAACCTTCCTGAATATCATCGTGGGTGATTCGCCTCTCAGTGATTTTGACCTCTTTGTAGCCAAGTGGAAACGAATGGGCGGAGAGGACATAACCCAAGAGGTTACCAAGCTTGCGGGCACCACTTACACGAGCCAGTAGCAACATTCGGCACCAGTCCGTTAAATGACGTTGGAAGAACTGAACACTGAAGTATGATATCCCATATAGCAGAGACACAGGCCGGAGTCCCCTTGAGGAGGATTCCGGCCTGTAGCTATATTCATGATGCGGCGCTTACGTTGCTTGCACTTTCGTTCACAGGTTCTCTGAATTTTTATAGACCTTTTGCAGTAAAATAACAAGCTGGTCTACCTCATCCGCAGTGAAGTCGAGGGTAAGCTTGCGGTTCAGCTCTGCCAGAACCGATTGCAGAACCGGGGCGAACTCCAATGCCTTGGCTGTCGGATAGAGCAGGGACGAACGCCGGTCTTTGGGATCGGTTCTGCGCTCAATGTATCCGGCTTCCTCAAGCATCTTCACTGAGCGGGCGGTAGTGGCTTTATCGAATTTCATTTCACTTGTCATTTGATCCTGTGTGATGCCCGGATGGCTCAGAATCAGCTTCAAGAAGCTGTGCTGCCCGCCGCTGCCGATGCCATAAGGCAACAGTTCTTTGACCAGCCACTTTTGGTGCTGGCGATGAAGCTGGGAGATCAGCTTGCCGATGGGTTCTCTTTTCATATTCAACCTGCACCCCTCTTTGGTCAAAATCCTGCTGTCAGCAGACTCAACTCAAAAATATAAGGATTTATAAGTTTCACGCTATAAATCATCCTTCTATTTCTCGCTGAAACGGATTCCGTCCCTTAAAAGGACGGCGAAGCCGTTTCCACTTGATAGTACATTAATATAGTTGCGCATGCAACTAAATTGGAGTACACTGGGAAAGATCTATTCGTTGCGGACGCAACTATATGCGAAAAATGTTCGAAGAGGGTGTTAAATTTGAGTACAATCAGTGCAACCTATCAGGAGGATGCGGCGGTTCAGAAGAAACGCTGGATCATTTTAATCGTTCTGAACTTGTTCACCTTTATGTCCACACTTGACGGAAGCATTGTAAATATTGCCTTGCCAGTGCTCGTAAAGGAGCTGCAGCTGCCGATGGCACAGGTCGAGTGGGTTACAACCGGCTATTTGATGGCGATTTGCGCAGCCATATTGTTCTTTGGAAAGCTGGGGGATATCGCCGGCAAGATCCGGATTTTCAAGACCGGAACCGTTATCTTCATCATCGGATCACTGCTCTGCGGCCTGAGTGCAAGTCTGCCGTTTCTGATTGCATCCCGGGTCATTCAAGCGATTGGCGCTTCAATGACCATGGCCAACAGCCAGGGAATTGTCACAGACATTTTCCCGGCCACGGAGCGGGGCAAAGCGCTTGGGTTGATCGGGACCTTCGTTTCGCTCGGCAGTATAGCAGGTCCCAGCCTGGGCGGCATTATCGTCTCCGCATTGGGCTGGGAATATATTTTCTGGGTGAACGTTCCGATTGGCCTAATCGCTATTGTGCTCGGGTGGAAGGTTCTTCCGAAGGACCTGGTCCGGGTGAAATCCAGAATTGATCTTCCCGGAAGCCTGCTGTTCGCTATATTCATAGTGACCCTGTTCGCCGGTCTGCTGCTTGGACAGCAGCTAGGATATGGGGACAGCCGGATTCTATCGGCGTTGATTGCCGCAGCCGCTGCCTTTCTTGCATTTATTATTGTGGAGCTGCGCCGGACCCAGCCGCTCCTGCAGCTGTCGCTGTTCAAGAACCCCTTATTTTCACTCAGCATTCTGTGTGCGTTTCTGGTATTCGTGGCGAACTTCTGCTTTAACATTATTGCTCCGTTCTATGCACAGAACATGCTGAACCTGTCGCCATTCTATGCCGGCTTCCTGCTCATGCTGTTCCCGATTTCCATGGTCGTTGTAGCACCGCTGAGCGGGGCCTTGTCCGATAAAATCGGCTCAGAGTTCCTGACCTTTGCCGGACTGATTGTGATGGTCATCGCTCAATTCGGCCTGGCCCGCCTGCATGACGGAAGCGCGGTAGCCCTGGTGGGCGTGTGGATCGCCATGCTCGGAGTCGGCAGCGGACTGTTCCAGTCGCCCAACAACTCGCTGATCATGTCCAAAGTGCCGCGAACCCAGCTGGGCTCAGCAGGCAGCGTTAACTCGCTGGTCCGTAATGTGGGTATGGTGGTCGGGATCACCATCGCCACGACCCTACTCTTTAATGTAATGAGCAGCAAAGCGGGCTACCGGGTAACCGGCCTGATTCCGGACCGTCCGGATATTTTCCTCTCTGGCATGCATGTCGTATTCATGACTTCGTCGGCTATCTGTCTAGTTTCGGCACTGCTGACTGGCTGGCGGATGATCACGATCAAAAAAGCCAAAAGGGCAAAGAATGCCGCGGTCTGATATTCTGGCAGCCTGATACTGCAGTACAGGGATGCTCATTTCGTAAGCCATATTTAAGCAAAAGCCTTCCAGCCTGAGTCAGGCCGGGAGGCTTTTCCTAGTACGCCAGCTCAGGCTCACCTATTGAGGGAGAAGTGGCGGAAGAGAAGTTTGGAACTGGAGGAGCGATAGCGACCGCCTTTGTCTGCGGATTTCACCCGTTATAAACGGTATACAATCAAGAAATCTGCAGACAACAGCGGCCGGAAGTCCAAACATTCTCTGGAGTCACGGCCAATCCCAAAACAGAAAAATTGCTAGTTTAATTTATATAGTGGATTTTTGAAAGCACCGCTAGGGCACTACATGGTTGATTTTTATGTGTTTGGAGCGGTTTGTCACAAATCACCACGCCACATTGTCTTCATTATGTACACACATTATGGAGGCGATTAGAATGAGTTTAAGATTTAATTACAGAGCGGCAAATGAACAGGCCTTTCGGGCAATGATGGCCATGGAGCAGCATGCGGGCGGGCGGATCCAGGATAAGGTATTATATGAATTAGTGAAAATCAGGGTCTCCCAGATCAACGGCTGCGCCTTCTGTCTGGATATGCACGCCAAGGACTTAATGAAGCTGGGCGATTATGCAGACCATATTTTGCTGCTTAGTGTATGGCATGAAGTTCCGCTGTTTACAGAAAAGGAAAAGGTGCTGCTTGAGTTTGCTGAGGCTGTTACCCTTATCAGTCAAGGGGGGGTTCCCGTGGCACTGTACGACAAGGTTATGGAACATTTCAGCCAGGAGGAATATGTGGACTGGATTCTGGCGATCAATACGATCAACAACTGGAACCGGATCGCGATTTCTACCGGAATGTATCCCGGTTGTTTTAATTAAAATAGGAGCGGCGAGTCATTAAGCACAGGAGGGACAGCAGTGAAAGACCGGGGAAGCAAGGCGGGTATTCGAACGGGTCCGGAGACCATGGGGGGGAGCCGCATGGAGGAGCTGTACCGCAGTTATTATCGTTACGCCTTCTCGATTGCTTATAGAATGCTCGGAACTGTTGCGGATGCGGAGGATGCCGTACAGGACTGCTTTGCAGAGCTGCAGCGCCGGGAACCCGGCGGTATTCAAAATATGAAGGCTTATGTGGCCAAGGGGATCACTAACCGCTGCCTGAATATGATTGGATCGGCGCGCAGCCGCAGGGAGACATATGTCGGCGAGTGGCTGCCGGAGCCGGTAAGTGAGGCGGATGACGGGCCTGAAGCGTCGGCGGAACGGAAGGATACGCTGTCTTATGCTTTTCTGGTGCTGCTGGAGCGTCTAACCCCAACCGAAAGAGCTGTGTTTGTGCTGAGGGAGGCTTTTCAGTACGAATATGATGCCATAGCAGAAATGGTCGGCAAATCCGAGAGCAACTGCCGGCAAATCTTTAGCCGGGCGAAGCGGACGCTTCAAGCCAGACCGTCTTCGGCACTGCAACCGGCTGCCGGCAATGGTGCTTCAAGAGAACAGCTGCTGCGCAGGTTCACAGAGGCATTTACTGCATATGATGTTGGCGGAATGCTTGAGCTGCTCGCCGAGCAGCCTGTACTTATCGGCGATGGAGGCGGACAGGAAGTGCATACCATTCTTAGGCCTATGGCAGGACGTAAGGGCGTGCTGGCTCTTCTGACCTCACGGCGGGTACTGAAACAGATGCGCGAATGGGAAATTGCAATGGACTGGATCAACGGTGAGCAGAATCTTGTGTTCAAGCAGCAGGGAGTGGTTAGAGCAGTACTCTGCCTGGCACTGGACAAGAGTGGAGAACAGATTCAGGAATTATATCTGATGATGGCTGCCAGCAAGCTGGGTCATGTGACGCCTTGAATCGCATATTAACAGGGCTACGCACAAGCCGTTTATGTTTTTAACTCAATGTTCATAGAGACCTTGCTAATAGCATGAGCATTGGAGGCTTCTCCATAATCGTCAGGTCAAAAAAAAGCGCCGTCTCCCCGTTGCCCGGGCAGGCGGCGCTTCTTCATGGATCTAATTCTTGAAGCTGTGTATCGGAGCGGGGATACGGCCGCCCCGGTTCACGAACCCCGAGCAGTCGAATTGGTTCACGGCCATAACTGGCGCATAGCCGAGCAGCCCGCCGAATTCAACCATTTCGCCGACTTCCTTACCGATGACCGGAATCACGCGGACCGCTGTAGTCTTGTTGTTAACCATGCCGATAGCGGCTTCGTCCGCAATGATTCCTGCGATAGTTTCTTTGCTTGTGCTGCCAGGAATAGCAATCATATCGAGCCCGACCGAGCAGACGCAGGTCATCGCTTCCAGCTTCTCCAGCGTCAGCGCCCCGCGCTGCACCGCCTGAATCATGCCGTGGTCTTCACTGACCGGGATAAAGGCGCCACTGAGTCCTCCCACATAGGAGGAAGCCATAACGCCGCCTTTCTTGACATTGTCATTCAGAATGGCGAGCGCGGCTGTTGTGCCGGGTGCTCCCGCTTCCTCCAGCCCCATGACCTGGAAGATCTCGGCGATAGAATCACCGATCAGCGGAGTGGGTGCCAGGGACAGATCGATAATGCCAAAAGGTACGTTCAGCCGTTTGGACGCTTCCTGGGCTACCAGCTGACCCACCCGGGTAACCTTGAAGGCGGTCCGCTTGATGGTCTCGCAAAGAGTCTCGAAGTCATGGCCCTTCACTTCCTCCAGTGCCCGCTTGATTACACCCGGACCGCTGACACCTACGTTGATAACACATTCGCGTTCACCGACCCCGTGGAACGCACCCGCCATGAACGGGTTGTCCTCAACCGCATTGCAAAAGACCACCAGTTTGGCACAACCGATGGAATCGCGGTCCTTGGTACGTTCTGCAGTCTGAAGAATAATATCGCCCATCAGCTTCACTGCGTCCATATTGATCCCGCTGCGCGAGGAGCCGACATTCACGGAGGAGCAGACTCTTTCCGTAACTGCCAGCGCTTCAGGGATACTGTCGATCAGAATCCGGTCACCTTTGGTACAGCCCTTCTGGACCAGTGCGGAGAAGCCGCCGATGAAGTTTACACCGACCTCTTTTGCCGCCTTGTCCAGAATTTCGGCCACCGGCACATAGGTGTCGGTATGAATTGCACCAGCGGCGATGGAGATCGGGGTCACTGAAATCCGCTTGTTGACAATAGGTACCCCGAATTGCCGTTCCAGATCCTCACCGGTCTTAACCAGTTTTTCTGCGGAGCGGGTGATTTTGTCGTAGACATTTTGGTTGAACACGCGCATATCTGTGTGGGCGCAGTCCATGAGACTGATCCCCATTGTAATCGTACGGACATCCAGATTCATTTCCCGGATCATTTTATTCGTTTCCTGCACTTCGCCAATTGAAATCATAGGTTTAACTCCTTAAATTATAGTCACATCTATTATCTTCAGCCGTCTAAATCCGGTGCATAATATTGAAGATATCTTCATGCTGGAGCTTGATTTCCACACCGATCTCTTCGCCCACATGCTGCAGGTCTTCCACAATCTCTTCAAAAGATTTGCTGGGCGCGGAAATATCCACGATCATCATCATATTGAAATAATCCTGTACAATCGTCTGTGAAATGTCCAGAATGTTCAAATTGTGGCCTGCGAGATAGGTGCATACCTTAGCGATAATACCAACTTTGTCTTTACCCAGTACTGTGATAATCCCCTTCAATGAAAAAGCCTCCTATTATTTAGTTAATATTTTTCTAGTCCTTTGTCCATCCGCCGCTTTAACGGAATGAACCGTTTCAATTATTATGGCAAAGGAAAGGGGAATCGACAACCGAAGTTTTTTTGTCCATCTGATTACAGATTTGATCTTAAGCTCCATTTTACATAGAATACAGTTGACAGAGTTAAGAAGCTATGGTTACTGGCTTGTACTATATTAGCAGCTCGAAGGAGTTATGATGACAACGAGAAAATACAAAGAGCTGGTAGAGCAGCGTACCAGACAAACCCTCCAAACATGGTCTGCACAGGAATTCGTAAGTGAAAAGGATATTTACCGCTTCCTCCATAACTTGAAAGGGACCGCCGGAACAGTAGGTCTTATCAAAGTCGAGAAGCTGGTAGACAGCACACTGCTCTATTTCTCGGAGGATATCCACCGCTGCTGGCCGGAAGAGGAATGGGGAGATTATCTATACCCCCTGCTGGAGCTTTTTGGCGACGATATGGATGCACACGATGGGCTGCTTGGCTCTCGTTCGCAGGAGTCCGGGCATATTCACGGCATGCCGATCCAGCAAGAAATTCTGATCATTGATGACGATGTAGAACTGGTTGCTTTTTTGCGGGAATCCCTGGAGAAGCAGTCCTATTATGTAAGTATTGCCTTATCCGCGGAACGCGGATTGAAGATATTTTATGAGGGCAAACCGGATCTGATTCTGCTCGATGTTCTGCTCCCGGACCAAAGCGGGATTGATGTGCTGAAGCAAATCATCGGCAAGGCGAAGAAAGAGCGGATTCCCATTATTATCGTCAGTGGTGAGCACGCCAAGGATATTCAGATGTATGCCTACTCACTGGGCGTGATGGATTATATGCCGAAGCCGCTGGATATCGATTTATTCCTGGTGCTGATTAAGAACCGATTTGACCTGAAGCGGGAATGGCAGGAATCGATTATCGTAGATGAGCTGACTGGGGCATTCAACCGCAGATATTTCAACCAGACCATGAAGCAGCTGGTGTCAGACTTCCGCCGGACCGGCCGGATATTTTCATTGGCCCTTATGGATCTTGATTTTTTCAAGCTGGTGAATGACACCTACGGTCACCTGATCGGGGATGAAGTACTACAGACCTTTTCGGAGGTCGTGCGCCATTCGATTCGGGTAGAAGATACCTTTTGCCGCTTCGGAGGGGAAGAATTTGCTTTGTTCATGCCAAACACGGATGCAGGTTCTGCATTACTGGTCGTGGACCGGATCCAGCAGCAGCTTGCCGCAAGAACCTTTACCGCGAAAAAAGAGGAGTTTCAAGTGACCTTCTCTGGCGGTATTACGGAGGTCCGTGAGGTAGTAAATGAACCGGACAGGCTGATCGGGGAAGCGGACCAGGCACTTTACGTCAGCAAGAATACGGGACGGAATCGGACCACCCTGTATACGGACAAGCTGGACACAGGCAAAGCCGAATCTCTGCTGAATGTGATTGTTGTGGACGACGATGCGCTGATCCGGCGGATTGTGACTCATCATTTTGCATCCTGGGACCCGGCTGGTATCGACTCTGTGAAGGTCAGCAGCTATGCCAGCGGTCCGCTGTTTCTGGAATCGGACTGGTATGCGCAAGGCGGCAAATATATTATTTTGCTGGATGGAATCATGCCGGAGCTGGATGGTCTGGAGGTTCTGGAGCGGATTCGCAGCAACTACCCTGAAGTGAATATTCTGGTAATCATGCTGACAGGAAGGAATAACCAGCGCGATATTATTCATGCTTTGCAGATGGGAGCCGATGATTATGTAGTGAAGCCATTTCATCTGCCGGAGCTGCTGACCCGTATAGAGCGGTTGGCCCACAGATTTCTGTTCTAGAACAGAAGCCAACACAACATCAGGAGGAACAGAAGGGTGAGGATTGAATGCAAAGAGTACTTGTAGTCGATGATGAAGAGGTCTTGCGCATGCTGATTGAAGACACGCTGGAGGATCTGGAGAATGTAGAGATCCATACCGCCGAGAATGGCACAGAAGCGCTGACCAAGCTGTCGGAGGAGCTGTATGATCTGGTCATTCTGGATTATATGATGCCCGAGATGACTGGAATTGAAGTTCTCGAGGCGCTGGAAAAAGAACAAAAAAACGCCATGCCCATTCTGATGCTGACCGCCAAGGCGCAGGAGAACGACCGTAGTAAAGCCCGCGAGGCCGGCGCCCGCTATTTTATGCCGAAGCCTTTCAGCCCCATGGAGCTCCTGCAGATTGTGGAGGGCATTCTCAGTGAGAACAACGAAGCGCTCTAATACCAGCATCAAAACGAAATATTACCAGATTATTACGCTGTTGTTCGTGCTCATTGTCCTGACAGTGAGTGTCCTCTTCTTTTATATTAATACCCAGCAGAGCAGACTGAAGTCGGAACGGGAGGTCCTGCAGACCAAAGCGAATATCATAGATGAACTGGCCGGGACGCTGAATGAAGTGTTTTTCCGGGCCAGAGGGTATATCGCCTTGAAGAGCACCAACGAACTGGGTCTGCTGAATACGGCACTTGAGAATCTGGATGGTATTCTGAATCAATACGCCGGGCTGAATCTGTCACCGGAAGAGGCGGAGTATCGGGAGGCTTTATCCGCTTTTTATACGAATTACAAGAGTCAAACGCTGCCAAAGGTGATGCGACTGGTCGAAAATGATGACTATGAAGGGATCCGAACCCTTTCGCAGAGCGGCAGCACGAAGTCCTTGAATGATTTTCTCGCCTATACGAAGGCCTTCAAGGAGAGCTCAGATCAGCAGCTAAGTGATATGGCAGACCGTTCTATCCTACGAGCTGACAGCTATACCGTTGCGGCCTTCGGCATCAGTGCCTTTTTGTTGCTCTTCTTTACCTTAATGATCTGGCGGGGGCTGAAGATTCTGATTGATCCGATTGTCCGGCTGGAGGAGGCTACCCATTCACTTGCTGCGGGGGAGACGGTTCTGCTCGGAAAACTGGAAAAGCAGGATGAGATTGGACGCTTGTACGAGGCATTCCTGAACATGGCCCACAGCATCCAGGACAAGGAAGAAGAATTAACGATGCAGAACGAGGAGCTATATGCCCAGCAGGATGAGCTTCAGGACCAGCAGTTCAAGCTGGAGCGTTCATTAAGCGAAATTGAAAGCATGATGAAGGCGCTCGATCAGACCTCGGCTGTCGGCATTCTGTCGGATAAAGGGCTGTTCACTTATGCGAATAGCAATCTTAGCAGCTATACAGGCTACAGAAATGCCGAGATTATAGGCTACCCTTTCCGGCTATTCGAACTGCTGAATATGACTTCCTCCCAGATGGAGCAGATTATCAGTAAATTATCCACCGGCGGAAACTGGAGCGGGGAAATTGAAGTTCTGGTGAAGGATGGCCAGGAGTCCGTATGGCTCCATATGACGGTCATGCCTTATTTGAACGATGAGGGCAAGGTTTACCAATATATCCTCATCGCGAACAACATCACCTCCCTGAAAAGTGTGCAGCAGCAGCTGGCGGTTACCCTCCAGAATACGGAGCAGACTACCTTCATGCTGGAGCGTTATAACCGGTTGAATCATGAGCTTACCTACACGCTGGACAAACAGGAATTCGCCGAGAAATTCAGCGGGTTCATGAATCAGATCTATGACTTTGATTCCAGTCTGTTCCTGCTTGTTCAGGATAAGATTACCGTTGTCAAAGGCGTGCCGCAAGCGAATGTGGAGCGGTACCTCGATCATCACCATTCCGAAATTCTGCACCGCCTGGGAGAAGAGCAATCCTATATTATCCAAAGAGTAGGCTCGCCGCGGGAACAGGGCATCTCTCCTGACGAAGTCTACTGTTATGATTTATACACTTCAGTAGTGGGCAGCAGTAATGAGATTCTGGCGGTCTTCTGCGGCAGCCGGATCGGCCGTACCTTTACCGAAGAAGAACTCAGCGAGATCCAGGGGCTGATGAGCCGGGTGGCGCTGGCGATCGAGCGGCTCATGATGTATGAGGAAATCGAACATGGACGCAAGCTGAACCGGGATATCGTCAACAATGTAAATGAGGGTATCCAGTTCGTCAATACCGAAGGCGTAATGCAGCATATCAACAAGGCGCTCAGTGAGCTGTTCCGCTATAGCGATTGGACCGAGGGTTCGCTGGTTCCTGCGGAGGATTGGCTGGAAGCATTCACCGGCAAGTCCAATGAATCTGCAGAGCTACGGCAATTCTACGAGCATGCGATGTCCGAATCGGCCATGGATTCCAGCACAATGAAATATTCACTGGGCACCGAGGAGATTCAACATGTCGATGTCTATGCAATTCCGGTCCTCCGCCGTGAAGACCGGATCGGGACGCTGTTCGTACACCGCGATATCACACGTGAATATGAGCTTGACCTGATGAAGTCCGAGCTGGTCAGCACAGTCAGCCATGAACTGCGGACTCCGCTGTCCAGTGTTCTTGGCTTCACGGAGCTGCTGCTGTCCAAAACCATGAAGCCGGAGAAGCAGCTTAAATATCTGGAGACAATTCACAAGGAAGCGAAACGTTTGACCGAGCTGATTAATGACTTTCTGGATCTGCAGCGAATGGAATCGGGGACACAGCAGTATAATGTCGAACCGGCACATCTCAGTGAAATTGTGCTCGGCGTTATTGACCAATACAAGCTCAGCAGTACTCACCATATCCTTTTGGAAGACGATGCTGTGCAAGATGAGGTGGCTGTTGACAAGGACAAGATCATTCAGGTGCTTACCAACCTGCTGAGCAATGCCATCAAATTTTCACCGGGAAGCCATGAAGTCAAAGTACTGCTCCACAATGAACCGAACCGGATTATAGTGCGGGTCCACGATCAGGGGCTGGGTATTCCCAAGAATCAGATTGGCCAGCTGTTCCAGAAATTCAGAAGAGTGGATAACAGCGCGTCCAAGCGGATCGGAGGAACCGGACTAGGGCTTGCGATCTGCAAGGAAATTATTGAAAAGCACAAAGGGACCATCGGCATCGAGTCAGTGGAGGGTGAAGGCACTACCGTTTGGTTCAGCTTGCCTATGGAGTTGGCAGAAGACAGCGGGCATGTGGAGGAGTCTGCCAAGTGGGGCGCTGATAAGGAACAGAAGCCTAATGTAATGATTGTTGAAGATGATTACAGCCTGTCCCTGCTGCTCTCGGAAGAGCTGAAGGGCAAGGGCTTCCGGGTCACCCATCATTACCATCCCCAAAAAGCATTCGACCAGGCGCTGAAGTCATCTTTTGTGGCTATTGTCGTAGATCTGATGCTGGGAGTGGAGCTGGACGGTTGGGATCTGATCCGTATGCTCAAAAATGATCCCCGGACCGAACAGGTGCCGATTGTGATCTCCTCGGCGCTGGACAAGACGGATAAGAGTATGCTTGAGAACGTGAAGACATATCTGACGAAGCCGTATCCGCCGGGAGAGCTATCGAACACACTACAGGAAATTGTGGAGATACAGCTGAAGTCGGGAGAAGTCCTCTTTCCGGATAATGACTGCTAATATGGCTTGCCTTACAGTAGACTCTAAGGTATATAGTGATCTTGCAGCAGACAACCAATCAGGAATGCAAGGGAGGAAATGCGAGTGAAATACAGTTATTTGGGAAAATCCGGTTTGAAGGTTAGCCAACTATGTCTGGGTACCATGAATTTCGGCCCAGAAACCGAGGAAAAGGAAGCCTTCAGAATTATGGACGCTGCCTTGGATGCGGGCATCAACTTTTTTGATACAGCCAATGTATACGGCGGCAATGACCGGCGCGGCTGGACTGAAGAAATTATCGGCCGATGGTTTCAGCAGGGAGGCGGCCGGCGCGAGAAGGTTGTTCTGGCTACCAAAGTCTACGGTGACATGTTCGACGAGCAGGACGGTCCCAATTCAGGTGCAGGTTTGTCCGCATACAAGATCAGACGTCATTTCGAAGGCTCACTGAAACGTCTGCAGACGGATCACATTGAACTGTATCAAATGCATCATATTGACCGGAATGTCTCCTGGGACGAGTTGTGGGGCGCATTTGAAATTCTGGTCTCCCAGGGCAAAGCCGATTACATCGGGTCCAGCAACTTTGCGGGCTGGCATATTGCCGCTGCCCAGGCAAAGGCCAAAGAACGCCATTTCCTGGGGCTTGTCTCCGAGCAGCATCTGTACAACCTGCTGGAGCGGACGCCGGAGCTGGAGGTCCTTCCAGCTTCGCAGGAGCTGGGTCTGGGAGTGATCCCATGGAGTCCGCTGGCTGGCGGCCTGCTTGGACGCAATGCGCTGTCCAAAAGTGGTGTGCGCAGCGCCCGTTCGGCCAAGCTGGAGCAGCACCGGAGCCAGCTGGAGCAATTCTCCGCGCTCTGTAAGGAGCTTGGGGAGCATGAAGACCAAGTGGCGCTGGCCTGGGTACTGGCCAATCCTGCCGTTACCGCACCGATTATCGGGCCACGGACGATTGAACAGTTCGAAGACTCGCTGAGAGTCACCGAGATCGTGCTCGATGCAGATACGCTGAAGAAGCTGGACGAGATTTTCCCGGGACCGGGCCGTCCGGCACCGGAAGCCTACGCCTGGTAAGAGTTCCGGCGGAAATCAATATAGTATACCGGCTGCGGGAGCTGGACAGCGCGGGAGCATCCTTTGGGATATTCCCGCGTTTTTTTATTTTTCTCGCTAAGGCAGCGCTGTCCTTAAAAAAGCGGGTGTAGCCGTGGGCGTAGTAATCACCGGGCGTCGCCTCAAAGTCCAGATTGTTTTGCGGAGGCTGGCAAGGATGAATCCAGGGTCTTCCTGTGATAAGCTGAACAGTAAGAATGAACAGTATCGCTATTTTTGCCGAGTGCAGAGGGGGTGGCCATTACGCTTTTTTATTTAATATCCATATTGGTCGTTATAGCGGATCAGGCCGCCAAGTGGGCGGTACGCTCCAAGATGCAGCTGGGGGAAACCATTCCTGTATGGAGCGGGCACCTGCAGTTTACGTATTACGAGAACAGTGGCGCAGCATTCAGCTCTTTTCAGGGATTCGGCCCATATTTCGCCATTGTTGCGGTAGCCTTTGTTGCAGCGGTGTTCTATTACAGACGAAAGGGAGTGCTGAGGGGACCGTTACTGGAAGCGGCGAGCGGATTTCTGGTAGGCGGGGCAATCGGCAACGCCATGGATCGTGTTATTTACCATCAGGTAACGGATTTTCTGGTCTTCGGCAGCCGTGGCGGCATTCTGAACCTTGCAGACTTGGCGATCAACGCCGGGGGGCTGCTGGTTTTGGTACATCTGCTCAAGAAACCGCTGAAGCGTTTTTCTTTAAAAAGGTAAGACCTTCGGGCTGAATGTCCTTGGAATGACTATCCGGCATATCAATAGGCAGGTTTTGTGAAATTCTTGCTGCTTTATCGATTACTAAGTATCATTTTATCTAATAAAAGTTATCATAAAATGTAATGAAGCTGGTTAAATCAGAGCTTTTTACTCTGATTTAAGCGGCTTTTGTGCGTTTTATTGAATTTATTGGATTATAAGTGTGAATTTAGCAGCCGGCTGTCTCGTTGATCGTTTCATATAATTGTGATAGCCTGAATTTATGTTGTTAAGAGGGAAGCAGATTTCATGCGAGGAGAGGTCGATAGTGTTGCAATTACATGTTACGAACAGTCCTTTTACCGAGGAACAGGTTGATCTTCTAAACCGCCTTCTGCCGTCACTGACGCAGACACAGCAGATTTGGCTCGGCGGCTATATATCCGCAATAACACTGCAGGGCATATCCGTTGACTCCACTACTGCGCCGGCTGTGCCTGTAACACCCGTTCCGGGTGCTGCAATTGCTTCAGCTGCTTCAGTTGCGATTGCCCAGCCGTCCTTTTCCCGCGATATCACCGTACTCTTCGGATCGCAGACTGGCAATTGCCAGCGTCTCGCTTCCAGCCTGTCAGGCAAGCTGAAGGAGCAGGGATTCGAGGTCACCGTATCTGCGATGAACAGCTTTAAGCCGAATGCACTGAAGAAGGTAGAGAACCTGCTGATTCTGGTCAGCACGCATGGTGAGGGTGAACCACCGGATAATGCACGTTCGCTTCACGAATTTCTCTATAGCAAAAGAGCGCCCCAATTGAATCATTTACGGTATTCGGTGCTGGCACTCGGGGATACCTCATATGAATACTTCTGCCAGACGGGCAAGGATTTCGACCAGAGGCTGGAAGAGCTGGGCGGCCAGCGTCTAAGCCCCCGTGCAGATTGCGATCTGGACTATGACGAGCCGGTCGCTGATTGGATGGAACAAGTGATTACCGCCCTTAACGGTGCCCAGAGTGCCCCCGCTATTGCTGAAGAGGCTGTGCTTGCGGCCGAACACGCGGAATCGCTGCAATCGGCATACTCCCGCAATCATCCGTTCCAGGCAGAGGTGCTGGAGAATCTGAATCTGAACGGACGCGGCTCGGATCGTGAAACCCGCCATCTGGAGCTGTCGCTGGCTGGTTCTAACATGACCTTCGAACCTGGTGACTCCCTGGGAGTCTATCCCGAGAATCATCCCCGGCTGGTAGAAGAGATTATTGCCGCCATGGGCTGGAACTCCGGGGAAACCGTTCCCCTGAACAAAAAAGGTGAAGAGGGCACCCTTCATGAAGCGCTTCTCCGCCATTATGAAATAACCGTCCTGACCAAACCGCTGCTGGAGCAGGCAGCGAAGCTGTCAACAGCTCCCGCGCTGCATGAACTGCTGCTGCCGGACCGTTCCAAGCAGTTGAAAGAATACATCCAGGGTCGTGATCTGCTCGACCTGATTCAAGATTTCGCGCCATGGGATGTACCAGCCTGCAGCTTCGTAACCATCCTGCGCAAGCTGCCGGCAAGACTATACTCCATCGCCAGCAGCTATAATGCCAATCCTGAAGAGGTTCACTTTACCGTGCGGGCGGTACGCTATGAGTCCCATGGACGAGAACGCTATGGTGTCTGCTCGGTTCACTGCGCGGAGCGTGTGCAGCCAGGAGACACTTTGCCGGTATACATCCAGAACAATCCGAATTTCAAGCTTCCGGCAAATCCCGATGTGCCAGTGATCATGATCGGACCCGGTACAGGAGTTGCGCCGTTCCGCTCGTTCCTGGAGGAACGCGAGGAGCAAGGTGCAGAAGGCAAGACATGGCTGTTCTACGGAGACCGTCATTTTGTGACAGACTTCCTCTACCAGACAGACTGGCAGCGGATGCTGAAGGACGGCGTGCTGAATAAGCTGGATGTGGCCTTCTCCCGGGATACAGAAGAGAAAGTCTATGTGCAGCACCGCATTCTGGAGCATAGTCAAGAGCTCTATGCCTGGCTGCAGGAAGGCGCCCATGTATATGTCTGCGGGGATGAAAAGCATATGGCCCACGACGTCCACGCAGCGCTGATCAGCGTTATTCAGGAGGAAGGCGGACTAAGCCCCGAAGCAGCAGCAGCCTATCTGGACAATCTGCAGCAGGAGCAGCGTTACCAGCGCGATGTGTACTAAACATTAACATACAGTGAATGCGGGAGGAGACTTGCAGCAATGGCGAATAATGAATCAGTGGTGAAGCCCATCGGCGGCCCGCCTAGTGATGTTGAACATATTAAGCTCGAGAGCAATTATTTGCGGGGAGCCCTTGTGGAGACGTTGAAGAACCCGATCACCGGAGGTCTGCCTGAGGATGATAACCGGTTGCTTAAGTTCCACGGCAGCTACATGCAGGATGACCGGGATTTGCGCAGTGAACGGGAACGCTCGAAGCTGGAGCCGGCCTTTCAGTTCATGCTGCGTGTGGTCGCACCTGGTGGTGTGGCTACCCCGGCACAATGGCTGGTCATGGACGAACTGGCACACAAATACGGCAACGGTACCTTGCGGCTGACGACAAGACAGGCCTTTCAAATGCACGGAGTGCTCAAATGGAATTTGAAAAAGACCATCAAGACCATCAACGATACGCTGATGACGACCCTCGCTGCTTGCGGTGACGTTAACCGCAATGTGATGAGCGCTCCCAATCCGTACCAGTCCGAGGTTCATGCCGAGGTCTATGAGTGGGCACGCAAGATCAGCGATCATTTGGCACCGCGTACCCCTGCCTACCATGAAATTTGGCTGGACGGTGAAAAGGTAGTGGACAGCAAAGACGGAGCAGAAGTCGAACCGATCTACGGCCCGGTCTATCTGCCCCGCAAGTTCAAAATCGGCATCGCGGTCCCTCCATCCAATGATGTGGATGTATTCTCCCAGGATCTTGGCTTTATCGCAATTCTGGAAAACGGCAAGCTGGCAGGATTCGATGTAACGGTTGGCGGCGGCATGGGGATGACTCATGGGGATACAAGTACGTATCCGCAGCTTGGACGGGTAATAGGCTTCTGCCGGCCGGAGCAAATGATTGATCTGGCGGAGAAAACCGTTACGATTCAGCGCGACTTCGGCAACCGCTCGGTCCGCAAAAATGCCCGTTTCAAATACACCATTGACCGTCATGGTCTGGAATGGTTTACCGGTGAATTGCAGAACCGGTTAGGGTGGGAGCTTGAACCGGCAAGGGGCTTTCACTTCGACCATAACGGTGACCGTTACGGCTGGGTGAAAGGTGTGAACGGCAGATGGAACCTGACGCTGTATATCCAGAGTGGACGGATTCATGATACGGAGAGCAGCAAGCTCATGACAGGCCTGCGGGAAATCGCCAAAATCCATGACGGAGACTTCCGGCTGACCCCCAATCAGAATCTGATTATAGGCAATGTCAGCAGTTCGAAGAAACGTAAGGTTACGGAACTCGCCAAGCAGTATGGATTGACAGAGGGTGCGCATCATTCGGCTCTGCGGCGCAGCTCGATGTCCTGTGTAGCGCTGCCGACGTGCGGATTGGCCATGGCCGAGGCAGAGCGTTATCTGCCGCTGCTGCTGGATAAGCTGGAGCTGATCATTGACGAAGCAGGACTTCGGGAGGAAGAAATTGTGATCCGCATGACGGGTTGCCCGAATGGCTGCGCCAGACCGGCGTTGGGGGAGATCTCGTTCATCGGGAAGGCTCCGGGCAGATATAATATGTATCTGGGAGCAGGTTTTACCGGCGACCGTCTGAATAAACTGTATAAGGAAAATATCGATGAACAGGAAATTCTGGCAACGCTTGAACCAATCCTCCATCAATACGCCAGGGAGCGCCAAAGCGGCGAGCACTTTGGGGATTTTGTAATCCGCAGCGGATACGTCAAGGCGGTTACCTCTGGACTTCATTTCCACGACTGATTCATGAACTTAACGAACCCGTTTCCTTCTTTAAGAAGGCAGGGTTCGTTTCTTTTTTTGAAAATATAAGAATTTATATGCTTCACGCATTAAATTATCCTTCTATTGCCGTTTCTGCTTGTGAATTCAGATTAAATTTGGATTTTCGGCGAATATCTTTCATAATATAGAGAAGAACGACCAAACTATAACCAAGAGCCATTATTGTAAGTAATGTGTTCTGTACAGAAGAGGCGAAACGAATGATCATCATGAAAACGATGGAAGAGATCGAGAAAATGCGGGCAGCCGGCAAAATTCTTGCGGAATGCCACCGGCAAATCGCCCAAATCATTAAGCCCGGAATCACAACCTGGGAAATTGACCAGTTTGCAGAGAAATTCATTCTCTCCCAAGGAGCTACCCCGGAGCAAAAAGGCTATCACGGCTATCCTTACGCGACCTGCGCATCTGTAAATGATGTGATCTGCCATGGATTTCCGAAGCATGAGGAGTTGAAAGACGGCGATATCGTAACCATTGATATGGTTGTGAACCTGAATGGCTGGCTGGCAGATTCGGCTTGGTCCTACGCCATCGGCAATATTAGCGAACAGGCGGAGAAACTGCTGAATACGACCAAAGAGTCATTGTTCAAAGGTATTGAGCAAGCGGTCGCCGGTAACCGGATCGGGGATGTTGCCCATGCGATACAGGTCTATGCCGAGTCGAACGGCTTCTCGGTCGTACGTGATTTCATTGGTCACGGCATTGGTTCTGAAATGCATGAAGCACCTGAGGTACCTCACTATGGACCCGCAGGGAAAGGACCAAGACTCAAAGAAGGCATGGTATTTACCATTGAGCCGATGCTGAATACCGGAAGCTATCGTACTAAGGTAGATGCGGACGGGTGGACGGCCCGCACGATCGATGGAGGCCTGTCAGCCCAGTATGAGCATACACTGGCCATTACTCCGCAGGGCACAATTATCCTGACTGAACTGTAAACTGCCATACCCGAACCCGGGCGTTCTCCTTCTTGTAAGGAAACGTCCGGTTTTTTGTTTTTTTGACACGGATCGAGCTTCTGATAGTTTTTTTTGCTGTGTGTGTCGGAATTCACGGCTGAATGAAAATTAAATGCATATAATGGTAAGGTTTCAAAGCTGAATCAGAATAGAGGACGAAGAATGGCAGTAGATAAACATTGCAAAAATCTGCACAGGGCACCCAGCCCCGAGCAGTGCATGGACCATTATGGCTGCATTTATGAAAACAACCATCTGATTACTTTGCTGGTGAATCCGGTAGACGGATCGATTACCGATGCCAACAGGGCAGCCTGTGAATTCTACGGCTACCCTATCCGTATTTTTCGGAAACTTCATATTACGGATCTGCAGGCCGACCCGTATGCCGGATTGGAAGATTTCATTGTACAAGGAATGCCTGGTGACGAACATGGGGCTAACAGGGTCTTTATGGACAGGCACCTGCTCGCTGGGGGGCAGGTAATTGATGTGGAGATTCATACCGGCATGATGTCCATGCTCGGGAGGTCAAGCATCTACATGGTTGTTCATGACATCAGCGAGCGGGTTCGTTCGGAGCAGCGGCTTCGTGAGAGTGAAGAGAGATACAGGGATCTGGTTGAGCTCTGTCCCGAAGCCATTATGGTCTATAGCGGAGGCACCATCCTGTTTGCCAACAAACAAACCGAAAAAATGTTCGGTAAAAAGAAACAGGAGCTGATTGGACAGAGAATAGAGTCCTTTTTTAGCGAGCAATACATAAGGAGCGCCAAATATAACAAGCTTATGACCTGGGGCTCCATCGCCAAGGAGAGATTTCGCTTCGAACAGCGGTTCATCCGGCATGATAACCGTATTTTCGATGTTGAGATTTCAGGTGTACCGATCATTTATGAGGAAGAAAAGGCGTTACAGCTGGTGCTGAGGGACATCACGGAGAGCAAAAAGGAAGTGGAGCGGGCAGTCAAGCTGCAGGATCACCGGCATGCAGTGGTTTTTCCGCTGGAGGAGAAGGCAGAACTGGAGAAGCTGTATATTCCGGCCCGGACACTGAGTGGCGATTTCTTCATTTTTCATAAGATTGATGAGGAAAGGGTAGTTGGAATGATTGGTGATGTGACGGGCAAGGGAATCACCGCCGCGCTGAACATCTCTGCCCTTAGGGTGTTGTTTGCGGATTGTATGGAGGTTACTGATGATCCGCTGCAGGTCATGAAG
The DNA here is from genome assembly GCF_001909055.1 of Paenibacillus helianthi. Classification (GTDB taxonomy): domain Bacteria; phylum Bacillota; class Bacilli; order Paenibacillales; family Paenibacillaceae; genus Paenibacillus_AQ; species Paenibacillus_AQ helianthi. The sequence continues at coordinate 300,656 of NZ_LVWI01000037.1, forward strand.
GAATTGAACCAGAAAGCTATACTGCATCTGGGCGAGGATTATATTGCGGGCTGCTGCTTTTGTCTGGATTTTGGAACCGGCTTGCTGAAGGCAGCGGGTGCAGGGATCAATGAATTCATCTATGTGCCCAAGGACCGGGAGGGCCAATGCATTACCGTCAAAGGCGCGCCGCTAGGCATGTTCGGAGACAGTGAATTTGAGGAGAAATCCATATCCTTTCAATCGGGAGACCGTTTTTGCTTTTACAGCGACGGGATGGATCTTCTCTTTGACAGCCAGGAACTGAGCGGCAGCTACGAATATCTGACCGACCGGATTGCGGGAGCTTCATTACAGGATGACTGCACCTGGCTGAGCCTATCTATTAAGTGAATGAAGGAGCGGATTATGAGAGCTGTTCAGAAGGAAATTCGAATCCATGGTTTGGAGCAGCATCAGCGAATTATTGACGGAATTATAGAAGAGCTTCATCTGGAGGCTTATGCGTTTGACATTCGGCTGATTCTGATCGAAGCCATTACCAATGCTTACTACCACGGTAATCATAGCGATGCTAGCAAGCCGATTATTATCCGGTATTTGCTGAGCGGCGAGCAGCTTGAACTTCAGGTGGAAGACTCCGGGGAAGGAGCAGGTACATTGGTATTCCCGGACATGATCAGCAGTGACGAGCTGCTTGATGAAGGCGGGAGAGGTCTGTACCTGATCCGCTGCTTCTCCGATCAAGTGGACATGATTCACAACACGATGTACATCAGCAAATGCGTAAATCCCTCGTAGACAGAAGAAGGAGAGAATCCCGTGAAGTTAAGTCTAAAAGTTAAAATGAGTATTCTGCTGTTTTTGATTATTAGTGTGCCTTTGTCCATTTCGGGAATCATTTCGTATAATCAAGCCTCTAATGCGCTGCAAAAAACGATCGAGGAGGAATTGCGCGATACCACTGCCTCAACTGGCCAATCTGTCGATTCGGAGCTAACGGCCGTAAGTAATTATCTTGGGATTGCCGGTCAAAATGATACGCTGGCAAGCTTTGCGGGTAATCCGGCAGGCAAGACAGCGAAAAGCCTGGCGTATTCTTATATCTCAGGCTTACAGAAGGATCATGCGAAGCTGCTGGAATCTATCATCATAGCCGGCAATGACGGACAGGTATTGCTGACCAGCAGCTCTGTGAATCCGAATCTTAGTGTTAAGGACCGGGATTATTTCAAACAAGCCCTGCAGGGAAAAGAAACAGAGAGCGAAGTTCTCGTCTCTGAAGAAAGCGGTCATAATATTGTGGCTATTGCCCGCCCGCTGGAGCAGAATGGACAAATTACAGGGGTGCTGATCGGAACTGTTCTGTTCGATAACCTTACCGCTCCAGTAGCCAAGGTCAAGGTTGGAGACAGCGGCTATGGATATATGGTCGACCGCACTGGTCTGATTATATATCATCCCAAGAAGGAGAAGATTCTGAAGGAGACGCTTGACGGTAACAGTAATAAGGAACTTAGTGCAATCTTTCAGGTTATGAAAAATGGCAAGGCTGCCCACGGGTTCTACACCTATGAAGGTGTTCATAAGTATGTATCCTTTCAGCCTGCCGGAAACTGGATAGTGGCCACTACCGCCAATGTTCAGGATTATATGGCTCCAGCGATTAATATCCGCAACATGACTATTATTATCACTCTAGCCTGTATAGTAATCGCCCTGCTTGTGGCTTATTTTTTCACCACCCGCAGCATTGTCAATCCGATTATCAGGCTGGAGAAGGCGATGTCTCTTGCGGGAGAAGGGGACCTGACTGTACATACCTCTATCCGCACAGGAGACGAGCTGCAGGAGCTGAGTGAAGCATTTAATACGATGATTGACAAACAGGATGCCATCATCGAGAAAGTGAGGGCAGGCTCGATCTCCTTGACTTCCATGTCGGAAGAAATGGCGGCCTCGTCGGAGGAGATTAGCGCATCGATTCAGGAGATCAGCTCGAGTACTCAGGAGATTGCCGCCGGCGCAGAGAATAACAATCAGTCCGTAATCAATGCCTCCCAGGTTCTTGTACAGCTCTCCAGTCTGGTGCAGCTGGCCCAGAGTAAGGCGTCTGCTACTTCCGGTAATGCCGATCTGACCAATCAGGCGGCCCAGCGCGGAAGAAAACAGGTCATGAATACGGTCGAAGCCATGAACATTATCAGCAGCAGCACACAGGAAACCGAAGATCAGCTGCAGGAGGTGAGTGAACTCTCAGGCAAGGTATCATCAATTATTGGTACGATTAACGCTATCGCCGGTCAGACCAACCTGCTGGCCCTGAATGCAGCCATTGAAGCCGCTAGAGCCGGTGAGGACGGCAGGGGCTTCAGTGTGGTAGCTGAAGAAGTGCGGAAGCTCTCCGATGAAACCCACAGGCAGGCCAGTGAAATTTCAGTTCTGGTGAATGATATGGTCACACGGATTACCCAGGCAGTAGCCTCCATGAGAGGTGCTTCAGAGGCGGTTGAAGGTGGTGTTCGCGAAGTGACTGAGACGGATCACGTTTTCGTGCATATTATCAATTCCGTGGAGCTTATTACAGACAGTGTCCGCGAGATTCTGGATATTACCCGGGACGAGGTAGCTACCTCAGATCAGATTATCAGACTGATTGATTCGATGGGGACCATTTCGGAAGTGGCGGCAATCAATAGTGAGAATGTATCAAGTGCTACAGAAGAACAGGCGGCAACGGTCACAAACTTTGCGGCCTCTGCCCAGGAAGTAAGTGCCATGGCGTATGAACTGGAAACGCTCGTAGAGAAATTTATAATCAGGGGTGAATAGCTTGAGCGAGATTACCATCGAAATGCCGGAGATGTTCTCCGTGGAAGAAGCCAGCGACTTCAGAGAAAAGGTAAAGGAATATATTGATAAGGGGACCTACAGCTTTGTTCTTGATTTCAGTACATGCGCCTTTATCGATAGCACCGGGCTTGGAGTAATCGTCAGCTCCTACAAGAAGTGTGTGGAGAACGGTGGCACAATCAAGCTTCAGTCGCTGAATGCCAATGTGCGGAAGATATTCGAACTTACCCGTCTGACCCATGTATTTGAGATTCTCTAAGAAAAGCTATTCACACAAGCAGCGGCTGTGCTGTCCCACCCGGGACTGCACAGCCGCTGCTTGTGTATCATGGCGTACATGAATGTCTGCTAATCGGTAATATTCCGGGTGTAATATTCAATAATGTCCTTCCGGCGGATAATGCCCAGGAAGATGCCTTTGTCATCGACAACCGGAACAAAATTCTGATCTGCAGCCAGCGTCAGCATATCCTCCATCTGTGCGTGAATCCCGACACTTTCGTTGTGAACATGACGCTGAATATCGCCTACGGTCACATCCCGCATGTTCTCAAAGCTTAATCCTGCCGTATCCTTCAGCTTCCACAGCAAGTCCCCTTCGGATAAGGTTCCCACATATTTACCTTCTCCATCAATAATGGGGATGGCAGAATAATAATGATTCTCCAGTTGTACCAGGGCCTCCAGCATGGTAATGGAGGAGGTAATATACGATACCTGGTCCTTGGGCAGCAAAAAAGCGGATATTTCCATTAGTGAGGCTCCTTTACAGCGGAATTTGCCGATAGCGGTATACTTATTAAAACACAGATTGGGCTGAAAGCGCATAAAAAAATGGTATTCGTGATACTTTAATCTGCATGAAAAAAGGATACAGCATCTCCCAAATGGCTCAGAGAACTATATCCTTAACAGTATTTGGATGACCGGAGTGGGAGATTAAGCGTTGTCGCCGCTTTGGCCGTCTTCATGGCTTAGCTGCCAGATGATCCCGAATTTGTCCTTCAGACTGCCGTAACATTTGCTCCAGAAGGTCTCCTGTAGTTCCATGATAACAGTACCGCCTTCTTTGAGCTTGTCGTACCATGCTTTGATTTTGCCGGTATCAGCATTCATCAGGGTGAGATTTATATTATTTCCTTCAGTATAAGGCATACCGGGGAAGACATCCGAGAACATCACTGGACTTCCGTCAATGAACATCATGGCGTGCATGACCAGATGCTTGGCTTCCTCGGGAAGAGGGTGGGAAGGGTCCGGAGGTGCCTCACCAAAAGTCATGATCTGCGGGGGCTCTGTTCCAAACACTGTTGCATAAAACTCTACAGCTTCACGTGCGTTTCCGTTAAAATTGAAGTACACATTAATTGCCACAGGCTTCACTCCTCTAAAGTGGTTATTGTAAAGGCAAACGCAATATTTCCACATTGTATCATGTACTTGTCCATTTAGAAATATACGAGCAGTGCACAGTCTTTGCCGCCGGAACAGAGTGGGAACCAAGGTCGCTGGAAGGACTCACTGTGAGATTACGTGGATTAGTGCCTCGCAGATGATCTGTATATCATTAGATATGGGCGCCTTTCTGTCTTCAGATGGACAACCTGCGGATGGTTTCAATATACTGGAGGAAAGTATGGGAACTGATGTTAGGACCTGAGGCAAAGGAGGATGGAAATCGTGAATACGGACATCGCGGACCGAAGACTGGCTAATCAGTTTATTCACAGCTCTGCCTCTATGGAGCCGGAGGAGGTTGTCCGGAGATTAGGGGCTCTGCAGGCCCAGGATTATCTGCAGGCTGTGTGGGCGATTGGCCTCCGGACGCCTTCCGCCACGCTGGCCCAGGTTGAACGGGCAGTAGCAGAGCGAAAGATTGCGCTAACCTGGACGCTGCGGGGAACGATTCATTTCGTGCCGCCGGAGGATGTGAAATGGCTGCTTCAGCTATGTGCTCCGCGTCTCTTAAGGCAGGCTGTGCGGAGAATGGAGCAGCTGGAACTGGATGAGAAGACCCTGGGACGCGCCAGGAAAATCATCTATAACGCACTTAAGAATGGCGGAAGTCTACGGCGGCCGGATGTGCTTGCCCTGCTCGAGGCGGAAGGTATCCGCACCGGAGGGCAGCGCGGTTATCATATTTTGTGGCATAGTGCTTATAATGGGCTGATCTGCTTTGGTCCGCGCAGCGGCAAACAGCAAACCTTTGTGCTGCTAGACCAGTGGGTGGAGCATTCCCGGGAGCTGTCCTTCGAGGAATCGCTCTCCGAGCTGGCTTTGCGCTATTTCACAGCCCATGGACCGGCTACCGTACAAGATTTTGCCTGGTGGGCCGGATTAACGCTAACAGAAGCCAGAGCCGGGCTGGACGCAGTGAAGAGCAAACTTGAGACCGGTGTATTCTCTGGCACGGAGTACTGGAGTCCAGCTTCATCCAGAGGACACATGCCAATAGCCTCTGAGGTTCATTTGCTTCCCGGCTTCGATGAATATATTCTCGGTTATGGCGACCGTAGTGCTGTGCTTGAGCCTGAGACCGCCCCGCTTATCGTACCGGGTAATAATGGTGTGTTTCTTCCGACGATTGCCGCAGGCGGGCAGATCATCGGCACATGGAAACGAACCGTCAAGACCAAAGGGGTTGACCTGAAATTCAGTCCCTTTACCAAGCTGGCACAGGACCAAGAAGAAAGGCTGATGTTGGCCGCTGAGCGGTATGCTTCTTTTCTAGGACTTCCTGTCCTTACAATAACAAGATAGAGGAGTAATGAGTGAATTCAGCGAAAGCTATCATCTGCAGCTCTGATTTTGATCTTACGCTTGGCTATCAGCAACCCAACGAAGAGGAAGTGTGGACCTTGGAAGATTATACTTTATTATTGGAACAGCTTTTGCAGCAGGAGCGGAATTTGCAATTCAGCACATTTACCAATCAGACAGCCATCCGGCTGGGCAATGCCATTGTGGAGAGAGCTGTGGCAATGGATAAGCTAATCGTGGTGGATATCCGCAAGAATGGCCAAGTTCTGTTCCATGCCAAAATGAATGACACAGGTCCGAACAACGACCGCTGGATTGCCCGCAAAATAAACACAGCCAACCATTTCGGCCACTACTCTTACTATATGCATGTGCTATATAAATCATGGAACACTACGATTCAGGACAATGCCTTCGTTGATCCGATGGAGTATGCCGCTGAGGGCGGATGCTTCCCTGTATATATCAGGAACGCAGGTCAGGTCGGAACGATTTCGGTCTCCGGATTATCTGGTGAGGAAGATCATGAGATGATAGTCAGTGTTCTTGAACCCTTTCTTAAGGCGGAGCAGGATTAATCTATTCTGATAATAAATTACATTATTTCCATATTAAACGGGCGTTCCACAGCCATATCCCTGGCCGTGTGGGCGCCTTTTGCTTGTGAGCTTCCAGGCTGGTACGAAAATGGTAGGAATGGTTATAAACAAAGCAGGAATAATCTGGACTGATATCGAATAGTTTCGTTCATCACAAAATTCGACTTTTCAACTATAAGAGGGGTTACCGCCATGTTTAAAAAAAATAAAACGTTCTTCCTGATCCTGACTTTTGCTCTGATCTTTCTGCTTCCCTTGATTGGGAGCCTGGTCAAGTGGAAGGGGCAGCTGCCGGGGTATGGCGATTTTCCCGCTCAAAAAGTAGAGGCAGACCCTGGTTTCAGCCTGCTGTACTTTTCCCTGGCCTGCATTGTCGCGCTGCTGATTACATTGATTCTGGTTTTTCCCCGGTGGTTTGGCTTCAAAAAGGTCCGCGAAACACCCGTACCGAAAGACGGGGGAACTCCTTTTCCGGTCTGGTTCTGGTGGAGCCTGCCAGTGCTTGCCATCAGCTGGTTCCTAATGTGGGCCCGGGTCAAGCTGTTCATTTCGTTCGAATACTACACTTTTGTACCATTATGGTGGTCATTCATATTAATTCTAGACGGATTGGTGTATAAAAGAAATAAAGGCGCTTCGATCATATCGCGCAAACCGCATGTGATGCAGCTGCTGGCTGTAGTGTCCTGCTTCAGCTGGTTTGCTTTTGAATATCTTAATTTCTTTGTGATTGAGAACTGGTATTATCCGAATAATGAGGTGTTCTCGAACTTTGGCAATGTGTTCTGGTTCTCACTGTCGTATACGACGGTGCTTCCGGCAATCTTTGAATGGTACCTGTTACTTAAGACTTTTAGCGCGTTCAGGAACCGCTATCGGTATGGTCCGAAATTCAACGTCTCCCGGATTTTTCTGATCATTTACTATGTGATAGGGCTGATATTGGCTTTTGGGATGGGTTATTATCCATATTTGCTGTTCTGGGTGTTGTGGGTGGCACTTGTCCCGATGCTCTCCGCGGCAATGGCACTTGTGGGATTCTGGACGCCTTTTACTCCGGTTAAGAACGGGGACTGGTCCAGTGTCATTCTGATTGGGCTTGCCACACTGTTTAACGGATTCTTTTGGGAGTTCTGGAATTTCGGCAGCGAGTGGTTCCATGATTCTATGCCAACCAATCCTAACTACTGGAAGTACTCGGTACCTTATTTGGACAAATTTCATATATTCTCAGAGATGCCCGTCCTGGGGTATTTCGGATATCTCTTTTTTGGGCTGAACTGCTGGATTATTTGGCTGATTGCTGCCTATATCTTTAAGTTTGATGCGGATATTGAAGTGACGGGAGAACAGAGCTAAAGGTGGAGTGGGTATGGTTGTGTTTGACCGATATGAGGTACTGGAGACGATTTCTGATCAATATATAAAATCCGTATACAGAAGTATCGATTCCGTAACGGGTGAATCGGTCATTCTGAAAGTACTTAAGCCGGAATATGCCGGAACGGAAGCAGTGATGAGGTTCAAGCAGGAGTACAAGCTGCTCAAGGAGCTGAGCGAGAACACGAGCGGTGTCATCAAGCCATACAGGCTGGAGGAGCAGAATAACTCCTACATTATGGTGCTGGAGGATATTCACGGACGTTCGCTCAAAAGAATCATGGCAGAGGATCAGCCGGAGCCAGAGGTACTGATACAGCTGGCGGTTCGGATCGTAGATATTCTGGGGGCGATTCACGAGCGGAATGTCATCCACAAGGATATCAAGCCTTCCAATATCATTTGGAACAGGGATCAGAATATTGTACAAATTATTGATTTCGACCTAGCCGTGAAGCTGTCCAGGGAGAAGCGGGATTTTCAGAACAATGGTGTACTGGAAGGCAGCTTGCTGTACATATCACCCGAGCAGACCGGCAGAATGAACCGCAATGTGGACTACCGAAGTGATTATTATTCCTTGGGCATAGTCCTCTATGAGATGATGACGGGCAAGAAGCCTTATGATGCGGGAGAGATGCTGGAGCAGATCTACTCCATTATTGCCAAAGAAGCAGTTCCTCCATATAAGGCAACTGGGGGAAGGGTCTCAAGCAGTCTGTCAGCAGTAATAATGAAGCTAATGGAAAAGTCTTCGGAGGACCGGTACCGCAGCGCATATGGAATTAAAGCGGACTTGAAGAAATGTCTGGCTGGCCAGGAGAACTTCGTAGTTGGTGCAGAAGACCGGCTGAATATCTTTCGGATTCCGCAGCGGTTATATGGACGCGATCAGGAGCTTGGACGTCTCGTGGATTCGTTCCGCAGAAGTGTCAAGGGCAGTACACAACTGATGCTGGTCACCGGAGAAGCCGGGGTGGGTAAAACCGCACTGGTCCATGAGCTGCACAAGTACATAAGTCAGGAGAAGGGACTTTTTGCAGAAGGAAAGTTCGATCAGTATAACCAGAATATCCCCTACAGTGCCATTATTCAGGCGTTTCGGCGATTAATCAGCCAGTTGATGGATAGTCCTGATGAGAATCACAAGGCCTATCTCAAGGAGGCATTAGCCAAGGCTCTCGATGGGAATGGCAATCTGATTGCCGGTCTGATTCCTGAACTGGACACCTGGATTGGCATTCAGCCGGAGATGGAATCGCTGAATCCGGCAGAAGAAACCAACCGGTTCTATCTTACCTTTGCCAAGTTCATCGAAGGAATTACGCATAACGAGAAACCCTTAGTGCTGTTTCTGGATGATGTGCAGTGGGCGGATTATTCCAGTCTGCAGCTGATCGAGAAGCTGCTGCTGGGTCATCAGCTGCAAAAGGTTCTTATTGTCTGCTCTTACCGGCAGAATGAAATTTATGAGGGGCATCCGCTGATCAGTACGATCTCCGCGATTGAAGTTAGTCGTGAGGTTGGAAGCATAATCCTAAACTCCTTAACTGAGGCACAGGTTGGCAGTCTGGTATCCGATACGTTGTTCACTACACCCTCCCGGGTTCAGGAACTTACCGAAGTAATTTATAAGCGGACCAAAGGAAATGTTTTTTTTATAAAAGAAATTCTCAAGGATTTGTACAGGAATGGGTATTTGTACTTTGACGAGTCGGAAGGATTATGGGCCTGGCAGACGCAGCGGATTGTCAGCTTGCCGGTGAACGAGAGCGTGGTCGACTTCCTGATGCTGAAGCAGCAGGAGCTTCCGCAGAATGTGCGCAGAATACTGATGCTTAGCGCAGCAGTGGGTAATGTATTTGATTTTGGAATATTGGCCCTGATTGCTGATGAACCGCTTGAGGTGGTTGCTCATGCCATAGCCACAGCTGTGGAAAAAGAGTTTATCTTACCCGAGGACTACCGGTACGCCCGGATGTCCAGCTTCCTGTCGGCACCGGAAGAAGAGGCATTGCAGAATCTGGATATCCGATTCAAATTTGCACATGACCGGATTCAGCAGTCGTTTTACCAGATGCTTGACGAAGAGGAACGGGCTGCTCTGCATCTGGCCATCGGCCGTTTGCTGCTTGAACGCCTGAGTCACGGGGAGATCGAAGGGATTATCGTTGATATTGCCGCACACCTGAATAAAGGGCTAGACAGGCTGTCCGGCAAGGCGGAAGTCGATAAAGTGATCAGGATTAATCTAAGAGCCGCGCGCAAGGCCAAGGCAGCCTTCGGCTATGACTCGGCTTTCCGGTTGCTGGAAGCGAATATCGGGCTGATGGGAGAGACATCATGGGAAGAGGACGGAACGCGTGCGGCTGAGATTTACCAGCTATATGCGGAATGCGGATATCTTACTCATCAGGTTGAAGCAGCTGATTCGGCATGTGGGGTCCTGATCAGGCATACCAGAGACAGATTGGCCCTCGCCCAAATCTATGAAATGCAGGCCAATCATTACATGTACCTGGGAATGATGAAAGAGTCCATAGCCTCTGGAAGGCTGGGGTTATCTACACTGGGCGTTCATATTCCTGCCCGGGTAGGCATGGCATCCGTTCTTAAGGAGCTCGTGAAGATTAAAACCGCGCTGCGGGGAAAAACGGTTGATCATATTTTTGAAGCCGAAGAGATGAAAGACCCGGAAATGAAGCTGGTGATGCGGCTATTGATCAACTTTATTCCTCCAGCCTTTATTTCCGGAGAAACTTCGCTGTTCGGGCTGGTTGTTCTGAAGAAGGTGGGACTTACCCTGAAGCACGGCAATGCTCCAGAGTCAGCGCTCGCGTTCATCGGTTATGCGATGCTGCTGTCCGGGTTCGGAGATTCCAAGGGAGCTTTTGATTATGGCCGTCTAGGTATTCGAATCAATGACAAGTTCAACGATCTGCAATGGAAAGGCGCGGCGTATGTGCTATATACGCTATTCTGTCATACCTGGACCGAACCTTGGGATACGCTGCATGAGTGGTACACTACCTCCATTGAGGCGAGTCTGCGCACAGGAGATTTACTCTATCTGGCGCATTCCTGCTACTATGTGAACCTCTGGAATCCCGGGATGGATATTCCCACGAATCTGCAGGAGAGCTTAAGAATGATTGCCATGATCGAGAACACGAAATACAAGGAGTCCTTAGCCACCGCACAGTTGTCCCGGCAATACCTGCTGAATCTATCGGGCGAGCTGCAGGACCGCTTATCCTTTGACAGTGCAGACTTCAGTGAAGCGGCCTATCTGGAGGAGCTGGAGGCAGCCAAATATTACTCCGGGATCGCAATCTACTATATTTATAAAATGAAACTGCTGTTTACCTATGAGAACTACACCGAGTCTCTGACCTATATCGACAAAGCTTACCCGATCATCGACACGCTTGCCGGATCAGCTTTTATGGAAGAGTTCGCCCTCTATACGTTCTTGAATTTGGCCTATGCCTATAAAGATTTGGGCACTAAGCGGAAAAGGCAAGCCAAAGCCAGAATGCGCAAGGAGTACCGCCGGGTGCTCAAATGGGCCAAACATGCGCCCGAAACCTTCCGGCAGCATGAGGTGCTGATGAAGGCTGAATGGGCCAGAATGGCAGGACGTGACGATGAAGCTGGACAGTATTATGATATGGCGATCGAGGCCAGCGATCAGGGAGGGTTTGTACGGTACAAGGCACTCAGTAATGAGCTGGCTGCCCGCTTTTATTATCATAAGGACTTCAAGGAGTTCGCCGGTTACTTGCTGAGACAGTCGGAGTATTATTATTCCGTATGGGGTGCGAAAGGTAAAATTGCCTTTCTCAATGAAAGATACCCGGATATGATCACAAGAATTAATGCCAAAGAGTTCATGAGCGGCCGCACGATAACGGATTACACAGAAAGTCTGGATCTGAACTCTATGATTCTGGCTTCACAGGCCATCTCCAAGGAAATCGAGCTGAACAATCTGCTGGAAGCGCTGATGCAAATCGTCATAAAGAATGCAGGAGCGCAAAGAGGCTGCATCGTGATGACCTCCAAAACCAATCTGCTCGTCGAAGGGGAATACCGGCCGGTTGAAGACCGGATTACGGTAGCGGTGCATGACCGGACAAGGTACGACCATTTGCCATATTCTATCCTGAAGCAGGTAGAGGAAAGCAGCGAGAGTGTGATCTACAATGATGCGTTCTCTGAAACGCCGTTCGTAAATGATCCCTATATTGTCAAACACCGCCCTAAATCGATGGTCTGCATGCCGCTGATCAACCAGAACAAGACCATTGCAGTCATTTATCTTGAAAACAACCTGATGACAAGTGTATTTACTGAGCAACGGATGAAGATTATTAATTTGCTGTCACGGGAAATGGTCTTCTCGCTGGAAAATGCCACTCTGTATTCCGAGCTTGAGCGCTCAGAGGAAAAGTACCGGGAACTGGTTTACAATTTGCAGGACGGCGTCTTTATTACCCAAGACAAAATATGCAAATATGTCAATGGGGCTTTGGCACAGATGCTCGGTTATGTAGCGGAAGAAATGGTGGGGCAGCCTTTTGAGAAATTCGTGAGTCTTCCTGAACGGGATAAGGTGTTGCATTATTATGCCAGAAGGGTTGAAGGGAAACCGGTTCCATTTGAATATGAGACCAAATTGATTCACAAAGACCAGAACCGTGAGGTCATAGTGATCCACAAGGTCACACGGATCAATTATATGAACCAGCCGGCCATTCAGGGTACCGTCAAGGACATCACTGAACGGAAGAAGGCGGAGCAGGAGCTTCTAAGGCATAAAGAGCATCTGGAGGAGCTGGTAGCTGAGCGGACCAAGGAGCTGGAGCTGAATAATGAAGAGTTGAATAAGTACATTCAGCTGATTGAAAAGATATCCATCACCGATGAGCTTACAGGTCTCTATAACCGCAGATATTTTAATAAGCTCCTAGTGATTGAAGTGGAAAAAGCTGCAGCGGCTCAACAATATCTGACCTATATGATGCTCGATATTGATTATTTCAAGAAATATAATGACACCTATGGGCATTTTGAGGGTGATACTGTATTGCGCAGAGTCGGGAGACTGCTGCAAGAGCTGTCCGAACGTGCGGGTGGATTCGCGTTTCGGCTGGGCGGGGAAGAGTTCGGGATCATAGTCAGCGGTTTCACCCCTCAGCAGTCCAGGGAATATGCCGAGAACATCAGAAGAAGCATTGCTGATCTGGGAATCGAGCATGCGCTGAGTACGGATTATGGAATCATTACCGTTTCTATTGGTGTGGCTACAATTCATGTGGACTTTATCCGCGAAGGCGATCTCTACAAGCTTAGTGATGATGCGCTGTATCAGTCCAAAGCCAATGGCAGAAACTGCGTTACCCTGTTTCAGGAGCCAGAGGGAGCCGCCAATCTATAAAAGTTGTAACAATATTGGCCGTGCCGGAGACGGGTTAACCGTTACCGGAGCGGCCTTTTTAAAAAGATAAAAATGTATATGTTTCACGCTATAAATGATCCTTCTCTTTCTCGCTGAAATGGATGCCGTCCTTATAAGGATGGCGTAGCCGTTTCTACTTGTTTCCATGGGTAAATTCCCGCATATTGCAGATACTCTCCGTAAAACGCGGGGAGGCAGCAGTATGGGGCAGGGGAATAAGGGATTATCGGTGTGGGGATTAACAATGCTTGCACTGGGGACGGTGGTCGGCGGCTCCTTTTTCCTGGGATCGTCGGTGGCAATCCGTGCGGCAGGACCGTCTGTGCTGCTGTCCTATGTAATTGGAGGGATTCTTGTCTATTTTATTTTGTCCGCATTGTCGGAGATGACGGTAGCTAATCCGGTTGCGGGGTCCTTTCGAACCTATACGGAACAGGCTTTTGGCCGCGGCGCAGGATTCACGGTAGGCTGGGTCTACTGGACAGGACTCGTGCTTGCGATGTCCAGTGAAGCTACGGCAGTGTCCATTCTGCTGCGGGGCTGGTTTCCCGCCTTGCCGCTTGCACTCCTCGGATCGGGGATTATCGTGGGGGTGACCCTGCTTAACCTGCTGGGTGCAAAACGGCTGAGCAAGCTGGAGAGCGGACTCGCCGCATTTAAATTGCTCGCCATTGTGGCTTTTGTGCTGATTGCCGTGGCTTTAATTGTGGGCTTGGGTACAAGAGGTGCAGGTCCGGTAGGTCTTGGCGTTGCCCGCGGGCAGAGCTTGATGCCTGGAGGGATTGCCGGAATCGCGGGGAGCATGCTGATGGTGATGTTCACTTATGCAGGCTTTGAGGTGCTCGGTCTGGCGGCATCGGAGACGGGCAATCCGGGAATCACTATTCCACGGGCGATCCGGTATACCATCGTGCTCCTGGTCGGATTGTATTTGGCAGCAATAACCGCTCTGTTCCTGCTGTTGCCCCCGGCACGGGTATCTGAACAGATTAGTCCATTCGTATCTGCACTAAGCCTATACGGATTGGGGTGGACCGGGACCGTGATGAATATCGTGCTGGTATCTGCCATTTTGTCTACGATGCTGGCTTCGGTATTCGGTCTGGGCCGAATGCTCCGTTCTTTGGCTGAGGAGGGGCATACTCCCGAATGGATGCGGGACCGTACGGACATTCCCTTTAGAGGTATCCTGATCTCCGGGGCCGCGATGCTGGCAGGACTCTGGATGGGAATGCTGCTGCCGCAGGGGGTCTATCTCTTTCTGGTCAGCTCAGGCGGCTTTTCGTTGCTGTTCTCCTATGTAATCATCATGGCCAGCCATTACCGGCTGCGCAAGCGTCATGGCAGTCCACTGACCGGGCAGCATGGGCTGCGCGGATATCCTTACACCTCATGGATTGCGATCGTAAGTCTGGTAGCGATTCTTGCCAGTATGCCGCTGATCCCGGGACAAGGCGGAGGACTCGCGGCGGGTGTGATGTTTGTTGTGTTATTTTCCGGGATTTATGCGCTTGGAGTCATGCGGAAGACCAGGGAACCGGCCGGATTTCGGAGACAGCCTTTTCAGGTGCCAGCGATAATGGCCCAGATGGAGGCGGCAGAGGAGCTGGAAGGGAAAAAAGAGCAGGATACTATGAATGAATAGGGAAGGGAAATCCTCGAGAGGTTAGTTCAGCTTACGGGATTCCTTTTTTTCTACGACAGCATAATTAACTACCTTATAAGTGAATTCCATTTTGCTCTAAGTCGTTGAGGTAGCCTGCGCTATTGCGATTAAATTTTTAATGGTCGTAACAAGTGAAAAAGCCTTTCCAAAACTCTCTGGAAAAGTTAAGTAAATTGTTAACCATTAGCTCGTCACTCTGATGCGTATAGGTTTGTTTCACCCATTCCAGTAGCAGGGACAGTTCCCACTCAGCCGTTTCACTACTTTTGTCTTCCTCAGGAGTGAGTAGGCTAGCGATTTGTTCCAAGGGTTTCACTAGCCGCGAAACGGCTGTATGACTAGGTTTTAATTCTTCAATTTTTACTGAATAATCTGACAACACCTTGAAGTAAATTAAGCTCTTTTTTTACTCAAGCATCTTTGTAAGGAAGCTTGTATGGCTTGTGCACGTTCATAAATTTTGGTAATCCTAACGCTGATAATCTGCCGTTCTACCTTACGGATTCTAAAGGTAATAAACTGGATACAGGGGTCGCCGATCAAGGCGAGCCAGAGGGGGTCTTCGCGTTCATGACGGTTGTTCATAAGCTGCCGCAAGAGATGGTATTGCAAGTCAATGTGAATTGCCCAACTGAAGTCATCAACCCCAAGTACCAAGTAATCCGTGCTTTAAAAATTCCAATGAGAAACGTGGACACCTCATGAGTGTCCACGTTTTTTTGTCGCGAATAAATGAATTTTGAACCGGGGTCCCTTTTCTTGGTTTTGAGATTCTTAAAGTATGGATTCAGCAATCGGTATGCCGGGACAGCAACCGTCAGTGCTTAGGTAAGAACTTTTATCACTTCAACAACAATCTTAGATTAATAAACTATACTCCGTTAGCTGAGCGAAGGGCTGCCACGCGGCAGCCCTTACGATGTTGAACTATAGTTCCCCCGAGGGAGTTTAATAAGCATAATGGTGTTAATAAAATTTAGTGTATATGCTCAGGGTGACACTTACCTTTATGACAGTACCTGTACTAAATGTGCGTACTTACATAGTTAGAGTGCAATCTTTATACTCAAAGAACGAAATAAATAAATTTCTATACACCCGGAAATATAGAAACTTAAGAAAGAGGGATAATTATATGTCTAATGCCTGGAAAGTTTACTTATTAGCCGCTGTTAGCTTCTTGCTTGGAACATCCGAGTATATCATAGCAGGGATTCTCGACACAGTTGCAAGAGACGTTAATGTCTCTGTCGCTGCTGCTGGTCAGCTCATTACTGTTTTTTCACTCGCCTATGCTTTTGGAACACCTTTCCTTATCGCATTTACAGCACGAATGGAGCAGCGCAAGCTTTTAGTTTATTCACTTGGCGTATTTGTGATTGGAAATAGTATCGCCGTAGTTTTACCTGGCTTTGAATTTCTTATAGTCTCACGCGTTATTCTTGCACTAAGCATGGGAGTATTCGTTGTAACCTCCTTTACTGTCGCTACCAAGATGACTCCACCTGATAAACAAGGAAGTGCAATTGCAACAATCCTTATGGGCTTTAGCACCTCGTTGATTATCGGTGTTCCGCTAGGCAGAGTTATTGCTTCCGCTTATGATTGGAGATTGATCTTCGGAGGAATCGGTGCACTTAGTATTCTTGCGATGATCGTTATACTCTTAGTCATCCCACGCTCAAATGGCGACGAGTCGGTTCCCTTACGCAAACAGCTTGCTTTAATTAAGCAACCGAAAATAATTGTAGCCCTAATGATCACTTTCTTATGGATTTCTGGTTATTCTATTGTCTACACCTACATTTCTCCCTTCCTACTGTCGGTTACAGGGATGAACAGTAAAACAGTTATCATTGCTTTATTCGCTTTCGGGATTGCCAGCTTATTCGGCTCAAAGCTTGGCGGCTATAGTACGGATAAATGGGGATTCCCTCGTACTTTATTTGTCAGTATGGTACTGCATGTAGTAGCCTTAGTTCTACTGTCATTATCAGCCCACTCGCCTGCTATCGTTTTCCTTGTGCTCATATTTTGGGCTCTCTCCGCTTGGTCAACAAGTCCAACTCAGCAATATCACTTAATGACGCTTGCTCCGGCGGCTTCAGGCATTATGGTGAGTATGAATAGTTCAGTTTTACAGCTTGCTATGGGTGCTGGTGCAGGAATTGGAGGCGTTGTAGTGGAACAAGCTTCCTTAGCTTCGATTAGCTGGATTGGAGCTGCGGTTGTTGCCATCGCTGCAACAACCGTTATGGTATATTTACGAGTAACCGGCTCCAAAGCTCCATTAGAACTTAGTAAAGCTATAGGAAGAAACTAATATCTAAAAGGTTAGTGCTTAGCCAACTGCAAAATCCAAAGCGCACAAAATCGCTCAAGCGATCCAGTTGATTAACCGGCAATACGAATTTTCGTGTCGGCGAGTGCCGAGAGGCTATATAAGAAATAAGGAGGACAAATCTTTGAAAACTCTTGTTGTCGTGACACACCCGAGCATAGAAACATCCGTAATTAATAAGCGATGGGTAGAAGAACTCAAAAAACATCCTGAAAAGTATACTGTTCACGAATTGCATAAGGCTTACCCTGATGGAAGCATAGACGTGAAAAAAGAACAAAAAATGGTTGAATCACATGGTAATCTTATTTTGCAGTTCCCTATATATTGGTTTAATTGTCCGCCTCTCCTTAAAAAATGGCTTGACGATGTTTTAACTTATGGGTGGGCTCATGGTTCAAATGGAGGAGATAAATTAAAGAATCGCAAAGCTGCTTTAGCTGTATCTGCCGGAAGTAAAAAAGAAGATTATAGTGAAGATGGAAGATATCCCTATGTACTTGATTATTTATTATCTCCTTTCGAAACTACCTTCTTATACTGCAATGCAAATTACCGTTCGTTCTTTGCGTATTATGGTACGGAAAACGAGACTGGTGAAAATGTGCCTGATACAGAAAATGAGCCGTCTGTAAGCGAATTGGAAAAAAGCACACTAAATTATTTGAGTTTTCTTGACAATCTGTAATAGTTAGCTTTATTAAGACTGCTATAAAAAAAGAAGTATTTCCCTGTTCAGGAGATACTTCTTTGTAATATAAACAAAACAACTTTGCCTACCGCTGTACAGCCTCCAGAGCTGGCAAACTGTTTTTCTCTCCCCACTCGCACATCATATTTAACAATGGAATGAGAGAAAGACCACTTTCAGATAATGAATATTCAACTTTTGGAGGTATTTGGGGAAATTCCTTGCGTATGATAAGCCCATCTGCCTCCAGCTCTTTTAACATGATGCTTTGTGTTTTAAAGGAAATGGTACCGATACATCGCTTCAGCTCATTAAACCGCATTACCTTATTTTCAGACAGCCAATACATAATGATCATTTTATATTTACCGCCTATTAAGGACAACGTGTATCCAAAGCCAGTTTCTTTTAGTTTCACGCCAGTTGGAATATAGGTTTCGCGCACAAGTACACTCTCCTTTTGGTAAGTATATGATATAAATATGCATACTTTATAATACATCATTATGCAATCTTATTGAAAGGATGTAAATCGCTATAATAAATTTTAGAAATGAAATGGGACCGGAACGATGGCAGCGCGAACGCGGTGGGCGAGTGATGGCCAAAACAGGAACCGGTTAGTTCAGTAAAGATAACCTTTTTGTTACTTCTTCAGATATTCGATTCACAATGGAGAATGTATCTAAATAACCCTCTATGACAATGTCTGAACTGGGTTTAACTGTCCTTCCTTTAACTAAATAGAAGTCCCGTAATACGACGGTGACTAGCCTTCGTCCGTCGAAAGAATTGCTCTAAGTCATTGTTCGTTCTTGGAATGTAGTAATGGTCATAACAAGTGAAAAAGCCTTTCCAAAACCCTCTGGAAAAGTTAAGTAAATTGTTAACCATTAGCTCGTCACTCTGATGCGTATAGGTTTGTTTCACCCATTCCAGTAGCAGGGACAGTTCCCACTCAGCCGTCTCACTACTTTTGTCTTCCTCAGGAGTGAGTAGGCTAGCGATATGTTCCAAGGGTTTCACTAGCCGCGAAACGGCTGTATGACTAGGTTTTATTCTTCAATTTTTACTGAATAATCTGACAACACCTTGAAGTAAATTAAGCTCTTTTTTTCCTCAAGCATCTTTGTAAGGAAGCTTGTATGGCTTGTGCACGTTCATAAATAATTAATCCAGGAAGCCCCAATGGTGGATCTCCATCTTCAAGGAGCAGAGCTCGAACGGCTGCCACATATCCCTTAGCAGTTCGTACAAATTTTGAGCATGTCTTTCACCCGTTGGAATGCCTTGTTCGTTCACTGCTTCGGTAACTTCCGAACCGTTCGATGTTGCTTAAAGCGTAGTTCCCCAACGAGAGCTGGCACGTCATATCCATACGAGGAATGCTTCAAGCTAAGCATCTCAGCTTCAGCAGATTTATACGCAACGCCTGCGTGTGCACAGTCTGGATTTTTACAAGCATAAGCCATGCTCCATGCATGGATGATTCCGTCTCTTGTGATAATCTTTTCTCCCATTCGGTATGGGTTCTCCGCAATTTAGATTCACAGTGTGGACCATTTTTAAACTCAGGTCTGAAGTAAACTCTGAGCGCGGCACCCAATCTATTTTTCTCAAGCATGAAGGTCATCTCCTGGGGTAAATTCTGACCTATATACCTTCGACAAAAGACTGGAAACCTGCTAGTTAATCTTGCTGTAGTAGTTTTTTTTTTTTTTTTTGAATTTGCTTACGTGCAGATTTTGTTGCCGGGCAGCGTCTGAGAAGTCCTCCAGGCGAATAGATATTGGTGATGCGGGTTTTAGTTCAATGACCAATACCTGTCACTAAAGGGGGAATTAGTATGCATCCGTCTGCAATCTATGCTGCAACAGTCGATTCCCATACCCTTGCAACATTTCGAGCACTTGTTGAGGCAATCATACCTGATTCACCAGTGTCTGCCATATATCCGCTGGAGCTGACTGCAGGAGCAGCTGATTTGTGCATACACGAGTATATGATCTGGGAGCTGGACCACAGCCTGTCTCTTGTATTGGGATTGGGTTTGACGGACATTCCATTGTCCTGTTCCACCGCAGGATTGCTTAATGCTGGTGCCCTCCATTTAGCCGCCTTGGGACAGCTGCAGTATCCCCCCAATCACCTGCTTTGGGAAAGCGGACCATTCAGCGCAATATCCCCGGCTGACCGGATTCGTGTTCTTGCTATGCTGGAGCAAGGGATTATTGACCCAGGGGTTTTGCCTTCTCCATACCGGAACGATTTGGGGTTTACCCGGTATATGATTGACTTTCTTAACCGGCAAACGATGTTTGGCAACTATTCGGAGTGGTCGGCATACGGAACGACCCGGCTTAGGACACCGACCGAACGAAGGCTGGAATATTTCCCGGTCTCATGGAAGCAGGCGGAATATCCTGGAGTTGTGCCGGGATACCGGGCGCTCATTGGATATATGCTGACCATCCAACGCAAGGGAGGGGAATCCACCATTGAATAGTGCAGAAACAATGTTCGATGCGGACGTCATCGTGATCGGATCAGGCGGTGGAGGTGCCGTTGCAGCGAAGGAACTTGGGGAGGCAGGCTTGAAAGTGCTGGTATTGGAAGCCGGACCATGGTACGGAAACAAACAATGGGCGAATCCGAACAGCGAGCGGGGCGGAGAGTGGAGCTCCGAGTATAAGGATTTGGATGTAGGGATATACAAGAAGATCTTCAATGCATATGAAAACAATATGAATGATTTTGTGTCCGGCGTATTCCGTTTTGGGCCTGCCGACCGCCGCCGCACACCGTGGCACCGGGTCATGCGCCAGAAAGGTGACATCTGGCAGCTATCTGGGGTAGGGGGAACGACCCAGCTTTATTGGTCGCAGTCACCGCGCGCTTTCCCCCTTGCGGTCGACAATATTTGGCCGATCAGCTATCGGGAGCTGATTCCTTATTACGAAAAGGCCGAAGCCACGCTGCCGGTCCAGTTCGCGCCTACAACGCCCAAGGAAGAGCTTTTTTTCTACGGCGCCAAAAGGTCAGGCTGGCAGCTGAATCCGACGCTGAATGTCACGACCCCGGGTTACCGTCCCAATCCGAATGCCATTCTTCCCACCAACGAGCATTTGATGGACCCCAATTACTCGCTTGAGCAACTGTCCAACATGGAAGGATGTACCTTGAAGGGGAATTGTGTCAATGGTTGCTCATCCGGGCCTTCTGTGGATAAGATCGCCAAAAGGAGCACCCTTGTCAGCTACGTTCCACTCGCTCTCAAAACTGGAAACGTTGCAATCCGGCCGAACTCCTTCGTGATCAAGCTCTTGACGGCGCAAGATCAGAAAGAAGGACTTCGCGCAACTGGTGTGCAGTTTCGGGATACGTGGACGGGAGAAATCGGCGAGTTAACGGCTAGAACGGTTGTTATGGCCGCTGGCTGCATCGAATCTCCGCGTCTCTGGCTGAATTCGGGGCTACCCTTTAACGAATGGGTGGGAAGAGGACTAACCAATCATTGCTTTGACTGGGTTGCAGGCGTTTTTGATGAAAAGGATCTGATGCGCACTATTGGACAGCCAGCGGTCTATCCGTATGTCGGCCATACTTCGGGGGCCAGGGTCGATATTCCGGGAACCGGGATTTTTCAAGTCTCTTGCCTAAGCCCTGGTCTAATGGCCTTCTTGACCTATGGGTTCAGTGAAGCGGGATATGACGCTCTTAATCCGCCGGAGCCGGGAGCGCCGTGGGATATTCACGGCCGTGTCGTTGGTCCTCAGCTCAAAGAGCTGATGATGAACTATTCCCGGACGATGAGCATGCTGATTCTTACGGATGACGAGACACTCTATCGTAACAGGGTACAGGTCGATCCACTCCTGAAAGACGAGAACGGTCCGATTCCGATCATACATTATACTCCTAGCCCGAAGACACTGAAGAAGAGGGATCAACTGGCGAGATACGCTTCGGAAACGCTGAAGCAAGCCGGTGCCAGAAAGATTATCCGCTCAGATACTCCCTTTGGCTCCATGATCCATCTCGAAAGCACGATGCGGATGGGATATGTCACCGATACGAACTGTGAGGCTTATCAAGTGAGGCGCCTGTTCATAGCCGACAACAGTGTGCACTTCAATGGAATCGGCGGCCCTAACCCTACTCTCACGACACAAGCGCTGGCTACCCGGACGGCAGAGAAGATTGTCACTAAGTATTTCAGCTAACCACCCATTGCGGTGGCATAATACAGGACGGCTCCTGATAAAGCGATAATAAGCAAAAAGGCGGCTGCTTTTCCGAGCACTTTCATTGTTCTTGCCCCCCTTCCATATGCATTCTTTTGTTATGCATGAAGTATGCACGGCGGCAGGGAAAATATACCTCAATGGAGCCCCCACTAAGGGACTATCTCAAAAGCTTTGGAAAAAGCAAAAGGGATGGCCCCTTTTTCGAAATATAAGAATTTATATGTTGTACAAGCCGTTTCAACTTGCCTCTCACTCATGGTATTTAATTCCGAATAATCCAATAATGGATGGGGGATGTTATATCTTGAAAGGGGTGGCATATGAAAGCGAAAAAAAGAGTATCTGGTCCTTTCGAAAACAGGCTGAAAGAATTAGAAAAAACAATTGAATCGAAGATTTCCGGCAAGTTGGATGACAATGAGTCTGCCATCACTCAATTGTTTGCTAATTGCTCCGATCTGGTCGTGCGCAAACTACATATGTTAGGCTCCATTCCCGGTATGGTGGTTTATTTGAAGGTTTTAGTTGACGATCAGCTTTGGGATGCCGGATTTTTGGAGCCTTTGATGCAGCCGGAGGCCGTATCTATTGACAACCCCCGTCAGCTCTATGAAATACTGAATTTCAAATTCGCTTCCATTGTACAACCCCGTATCGCCACGAACATGAATGAAATCGTTCAAAGCATCGTTAGGGGAGAAGTCGTGTTATTCGCCCAATCCTCCTCAGAGGCGTTCACCTTTGGGCTAAGCGACAAGCTGCATCGTCCGCTTGAGGAACCGGCAACGGAAGCAGTCATTCGCGGTCCGCGATACGGTTTTAATGAGAAGCTCGATA
The DNA here is from genome assembly GCF_001909055.1 of Paenibacillus helianthi. Lineage (GTDB taxonomy): Bacteria > Bacillota > Bacilli > Paenibacillales > Paenibacillaceae > Paenibacillus_AQ > Paenibacillus_AQ helianthi. Next base: position 323,470 of record NZ_LVWI01000037.1, read on the forward strand.
TCAACATTGCCCTCATTCGCCATCGACTCCGGACGCCCCTGCTAAAGACGGAAAAGCTCTGTGTAGGAAGACTTTCTCAGACTGACGTAATGATTGTATATATTGATAATCTAGCAGAACAAAGCGTAGTTGAAGACGTGAAAAAACGGATATCCAGCATCGATATGGACAGCGTACTGGAATCCGGATATATCGAGGAATTGATTAGCGATCATCCCTACTCACCGTTTCCCCTGATGCAGGCGACTCAACGGCCCGATTTGGTTTCAGGTTCACTGATCGAAGGTAAAATAGCGGTCCTCATTGACGGCTCGCCGATGGTACTTGTTCTCCCGATCACATTCTGGTTCGGGTTTCAGTCAGCCGAGGACTATTATACTAATTTCATATACGTTACGATGCTGCGATGGCTCAGATATTTATTCGCTTTTTTAGCGATGGCGCTCCCCTCCTTATATATTGCCGTAACGACCTTCCATCAGGAAATGATCCCGACAAGCTTGGCCCTCAGCCTTGCAGCGGCGCGGGAAGTTGTTCCTTTTCCGGCAATAGCGGAAGGATTGATCATGGAAATTACCTTTGAGGCGCTGCGCGAAGCAGGAATCCGCCTTCCCCGTCCAGTAGGCCAGACGATCAGCATTGTGGGCGCACTTGTCATTGGACAGGCTGCGGTTCAGGCAGGTATTATTTCCGCTCCCCAGATCATCGTCGTATCCGTTACAGGGATTGCTTCCTTTCTCATCCCGAACCCGGGCATGAGCCAGGCGATCAGTATTATACGGTTTCCGCTTATGCTTCTCGCTGCAAGCTTCGGCCTGTATGGAGTTGGGATTGGCTTGATTTGTATCTTGATCCATCTGGTAACCCTGAAATCCTTCGGTGTTCCCTATATGACACCAATTGCACCATTTAACCCCACAGGACTAACGGATACTTTGATCCGTGCCCCATGGCGGGTAATGCGGAGGCGTCAACAGCAAACACAGCGAAGAATGGAGTGAAAGGAGCAAATGACCAGAATACTCCGGACATTCAGGTTCCTGGTTATTTTCGTTATTCTCGGATTGACGACCGGCTGCTGGGACCGCAATGAAATGGACGATCTCGCTTTGGTCATGGCAAGCGGAATTGATCTTACAGATGATGGACAGCTCGAAATAACCCTTCAGATCGCCCTTCCAACGGGAATCCCCAGTGCCGTACAGTCCGGGGGGAGAGGCAAGAAATCAGTCATCGTCATCTCGGCCAACGGGAAGAACTCATCGGAAGTGACAGGGAAATTGCAGCAGCAACTGTCTCGTACCATTTATTTCGGGCATAGAGGCGTCATCATTTTCGGAGAACATTTCGCCCGGCATGGTATCAATAAGGTAGTGGATACATTTACCAGATTCCCTGAGAGCCGCTCCAATAGCTATGTGCTAACAACTTATGGAGGGACAGCCAAAGAAATTTTGAACACCCCTTATCAGCTTGAACTCATTCCGGGTATCGGCATCAACAAAATTCAATCCAGCAAATTAAGCTTTCCTGTCAAAATGGACGAATTCTTGAATGCCCTGGCCTCACAAGACAGATCACCGGTTACCGCTGCCATAAGGGTCATTCATAAAGGCACTGATAAGGAAACGTTCACGATTGACCGGGCTGCAGTTTACCATAGAAATCAATTATCCGGATACCTGTCATCCGATGAAGTAAAACTATTACGTTGGTGGACAGGAAAGACACACCATTTGAGGTTTAGTGTGCAAATGGAACCTGAGAACGAACAATACGGAGGGACCGTAGGTGTTGAACTGCTGCATAGCAGCATGAAAATGCACTCGGTAATCAAGAATGACCTCCCCAAAGTAAAGGTGTCGTTACATGCCTCCGTCCGGGCGGTCGATAACGATACGGAGCTGGACCTGAGCAAAGTGAATCATATGAAACGTGTCGAAACCTTGTTGTCGAATCAAATTCAAAGCGAGGCAGAGAGCATGATAACGCATGTACAAAAAGTGCTCAAGTCGGATATCCTCGGCATCGGAGAGAACATCCACATCGAGCATCCGTATGCATGGGGAAAAATGGGAGATAAATGGCTTGATATTTTTCCTGAGGTTCCCGTGACTGTCGATGCCCACATCAAGATCGAACGAACGGGCAAAACGCACTCCCCCGCACATAAAGAAAAAAGGGACTAATCTCAACTGGAAAAGGGGTTGCTTGCGATGAAGATGAAATTGACGGGTCTACAGGTTTTCTGGATCATCCTTATCATGGATCTCGGGATGACATTGGTCATGACGGTCACCCCAAGCCTACAGGCAAAACAGGATGCGTGGATTTCCGTTGTCGTTGCCGGAGGTATCGCTTCGCTGATCGCACTCTTGGCGACGCAAGCCGCGAAGCTTTACCCCGGACAGACTTTTTTCGAATACAGTCATATAATTCTTGGGAAATGGATCGGCAAAGCTGTAATCGTAATATACTTGATTCAATGGTATACAATCACCCCCATTATTCTCCGCCAATTCTCCGATTTGGTCCAAGTCATGCTGCTTCACGGAACACCGAAAGAAGCAGTCATGCTTCTGATGATCATCGTGATTGTCTATGCAACCTATGCCGGCGGAATTGAAGGCATTGCCCGCTGTGGCGAGGTTCTGGGGCCGATCATCTTGCTCATGATCAGCCTTGTCCTGATCGCTAGCGCCAACAATATTCAATGGAGGAACATCCTCCCGGTCTATGCGGATAGCGGAATGACGGGAATACTGGGTGGAGCGCTGGCACCAGCCTCCTACCTCGGTCATTCTGTTGAATACCTTATGTTTGCCGCATTTTTGACCCAGCCGCGTAAGGGGGCGGTGTACGCGTTCGGGGCCGTCTTGACCTCGGTATTCTTTGTACTGATAACAACGCTGATGGTGATCTTCACTTTGGGGGTCAATCTTTCCTCTAACACGTGGTACCCTTTTTTCGAAATGACCAAAAAAATATCACTGTTCGGCTTTATCGATAATTTCGATGCGATTCCGGTCGTCGTATGGCTTGCCAGCGTATTTGTCAAATTTGCTGTGATGCTCTTCCTGATGAGCTATGGTACCGCCCAATTTTTGCATGTCCGCAACTGGAGGAACCTGATTTGGTTCATTGCCCCGGTGATGTTTGTATTTGCGTTAATTCCCCAAGATGTAACGGAGGCGACTTCAAATTATTTGCAGCGTTACTGGGTGCCGTTTGCTATGCCGGTGAATATGCTCGGCCTGCCCTTGCTCTTGCTTGTAGTAGGTAAATGGAGACAAAAGAAACGGCCGGCTGCTGCAGATCATGCTTAAGACCGTATGTTCAGAGGAGATTTGGCAGGACCGCCGTACAAATTATACGTATAGCCTAAAGACAGTTCATCGGTGGGGGTATAGGAAGTAGAATCACAATACTCGGTGCAAAGATTATAGATAAAAAACGGGGCTGTCCCATAAGTGGGTTTTCTATGATTTAGACAGCTTTCTTCATTCTTAAGACCACAAAAAGTGAGCAAAGCAGCGATTCTCCCGTTATTGGAGGATCGCTGCTTTGCGTTTTTGGTCATGGGTGGCTTGCTTCAGCAGATTATGGGCAAGTGAAAGCCACCCGACTTCAAGCGTCACTTTTTCGATGCCGCGAAGCAGAAATCGCCGGAAGCCCCGGTTGTTCTTCAGTTGTCCAAACACACTCTCCGGTTCCGTCATCCGGCGCACGGCCAAGGCGTAACCTTCATCACTCC
>NZ_LVWI01000038.1 GCF_001909055.1 Paenibacillus helianthi
CCTCTGGGGGTGGATTCGGCGGAGGACGATCCCCCGGAGGAACGGCCGCCGCCTCCCCATGAGGAGCCTCCAGAGGATCGTCCTCCGCCGAATCCACCCCCAGAGGAGGAGCGCCTGCGCGCCTGCTCCCGGCGCTGCTGTTCCCGCAGGATCGCCAGCTGTGCCAGGCGCTCTTCTTCTTCTTTCTGGCGTATCAGCCGGTTCGCTTCTTCTACGAAGGAAGAAATCCGGGACGCATAGGAGCGTCCCGCGGCCTCCAGCTCATCAAGGTTGTAAGGCCGGGTAGCCAGTCGCTGCTCCAGTTCAGCATACTCCGGCAGCAGGGAGAGCTGGAAGGGGCTTCTGGAAGCGATCCCCTTGGTTTGCAGCCGGTTCTGGGCCGTATCAACCTGGGCTTTCCCCTCAGAGAAGAGCCGGGTAATGTCAGACAAGCGTTGATTCAATGTGCTCAGACTTTCGCTGATATGATCGAATTTCTGTACGGTTTCTTCTTGCAGCTGAAGCAGCCGGTCCAGGCCGCTGCGGGCGTTGTCGTATTCCCCGCGCTGGTCGCTGGTCCAGGTTTCGATCTGCGGCACTTCGCCCGCACCCTGACGGAGCTGTGTGCCCGATGTCTCAAGCGCTTCTGCAAGAGGACTTAGATGATACTCCTCAAATCGGCTGCGGGCTTCAGTAATCTGGCCTTGCAGCTCATTGCGCCGCTGAGTCAGCTCACTCCAGCGGCCGCGAATCGTAGCCAGATCCCTCAGGTTATTCTGGCGGATCAGTGCCTGACGTTCTGTCATGAGGACGGCTTCACCAAGCAAGGTGTCCATTTGGGCAGCGATTCTACGTACTTCATCCATATCCCCGATACGGAGAGGCGCTTCAAGCGTTGCTGAGGCTGAAGAGGCCTGGTCAAGACTATCATAAGGCTTAACCTTCATATTGTGGAGGGAGTTCTGTTCGATCAGTGTTGCAATTTTGCTGCGTGCAGCTGCCACAACCCCTGGAAATTTATTGAGTTTATCGTCATAAGTATCAACATCCCGCAGATCCTGCTCGATTTGTTCCTGCCGTTCTTGGGCTTCCCCGGTCATATCCTGTGCGGCAATCGGGTCGAAGAGCTCCAGCTCATCCGCTTTGGCAGTTTCCTCGGCCAGTTCCTTCAGATCCTCCGCGATTTCCTCCAGCCCATAGCCGGTCTCCTTCACTGCGCTCTGGAGATATTCATTCAATTCAGGCGCATCCTTTTTCAGCTCTGTAATCTGCTGTTTGACATTGCGGTCGGCATCACTGATTACAGCTATATGCTGCTCCTCTTCCTCAAGTGCTGAGCGGTAAGCCTCCTCGGCCTGCTGCAGCTCTGTACTGGCTTCTTTGAGTGCCTTCAAATGATAGAACGGAGGCAGGGAACTCTGGCCTGAGCTTTGTAATGCGGAGATTTCCACCAGCTTGGCTGACAGCCTTTTGGAAATTCCCTCGACCATTTCCCCGGTTTTCCCCTGAACAATGCCCTGGAACGGCTGAAGGGATTCCAGGGCATGATTGGCCCTTACCAGCAGGTCTGCCAACTGCTCCTGCTGGCTGCTAAGCTGTCTCCGTCTGCGCAGACCAGTGAACAGCACATACAGTACTATTGCCAGCAGTACAATCCCAATGACGAGCGCGGCTAGTGTGAGTAGCCCAAGGCCGGAACTGCCGCTCTCTGCACGTCCAGAACCGCCGCTGTTCCGGCTGTCCGTGGTACTGCCTGCTGCTGCGCCGCTGTTCGGGGACCCGGAACTTCCACCGGTTGCAACTGCACCGCCGCTTGTGCCGGCAAAGGAATGAAGCTCCTTAATCATGGAGCGGATACCCCCGGCAAAATCGCCTTCCCGCACATAGGGAATGAAGTACGTATCCAGTATTCTCTGGATGGCCGCAGTACCCGCAGCCCCGCCGTGGGCCTGGGACCAGGTGTTGATCTCCTTCTGGAGACCCGGGTTCAGGAAATTCAGTTCAACCTGCTGGTCTTGGGCAGATATTAAGAGAAGAACATCCTGCGGCGTTAAGGCCCAGGAGTCATATACGTCTGTGGCATAGGCAGAAGCCTCAGCCCCATCCAGGGAATCCACGGTCAATACCCGAATGGTATAGAGGTCACCAGCAGCAATGGCTGCAATATCAGCCGCCTCCTGATTGGTGAGCAGACCGGCTTTATCGGTAACCATTCCCTCCTGTGCAGGAATTCCCGCCGCGTACACATTAGGCATCCATAGGAGGCTGAACATCAGGAACAAGACAACATATTTTTTCAAAGGGGCACGCTCCGATCTGAAGGGGGTCTAGTGTACTGTATATTATGCTGATAATTATACTATATCATTAAACACCCTACGGCTGTTCACTTGGGATTCAGCACCCGAAGAACCCAAAAAGCCGCATTCCCTCAAGGGGATGCGGCGTAACTGCAGGACTGCTATCTGGTTTGCAGGCAGAGTATATATTGCAATCTGGATTTGATTTCCTTTTGCCATTTCAAATCTCCAACTTTTACAGCAAGATTGAGCAGATCCAGATAATCGTCAACCTTCAGTGCCGTCCGGGTAGTGGCTGCGTTCATGGGTGTTCAGTCTCCTTTATTTCAAATATATTGAAGGGAATGATTGGATTTTCTCAATAATGATAATCATTATCAACCGTTAATGCTATTATCCACATTTTTTATCTAAAAAGCAATATAAAAAAGTGAAGGACTTCAATTTTTTTGTTTACAGGTGTACTTAGGAGGAATTGCATAATTTATCGCAGTTGCAGGGGCTTCTTGCAGGAAACATACCGTTTTTTGTCGAATAGAGCTTGATATAAATGATAGCGTGAAGCATAAAAATTCTTATATTTTGGAAAAAGGAGAATTGCGATGAAGCGGTGTAAACTCTTGCTTCTAATTAGCATTGTGCTCATGCTTGCGCCCCCTGCATCCGCTCACGCCGAAAGACAGGAAATCCGATACCAGGCAGAACTCGACTATCCGCCATACAAGTATATACAGAACGGATATCTGACCGGCTTCGATATTAACCTGACGAGTATGATTTTTGAGAATCGGGAATATCTGATTCACTACAGTACCGGCGAATGGGAGGATACATACAAACGGCTGACGCGGGGAGAAATTGATACAACAGGTCTTACCGCAATAACTGAGGAACGGAAGAAGCAGATCCTGTTCTCCAAGCCTGTACTCAAAAGCTATATATCCGTGTATTCCCGTCAGACTCTCCAAGAAGACATTAAGTTAAGCACCCTGAAGAATTACATAATCGGCGTCGGCAAGGACCAATATTCCGAGAGCGTTCTCCGAAATAAAACAGATGCCTCACAATACATAGAATATGCAACAGTACCAGAAGCGCTGGAAGCCCTGCGGAAAGGCGAGATTGACCTGCTCTTTGAAAATCAGGGAGTGGTAGACTATTTAATCGTTGAGCAGGGCTTAACCGGCAATATCGTCCGGAAAATGAGTGATTTATACCCCTTAGATGTCGCTTTTGGCGTTAGTAAGTCTAAGCCTCAGCTCGTCTCTTATATTAATGGGCGGCTGGACCGGCTGGAGCGGTCGGGGGCTTATGAGGAGCTGTACCAGCAATATTTTTTCACCCATTCCGAAAACTTCAGATCGATGATGCGCGGCCGGATAATATCCGGAATTATCATTGGTATATTACTCTTGGCCGCCGTGATTGCTGCGCTCAGAGTATATATCAGGCATCTCCGGCGGACCATCCATTCGGAGCAGGAGTTCTTCGGGGATGTCATTGAGCACAGCGGCATGATTGTATGGGCGGTGCAAGGGGATAAGCGGGTTGTAAAGTTCAATCACTATGCGGCAGCAATGACCGGACTTAGCGAGAAGGATGTGCTGGATGTGAGCCTTGAGAAGATGTCAGGGCTCGATGGCGGGACGGAAATGCTAAGAGAGCTTCTCATCCGGGCGGTGCATCAAGATTACGTAAGTAATGTGGAGCTGAAGCTTCCGGCACATTCACACGAAGCACGCTACTTCTCGTTCCGGACAACGCTGATCCGTGGAATGGACCCGCGGGCCAAGGATATATTTGTGCTCGTCGGGATGGATATAGATGAATGCAAGCAGAATGAACTCAAGCTGCAGCTCAGCTATGAGGAGCTGGAGGCCACATACGAAGAACTGTCGGCGACCGAGGAGGAACTGAAAGATCAGTTGAGCAAGCTTGCCGTAAGTGAACGCCGGTTCCGGCTTTCTTCCGAGGGCTCCGGTGCCTACATGTGGGAGCTGGACTACGAGAACGGGAGATATAAACTGTCGGAACGCTGGTATGAGGTCATGGGCTACACGGAAGAAGAGATCAACCTGTTCGAGGACGGTGTTCTCAGCATCATCCATCCCGACGACCAGGAGCCCGCGCGCAAAGCCCGGCAGGAGCACTTGGCCGGATTGACTCCAATCTATGAACTGGAGTACCGGATGCGCACTAAGGACAACAGCTACGTCTGGTTTGAAGTGCGCGGCAAGGCTATTGTAGACCACAAAGACCAAATGATGTTGTTCCTGGGCTCCTTAATTGATATCAGCAAGCGCAAGCAGGCTGAGTTCCAGCTAAGCAACAGCTACCAGGAGCTTGAAGCCACCTATGAGCAGCTGACAGCCACGCAGGATGAGCTTGTAGGCCAGTATGATATGCTGCTGGAGAATCAAAAGAATATGCACCGTTTGGCGTATATGGATTCACTCAGTAACCTGCCCAACCGTATTCTTTTACTGGAGACTATGGAGAGTTATTTCCACCGTCCCGGAGGCAAGGCGGCGCTTCTGTTCGTGGATACGGATAATTTCAAATATATTAATGATACGCTGGGCCATAAATCCGGTGATATCCTGATCCGTCAGGCCAGTGAACGGCTGCAGTCCGTTGTGCGCGAAGGGGACATGCTGTCCCGGCTTGGCGGTGATGAGTTTGTGGTGTTTGTCAAAGATACAGAGAACCCCATAGAGGTCCTTGAACTGGCAGAGCGTATTCTGCGTTCCTTCCGCAGGTCATTTCTGATCGGAGAGAGCAATTTGTATGTTTCTGTGAGTATTGGGATTTCCTTCTACCCGGAAGATGGTGAAACTACGGAAGAGATACTGATGAATGCAGATGTCGCCATGTATAGAGCCAAAGAGGAAGGGAAAAACACCTTTGTGGTCTACGACAAGTCCATGCATATGCCATTCAATGAACGGATGAACATTGAGAAACATCTGCGCAGTGCGATGATTAACAATGAATTTCAGCTGCATTACCAGCCGCAGGTGGAGATCCGGACAGGACTTATCTCGGGTTTTGAAGCGCTGATCCGCTGGAACAGTCCGGTTCTGGGCTTTGTATCTCCGCTGTCCTTTATCAAAATTGCCGAAGATTCCAGGCTGATCATCTATATCGGGGAATGGGTGCTTAGAGAGGCCTGCAATTTCATGAAAAGCATCAATGACCGAACGGGCTTACCCTACAAAATTTCAGTAAACATATCCATTATTCAGCTGCTGCAGGATGATTTCGTGGAGATCGTGCTCGACAGTCTGAAGGAAAGCGGCCTTGCGCCTAATTGTCTGGAGCTTGAAATTACGGAATCCATCTTCATGGAATCCTTTGAAAACACAGTGAGCAAGCTGGAATTCCTGAAATCCCGCGGAATTCGTATCGCTTTGGATGATTTTGGAACGGGGTATTCATCCCTGAGCTATTTGCAGCAGTTACCGATCTCCACACTCAAAATGGACAAAATCTTCATCGACTCGCTGGTGGAAAAGGCCTACAGCCAATCCTTTGTCCAGACCATCATCATTCTCGGGCATAAAATGGGCCTGGAGGTTGTAGCAGAAGGAGTAGAGGATGCTGATCAGCTGGCGTTTCTCAAGGAATCAGATTGTGACAAGGTGCAGGGATATCTCATTAGCCGTCCGGTGCCGCAGCACGGAGTGATTGAGCTGCTGGAGCCTCAGAGACGTCATGGCCCCGAATATCTGCATGAATAAATTCAGTTGCCGCATGGCACAAAAAAAGGCTTCAGAGCTTTTTGCTCTGAGGCCCTTTTTGAATGTTTGACCGTTTCTCAGGCAATAACGATTTTATTCTTGCCGGATTTTTTGGCCTCGTACAGTGCATCATCTGCCTGCTGAAAAGTGGAGCTTTTGGAGTCCGTACCGGTGTAGTCATGCATGCCTATGCTGACGGTTATTGAAGCTCCATCCATTTCGGTAATAGGCAGCTCGGCAATGGCAGTTAGAATCCGCGTCATGATCCTGCGTGAATCCTCGAGCTTCTTAGCCGTCAGAATCACAACAAACTCTTCTCCCCCATACCGGGCGGCGAAATCATCCGCACCAATATGCTTCAGCACCATTGCGGCAACCTGTCTCAGTACAATATCACCGACCCAGTGTCCATACTGATCATTAACTTTTTTGAAATTATCGATATCCAGAATAGCCAGCTGCATCGGAAACGGATTACTCTGCTGGTGATCAATCAGCCAGCCAAGATATTCATGAAAGGTTTTGTGGTTATACAGATCGGTCAAAGGATCAATCTTGGACAGCCGGTCCATAATGATATTTTGTATGCGCAGTTCCTGCTCCGATTTCAGCGAGTTCTCCAGAGAATTCATCAGTTCACGCCCCCGGGCAATGATGCCAAAACCGGCAAGAGCAGCCCCTGTTAAAATTAGGGCAATCATAACATTTTGGACGCGCACCATATAGCTAGAAGCATGTGTACTCAGGAACAGCAGGATCATATATATCAGACAAAGAATGGAACTGGCTTTCAAATAGATATTTCTCAAATAGAGCATGGAGACCAGCAAAGGGATAAGCATAATCAGAGGCTTCACATGGAATTCGTCACTGATATTCGAAATCATCAATATTGCGATCAAATGGCTGGCAATAATGATGGAGAGTTCTGACAACAAGGGACGCCATTTATGTATGGCTTCCAGCATAAGCAAGGAACCCAGAATGATAAGGTCAGGAATCAGTATATTATTGATCAAGAAGCTTTTACCTGAAAAGTCGGGGCGTTCCCCGCTTATGGATAAAGAGATTATGATTTGAGTGGCCAGATAGACAAGCAGTACTACCCAGAATGCATTTAGGATCAGACGGTTCCAGTACGTTTGGCGAGGAGTTGGCGGTGGAATATGCATAGGATGTTCCTCTTTTCCAGTGGCAATGTATCTATAGATTCGACAAAAATCACTGTTTTCCTCCAAAAAACGAATGAGACATTCGTACTATATATTGGAATTTTCCATTTCCTATCCTGGGATTTATTCATCAATACTAATATGTTGGAATTATGAATGTTCGTGTTTAGGTGTTTATTCAGTGTGTTTCCTAGAGTTTATATGCCATATGTGCATGGAACACGAATTATTGGCACCAAAACTCCTTGACACATCCGCATATGTTCTGTAATATTCCTATTGGCTGATAAAACAATGATTAGCTGTTCGTATATCCTCAAAGATAAGGTTTGGGGGTTTCTACAGGGAACCGTAAATTCCTGGCTACGAATAGGATGCTTTTAGCATACCTATGAAGTGGTCAGGATTTTTTGTGCTGCGTTATAGAAGAACTATGATTACCGCAGAAACGGATACCGTCCTTGTTAGATACATGAGGCCCGTTTCAGCCTGGGAGGAACAGAGAAACCGATGAGTAAATATGATGTGATTGTCGTAGGTGCCGGTCCGGCCGGAATCTTCGCCTGCTATGAATTGACGCGCAAAGCCCCTGAGTTGAAAGTGCTGCTGGTGGACAAGGGTCATGATATCTACCGGCGCAATTGCCCGATTCTGGAGGAGAAAATCAAACTCTGCCCTCCAGCCTCAGGACGCAAGGAATTCGCCGGCTGTCTGCCTGCCTGCTCCATCACCGCCGGATTTGGGGGAGCGGGTGCCTACAGCGATGGCAAGTTCAATATCACCACGGAATTTGGCGGCTGGATGACCGATTATCTGGCACCATCCAAAGTGCTGGAGCTGATCCAGTATGTGGATGACATCAATCTGGAGCATGGAGCTACACCGGTCATTACGGATCCGACAACCGAAAGCATCCGGGGCATCGAGCAGCGGGGATACGCCGCCGGGCTTAAGCTGCTGCGGGCGCAGGTGCGCCATCTCGGAACAGAGCAGAACCTGGAAATCCTGAAATCCATATATGAATATTTGCGGACACGCATAGATATGCTGTTCAAAACTGAGGTTCAAGATATCGTTACAGCTAAAGAAGAGGGCAAACACCGGATTACAGGCATTGTGCTGAAGAATGGTGAGAGCTATGAGGCAGGCAAGGTTATGATCGCTCCGGGGCGTGACGGCTCGGCGTGGCTGACGGATGTGCTGAAGAGACGCCGGCTCAAGATGTACAACAATCAGGTGGATGTTGGCGTTAGAGTGGAAACGTCGGACGTCGTGATGCGGGAGATTAATGAGCATCTCTATGAAGGAAAGTTCATCTTCAACACCTCCGTAGGCACACGTGTCCGTACGTTCTGCAGCAACCCATCCGGACATGTTGTCGTGGAGAATCACAGCGGAGTGATGGCGGCCAATGGGCATTCCTACAAAGACCCTGCGCTGGGTTCCATGAATACCAACTTTGCGCTGCTGGTTTCGCATACCTTTACGGAGCCTTTTGACAAGCCGAATGAATATGCGCGGGAAATCTGCAAGCGGGCCAATGATCTGTCCAGCGGCGGTGTCATTGTCCAGAAATATGGGGATATTCTGCGCGGACGCCGTTCCACTGAAACACGGATTAAGGAAGGGTTTCTGGAGCCTACGCTGAAGGAAGCGGTGCCTGGGGATCTTGGGCTGGTGCTGCCGTATACAACGATGAAGAGTCTGATTGAAATGGTAGAGGCACTGGAAAAAGTCACTCCGGGCATTGCCTCCGAGCATACGCTGTTCTATGGCGTGGAAGCGAAATTCTATTCCGCCCGGCCGAAGCTGACAGAGAAGCTGGAAACGGAAATTTCCGGTCTCTACTGCGGCGGTGACGGAGCGGGCATCACCCGCGGGCTGGCCCAGGCCGGTGCTGCAGGGGTCTGGATTGCGCGGGGGATGCTGGAGTAAGAGACCTTCGGGTTCTGCAATGCAAGAGGAACTGTAGAATCAGAGGACAAAAGGGGTGCGTGTGGGGAGCTGCCGGAAGTGAAGTGGAACGAGTCCACTTCAATAGACGAAAAAGCTTTTCGTGGAGGCAATAGTGGGACAAAGTAGACTTGATTTAAGCGGATTCACACAAAAGGATGGAAAAGGGTCGGATTAGATCTACTTTTTCCAGCTAGCGCTAGGGGAGAACCGGGATAAGATCGATTTAAGTTCACTTTTTCCAATTAACCTGCCGCCGAATCTAATGAGGCTACCCAGTCAGCTCTAACCAGGAAAATCTATAACGGCTACGCTGTTCAATAAAGGACAGTGTAGCCATTACGAAGCAATCGTGCATTACTCTCTCCAGAGCGGTCAAAGACCGGCGGGGAGAGATTATTGGTGTAGTGGGCATAGAACTGGCAGTGTAGACTCAAGCGATTAATCCTGTATGGAAAGGACTTGAAGCTGGTTCCAGATCCGCTGCCAGTTCTTCTTCGCCATCCGGGATTCATAGACCGGATGCAGCTTGGGGTTGGCGCTAAAATGCGGGGAGGGGCGGACGATCATCCGGATCACATCCGAGACCCCGTGCGGAGCGGCCAACCTAAGCTCCCCGTGTTCGTCTATCGCCAGACCTAGCGCAGTCGCTGTCTCGGGGAACTTGGACATACCATCTGTGGACGAGGAGTACGGGGCAATGCCGTTAACCTCATGCATTCTCGCCTGGTTTTTGACTGACCAGGGGATAGAAGGGTACCCACTCCGCAGCTTTTCCTCCCAGATCTTCTCGACCTCCTCCCGCAGGTCTTCCGGGTCGTAATAGATCACATCCACATCCGCCAAGGGTGTTCTCTCAGCAAAGCCATGCTGCATATCCCAGACTTTGGAGCGCACAAATCCCGCACACACCCAGGAGTCTGGTAATTGCAGCTCCCTTGCAGCCGCCAAAATATCCATCATCCAGCGATCTTCTTTCACCGCCTGCAGCAAATCCTCTTCATTATGTATCCGCAGCATCAGCACCTCCATGAATTACACGCATTATTCTCATTATAAACCTTATTTTGAAGAGCTCACTATATACTCCCCATGATTCGGTGAACCTCTGTAATCACAGCGATTCATTGGGCCACATCATCTAATTCTTAAGTTCAGTTTATGTAGTGGATTGCTTATGCAGCAAGGTGCATTCTATAATGGACCGATAGATTGACCTTTGGAGGCGTGGCTGTGGGACATAATCTGACGATACTGCTGCAATTGTTTGAGAGGGCGGCACTGCTGCTGATGTGTCTGTTCGTGCTGACACGGGTGCCGCGGTTTAAGGAGATCTTCGTTAAAGGGGCGTATGCTCCCCAGGAACTCGCGATGGTGACGGTGGTCTTCAGTCTGTTTGCAATCCTCGGTACCTATACAGGTATAAATGTAGAAGGCTCCCTGGTGAATGTGCGGATTATCGCCATCGTGGCCGGAGGGATTCTGTTTGGTCCATGGGTAGGCTTGATTACAGGCATTATCTCCGGGGTTCACCGTTTTCTCATTGATATCGGGGGAATTACTTCAGTACCCTGCCTGATTACGAGCATTACAGCGGGGATAGTCTCGGGCGTCATTTATCGCCGGACCTCCGCAGAGCGCCGCTGGATCGCGGGAATTCTGGCCGGAATGGCCTGTGAAGCGCTGACGATGGTGCTGATTCTGGTTATGGCGAATCCGGCGTCCCTGGGTGCGGACATCGTCTCCAAGATTGCTTTTCCAATGATTGTCGGCCAGATCAGTGTGGGTCTTATCGTCATGCTCGTGCAGAGCGTGGAAGGGGAGAAAGAGCGGATTGCCGCGAAGCAGTCCAAGCTGGCTCTCGACATTGCCAATAAGACGCTGCCGTATTTCCGGAACATCAACCCCCAGTCGCTGCGGACCATTTGCGGGATTATCAAGGATGATATTGGAGCCGATGCAGTCGCCATTACCGATACCCGCTACATCCGCGCCTATGTTGGCGTTGGAGAGGAATATTATGCGGAAGCAAACGAGATTATCAGCGAAGAAACGAAAATGACTCTCCGAAGCGGCGAGATTACCATCCGCGACGATGATACGGAATATATGAACCGGGCGATCCGCTCACTGATCATTATCCCGCTCAAAGAGAAGGGCGAGGTCACGGGCGCGCTCAAGATTTATTACACCAAAGCCCATAAAATCACCTACTCCCTGCAGGCGATGGCGGTGGGGCTGTCGCAGATTATCTCTACGCTGATGGAGGTGTCCCGGGTGGAGGGCATCAAGGAGATGGCCAACAAGGCGGAGCTGAAGGCGCTGCAGACGAGCATTAATCCCCATTTTCTGTTCAATGCGCTGAACGCGATCATTTCTTCCATCCGCATCGACCCGGATAAGGCGCGGGAGCTGATCGTCAATCTGTCAGGCTATATGCGCTACAATCTGGAGCTGACTGACGAATTCATTGATATCCGGCGCGAGCTGCAGCAGGTCCAGCAATATGTGGAGATCGAAAAAGCGCGCTTCGGCAGTCGGCTTGCCGTGGAGTATGACATTGACGAGGTAGAGGTGCGGATTCCCAGTCTGATCATTCAGCCGCTGGTGGAGAATGCGATTGTCCATGGCATCCTGAAGGTGAAGGGTCAAGGGACGGTGACAATTTCCGTGAAGGACCTGGGAGGCATGGTGCGGATAGGTATTACCGATACGGGTGTAGGGATCAATCAGGAAACGATTGAGAAGGTCTACAGCGGAGATATGCCGGATAACAAAATCGGGCTGTACAACGTGCATCAGCGGGTAAAGCTGATATACGGCAATGGCTTGACGATCCACCGGCTGGATAAAGGGACGGAGATCTATTTCGACGTCACAAAGGAGCAGCGATGAGAGCGATAATTGTAGAGGATGAAGTACTGGCAAGGCAGGAGCTTGCTTTTCTGATCGGGGCACACAGCAACATAAGAATTGCCGCCGAGTTCGAGGACGGGCTGGACGCGCTGAAGTATCTGCAGACGGAGGAAGTGGATGTGCTTTTTCTGGATATCAACATTCCTTCCATTGACGGTGTGCTGCTGGCCCAGAATATCAGCCGGTTCTCGGTCAAGCCCTATATTGTGTTCATTACTGCGTATAAGGAGCATGCTGCCGAGGCGTTTGAGATTGAAGCTTTTGACTATATTCTGAAGCCCTACAGTGAAACGAGAATTAAGGCGATGCTGAGTAAGCTGGAGGGGGCATTTGCGGCACGCGGACACCAGGCGGGAGAAGAACATGTGAAGGTCAGCGACAAGGTCAACCTGTGGAAAAATGAGAAGATCATCGTCGTCGATGCCGATGAAATCTATTATGCTTCGGCGCAGGAAAAAACAACGAGTGTTATAACCAAGGGGGAGGAGTACAGTATGGCCTTAAGCATCAGTGAGTTTCACAGCCGATTGCCGCAGGACCGCTTCTTCCGCTGCCACCGCTCATATGTCGTGAATCTGTCCAAAATCAAGGAAATCATCCCCTGGTTCAATAATACCTACCTGCTCCGGCTGCGCGATCTGGACTATGAAGTGCCGGTCAGCCGCAGCAAGGTGAAGGAATTCAGGCAGATCATGCGCATCTAGCGGCAGTTCATTCCCCGATTAAGTCATCTCATTCCGGATTTCTCTCAAGAAAGTGCATTTTCGCTACAATGAAGAGGCAAAGAAGGCCTCGAAGCGACCAATTGAGAGAAAGAAGGAATACCCCATGACAACGACTACAGCGGGCAGCAAGCGGTGGCTCATCGTGTTAGGTACAGTGATTATGCAGATGGGACTGGGCACGATCTATACCTGGAGCCTGTTCAATGCACAGCTCGTAAGTAAATTCGGCTGGGAGCTCAGCTCGGTTTCAATAACTTTTTCCATCACCAGCTTTGCCCTGGCCTTCGCGACGCTGTTCGCGGGGAAACTGCAGGACCGGTTCGGCCTCCGCAGACTGACCGCAGCCGCAGGGATTATGCTGGGTCTAGGTCTGATCCTAAGTTCACAGGCCAGCTCCCTTCCGATGTTTTACTTGCTGGCCGGTGTAGTTGTCGGGTATGCAGACGGAACGGCGTACATTACGTCGCTGTCCAATCTGATTAAATGGTTCCCGAAGAATAAAGGCTTAATCTCAGGTGTATCGGTAGGTGCCTATGGAACAGGAAGCCTGGTGTTCAAATATATCAACGGCAGTCTAATTGAGTCGGCAGGGGTGTCTAGTGCTTTCCTATATTGGGGCCTTATGGTTATGGTTATGATCGTTGTGGGTTCACTGCTGGTTCGGGAAGCACCTGTGGCTGCTCCGGCACAAGCTGCAAGGGGCAAAGCGGCTCTTTCAGCTGCTGGCCCTGCAGTTCCGGTTCTGGTGAAAGACTATACTGTCAAAGAAATGCTTCGTACGAAGGAAGCATACCTGCTGTTCGTCATTTTCTTCACCGCCTGCATGAGCGGCCTCTATCTGATTGGTATCGTTAAGGATATCGGGGTGCAGCTGGCCGGTCTGGATATTGCAGCAGCGGCAAATGCCGTGGCGATGATCGCCATCTTCAATACGGCCGGCCGGCTGATTCTGGGAGCCTTGTCTGACCGTATGAGCCGTCTGAAGCTGGTTAGTGCCACCCTTCTGGTCACCGCCGCAGCGATGCTTACCCTTAGCTATGCAACCTTAAACTACGGATTGTTCTTCGCTTGTGTGGCAGCAATCGCGTTCTGCTTCGGGGGTAACATTACAGTGTTCCCGGCCATTGTCAGCGACTTCTTCGGCCTTAAGAACCACAGCAAGAACTATGGAATCGTCTACCAGGGCTTCGGGATCGGCGCCTTATCCGGTTCGTTCATCGCCGCGTTCCTCGGGGGATTCAAGCCTACCTTCATTGTGATCGGACTTCTATGTATCCTGGCCTGCATCCTTGCGGTTTCCCTGAAGCCTCCGGTGCAGAAGCAGGTCAAAGAAAAGGGAATGAGCCTGAAGCCTTCACGGCATACGGCTTGAGCCATAGATAAATTTATGTCGGTTTAAGAAGATTAGAGACAAAGAGAATCCACCTGAAAAAGAGATATCCAGGCCCTCCGTGCAGACGGCAGGCGGATATCTCTTTTTTTAATTTGCGTTCCAGCCCTGGTAGAGGTCAGAGAGTTGCTGAATAATCCGATATATCGGGTATTTGTTGTAACACATTAACGGAACAATCGTGGTCCGCCCTTAATATAAGGGGCTACGTCGGTATGTATGGCTGGCTGGCTGGCTGTATCTCCTTAGGGACTGAAGCGAAGTGGAATAAGTATAACTAAATGGGCTGGAACTCTGTGACAGAAGGTTTTTGTGGGATTTTGTACACCTAATTCATGCTTAATCATCCCATACGGCGTTTTCAGCAGAATTAGTGATACTTTTTCCCACATAGGACACTTCATAAGCCAAATGAGTTGGATTAGTGATCCTTTCTCCACTAAGGATTCACGGATCTCATGATCAAGTTCCCAAGTCCTATCTATATAACTGTATAATACGAGCAAGATAAAACCCTCCAAACGAAGCCGTTGTCCACGCTTAGGTGGAGAAACAGTTTATTTGGGGGCTGATATTCAACTCAGAAAGAATGGGCTTATGGACCGCTGCTATCCGGAGCCTCGCAGTCGTAAGACTCAGTATTCGGATTCTCTGCCAGCTCGCGGAAGTGGCGGAGCTTATAACGGATAACCTCTTGCGTCTCTTGGAGTTTTGCGATCTCACGGGCGATTTTGTCATTGTGCGCTTCCAGCAGGGTGTACCGTTCGGATAGCGTGCCATCGCCCTGATGGGTCAGCTCCAGATAATGCCGCATTTCTTCCAGTGTCATTCCGGTAGCCTTAAGGCGCATCAGGAAACGGATACCAAGAATCTGGTCCCTGCTGTAGTGTCTATGGCCGTTAGGTTTGCGGTCGGCATACGGCAGCAGACCAATCCGCTCATAATAGCGTATCGTATCCTCGGTCAAGCCGGTCAGTTCGGCAGCCTGGCTGATGGAAGTGACGGTCTCCGGTATATCTTGCGCAGTAATGTCCATTGGAACCTCCTTGAGTAACATTACCAAGGAACTTCTCCATTCTCATCGAAAAATCCTCCTGTCGGGCCGTCTGCATCCAGTGTAGCCAGACGTACAGCGATCTTAGCCCCTTGCTCTACGGTGCGTTGACCAGTGAAGCCATTGAGATCGGTGGCGGTGAAGCCGGGATCTCCTGAATTAATCTTGAGCGGAGTATCCTTGAATTCCTTGGCAAAAGTAATCGTAGCCATGTTAACCGCCGCTTTGGAGCTATTGTAGGCAAGCAGGTTAAATTGGGCATGCTCGTGATGGGGATCGCTGTTGAAGGTCAAGGAGCCCAGGCCGCTCGACATGTTGACGATCCGTCCAGCCGGAGATTGCAGGAGCAGCGGGAGCATAGCTCTGGTTACAGCAATCGTACCGAAAAAGTTAGTTTCGAACGTTGCTTTGAGGTCATTCACCGGCAATTGGCTTGGAGCAGCTGCACCCCCAAGAGAAATGCCCGCATTGTTGATTAGCACATCAAGACCACTGTACTCCTTGGCAATTGTTTGCGCCGCAGCTGCAATGCTATCCTGATCTTGCAAGTCAAGCTGGATAAAGTGTGCATGGATGCCTTCCTGTGTCAAAGCGGCTGCCGCTTCGCTGCCACGCTGCTCGTCGCGCGAGCCAATCAGGACTCTATGTCCGAGGGCTCCGAGCTGTCTGGCTGTTTCAAAGCCGATCCCTTTATTTGCGCCTGTGATCAGAACGGTTGTAGGTTGTGTCATTTCTTAGTTCCCCTTTTCATCTTCCAAGATACGGTGGCCACCTGCCATGAATGTACTACTTGGAGTATGCTCAAAGTCAAGGAACAAATTTTAAGGGGGGGCGTTGCAGGATAAGAAAAGGAGGAGAGGAGGGCGGATAAGAGAAGGGCAGATAAGGGGAGTGGAGGTGGGCTATGGGAGTTGCTGAGGTGAGGAAGAGTCTTGCCTAACCAAGAGGTATCTTATCGGTTGGATGCTTAGCTCACTCTGTTATAGTGGAAAAAGTATCACTAATCTGGCCTGATTCCTTCTGAGAATAAATTTAGTGGAAAAAAGTAGAACTAATCTATGCCCTAGAGTGGAAATGCAAGTAAATTGCCTGGATTAGGTGGATGAAACCATTTAATTACTTATATAATGATGATTTTGACAAAAATAGGTGGAGATAATCCACTTACCCTTCTGCTGGGCATAGTTGTGAAGGGGAATTAATTGTAAGAGGTTTCCGTGGAGGCAGGAATAGAATGGTTATAGAGAAAAAGGGCTACGCAGACAATTTCAAACTGTCTGTGTAGCCCTCTTGAAGAAGATTATTTCTAGATTTGTGGTGATTTCTTATCCGAAGATGTAAGGGATCAGCCTTCCAGCAGCAGTGCTTCAGGATCTTCCAGCAATTCCTTGACCTTGACGAGGAAGCTAACTGCTTCCGAGCCGTCCACGATGCGGTGATCGTAGGACAGTGCGATATACATCATCGGGCGGTTGGCGCTTCTTTCTTCGTCCAGGGCGATCGGACGGAGCTGGATCTTGTGCATTCCGAGAATACCAACCTGCGGTGTATTGAGGATTGGTGTCGACATGAGTGAGCCGAAAACCCCGCCATTGGTGATAGTAAAGGTACCGCCCTGCAGTTCTGGCAGGCTTAGCGTATTCGTGCGTGCCTTGGAGGCCAGCTCACCGATCTTCCGCTCAATTTCCGGGAAGCTCAGCCGGTCTGCATCGCGGACGACCGGCACTACGAGGCCTTCTTTGGCAGATACGGCAATGCCGATGTCATAGTATTTCTTGATCAGGAGATCCTCGCCGTCGATCTCGGCGTTCAGTAGCGGATAGGCCTTGAGTGCGCCGATCACTGCTTTGGTGAAGAAGGACATGAAGCCGAGTCCGACATCATGCTTCTCTTTGAAGGCATCCTTGCGGCGCTTGCGGATGTCGAGAATCGCGGTCATGTCCACCTCGTTGAAGGTGGTCAGCATGGCCGCGGTGTGCTGCGCCTCGACGAGGCGGCTCGCGATGGTCAGCCGTCTGCGCGACATGCGCTTGCGCTCGACGGCTTTGCCTTCCTCCTGCGGCGCGGAGCTTGCCGCCGCAGGCTTCACCGGCGCAGGCGCGGCCGCTGCCGCCGGAGCGCTTGGCGCAGCGGCCTCCGGCCCAGCTGCGCCATGGCCCTTCACATCGGCCGTAGCGATCCGGCCGATGGGGTCGCGGGCACTGACCTCGCCGAGGTCGATGCCCCGCTCCCGCGCGAGCTTGCGCGCCCCCGGCGAAGCCAGGGCCGCAGTGCCCGCCGCCGCTGCATCGGGTGCGGCGGGGGAAGCTGGCGCCGTTGCCTGCGGTGCGGCAGCCTCTGGGGCTTCGCTGCTCGCAGCAGGAGCCTCCGGCTTGCCGGCCGCAGCGCTCTGCGGCGCTTCGGCGCCTGCCGTACCGGCGCCGCTGCCGATGATGCCGATCGCTTCGCCGACGGCTACATTCTCGCCGGCCTGGCGCAGGATGGAGGAGATGACGCCGTCCTCCTCCGCGCTGATCTCCAGGTTGACCTTGTCAGTCTCCAGTTCAGCGAGCACATCCCCCTGACCGACCGTATCCCCCTCTTTTACCAGCCATTTGTAGATCGTTCCTTCGGAAATAGATTCGCCCAAATCGGGTACTTTAATTTCGGACACAGGCCCTTACCTCCCCAAATAGAATAGTTTACGTTACCGAGACACCGCCCTCTATCTGGAAGACGGTACAGCCGCTTGTACTTGCGAGTTCAATTTCAGGGCTTCTGTTACTATACGACGCTGCTCAAAAGTATGCACGTCTGCATATCCGCTAGCCGGGCTGGATCGCTCCGGACGGCCGATATACTGCACCTTGATGTTCTGCGGGGCGATGGCCCGCAGCCGGGGCTCGGCATAACTCCAGCCGCCCATGTTCTTCGGTTCTTCCTGCAGCCACACAATTTCCGTAAGGGAACCCATCGCACTGATGTGTGCAGCCAGTTCCCGTTCAGGGAATGGATAGAGCTGCTCCAGACGGAGGATATGCAGCCAGGACCAGTCTTGATCCTTGGCGGCCTCCAGCTCCGTCTGCAGATCGAGTGTTACCTTGCCGCTGCACACTACCAGCCGTTTGATCTCCCCGGGACTGCCGCCAAGAAGCGGCTCGGGAAGTACAGGCTGGAATCCGCCGGAAGCCAGCTCGGCTCCGGAGGAGGTGCTGCGCGGGTTGCGGATCAGGCTCTTCGGAGCCATGATCACGAGCGGGCGGGCCTCTCCCTTGCCGCACAAGGCTGCCTGGCGGCGCAGAAGATGGAAATACTGCGCTGCAGAGCTCAGGTTCGCCACAGTCCAGTTCTCTTCAGCGGAGAGCTGCAGATACCGTTCCAGCCGGGCACTGGAGTGCTCAGGGCCTTGCCCTTCATATCCATGCGGCAGCAGGATCGTTAGATTGCTGCGTTGGGTCCATTTCGCGCGTCCGGCAGCAATGAACTGGTCGATAATAACCTGAGCAGCATTGGCGAAATCGCCATACTGTGCTTCCCAGATCACGAAGGTTTCTGGCGCGAACACATTGTAGCCGTATTCGTAGCCGAGTACCGAGGCTTCCGAGAGCGGGCTGTTGTACACCCCGAAGGATGCCTTGGAATCGCTAAGCTGGTGCAGCGGAGAGAACAGTGCACCTGTCTCGCTGTCGTGCAGCACCAGATGACGGTGGGCGAAGGTTCCGCGCTGGGAATCCTGGCCGCTCAGGCGGATCGGTGTACCGTCCTTCAGGATAGTGGCGAATGCCAGCGTTTCGGCGAGTGCCCAGTCTACCCGTTCTCCGTCATTCAGCGCATCCTTGCGGCGCTGCAGAATCCGCTCCAGCTTCGGATAGACCTTGAAGCCGTCCGGTACCGTCAGCAGCTCCCGGTTGATCTGCTGCAGCTGCTCCAGTTGCACCGTCGTGGATTGCGGCTGAGTTGCTTCCGTTTCGAGCGGTACCGAGGTTTTGGCTTCTCCGTTCTTGCGCTTGCCATCCTTCATCAGGTCGAAGGCTTCCTGAAGCACTTTTTCCGCATCAAGGTTCATCTGGTTCACATCATCTGCCGTGATGATCTTCTCCCGCTGCAGGCGTTCCGCATAGACACGATAGACGGTCGGATGGTTACGCACTCTGCCATACACAATCGGCTGGGTGGTTTCAGGATCATCCATCTCATTATGACCGTGGCGGCGGTATCCAATCAGATCGATCACGAAATCCTTCTTAAATTGATTGCGGTAGGCGCTAGCCAGGCGGACAGCGGAGATGCAGGCCTCCGGATCATCGGCATTGACGTGTACCACAGGGATTTCATAGCCTTTGGCAAGGTCACTGGCATAATGGGTGGAACGGGAATCTTCACTTTCGGTAGTGAATCCGATCCGGTTATTGACGATAATATGCACCGTACCGCCGTTGGAGTACCCTTTGAGCTTGCCGATGTTGAGCGTTTCCGCAACAATTCCTTCGCCCGGAAAAGCGGCATCCCCGTGCATCAGTACAGCCATGGCCTTGTTCGTGTCGAGCTGCGGCAAACCCGGGGAATTCCGGTCTTCCTGAGCTGCACGTGTAAAGCCTTCAACGACAGGGTTGACGAATTCCAGATGGCTCGGGTTATTGGCCAGTGTAATACGGGTACGGACGGTCTCGCCCTCGCGCACGGCGCGGTCAGCACCCAAATGGTATTTCACGTCGCCGGTCCAGCCGTAGTTAATGCCCATGGAGCCTTCGGAAGGGAAAAGCTCCTTGTTCGGAGAATGATGGAATTCCGAGAAAATAATATCATAGGGCTTCCCGAGAATATGAGCCAGTACATTCAGACGTCCGCGGTGGGCCATGCCCATCAGGATATGCTCTGCACCATCATGCGCGGCGGCACGGACAATCTCGTCCAGCATGGGCACCAGCGCGTCATTGCCTTCCAGGCTGAAGCGTTTTTGGCCGACGAAGGTCTTATGCAGGAAGGTCTCGAACTGCTCTACCTGGATCAGACGGTTCAGCAGCTCCTTGCGCTCGGTATTGTTCAGCGGCGCGGGAGAGCTTGTAGACTCCGCCTGACCGTTCAGCCAGCGAAGCTCCTGTTCGTCATGCACATGTCCGAATTCGTAGGCGATAGTCTGCGTATATGCCTGACGCATCCGGTGAACGGCATCCCATGCGGTATGAACATCCGGCGGCGCATTCTCCCAGATCAGCGAGGCAGGCAAGGCAATCAGATCTTCGCGGGTCAAGTCATAGGTTTCATAATCCAGCCATTTCGCCATAGGGCTGTTAACCTGCTCCAGCGGATCGATATTGGCGGCCATATGGCCATATATACGAATATTGGCGATTAGCTTGGAAGCTCGTACGGCCTTTCTCAGCCACTCGGTGTCTCCCGAAAGGGCCGGCTGCGGAGCCTGAACGGCATCCGGAGCGAGCGGAGGAGGGCCGGAAACGGTAAACAAATCGCGGTAATGATGTTCTACGGATGAAGGATCATGAACAAATTGCTCATATTTCTCTTGAATGTAGCCCAGATTGGGGCCGTGATACTTACTCCAAATGGATTCGTTATAGGGCTCTTTAACTGCCATGAATACATCCTCCTAACGGATGAACTCCACGTGCGGCATGAGGCTTGGGCGCCCAGTGGAGCTGCGATGGTTGCGGTTTCATTCCTCATCTTATTGTGCTACTTTCAAGGCGTGTAATCAATTCATACTTTCGGGGAATCCGTTCGCAAAACGGCATGATTCAGTCCTTAAATGATGAAAAACGGATATCGGTTACCTGAAGCTGGATGTGAACAGGGTGATGCGGTAATAATTACCCATGGATGCCACCGAATGCTTCATGAACAGTTCCTAAAGTCATATCTATTGGACAAATCCCAGCAAAAAAAACTGTTCTTTTGCACTACTTGTCATAAAAAATTTCCATAAATCGACACACTTTTCTTGTGAGAACTTATATAATGTTATTGCGGATAACGGTTTCATTGTTTTCTAACCAGATCCTTTCATGTAAAGGATCCAGTAAAGGGTAAACCTGCTGAAAGGCAGGGACACAAAGTCTCGGGTCTAATGTAGAAAGGCTTCAACTACTACGACGGCCGGACTGCCTGGGGACGCAAAAATTCTAGGAGGAGATATCTTGGATAAGTCCAACCAGGGGAATGACGGAGAACTGCTGATGGGTGATCTGGATCTAGAATGGGTGTATTTGCTGATGTCGGCGAAGAAAGCAGGCATCGGGGCAGATGAAATCCGCCAGTTTTTAAGTGAAAAGACAACGTTGCAGGTAATGTAGGGGCGTTTACTTTGCGGGAATACATACAGAAAAGGGCACAGCGCCAGACGCTGTGCCCTTTTCTGTATCGCTGGAGCCTTAGGACAACCGCCCGTTATTGATCCTTTTGCTCCAGCCGCCATTTTTGATAATCGAGGAATTCTTTGAATTCCCGTTTGCTTATGCCGGAAGCCATGGCTTCTTGAACGAGCCGGAACCATTCGCCATCTAGTGCGGATTCGTCAGTCTCTGAGGGCTCGCCATACAGCAGGCTGTGGATAGACACCTGGAGCGCATCGGCGATTTTTTCGATGAATTGAATAGAGGGGTTGGATTGGATATTTCTTTCTACATTGCTTAAGTATGATTTTGCCACATCTGACTTGTCCGCTAATTCGGATAAGGACCAGCCTTTTTCCAGACGGAGTTGGTGGATGCGACTTCCCATATTATCCGGCACGATTACAACGCCCCTCCGTACTTATTGTTAAAATATAAGGATTTAACTGTTCTATGCCATCAATCATCCTTATATTTCTCGCTGAAACGGCTATTTGAAGGCGATACGTAGTATTGCTGCTTCGGAAGCATAAGCTTGTAAAAGACGACGTAGCCGTTTCCAATTGAAATATAAGAATGTATATGCTTGACGCTATACATTGTCCTTCTATTTATGGAGAAACGGATACCGCCTCTTTCGGAGGACGGCGAAGACGTTTCTTTTTATCAGTATAACAAATTTCCGTAAAATGGACAAAAATCAATCGTTACAAAGAAAAAACAGCCTAATCTGCTCCGGCTCCGGAATCAGGGTAGGCTGCTTCAGAATGCAGTCCGTTATGAATTAATAATCTTTTTTAGGGCCTTGTTTGGCCTCGAAGTTCCAAGTCAGCTTCAGCTTATCCTTTTGGAAATAGTTCTGTGCTTCACCATTGTCAACGAATTCGAACTTGACTGTAAAGCTGTCGCTGCTCTGAGCTTTGATACCGTCGGCTTCCGTCCAGATTTGATCCAGACCGGTATTGTTTACAAGATCGGGGGTTTGGCTCTTCAGGGCATCCAGTGTGGTTTCGTATACGACAACCTCCGGTGTGAGAATGGTTCCTTTATCATTATTCTTCAGGAATTTAACCTTGATGAATTTGCTGAGATCGACACCGTTGTTGTCGCCGAGCGTATCTGTAATCTCTGTAGTGGTCTTCAGCAATACTGAGCCGATGTCCAGGGTTCCGTCATTTTTGAGCTTGAAGGTTTTGGTTACAGTATCACCCGGTTTCAGGTTAGGGATATCTACGATTACTGAAGGATCAGAATTCAGATCCAGCGTACCTGCTGCGAAGGTTGCCGTGCTTGTAGCAGTATCGCTGAAATATGCGAAGGTTCCTCCGCCAATCAAAGACAAACCGAGTGCTGCCGATGCCATGCCAAAACCCAATGTTTTCTTGATACCCATATTCTAATTCCTCCTCTGATTAGTAAAGCGAATGATAAATGTATATTGTATCTTCCGTTTCGTAGGCGGAAGCGGACAATCGGATCAGGGCTGTATGTCAGTTCCCGGAGGTGCCTGGGGAAGCACGGTATCTTTTTTCTCAAGCGCCGTAAGAGCCTTCCATGAACTGTAGAGCGCATAGAGCAGGAGCAGAAGTCCGGGAACGATCATCAGGACCACACTGCCGGCTTTGGAGGCGGCAAAATTCATGGCATATCCTACATATGGAATGGTGACTCCGGTGTACTCGGCCACAATATTCCCTGAACTCACGGGCGTCATATCCGCAGCGTCATTGTTATCGCCTTTGGTATGATAGATGACCTCGCCGGCAGCAGTTTTTGCTGAAGCATCCACAATTCGGTGAGTGATCAGGATATTATCCTCGCTCATAAAGGTGATGACATCGCCTTTATGGAACCGGGTCATGTCTCCTCCGGGTTTCAGGGCGACGATGGATCCGGTCTGAATACCTGGCTCCATTGAACCGGAAAGCACCGACTTGATCTCATATCCAAAAAGGGTGGGTTCGCCTCCCGAGGCCCTGGACACTACAACGGCTACTGCCAGCACCACGAAAATCAATACCATTACTGCGGATAAAGTATGGCTAATTATTTTTTTGATAAGCATGTCAGTCTCCACCTTTAATGAGTTGTGGCTCCGAAGGTGATGCGGTCATTTCCGGACCTGGTATCGGAGGCTCTGTTGCCTGAGGTTCTTGGGTAGGTGTCTCTGTCACATCCCCTTTTGGAGGCGTGCTCTGGTTGTCACCGGCGGGTGCCGGGGTGGCGCTGGCTTCGGGTACATCTGGAGCTGCCGTACTAACGGCTTCAGGCTCAGGAGTAGCTTTTAATTCAGCTTTGGCCTTTTCTGCGTCTTCCTTCTTCTGTTTCTCAAGGGCGAGCTTGGCTTCTTCTTCCTTTTTGGCTTTAGCCAGTTCCTCTTGCCGGGCCTTCTCGATCTCTTCAAGCCGCTTGCTGCGGGTCTGGGTGATGAGCTGCTGCTGCTGTTCAAGCCCTGAAATACCGGCGGTTGCAGTATCTTTGGCGCTGTTCAGCTCCGCATCCAATTTGTCATACATAGAAACCAGTTCCACGGATAGCTCACCCGGCGACTGTCCGAACGCAGCTATGATAGGAAAAAGCTGTGACGGTTCTTCCGGGATGGAATTTAGTGGGCTGTAGACTGCTTCGTTAACCGTTATAGGGAATGGAGTATTGCCGTTCTGAATGGCCTCCAGGTAATGAACGATTGCGGCTATGGAAGCAGTGAAGGATTCGGAGAGCACACCGTTTTGGCTAAGACTGTTCTGTAACCCGTCAAAGAATTCCTTATCTCTGATTTCCAGACAATTAGGATCGAGATCGATCATATATCCTCCAATCTGTGCCAGAACGGCAGCTGCAGCGCTGATCTCTGCATGAATCCCGTTCCAAATCCCGGCGTTGGCGGTCTTCTGGCCTTCAATGGCAATCAGATCGGAATGAAGATCTGCAACTTGCCTTGAAATCTCCTTTTCCGCTATTTCCAGCTCTTCCAAGGACATAGACTCGATTCCAGTTATTCCTGTTAAGCCGGCCGGGGAACTGTAACTTTTCAAGGTTGCTTTTAGAGCCTGGGCTGTATTGAGATGTTCTTTTAATTCGCTGAGCAGCTGCTTGATGGAATCCGGGAATACTTTACAAAAACCAATGGTGCTGACTGTCTCCGCGGTACCGTTAAACCCCCCATAAGTACTGCCGATTTGGCCAGAGGCATACAGCAGGAGTACGGATATGGCCATCCCCGACTGCAGGATGCGAAGTCCGGTTTTTTGGGTTTTTCTTTTACGCCGTTTGGCGGATCTGGGGTACAGAGGCAGGCCCCCCTCTCATAACTTACTGTTGATGTGATTCGTTATATTTGTTCTCAATAAAGAACGTTTTCGTAAGGAAATCATACACTGCCTGCCGGGCAAAAGAAAAATGGTGATTTCGTCTAATTGTTCGTAATAAAGACCATTAATTAGTATTTATCTACTGATATCTATCTGTATCGCTGTTTTTCGTAAAATGTTCTTTATAAAGAACAAATTGATGGGAGGCTGAGCTGTCTGATGGGGTGTGGTGGTGTGGAGCTGAAGGTGAGAATAGAGGCAGAAGTGCCTTTGAATCCGGCCAAAGTGGGCCTAGAGGCGAAACCAAAGGCAGAATGCCTTTGGTTCGTTCCAGCAGGGGCCGGACCACGTTAAGTAGCCGGGGAGATGATGGAGTCGCGCATGTGTTTGACATCGCTGATTGGCGGGCGGCCGAACATGCGGGCGTACTCCCGGCTGAACTGGGAAGGGCTCTCGTAACCGACCCGAAAGCCTGCATCGGCCGCGTCCAGAAACTCTGTAAGCAGCAATCGGCGTGCGACTTGCAGGCGTATAGCCTTTTGATACTGGAGCGGGCTCATGGCGGTGACCTTTTTGAAATGCTTGTGCAGGGCTGAGGGGCTCAGGTTGACCTCCTTCGCCAATTCTTCAATCAGAAGGGGCTTGGCATAGTCACGGTTGATCCATTGGATTGCTTCAGAGATACGGTAGGCATGGCTGCCGGTAAAGGCAAATTGTGTGATTGACGCTCCTTGCTCGCCTTGCAGCACTCTATAAAGAACCTCACGGGTGATCAGCGGTGCGAGGACCGGGATATCCTCGGGGGTCTCCACAAGTTTGACCAGCCGCAGGACGGCATCCAGCAGTGAAGGGGTAGATTGGCTAACGATAATTCCCCGGCCGGTTTTTCCGTTCCATGGTTGCGGGTTACCTTTGACGATATCCAGAATGAGGTCTGGAGTGAAGTTCAACTGAAGGCTGAGGTAGGGAGCTTGCGGGGATGCCTCTGTGATTTTACCGATAATGGGGAGATGAACAGGAGTGACGAGATAGCTGGCCGGGTCATAGGTGTAGCTGTCGCCTCCCACTGTGGCTGTCTTGGAGCCTTGCACGATAATGCACAAGGAGGGGACGTTTATGGAATGTCTCGGCTCCAGTACATGAGAGGAGCGTCTGAAAAAAAGTGAAGGCACAGCCGAAGGATGTGCGCCATCTGAAGGAGTGTGACGCTGAATCAGCAGAGCCAGTTCACGCTGATATTCTGAAATTGAAGGGTTAATGATAGATAAGCTCATAGATCTGTGCTCCTTTCCCGTACATTCAACTGAGCCTAGTGTAGCCACAATGGGCAGGATTAGGCAAGGATTGAATATGAATAGTCTACCTTTTACCAACGGGAAATCCCCATAATGAACAGGGTAAGCCATCAATAGAATGTGGCTAATATGCTGGAAAGTGGGGATTTAGATGTCAGGAATTGAAGGCAAGGTTATAGCAATTACAGGTGCAAGCAGCGGGATTGGTGAAGCGGCTGCGCTTCTGTTAGCGGAGCGTGGAGCGAAGGTCGTGCTTGGGGCGCGTGGAACGGGACGGTTGGAGGCACTCGCGGCCCGCATCGCGAGTACCGGAGGTGAAGTCGCCTACGCTGCAACAGATGTAAGACGCCGTGAAGACGTCCTGGGGCTGGTTAATCTGGCATGTGAGCGGTACGGCAAGCTTGATGTTCTAATCAACAATGCCGGAGTGATGCCGATCTCCCCTCTTGATGAACTGCGCGTAGAGGATTGGGAGGATATGATCGACATCAATGTTAAAGGAGTGCTATTCGGCATAGCGGCTGCGCTGCCAGTGTTCCGCAAGCAGGGGTTCGGGCATTTCGTCAATACAGCTTCTACCGCAGCATTTCGCATTGTCCCGAACATGGCTGTATACGCCGGCACGAAGTTTGCTGTGCGCGCCATCTCCGAGGGCTTGCGCCAGGAGGCTGGGGATAAGCTGCGCGTGACGATTATCTCGCCGGGCATGACACGGACAAACTTTGCGGAATCCATGACCAATCCGGAGATCAAGGCCAAACTTGAGGAGTCCCGGGATGAGATCGCGATGCCGGCGGATGCCATTGCCCGCGCTATGGCATTCGCCATCGAGCAGCCAGAGGGTGTTGATGTGGGCGAGATTATTGTCCGTCCCACTGCCCAGGGGTAAGCAGTCACTGATCGGCTCTGTTAAGCAAATGCCAGGATGCAGTAGAAAAAGAGCCGTGCGTCTACACGGCTCTTTTCTGGGTACGGTCCGCCTTAAAAGCTGACGGCTCTTGGAACAGGGTCAGATTTAGGACGTTACCCAATTACCACAGGTGGTCTATTTCTTGCAAGGTAAGGGTGCATCACCGCTGTCAGCAGACATGTTTGTTAAGGCAGCTTCTCGCCGCGCGAGCTGATGTACAGGTCATACCACTCCCTGCGGGACAGCTCCAGTTGGTCCGCATCTCTGCAGGCGGCGATCCGCTGCGGGTTCACTGTTCCAATGATCGGCTGGATTGCAGCCGGGTGAGTCATGAGCCACGAGAGCACGATCGCCTCGGGGGTAGTGTTCTTCTCTTCAGCCAGCACTTTGACCCTGGCGGCGGTGTTCACGATATTCTCCGGCTGCCCTTCCAGAGGGCGGCCGCTGAACATTCCCTGGGCCAGCGGCCCCCAGGCCTGAAGCTGGATGTTCTCAGCGCGGCAGTGCTCGATGGTGCCCTCGGGGAAGGTAATATCTTTCCAGGGCTCCCGGTTGACGCTGATCACGGCATCCACCCAGCTGATTTTGGCCAGGCTCATATGCAGCTGGTTGACGATGAAGAGTTCATCGCAATAGGACTGAAGCAGCTTGATCTGGGCTGCGCTCATATTGGAGACCCCGAAATGACGTACCTTCCCGGCTGCTTTGAGCTGATGCAGCGCTTCGGCAACCTCCTCGGGGTCCATCAGCGGATCAGGCCGGTGGAGCAGCAGGATATCGAGATACTCGGTTCCCAGGCGGTTAAGGGTTCCATCGACACTACTCAGGATATGCCCTTTGGAGAAATCGAAGACATTGGAGAGGTCTCCAGGCTCCATCAGCTTGATTCCGCATTTGGATTGCAGAATAATCTCTTCCCGCAGACCCGGACGATCCTTGAAAATCTGTCCGAATACCTTCTCTGCTTTTCCACGGGTGTAAATATCCGCATGATCAAAGAAGTTGATCCCGATATCCAGCGCGGCTTCTACCGCTTCGTGGCCCTGCTTCACATGCTCTGCTGTAATCGGTTCATGATCCCAGTCTCCTCCTAGCCCCATGCACCCCAGGGCAATGCGGCTAGCCGGGATTCCGCGTTTATTCAGTGGCAGCGTTCTCAGCATGAAGATCCCTCCGTAATGATAAAATGGCAGCTCCGAGGATAGTGTACCTCTTTAGAATCCGGTAGGGTACTTTTTGTCACTCGAGGAACGGTTTTGGGTGCCCTCCTTATCTTTTTCCTCCTCCTTCTCCAGGTTCAAATCCTCCATAGGAATCGGATCAACATTCTGCCTGCTTTCCGGCAGTTTGCTCATTAATAAACGGATTCAAGGCCCTGTAAACAGGAAAGAGGCCCGGGGGCCTCCTTTCAAACTTCCGTTTCACTTCAAAGTTGTAACGGTGTTATTGTGCGCGTGCTTATAGATCGAGCGGTGTGCCAATATCACTCATTTTCCGTTCGGACACATCCGCGAAGAGGCGTTTCAGCCATTTCAGCTCGATTAGACTGTGCTCATATCTGCCATACATCGCATGAAGCGCCGAGCGTGGAACGATGGCAATATGCTCCTCATATACCTGATAGGCAAAATTCACCTGATGTTCAGTTTCACGAATCCGCTCTTCCAGCAGCTTCTCGACCTTACTCTGATCAATATGGCGAGAGAACGCAAGCGCAGTGTAAAGCGGATGGAAGACCAGGTCGTTTTTTTTGATCTGCTGTAGAATTAGCTGCTCGAACAGGGCCTTACCCTTATCGGTAATGCGGTAGATGGTCTTGTCCGGACGGTCACTGCTGTGAATCACCTCAACAGCTTCAATATGTCTTTCTTGGACCAGTTTGTCTACAGCATAGTATAAAGACCCCATCTGCAGCTTCATCATTCGATCCATGGTCCGTTCTTTCATTACGAGCTTAATCTCATAGGGGTGCATATCCCGTTCCAGCAGCAGGCCCAGAATCACCATCTTCATGGACATGACGGCTTAACCCTGATTACTGGCCGGCTGCTGTTTTTTGCTGTGAACCTTAAGGCGGTCACCCGGCATCAGGAGGACAAAAACAAATCCCAGCACAGCCGGTACCAGCGCCCACATAAAGGTATGGGAAATCGAGCCGGATAGTGCACTCGAGATCTTCTCCAGTACAGGGGCGGGAATATGGGCTCTGGCTTCAGGAGTCAAGGCCGCCCGGGGATCACCGAATGACGAAGTATCCGCACCCGCACCGAAGGCATTACTTAGCTCGCTAGTGAAGCTGTTGCGCTGAATAATTCCGAAGATGGTAATGCCGAGCGTCATGCCCAGCGAACGCATGAAGGTGCTGGTCGAAGTGGCGGAGCCGCGCTGGCGCATGTCGAAATGATGAATTGAGGACATGCTGAGCACAGAGAAGGAGAACCCTACGCCAAAGCCGGTCAACGCCATAAATGCATTAAGCAGCAGCCTGGAAGTATCCGGGGTCAGGGTGCTTAAGGAGAACACTCCGGCCACGAAGCAAACCGCAGATAACAGCATAATGTTGCGGAAGCTGGTCTTTGTAGTGAGCAGTCCTCCGGTCTGGCTGCCGATTACCGTACCGATCATCATGGGCATGAGGATCAGCCCGGAGTTCGTAGCCGAGCCTCCGTATACCCCTTGTACATAAATCGGAATGTATACTGTGGCGACGATGAAAGCCGAACCGTAGAACAATCCCAAGAGACTGCTGGTTGCAAACAGGCGGTTGCGGAACATGGCGAAGGAAATGACCGCCTCCGGCGCCCACCGTTCAATTAACAGAAAGGCAATCAGCAGTACAGCAAAGCCGGCGAATAAGCCGAGAATGGCAGCAGAATCCCAGGCATATTGATTGCCGCCCAGTTCCAAGGCAAACATCAGGCAGATTACTGCACCCACCAGTGTAAAGGCACCGCCCCAGTCAATGCGCTGCTTGGAGTGGGAGACGGATTCCTTGTAGGAGATGGTGATCAGAATAAATGCGACAACGCCTATCGGCAGGTTGATATAGAACACCCACTGCCAGCCTACATAGTCTGTAATATAAGCGCCGAGCAGAGGACCTACCACACTGGAAATACCGAAGACAGCGCCGAAGAGTCCGGTTAGCTTGCCTCTTTTCTCCGGGGGAAAGATATCAAACATTATGGTGAAGGCGATCGGCATAAGCGCACCGCCGCCAATCCCTTGAATCGCCCGGTAGATACTGAGCTGGGTGATGCTGGTTGCCGTTCCGCATAGCGCAGAGCCGGCCAGAAATACGATTAGGCCAAAGATGAAAAACCGTTTCCGGCCGTACATATCGGACAGTTTGCCGAAGATTGGCGTTCCGGCCATAACCATGACCATATAAGCCGAGGTTACCCAGACGATTTTATCGAGCCCGCCAAGGTCGGAAACGATGGTGCCCATAGCCGAAGCTACGATGGTATTGTCCATTGCGGACATTAGAATGCCCAGCAGCAAGCCGACAACTACAAGCTTCAGGTTGCTTTCTTTACTATTCATATTTTGCAGACTCCTTCTGAAAAAGTTTCGTGAGCCTTATTATAGTCAAATTTGAATAGGGTAGCAAGCATTATTTCGCTAAATTTTAAACGAAATCTTCCCTTATTCAGGTCGTAAAATCAGACAAAACAAATAACCGCCGCCCTTATACAAGAACGGCAGTTGAACTAAGTATTCCAAAAGCGGGGACGTTTAATAACAACCATTTCACATATTGTTCAGCTTATATAGATCGCCGCTTCACTTCCGCAGGGGTCCTGTTTTTGAATGTATTGGATGAACAGCTCAGTCAGCTCGGGGTCAAATTGGCTGCCGGCACAGGCGCGAAGCTCCACAATGGCTTCTTGGAACGACTTCGTCGGCTGGTACGGCCGTTCGGTAGTCATGGCGTCGAAGGAGTCGATGATGGTCAGCATCCGGCACAGCCGGGGGATTTCTTCATATTTGAAGCCGTAAGGGTAACCCTTGCCGTCGTAGCGTTCATGATGCAGCTCGATGTAAGGGGCGAGCTCCTTGAATTTATCGTTCGTTAACGCCATTTCCCGGCCCCAGGTGACATGCCATTTGACCATTTCCCATTCTTCGGGCGCCAGCTTGTCTTTTTTATTCAGGATGCCCCATGGGATCTCCAGCTTACCGATGTCGTGAATCAGTGCGCCCAATGTAAACTGCCGTTTGGTGAGGGGGTCGAGATTCAGCAGTTCGCTGATGTCCATCGCATAGCGGAAGACGCGCTTCGAATGCTTGAAGGTCTCCAGATCCTTGTACATGAACAGGTTCAGCTGCTGCTCAATATCCCGCACATCCTGGCTGAAATCAATGTCCTGCTCCAGCGGCGACTGGCTGCCATAGATATGAACGAGGTTCTTCCCTTGTTTTTTGGCATAATAGAGCGCCTGGTCGGCATGGTCCACGAGCTCTGACTTGAAATGGACATCCGGCTGGTACGCGGCGATGCCGGCAGAGAAGGCCAGACAGCCCTGAGGGAAAATTTCGCTGCCTTCAAACCGGGAATGGTTGAGGGTTTTGCGCAGGGATTCCATGAAGTTTCTGGCCGCTGTGGCATCATAGCCCGGCATCAGCAGTGTGAATTCTTCCCCGCCATAGCGGGAAACCATAATGTTCGTATCCTGCGTCTCCCGCTTCAACAGCTCTGCCAAAAAAACGATCAGCCCGTCGCCCTTGAGATGGCCAAAATGATCATTGTACTTTTTAAAATCATCGATATCGATCATCGCCAGGGAGAGTGCTGTGCCGCTAGCCTGCGAACTTCGCATTTCCTCTTCCAGCGCAAGTTCGAAATAACTGTGGTTGAACAGTCCTGTCCGGGGGTCGCGGTTGGAGCGTTCCTCAATATCACGGTACATGCTGAACAGCCGCTTGAAGGAATAGGAGATGAGAATGCTAAGACAGAGGAATAGTCCAAGTCCGACCATTTGGTTGTGATATAGCAGAATTGTCAAGACCAGGGACAGCACCAATGTACAGGAATAGGCCAGGATGGTATCCGTCAGCATCCCTTTGAGGGTGTCATACAGATTTTTGTGAAAAACAACGTAATAATAGAAGCCAATTAGCAGTGTGTTCAGGATAAAATATATGGCCATAGCACTGATATAAGCTTCCAGGCGGCTGCTGAGCAGCGGTCCGTACACGGCCCCCAGCGCAGCGAATACGTAGGAAGCGGAAGTTATCATAATGCAGTATACGGCAAAATTGTTGAGATGCTTCCACCATGCTGTGTTGCCCCATTCAAAGAACATCAGCACCAGGGAGCTCAGCAGCAGTACCATGAGTGTGAATGAGGGACCAAAGACAAAAATGCAGGCCAAATAAACGGAGGAGTCGAGAGACAGCCCGTTCCCCTGTGGAGGGAGCTGAAAGGTAAAGAGGGTTAGAATTACTGCCGCTCCCGCCATGGCGGTAACCCAGCCCCATGCGGAGGATGAGAAATGCTGCAGGGAACCTTCACTATAAATAACAAATAAGCCCAGACCGGTCAAGCATATGATAAAGGAGTACAAGTGTCCTTTGTTTAGTAAGAAGCTGCCGGTTATGCGTTTGAACAACGCTGCCCCTCCTCTGCGTTCGTGATTATGTGTGCTACGCCAGGGAATCATAGGAATTTCACCAGACGGATTCAAAGGAGTCTCTGCGTTATACATTCGCTTTCAGAGACGAAAATCCTGCTAAATCATGACAAATGTAGCGGTTGTTCGGGAAAGTGAGAAAAACAGCGGTAAGGTGTTGACATACCCATGGGGGGTATATTATATTGTAATTGAGGAGGCTGATTCCTGTGTCTACTAATGAGAAGGAGCACGCGGAGCATTCCTGTGGAGATGATTGTCATCCTTCTGCTCCCGGTGTACGCAAAAGTCATCATTCAGCGGAATTCAAGAGCGGGCTTACCACCCGGCTCAATCGGATCGAAGGTCAGATCCGCGGTGTCAAAGGCATGATCGAGCGGGATACTTACTGCGATGATGTGCTCAACCAGCTGGCGGCGGTCCAGGCGGCACTGAACAGTGTCGGCAGGCTGTTGCTTGAAGGGCATATGAAGAGCTGCATTATTGAGCGGATCGAGGCCGGGGAACATGAGGTTATTGACGAGCTGCTGATCACGGTCAACAAGCTGATGAAATAAGGCTAACCAAACTAAGCGTATGCTTCCGAAGCCAGTTTTGTACGAAGTGAATTCAGGAAGTATAGGCTAACAAAACTTTTAGGAGGGTTTATAATGTCTAACGCAACATTGAATGTAGAAGGAATGTCTTGCGGTCATTGTGTCAGTGCGGTAGAGAAGGCAGTAAGCGGTGTAGGTGCCGCAGCGAAGGTGGATTTGCAGGCCAAGACGGTAGCCGTTGATTATGATGAGAACAAAGTAAGCCTTAGCGCAATAAAGGCGGCAATTGAGGATCAGGGCTACGATGTAGTCTAAGGGGAAGCTGCAGCATACAAAGGCTTGGAGCGGGGAATCCTTGAGATTTCAGAGGCGCCAATGCCTTTTATTTTACAAAAGAATATACCCCTTAGGGGTATGGGGGTGCGAACAAATGGAGAAAACAGCTGAAGCCGCCCTGCAGCAGACCACGCTGCAGATTACGGGAATGACCTGTTCTGCTTGCGCGGCACGGATTGAGAAGGGGCTCTCCCGTATGGAGGGGGTATCCAAGGCGAATGTGAATTTGGCGCTGGAGCAGGCGACAATCGGCTTTGATCCTTCGGTTGCGGGAGTGCTGCAAATCGAGGAGAAGATCCGCTCGCTTGGCTATGATACCCGCAAGGAGTCGGCGGATTTCGATATCTCTGGCATGACCTGCGCGGCCTGTTCGGCACGGATTGAGAAAGTGCTGGGACGCATGCCGGGCATTGCGGCCGTGAACGTGAATCTGGCGCTGGAAACGGCGCATGTGGAATATGCGCCGGGGAACGTTGGCGTATCCGATATTATGGAGAAGGTAAGCAGCATTGGCTACAAGGCAACATTGAAGCAGGATCGCAAGGAACAAGCCGATCAGCGAGGACAGGAGACTGTGCGCAAGCGGAATAAGTGGATGATTTCTGCCATTCTCTCATTTCCGCTGCTATGGGCAATGGCAGGTCACTTTACCTTTACAGACTGGATCTGGACACCGGAGCTGCTGATGAATCCGTGGTTCCAGCTGGTGCTGGCTACGCCGGTTCAGTTCATCATTGGCTGGCAATTTTACATCAGTGCCTATAAGGCACTTAGGAACGGCAGCGCTAATATGGATGTGCTGGTAGTGCTGGGCACCTCGGCGGCCTATTTCTACAGTCTGTATCTGACGATCGATTCCCTGAGTATGAGCGGAATGAATCATTCCGTGGATATGTACTACGAGACCAGCGCGATTCTGATTACGCTGATTCTGGTCGGCAAATGGTTCGAAGCCCTGGCCAAAGGACGTTCCTCCGATGCGATCCGCAGTCTGATGGGCCTGCAGGCCAAGACCGCACTGGTGGTGCGTGACGGTGCAGAGCTAAGCATCCCGGTAGAGGAAGTGATTCCGGGAGACTTGGTTCTCGTGAAGCCTGGAACGAAGGTCCCTGTGGATGGAGAGGTTATTGAAGGTCTGTCCTCTGTGGATGAATCCATGCTGACCGGTGAGAGCATTCCGGTGGAGAAGAAGCCCGGAGACAATGTAATCGGAGCTACGCTCAACAAAAACGGTATGCTGCGGATCAAGGCCCGTAAGGTAGGCCGTGATACCGCGCTGGCGCAAATTATTAAAGTGGTTGAAGAGGCCCAGGGCTCCAAGGCGCCGATCCAGCGGATCGCTGATGTGATTTCCGGCATTTTTGTGCCGATTGTCGTGGCGATTGCGGCGGTGACCTTTGTGATCTGGTACGTCTGGGGCGCTCCCGGCCAGTTCGCTGAGGCGCTCGAGAAGGCTATTGCCGTGCTGGTTATTGCCTGTCCGTGTGCGCTGGGTCTGGCTACGCCTACCTCGATTATGGCTGGATCAGGCCGCGCAGCTGAATTCGGCATCCTGTTCAAGGGCGGTGAGCATCTGGAAGCCGCGCAGGGGATTCAGGTTGTGGTGCTGGATAAGACAGGTACCGTTACAAGCGGCAAGCCTGTATTGACGGATATCCTTACAACTACAGGCATCGCCGCGCATGGCAGGGAAAACGCCGAGAACCGCCTGCTTGCCCTTACGGCAGCTGCGGAAAAGCTCTCGGAGCACCCGCTGGCGGATGCCATCGTCGCCGGTGCTGCTGCCAGAGGCCTGGAATTGCCTGAAGCCGGACAGTTCCAGGCTGTGCCGGGACGCGGAATCACCGCAGTGGTCGACGGGCAGACCGTAAGTATAGGCACCCGCAGGATGATGGAGGAAGGCGGCGCGGAGCCTGGCCCATGGGCTCCGCATATGACGAAGCTGGAGCAGGAAGGCAAGACCGCGATGCTCGTGTCCGTGGATGGCATGATTGCCGGAGTAGTAGCGGTAGCCGATACCATCAAGGAAACCTCGCGGGCAGCGGTAGCCAAGCTGCATGAAATGGGCATTGAAGTGGTGATGATTACCGGGGACAACAAGATTACGGCCCAGGCCATCGCCGAACAGGCCGGCATCCGTACGGTGCTGGCCGAGGTGCTTCCGGAGGGCAAGGCCGCCGAGATCCGCAGACTGCAAAGCGGCGGAGTCAAGGTAGCCATGGTCGGCGACGGCATCAACGATGCTCCTGCCCTGGCGACAGCGGACACCGGGATGGCCATCGGCACTGGTACCGATGTGGCGATGGAAGCGGCAGACATCACATTGATGCGCGGTGACCTGATGAGCATACCCGATGCGGTCATGATGAGCCGCAGAACGATGCGGAATATCAAGCAGAATCTGTTCTGGGCACTCGCCTATAATACGATTGGCATCCCGGTCGCCGCGCTGGGTTTCCTGGCCCCATGGCTGGCCGGTGCGGCAATGGCATTCAGCTCGGTCTCGGTCGTCCTGAACGCGCTGCGGCTGCAGCGGGTGAAGCTGTAAAGAGATATTGCCGCAAGGGGAAAGCTCCTGCGGCTGAACGTAAAAGAATCGCCTAGGCGTTAAACGCTGGCGATTCTTTTTGTTGATGTTGTTGGTGCCCCGCGGGTTAGTCTGCCGTTGTAGATGCCCCGCCTCCCCGGGATGCGGCATACATTACTTGCTTGATGTACTTAGTGGCACCGGCAGAGCAGCCTTGGCGCTGGCTTTTGCCTTTTTGCGGCCCAGCCAGTTTGTACCAATGACCCCTGCGATAATCAGCAGCGATCCGATCCAGTGATACACTGTAATGTCCTCCCCGAGAAGGACTGCTCCGGCACCGATGGAGACGATGGTCGAGAGATTGGTGAACACGCTCATGAGGGAAGCTTCTATTTTGGACAAGATATAGGTTGATGTCAGGGTGGTGACGAGTGATGCGATAACGCCCAAGTACACAGCAGACAAGATAAAGGTGCCGCTCTGGAGCGGCTGAAGGAAGTCGCCGAGGGTTCCGCTGGCTACATGTCCGGTGAGCGAAGTGATCAGGAAGACGGCGAAGCCGATCCCCATCATCAGGTAGCTGAGTTCAGCGGGGCTGAAGTGGCTGGAGAGCGAACGGGCCAACACGCTGTACCCGGCAAAGGCCAGGCAGGTCAGAAACAGCAGCACGATCCCGGTCATGTTGGACAGATGAAGGCTGCCCCCTTTCATGATAAAGATAAACACAACGCCGAATACAGACAGGAAGATACATAGCTTTTGGAGAAGGGTTGTGGTCTCCTTCAAGAATATCGAGGCGATGATCATCGTCACGACCGGAGTAAACGAATAGAGAATCCCTCCCTCGGCAGAAGTCGCGTGCTGGAGTCCGAATACTTGAAGTGTGAAAAATCCAAGCGGGTACATGGCAGCCAGCAGCAGTGCCTTGAGAACCGGCTTGCCGCGGTAGGATATTTTGACCCAGCCGAAGGCGACCGGGATCGACATCACTGCAAATGAAGCGGCGAAGCGGTAGGTTAACGTATCGAGCGGTCCGGCATGGCCGAGCGCCACTTTGGTGAAGAAGAATGAGAATCCGATGATGACTGCGTTAAGCACGGCAAAGGTATAAGCCAGCTTGAGTCCGTTTTGCTGCATGAGTGCATCTCCCTTTCGTGAACAGGACAGGATCGCCGAAACGTCTTATCTGTTACTTTAAAATTAAAGGGAAATCCGCAGGTCAACAATACCCGTTTTTCGGTACTGTACCGGTACAGTTAACTGATTCCTGTATAATAAAAGAAAAAGAGAAGGGAGGCGTGCTATGAAAAAGTTTCATGCAGTCTTATCCCAAATGGAGAAGGGGATCAAGGGAGGACAGTTCAGCCCCGGGCAAAAGCTGCCCTCTGTGCGTAATGCCGCAGAGTTCTATGGGTGCAGTGTCAGCACGATTCTTCGGGCATATGGGGAGCTGGAGAGATCACACATGATTTATTCCATTCCGCAGAGCGGATATTACATGGTGGACAGGACGGAGGAACCGGCCGCTTCCGGCAACAGTGGGGAGATCGATTATGCCTCGGCCTCGCCCGATCTGAACGTATTTCCGTATTTGGATTTCCAGCACTGCCTCAACAAGGCGATTGACCGGTACAAGTATCATCTGTTCACCTATGGAGATTCGCTGGGGCTGGAGACGTTGCGCCATACGCTGGTGTCTCATCTGGCAGAGTATCAGGTTTTTGCCAAAATGGAACGCATCCTGATCACTTCGGGTATCCAGCAGGCGCTGGAGATTCTGGCCAGGATGCCGTTCCCGAACGGCAGGACGGAAATATTGGTTGAACAGCCGAGCTATGATATTTACCTGCGGTATTTGGAGGCGGAAGGGGTGACGGTGAGCGGAATCGCCCGTTCAGCGGCAGGGATGGATCTGCAGGAGCTGGAGGAGAGGTTCAGAGGCGGACGAATCAAATTCTTTTATACCATGCCCAGATATCATAATCCGCTTGGAACCTCGTACAGCGCAGAGGAACGGAGAGCCATCGCCGGGTTAGCGGGCAAATACGATGTATACATCATCGAGGATGATTACATGGCGGACCTTGGGGCGGAGCGGCGGTTTGATCCAATCTATGCGTATGACCAGACGGCTCATGTGGTTTATTTGAAAAGCTTCTCCAAAATCATTTTTCCGGGTCTCCGGCTGGGTGCGGCTGTGGTGCCTGAACCGCTGCTGGAAACCTTCCGCGCCTATAAAGGCTACACAGACACTTCGTTGTTGTCCCAGGCCGCGCTTGAGGTATACATCAAGAATGGCATGTACGAGCATCACAGACACAAAATAAAAGCCCTGTATGCCGAAAGGATTCATGCCATGTATGAGGCCCTCCGGCAGCACAATACGGAAGATTTGATTGAGGTGTCTGCTGAAAGCTCCGGCATGTATATGCAATTCAAGGTACCGGGAACAGTGAATCTGGAGCGTCTGGTCAAGCGGCTGGGGGAGCGGAAGATCCGGGTCGTATCCGGCAATGGATTCTATCTGTCCGGGTACCGGAACCGTGAAAAGTTCCTGCGCATCAGCATTTCACGCGCCCGGCTGGATCAGATTGATGAGGGGGTCAAGGCCATTGTCCAGGAGGTGAAGCGGGGGAGCGGGTGGTAGAGCGCAGCTGTGCCTGTTGTTTGTGGCTCTATTAGTGTTCATAATGCCTATATAACTAGAAAAAAAGTGAGGTTAAGATTATGAAACCCAATAACGAAACGCTGGAGCTATTGAACCGGCATACCTCTGTCCGCCAGTTTCTAGACAAGCCGGTCAGTGACGGGCAGCTGGCGGCTATCATCGGAGCGGGCCAGATGGCTTCAACCTCCAGCAGTGTCCAGGCTTACACAGTCATTGCAGTGACCGAGCCAGCCCTCCAAGCCCAGCTGTCCAAGCTGTCCGGCGGCCAGGCTTACATTGAGCAGTGCCCGGTGTTCCTGGTCTGGTGCGCCGATCTGTACCGTCTGCGGGAGATCAGCGGACCTTATCTGCAGGGGGCCGAATCTTACGAGGATTCCACCGAGAATCTGATCGTAGCCACCGTCGACGTAGCGCTGGCCGCCCAGAATGCGGCGGTTGCCGCCGAGTCGCTTGGTCTTGGCATTGTCTATATCGGCGGAATCCGCAATCATATTGCAGAGGTGTCTGAACTGCTGGGACTGCCCGAGCTGGTCTATCCGGTCTTCGGCATGTGCCTGGGGTATCCCGCCGGAGTGAACGGTATCCGTCCGCGTCTTCCGCTCCAGGCGGTGTTGCATCATAACGGCTATCAGGCTGAAACATCGGTAGGACAGGTTAAGGTGTATGATGAAATAACGCGGGATTACATGCGCGAACGGACCGGAGGGCAAAAGGATACGCCTTGGTCCGAGATGATGGCAGGGCGTCTCGCCCAGCCCTCCCGGCTGCAGATGAAGGAGTTTTTGCTGCAAAAAGGGTTCATGCAGAAATAGGCCGGGATGGCCTGACGCCTGCCAATTCCATAGGGTCAAAGTCAAGAGCCTCCTGTCAACGCTTCACGTTGGCGGGGGGCTCTTTGACTTGCCAGGCGAAGCAGGCAGATGGTGCTGTGCTTGCTCTAAGCCGGATGACAATTGTCACCCGGAAAAAATGACAGTCCATACTGATGTCCCCTTCTGTTATTGATTACTATGGAAGTACGGCAAAGACATTAGGTGATGGAGGAATCAGACATGAATCACGTGATTGAAATGAACGGCGTCAGTAAAGCCTTTAATGATAAAAAAGCGGTCGACGGTATTAGCTTTACCATCGGCAAGGGGTCCATTACAGCGGTCCTTGGACCAAACGGAGCGGGGAAAACAACGATGATATCGATGCTGCTGGGGCTGTTGGAACCCACAGAAGGAACGATTAAGGTATTTGGAAGCTCTCCCCGGGATGTGAGGGTGCGGGAGCGCAGCGGGGCTATGCTGCAGGAGGTGAGCGTAATGGACCGGCTTAAGGTCCGTGAGATTATCGCCCTGATCCGCAGCTATTATCCGCAGCCGATGGATATGGACTTTCTGCTGGGGGCGACAGGGCTGGCTCCTGCGGATCTGAACCGCTATGCAGAGAAGCTCTCCGGCGGCCAAAAGCGCAGTCTCTCCTTTGCGCTGGCGCTGGCGGGAAACCCGCAGCTGCTGTTCCTGGACGAACCGACGGTTGGACTGGATACCACGGCCCGGCGCCACTTCTGGGACACCGTGAGGGAGCTGGCCGCCCGGGGCACAACGATATTGTTCACGACCCATTATCTGCAGGAAGCTGAGGATATTGCCGACCGGATTCTGTTGTTCAGTCAAGGGACTATCGTAGCGGACGGCAGTCCGGAAGAGATCAAGGCAAGAATGGTTAAGCAGTCGCTATCCTTCCTTCCAGCCGGGAATGCCGCACATCTGCGCGGGCAACTGCTGGAACTGCCTTCTGTTGAAGATTGCTACGACAAAGACGGCCGAATCCATGTGACCACAGAGAATACGGACGAGGCACTCCGGGGGATTTTTACCGGCGGACTTGCCGTGAGGGATGTGCGTATTCACCAGGGGAGCCTGGATGAAGCATTCGAGCAGTTA
This sequence comes from Paenibacillus helianthi, assembly GCF_001909055.1. GTDB lineage: Bacteria > Bacillota > Bacilli > Paenibacillales > Paenibacillaceae > Paenibacillus_AQ > Paenibacillus_AQ helianthi. The sequence continues at coordinate 40,712 of NZ_LVWI01000038.1, forward strand.
ACCATGAACAGAGAGGAAGATACGAAATGATGAGACTTGTTGCCGTGCAGTGCAAAGCGGAGATGCTGCGGATTTTCCGCAATCCCTATTATGTATTCTGGTCCTTGCTGATGCCGATCATGTTTTACTTTATCTTTACAAGAGTAGTGAACACGGGGCCGGACGATGCATCGGAGTGGCAGGCGCACTACCTGATGTCTATGGCCGCTTTCAGTGTAATGGGTTCCGCCATTATGACCATGGGTATCCGGTTGGTCCAGGAGCGGACCCAGGGATGGAGCACATTCATCCGTATCACCCCGCTGCCGTCTTCGGTATATTTTACAGGTAAAATGTTCGGCCAGACCCTCATGCATCTGTTCTCGGTACTCTGCATTTTTCTCGCTGGGTATTTGATGAACGGCGTATCACTGACGGCTGAACAATGGCTGCTGAGTGGACTGTGGATTCTGGCGGGCTCCATGCCTTTTCTGGCCCTCGGTACGCTGATAGGTTTCATGAAGCGTGTCGATACAGCAAGCGGTGTCAGCAATGTGCTCTATATGGGGCTGGCGGTTGCCGGAGGCATGTGGATGCCGCTTGATATTATGCCGAAGCTGATGCAGCGGATTGGTCACTGGTTGCCTTCCTATCATTTTGGGGATGGGGCCTGGAGGATCGTAGCAGGGAATCATCCGCAGTGGGGAAGCATTCTGATTTTGCTCGGATATCTGGCGGTCTTTATGATACTATCGGTCTATATCCGAAAAAAACAGGAAGCGGTGTAATCCATAATGACGCGCAGGCAGTTCCGGTTGTTTCCGCAAAGATTCGGCTTTTTCCCTTATATGTGGCTCCTGTACTTATTGTTTCCGGTCATCAATCTTCAGGAGGAGCATGGAATTAAGCTGGTGCTGGGTGCAGTAATGCTGGCCTTGTTCGTCGTGACCTACCGTCAGCTCTATTGGGTCACGGGCAGAAACTTTACCTTGTGGCTGGCTCTGCAGGTGCTGATTATTGTGATTTTGAGTGTAGCTTATACGCCTTATGATCTGTTTATGGGCTTCTTTACGTCAAATTTTATCGGCTGGTACACGAAGGATAAACACTTCAAAATGGCTTATTCTGCTTTTGCAGCTATGGTGCTTGTTCCGTTAATTATGGCTACCTGGGGGATGGCTATAGGGGATCTGGTGTTCCTGTACCCTTTCATGATTATTATGCTGGTCTCCCCGTTCGGTATCCGCTCGCTGTACCGCAAGAGAATGCTCGAAAGGGAGCTGGATCAGGCGAATGAGGTCATCAAGGAGCTGGTCAAACGTGAGGAACGGATGCGGATCGCCCGGGATCTGCATGATACGCTGGGGCATACGCTGTCGCTGATTACCCTCAAGAGCCAACTGGTGGAAAAGCTTGCGGCCAAGGATACCGTACGTACACAGGCCGAAGCGAGAGAGATCCAGCGGATTTCACGCGCTGCGCTGCGCCAGGTCCGTGAGCTGGTATCGGAGATGCGTGCCATATCCGTGGCTGAAGAGCTGGCTGAAGTTGGGGAGATGCTGCGCACTGCGGAGATTGTCCTGGAGATCGAGGGGGATACGGTACTGGAGGGTGTATCCGACCTGACGCAGAATATTCTGAGTCTCTGCATCAAGGAAGCGGTGACCAATATTGTGAAGCACAGTGAAGCAGACTGGTGCCGGATTGCCATTGCCATGGCAGAGGGGGACGTCCAGATTACCATTGAAGATAATGGGGTTGGTCTGCATAGCCGGGACCCGGAAGGCCGGGGGCGGAGCGAAGGCAACGGGATCAAAGGGATGGCCGAACGGCTGTCGCTGATTGATGGATCGATTACGCTGCGTTCGGGAGCAGAGCGGGGGGCTGTCTTGACGGCAGTGGTCCCGAGAGTAGTCAAGGAAAGAAAGGATGGAGTGACCGCATGATACGCATCGTGATTGCCGAAGATCAGCGCCTGCTGCGCGGGGCCATGGCTTCGCTGCTGGATCTGGAGGACGATATTGAAGTGGCGGGGGAAGCCGGAGACGGAGCAGAGGCGCTTGCAGTGATTGAACGACTTCAGCCGGATGTATGCCTGATGGACATAGAGATGCCTTATAAAAGCGGGCTGGAGGTCGCAGAAACGCTGAAAGCTAAGGGCTGCGCCACCAAAATCATTATCCTGACTACCTTTGCCCGTCCGGGCTATTTTGAGCGGGGCGTGAAGGCTGGCATTCAAGGTTATCTGCTGAAGGACGAGCCGGTGGATAAGCTGGCGGATGCGATCCGCCGGGTGATGGCCGGACACCGGGAAGTGTCTCCCGAGCTGGTCTTCGGCAGCCTGCGGGAAGAGAATCCGCTGTCTTCCCGGGAACAGGAGATCCTGAAGCTGGCGGGTGCCGGCCAGAGTGCGGGGGAAATTGCCGCTACGCTGCACCTTTCCTACGGCACCGTCCGCAATTACATATCGGAAATTCTGAACAAGCTGGAAGTGAAAAGCCGGATCGAAGCCGTGCGGCTGGCGGAGGAGAAGGGCTGGATGTAGAAGGAAGGCGTGCTTCAATTGTAGTCCAGATATGCTGCGAATGAAGTGGAAGCTCAGCTGTGCTGCAGTAGAATGAAATGGAAGTTCAGCTGTGATTGTTAGGCATACTAAAAGTGGCTGAGTGGCTGAGTGGCTGAGTAGCTGAGTGGCTGAGTAGCTGAGTAGCTAAGTGGCTAAGTGGCTGAGTAGCTGAGTAGCTGGGTGGCTGAGTGGCTGAGTAGCTAAGTGGCTGAGTAGCTGAGTGGCTAAGTGGCTAAGTAGCTGAGTGGCTAAGTGGCTAAGTAGCTGAGTGGCTAAGTGGCTGAGTGGCTGAGTGGCTGAGTAGCTGAGTGGCTGAGTAGCTGAGTGGCTAAGTGGCTGAGTGGCTGAGTAGCTGAGTAGCTGAGTGGCTAAGTGGCTGGGTAGCCAAAGGAACAACGGAAAGCAGGCAGTAGGCGAATCTAAAGGGTTAGTGGAATTTACACCCTTAATCTGGCTGGATTTGAGCGTTTTCGGGGTTTAGTGGGATTTTGTACACTTAATTCTGGCCACGGGGTCCTAGACTGGGCTTGAACGCTGAAATAGGTATACTTTTTCCAAATAAGCGCACTCTATGCTTGTTATGCGCAGAAATAGGTGTACAATTTCCCACTAATTTTCAACGGAACATATTCAATAGGCCCGGCCCCTCATCATAGGGGGCCGGGCTTATTTGTTGTAGTTGAGTAAAGACAGCCAATGCATTTCAAACGGGTGAAACGCAAGTTGGCCCGCGTGCTGCGAATGAAATGCGGCCGGCAAGCTGCGAATGGATGCGACCCGGCATGCTGCGTAGATGCGGCCCGGCATGCTACGTGGACGCGGCCCGGCATGCTACGTGGATGCGGCCTGGCATGTTGCGTGGACGCAGCCTGTAACGCTGCGTTTACCGGGTAGTCCTCGCCTGCTCCTCGCGCATCCATTCCGACAGCTCGCGTCTGAGCTGTAGAAATTCCAGAGAATCGGTTAATTCCCCGCGCCGCGGACGCGGGAAGGGAACATCAACGATATGCAGGACGGAGCCGGGCCGCCCCGAGAAAACATAAATACGGCTGGAGAGAAGGAGTGCTTCCTCGATATTATGGGTAATGAATAGTACAGAACGGCGGTTTTCTTCCCACAGCTCCAGCAGCCAGCGCTGCATCTGCTCACGGGTCAGCGCATCCAGCGCGCTGAACGGCTCGTCCAGCAGCATTAACTCCTGCGGCGCGAGCAGCGCCCGAAGGAAGGCTGCCCGCTGCTGCATACCGCCCGACAGCATATGCGGATAGGCGCGTTCGAACCCGCCCAAGCCGACTTTGTCCAGCCAGTGGCGGGCGGCTGCCCGTGCTTCGGCCTTGGGTTCGCCTTTCAGCTCACCGGCGAGCAGGACGTTGTCCTCGATGGTCCGCCACGGGAACAGTGCAGGCTGCTGAGGCATATAGCTGATCTCTCCACGCTGCCCGGTGACGTTCTTACCGCCCATGTTTACCGTTCCGGCATCGGGCAGCTCCAAGCCGCCGATGATGTGGAACAGGGTGCTTTTGCCGCAGCCGGAAGGGCCGACAATGGAGACGAATTCCTGGGGCTCAACCGTTAGAGATACATTGTCGAGCACGCGGGTCTCACGGCGGCGGTGGAAGAAAGCTTTGGATACGCCGTCTACATTCAGGGCGTGATGCGCGCCTTTAGCTCCCGGCATGTACGCGGAGGAAGCCTGTTCCAAGGTGTTCAAGTTAGGATGGCCTGCTAACAAAATGATTCATCCTCCTTTCCAGAAAGCTTAAGTATCAAGAGGTCTTGCGCGGCTTCCAGCGAACCAGCCACTTCTCCAGAAGTGCGATCAGGGCAAACAGCACCAGACTAAGAAGAACAATAATTACGATGGCAACGAACATCCGGTCTGTGCGGTAGGAGGCCTTCTGCAGCAGCATGTAATAGCCAATGCCCTTGTCTGCGCCGATCCACTCGGCAACCACAGCGCCCATTACTGCATAGGTTGCGGAGATCTTAAGGCCGGAGAACAGGGCTGGCAGAGAACCGGGCAGCTCTAGCTTTGAGAAGATCTGCCACTTGCTAGCCCCAGCCATTTTCATATAGTTCATCATGATCCGGTCGCTTTGGGCCAGCCCGCCCATGGCGGCAACGGCAACCGGGAAGAAGCAGACGAGTGTGATGAGTACGATTTTGGGCAGCAGTCCGAACCCGAACCAGATAATCAGCAGCGGCCCGAGGGCGATGGAGGGTACATTCTGGCTGAGAATCAGCAGCGGATACAGCGCTCTTTTCAGCCAAGGCACCAAATGCAGCAATAGAGCTACAATCAGGCCCACACCTGTACCAATCGGGAAGCCGATTAGGGTCAGCCGCAGCGTAGCAGCCGTATGTGCCCAAATGCCGGAAGCATTACCCCGGGATTCGCGGGCGATATCGCCGGGGCTTGGCAGCATCCAGGAAGGGACATGAAGTACGGAAACCGCCAATTGCCATACGCCCAGAAAAAAGATGACCGCCACAAGGGGCGGCCAGATTTGGTTCCAGTACGATCTCACGGCCGGTATTTTTCCGTCAGCTTATCCATGCTGATTCCGCTGGGGTTATGGGCGATCTTGATTTGTGAGATGACGCTGGGGCTACCCGCTGCGATCAGCGCTTCATGCATTTGGCGTACCACCTCAAGCAAATCGCTGAGTTCGCCCTCCATCGTGGTTTCGAGCGGATTCACCTGGTGCTTCACGCCGGATTGCTGAATGACCTCAATGGCCTTATCCACATAAGGAATAGAATCCTCGTTATTCGGAGTTTTAGGAATGACTTGAATGCTGAGCAGGGTGTTTGCCATATCAATCAGATCCTTTCAGGTTGGGTATTGTAAAACTTGCAGTGTAAGACTACTTGTTCTCCGGCAGATATTCATTCGTGAACGCTGAAGCAGTATCCAGTGGTTTGTCCAGCAGCTTCAGACCGTACATCCAGTCGGCGTAATTCTTCCAGACCTCGGCTTTCTGCTCTCCCCATCTGGAGGCATCGTCCTTATATTTCGGGCTGAGCCATTTCTGGCTGGCCAGGACGAGCTTGGGATCCAGATCCGGCACAGCCTTCGAGAGGATGGCGGCAGCTTCTTCCGGCTTGTCGATCGCATATTGATAACCTTTGGAGGTAGCTGCAAGGAACGCCTTCACCAGCTCTGGATGCTCAGCGATTTCCTTCTCGCTCGTGGTCAGCACCGGGGTGTAGTAATCCAGTTGAGGCGCGTAATCCTTCAAATACAGCATGTCCAGCGGTTCACCGCGCAGCTCGGCTTCAATACCGGTCCAGGCGTAGAATATCCAGGCAAAATCGATGTCACGTTTCACGGCGGTGAAGAAATCAGCTTCGCCGATATTGACCAGCTTCACCTTTTTAACATCGCCGCCTTCAGGGTCCATGATCGCCTTCATGGCAGCTTCTTCAGCCGGGGAACCCCAGCCGCCGTAGGTTTTGCCTTCGAAATCCTTTGGTGTCTTGATATTGCGGTCCTTCGGGGCGGCAAACCCTGAGGTATTATGCTGGATGATGGCGGCGATGGAGACGAGCGGCACATCCTGCAGACGGGCCAGAGTGAGCGCCTCCTGGGCACTGATGCCAAAAGCGGCTTCGCCTGAGGTGACCATCGTGTCGGCTCCCGCCGCACCCGGCTGTACAATTTCTACATCCAGGCCTTCCTCCTTGTAATATCCCAGCTCTTTGGCTGCATAGAGGCCGGTATGGTTCGTATTCGGCGTCCAGTCCAGCGCGACCTTGATCTTAGTCAGTTCCTTAGGCGCGTCCGTTCCTGCTGCGGTTGCTTCCGGCGCGGCGGTGCTGTCCCCGGCTGGAGCGGCGCTATTCCCGCCGGAATTCGCAGTATTACTGCCGCACCCGGCCATGACGATGACCAGCATGCAGCTGATGCAGAGCATTAGTGCTTTTTTGACTCCCATTTCTATTCTTCTCTCCTTCCAGCTAACCCAGTCTTCCGAACTCTGATGATGTCCATACCAAAAAAAGCGCCCCGAAGATCGGGACGCCAGCAATTGCGTTAGGTGGCCGCTTAGCCAAAATGACTGAATGCGGGTGGTGATTCCTACGCTGGCATTATCCAGATCAGGTATAAGGGTCAGTATCTGTGTGGGATACACTCTCAGCCGGCCAATTCCAGCCCCCCTGGTACTATGAAGTTATGGGTGTTGCTGTGTTCTTACGCTGTATTATAGCGGTCCCCTTCGGGGTTGTCCAGTAGTGGCCCCGGATTCCAGCAATCCGCTCAGGCACTGCCAGGCACGCTGGGTAGACTTACCATATGTTATATAATAAGATTAATACTTTACAATTATGTTTCGAAAAAGGAGTGACCCTATGCTCACTGATCAGCAAAATGCCGGAGAACGGCTGAAGGTGCTAGCGGAACAGTTGGCTGAAGAAGTCACTTTGCGTCAGTATGAACGCCAGCCCGAGTTGCGGCAAAGATTCGGCCCTTCCGGAATGGCAAGAACCAAACAGGATTCACTATATCATTTACGGTATCTGGCGCAAAGTGTGGCGCTGGACAGCCCGCTTTTATTTATTAATTATATTGTCTGGCTGAAGGTGCTGCTGATGCCTAAGCTTGCCTCTGCGTATGCGGAAGCCTGCCGGGAACTCGAGAACCTGCTGTAGATCAGCGGCTTCTCTTTTTTATAGGTTTGTCAGTCATATCCCTGAACTCTTTTTCTTTTTCTGCGGCGGCTGCGGATTCCGTTCCACAGCTGCTTCAGGCTCAGGCCGATACTGACAGCGATCCCCGTAAATGCAACGAACAGCGCCAGATATTCAAATGGGGAATACTCCAGCATCTTGCTCCAGTCAATCTTACCTTTAAGGTCCTCAATCACCTGATTCATGCCATAAATACCGCTCACCACTGTGAACACCGTCAGGATCATCAGCAGCGTGTCCCGCCGTTTGGCCTGGAATTTCTCCTGGTATTGAAACAGGTCATTCAAGGTCATTTTGACCTCATCGAACAGGGCATCATTCCCGTAGACCTTGCGCAGCTGGAAAAAAATCTCCCGGCCCTGGGACTGCGAAATGAGCTCCAGAAAATAAAATTTGGCCGAGAACTTGTTGATCATAAAGATCAGGTTCTCAATTTCATCCACATCATGGTTAATGCGCAGCCGGGAGTGGATGTTGGCCAGCTTCAGCAGAACGATTTTATGAAATATGCTCAGCAGCAGCCCGTAATAATATTCTCCATACATCTGATTAATGAGCTGGGTGGCTACCCCGGATTCAGCCAAGCTCAGGCAGCAGAACGTCTGCTCATTCGTCATGTAATAGGTGTCCGGCCCCCAGCGGCTATAACAGTGCTCCCCGCAATAGTCCCGAATATACCCGGGATCGCTGGCACTGATGTATGGCTTGCCTCCCAGGGTCATACCATCCAGCTGGGAAGCTCGGTACAGCAATTCCACGCTAATCTCATTTTCCTTGTTCTCCTGCCGGTCAAAGCCGTAAAAAGCCTGAACCAGCATTCTCTCATCCACAAAGAACGGCAAAGTTTCAAAATAGGCGCCATTGATTTCCGAAGGGTCGAGAAAAGGCTCCAGTCCGCCCACTACATTCCTGAACACAAAATCCTCCACCTGATCAAAGGAACGGTCATGACAGTGGATGGAGGTTAGTTTGTCCCGGAAAGATACATCCTCCAGTGTCCGGAAACGGTCGGCGAACTCAAGGACGGTGCTGAAGGGGAGAGGCTTCTCCCCGATGCTGACTCTGATCGTCAGGAAACCGAGTTCAAAAGGGCAGACGAATACATCCGTCGAGAGCACTTGAAAATGAACCGACTGTCCGGGCATATCCATCCTGCAGGGCAAATGATTGGCCCGGGAAAAGCGGCGGAAGGAATCCTTGTCCTTCTCGCGGGGGAATAGCACATGGGCGGCAAACGGGAGGTAGCTCCGCTCCATCTTTTCATGGGAAACAGAGTAGCCTTCGCCGTAATAAGCGTCCTCCAGTTCTTTGTTGTCAAGAAAAAACCGGGTGAATCCTTCTTGTGTCAGATGTTCGATCAGCTTCATATCTTCACCGTCCTTGATAGAGAAGGGGAAGATGAACTGCAGCAGGGCGGTATGAAGTGTTGGTTCAGAAGTAATAGGGATAAGTTCAGGCATGAATAGGTCCCACCCTTGCACGAAGGATAATTACACGAATTATATTACCCTATTTTCCAGGCTGCCACGCTTAGCAGGAACAGCACAGCGGCACAAGCGGCCAGCAGTCCAGAGGTCTGGGCGATCTGCAGATGATCCATGGACCAGCCGGTGGCAAGCGGCAGCACCGCGCCGCCGATCCCGCCGGAAGCGATCATAATGCTGGGAGTGGATTCCTCGGCTCCAGGGAGCAGCTTGCTGGAGAAGACGAGCGCAATGGAGAAGATGCCTGACATGCATAGACCGAGCAGCGCCAGTACAGCAAAAGCGGCAACGCGCTGCGAGGCGAACGGGAAGATCGCCAGCAGCAGTACAGTGGCGAGGCAACTGGTCAGCACATATCTCCGATAGGAGATCCGCTCAGCCAGAACCCCGGCGTACAGCCGTCCCGCAGACATCGCCAGCCAGAAGAAGGTGACCGTTAGGGCCGCCGAAGCGTCACTCATGCCGAGTTTGGTTATGAAGATCGCCGGCATGAAGTTGACGAGGCTCATCTCCGTACCGACGTAGAGAAAGAAGAAAACTATGAACAGGCTGAGCAGTATCCACTGCCTGCCTTTATAGGGAAGCTTTCTTGAACGCAGGCGCTTAGCGCCCCGTTCCCTGCGAGGGGGGCGTTCGTCGAGTACGCTCTGGAGGCAGCCGAATCCGCCCTTGGCCCAGAACAGCAGAGAGATCAGTGCAAAGGCCGCGACGATCAGGAAGGCCAGCCTCCAGGAGCCGGCTGCAATGAGCGGGCTTGCAGCCAGCGGCATCACGAGCGCGCCTACGCCGAACAGCACCTCCAGCCGGCTCATGGCCACTGCAGTTCCCTCCGTGACAGCTGCTATAATGATGGTGCCGATGACGGCTTCAATCATGCCGAAGCCAAAGCCTGCGGCCACGGCGATGACATACATCCAGCCCCATGGCGGGAGAAAAGCATAGGCGGTTTCCGCACATACCAGCAGACCTATGGCGATCAGCAGACCACCCCGTTTGCCGAAGCGGCGGTTCAGCAGCGGCGAGATTAGCACGCCGGCCAGGAATCCGGCGAATTGACTGAAGATCAGCTCGCCGCCGGCGCTGTAATTGCGGTCATAATGCTGCAGCAGAACGGGAAGAATCGAGCCCATAACCACGTGGGCCAGTCCGATGACAAAGTAGGAGAGGCAGCCGATCCAGATCAATTTTTTCAAGTAGGAAGCTCCTTCTGTAATGAGTTTATAGCTGGACGCGGGATTCAATACCCTTTGAACGGGTACACTATTATAAGCAACGGTTTTATCATAAATCCAAACTGCGGACGTGGATATATAAACTTATATTCACATGAATAGAAAGGAGCTGTTTCGTCAATGGATAACAGAGAGCTGGAGCAGACGATCATCAAGGTGCTGGATGACAACAAGTTCGGGTCCTTCGGCACGATAGAAGCCGGCAACAAACCTAAGGTGCGTTATATGGCGGTATTTCATGACGGGCTTCACATTTATTTGGCTACCAACCGCCAAACGCATAAGGTAGAGGAGCTTGAGGATAATCCGAATGCTTTTTTGCTGCTTGGATATGAACAGGGCGGCGGCAAAGATGTGCTTGAAATTGAAGCCGCCGTTGCCGTCACCAAGGATGAGGGCCTGCGGTCCAAAGTATGGAACAAAGAGCTGGAGAAATGGTTCAAGGGTCCGGATGACCCCAACTATGTGATCCTGGAGCTGAAGCCGACACGGATAGAGTATATGGGCAAGAACCAGCAACATGGCGTCTGGGAAGGCTCGGCGGCGGTCTCCGGCAAGTAGGGAAGTTATTTGTTGATACTTGAAAAAGAAGAACGTAAACCAGCGATTCTGCCGTTATTGGGGAATCGCTGCTTTGCGTTTTCAGGTGGGTTGTAGAACTTGTAAGCCCCATTCAAGATCTCTCCACTATATAGTTTGAAATTGGAAACACCTGATGAGGGGACTATCATTCTTAGTGGAAAAAAGCTCACTAATCCAACTCATTCGGCATATAGAATACCCTATGTGGGAAAAAGTAAAACTAATTCTACTGAAAACGGCCGTATGGGAGGATTATGCTTGAATTAGGTGTACAAAATCCCATTAAACCTTTTGTAGCCAGGGTTAAAGCCTATTTAGTTCTACTTATTCCACCTAGCTCCAGTTCCTAAAGGACTTCATGACATTGTTCAAGCCTCAAGCCTCAAAGCTCCTGCCTCCAGTTCAACAGCAACCCGAACAGAGTTCTGTTCGCGGGTCGTCCAAGGTATGCGTCCACGTATATCTTACTCGAAAAACTGAGGGGGATTTTGTCTCAGGAGCCATGGCTGGCCTATGGGAAATCATGTTATACTTTGCCTTATAAGCAGTATCGACATCATGAGGGGTGGGAGGGGATTCCATGAGCTGCATCGACTGTTCTCCCATTGAACCGGTGGAAGACGAAGGGGATTTGAAATTCAGGCCATGCACACTCCCCATCGTTACCGCTGTAAAGGCTGAGGGTTACGCGGTTGAAGGCGTACAAGACGCAGGTAAGATTACATATGGATCCCGTGAGGAACTCTTGCGGCTTCTGGAACGGCTGGACCAGCTTCAGCAGGAGTTGGGTCTAGAATTGTCGGTAAGCCTTAACGGCCGGACTGGCCGGATGTTGGTGGAGCGGTGGCTTACGCTGGAGCAGCTGAAGGTCAGATTTACCAGTGAGAATCTGATTGCCATCATTGCCAATCACAATTTCTGCAGCCATATGCAGCCTATTGTGGATTTCAATGAGGTGATTGTGGGCTTTGAGCTCTTGCTGCGGCCGCTTCCGGGGAGCGCCTCTTTTAAACCCTACGAGCTGTTTGAGATTGCCAGGCAGACCGGATTTCATTCTTTTCTTGACCGGGCTGCGCGCATATCGGCCATTGAGACCAGCTCAAGGCTGCTGCCAAAGGGGATCAAGCGGTTTGTTAATTTTTTGCCCTCCTCCATCTACAATCCTAAGTATTGTCTGACTCACACCTTTGAAGCCATCAGACGTCTGGGCCAGATCCCGGGGGACTTTGTGTTTGAGGTCGTGGAGACGGAAAAGATTGCAAATATCCCTCATCTGCAGGATATTTTTAGCGAATATCGCAAACAGGGCCTGCTGGTTGCACTGGACGATGTCGGTGCCGGCCATTCCACGGTAGAGGTTATGACGAGCCTGAGGCCGGATTATGTCAAAATTGACCGCGGGCTAATCAGCTTCTGTGACCAGGATGACGCGAAACAGCTGATCATCCGGGATATCATGAACCGGGCATGGGATTGTGGAGCCAAGGTGCTGGCTGAAGGTATTGAGCGGCGGGAAGAGTTTCTGTTCTGCCGGGATATCGGCATGGACCTTGGACAGGGATATCTGCTGGGCAAACCGTCAGACAAGCCGCCGGCCCGTTTTGGACACATTGCATAATAGGTAGTTTATTCATCCTCGGGTGCGCAGATGTTTCTCTGTGCTGCCCCGGGGATTTCTTGAATATAAGGATTTATATGTTTTACGCTATAAATCATCCTTCTATTTCTCGCTGAAACGGATACCGTCCCTTAAAAGGACGGCGAAGCCGTTTCTACTTGTTTTGCCGGATGAAGGAGAAAGGATATGAAGCTAATGAGTGTTACGCTGCTGTATGTTGAAGATGACAGGGACATCGGAATCGCAGTTTCCGCGGATCTGAGGGATCGGGGGTATGCTGTCCGCTGGCTGGAGAGCGGGGAGGGTGCAGCAGAGGCAGCCGCAGGCTGCCAACTGGCGATTCTCGATGTCATGCTGCCGGGTCTGGATGGCTTCACCGTCGGGCAGCGGCTGAAGCGGGCTTTTCCGAATCTGCCCATCCTGATGCTCTCTGCCCGCACGTCCATTGATGATAAGCTTCAGGGCCTGGAGTTCGCTGATGATTATTTAACCAAGCCTTTTCACCCCGATGAGCTGGCCGCGCGGATTGAGGTGTTATTAAGACGGACGGGAGCAGCCATGTCCATACCGCTGACGTTGAAGCATCTGATGGTATACGAAGGAGACAACCGGATTATAGAGGCAGACAGCGGGAAGGAAATTCTGCTAACCGGCAAGCAGTTTCAGATTTTCTCGTATTTGCTGCGCCATCTCGGCCAGATCCTGACGAAGGAACAGATCTATGAGGCGGTCTGGGGAGAGAGCTATATGGAGGGTGACAAGACACTCATGGTGCATATCCGCTACCTGCGCGAGAAGCTGGAGCTTGATCCGGCCGCGCCGGAGATTATTGAGACGGTCCGGGGAATCGGCTACCGGGTAAGAGCATGAGGATAAAAAGCCGTTTCCGTAACCTGCACAGCTCGCTCCTCTCCCGTTACTTGCTGATTATTATAGCCGCACTGCTGTTAATTCCCGTTGTAGTTCCGTTAACCATAGGAATGTATAGCCTTTTCAATGGAATGACCCGGGAACAGCCACCGGAGAAATATAAACAGTATGACAATATTAATGCACTAGAGAACACCTGGCATAAGGAAGCAAAGGAGCTTCTTGGCAAACCACCTGAGTTCATCAATGAGCGGCTACGGGCGTTAAGCTCCACCTACAGCCTGGCTGTGATGTTCTGGGTAGATGGAGAGGGGCAAACCAGACTGTTGCTGGAATCTGTCGATCCAAAGCTATGGCAACAGAATGAACGGTACTCCGTCCCCGCACAGTGGACCGCTGCAGAAGCGATTTCCTTCATGAAAAAGAGTAATAACCTGGAGCCGCTCTCTATTGTAGCTTTTGTGGGGGATCAGGCGGAAGCAGGAGAAGGCTTCATGGTCATGCAAATTCCTGCCGCCGTTAAGGATCAGACTTCTGTTGATGGCTTCAGTTCATGGTTCACGATAGTCATGCTTGTATTATTTACAGGGTTCATTATAGTATCTTTGCTGTTCTTTATCCAAATCCGCAAAAGGCTGCTGCGTCTCGAGACGGCCATGGTCTTCACAGGAGAAGCTGGCTTACCCCGATCGATTGTTCCGGGGAAGTCTGATGAAATCGGCCGTCTGGAGACAGCCTTTAATACCATGGTAACCGAGCTTGCCGCCAGCCGGGGGAGAGAGGCGGAAGAGGAAGGCCTGCGCAAGCGTCTCGTTGCGGACTTGTCGCATGATCTCCGCACTCCCCTTACCGTCATCCGCAGCCATCTTCATGTTCTGGGTAAGGAAGCTCTGACGCCCCGGGGCCAGGAATCGCTGAAGCTGATGGATGAACGGATCGACAGTCTTAGCGGGCTGATCGACAATCTGCTGTCCTATAATCTGCTAAGCAGCGGGCGGATGACGCTGAACCTGGAGCGCAAGGATGTACTGAGACTGCTGCGGGAGTGTGCTGCGGCATGGTATCCGCTGTGGGAGAAGGAAGGATTCCAGATTGAAATGGACCTGGAAGCTGAACCGCTGTATTGGACTGTTGATGAGAGCTGGTTCCGCCGCATTCTGGATAATTTGTTTCAAAACATTGTACGCCATGCACGGAGCGGCCTCTATGTAAGCGTAAAGCTGGAGGTTATAGACGACCAGCGCCTGATCGTGATCAGCGACCACGGCCGCGGCCTGGGCAGCGGCTCCGAGTCCAAAGGTGCAGGCCTGGGCTTGTCCATCGTCGATCTGCTGATTAAGCGGATGAAGCTGGAATGGAAGGTTGACAGTACAAGACAAGGCACAAGTATTGTAATACTAAGCCCTTCGGATGGAATTTTAAACGAAACTTAAACTTGCTGCCGCCATGCTTTTAACCTTGGGACGTTATGCTAATTACCGAGGTGAAGAGAATGAAGGAAACAGTGATTGAAACAAGGGACTTAGTAAAGGAATACCGCGGCCGGGCTGCGGTGGAGCATTTGAACCTGAATATAGGCAAAGGGGAGATCTATGGCTTCCTCGGTCCAAATGGTGCAGGCAAAACTACGACAATCCGCATGTTGCTGGGCCTGATTAAGCCAACTTCGGGAAGCATTGAAATTTTTGGGCAGGGGCTTCGGCGGAATAAGCTGCAAATTCTGCGCAAGGTGGGGTCATTGGTGGAATCGCCGTCTTATTACGGCCATTTGAGCGCTCTGGACAATCTGGAAGCCATCCGCCGCATTCTTGACGTACCGAAGTCGCGTATAGCTGAAGTGCTGGACATCGTTTCTCTAACAGGGGAAGAAAAGCGGCCTGTGAAGGGCTTCTCGCTCGGCATGAAGCAGCGGCTTGGTATTGCCGCTGCACTGCTGGGAAGCCCGGAACTGCTGATTCTGGATGAGCCCACCAATGGTCTCGATCCGTCAGGTATACAGGAGATTCGCTCGCTGATCAAGCGTCTGCCCGTAGAAGAGGGGATCACGGTCCTGGTGTCGAGCCACCTGCTCAGCGAGATTGAACAGATGGCTGGAACCGTAGGAATTATCCGTTCCGGACAGATGGTCTACCAGGATACGATTGCCCACCTGCAGCAGCAGGCGGCAGGTGACCTCCGTATCGCCGTATCCGAGCCGGAAGAAGCGCTGATTCTCGCCGGGCGGCGCGGCTGCTCAGGCACGCTCCAGGAAGGACGTATCACCCTGCCCCGGATGAGCGATGCCCGGGTAGCGCTGCTGATCAAGGAACTGGTCGAGAATGGCCATGCGATCTACCGGATCGAGGAGCACAGACAATCGCTGGAAGAATTCTTCCTTCAGGTAGTCGAAGGAGGCCAGTCCTTATGATGTGGCGTTCGTTCTCGGCGGATTGGCTAAAAATCCGGGGTAAAGGCTTGTGGTTCCTGGTCTTCCTTGGCCCGATTGGGCTCCTTGCCATGCAGGGGTTGAACTTCGGAATCCGTTATGATTATCTGACGAAGCAGTACCACTCTGATCTATGGGGGGGATTGCTGGATAATGTGGCTAATTTCGTACCGGTAGCACTCTACTTGGGTGGCACGCTGATCTGCTCGCTCATGGCGAATGTGGAGCATCAGACGAGCTCATGGAAGCAACTGCTGGCGCTGCCTATCTCCCGGACCGCCGTATTTATGTCCAAGCTGCTGCTGTGTCTGCTGCTTGTCGCCGTCTCCTGCCTCCTGCTGTCCGTGGGGACGGTAGGTTTAGGATATCTACTCGGCTTCGGCGATCAGCCGGTTCCCTATGCGAAGGTGATGCAAATCGGGTTCGCCTCCTATGCTGCGGCGTTGCCTGTGATCTCCTTGCAGCTATGGCTCTCCCTGTCCAGCCGCAACCAGACCCTGCCCGTTTCGTGCGGCATTACCCTATCGCTGGGGAGCCTTTTCTCGGCGTCTCTGTCCGAATGGTTTCCGTTATCCTGGCCTATTATGGCCTGGAGCGCTCCCCGGCCCTGGTTGTTTAGCGGGGCTGGGCTGATGCTGGGACTGCTGCTACTGCTGCCGGGAGCCCTGCATTTCGCGCGAAAGGATGTGAATTGATATGGCAATCTTCTGGAGAGTTCTGTCCGCAGAAAGACTGAAGATATCCAAATCCTTCATTTGGCTGCTGGTTATAGGCAGTCCGGTGATCGCCGTATTCATTGGAGCACTCGCTAATATGGAGGAGGAGGGTAGGCCTATCACCTGGCAGGTACTGCTTGGTGTCATGTCAATGGCTCATGCTTTGTTATTTCTTCCGATACTCACGGGTATTTTCGCGGCATTAATCTGCCGAACCGAGCATGTTGACGGCGGCTGGAAAATGCTGCTCTCGCTGCCCGTGACGCGTTCTTCTGTATATTTTGCAAAATATACTATGGTTATGGGCCTGCTGGCTGCTGTACAGTTGCTGTTTTTTGTGGCGCTGATGGGTGTGGGTGTGGTGCGCGGGGTGGATGGGCCTGTACCTTGGATGCTTTTTGTGTCCAGTGTTTTTGGCGGCTGGTTCGCCTGCTTACCGCTGGCCGCGCTGCAAATGGCGGTATCCCTGAACTGGAGCAGCTTTGGCGCACCTCTGGCGCTGAATGTGAGCTTAACCATCCCTAATATGCTGATCGCCAATTCATCCACTTACGGGCCGTATTACCCTTGGGTTCAACCGCTGCTGGCGATGTCGCCTTTTGGAAAGGAAAAATTCGGGGCCTTTAATTTGCCAATGGAAAGTCTGATGCTTGTAGTATTCGGCAGTCTGATTATCTTTATGGCGGCAGGTCTATTCTCCTTCTGGCGCAAAGCCGTCTAAACACGGTGCTTCATGCTAATTGCAAGTCTTCCCATACCGGCCTTCTCCATGGACATCAGATAAAGTTTTGCTATAATTAATCGTAGAAGCTTCGATTAACTATCGGTATGGCCGGATGAAATAGATGGAGGAGGGCGAGAGCATGGAGCCAGCGGCACTCGAAGAATGCGACAATACATGCAACGGTTCGGAGCTGGAACCGGAATCTATGGCGTTAATCCTGCCTGACCGCGGGACAACGGATAAAATGGCGGAGATGTTCAAGGCACTGGGTGACCCTACAAGGGTACGGATGATTTATGCCCTGTCGCAAAGGGAATTGTGTGTGCATGATTTGTCATCCATACTGGATATGGGACAGTCGGCGGTATCCCACCAGCTTCGCTATCTGCGTAATCTGCGGATTGTCAAACGCCGCAAGGAAGGCAAAACCGTATATTATTCGCTGAATGACGCGCATGTGGAGCAGATTTTTCTGCAGACCCATGAGCATATCCGGCATGAATAGATGATAGGGTGCTCTGCAAGCCAAATGGCTGCGGAGCACCCTTTTTTCTAAAAATATAAGAATTTATAGACGGCGAAGCCGTTTCCGCTTGCTAGTAGCCGTTTCTTCTTAGTTACACTTTAAGCTCCCTGTGTTTCAGGGAGGAATTCTCGATCTGCAGCGTGGCGTGCTGAATTGCGAATTGGTCCTCCACAAGATCGATGGCCTGCTGAAGAATGCTATGAGGGTCGGCGGTATCCCTGATCAGCAGATGCCCGCTGAGCGCATCAAGCCCGGAGGTGATGGTCCAGACATGCAGGTCATGGACGCCGATGACGCCGTCGATGCGGAGCAAAGCCTCTTTGATCTCCTCTGTATTAATGGCAGCAGGTGTCCCCTCCATTAAGATATGAAAGGCCTGCTTCAGAACACCCCATGCTCCTCTAAGGATAAGCAGGGCCACCAGTACGCTGATGATGGGGTCGGCGATATACCATGAGAACAGATTCATAATCAATCCGGCAAGCAGTGCGCCCACAGAGCCAAGGGCATCGCCCATAATATGCAGATAGGCGCTGCGGATATTGATATTCTCTTTGGTGTCGCTCTTGCGCATAAGGGACCAGGCACTGATCAGATTGGCCAGGAGCCCTACAGCCGCAATAATCATCATAGTGCCGCTTGCTACCGCCGGCGGTGCAAAAAACCGCTGCCAAGCCTCCCATATAATAAATCCGGCAATGACAAACAGTGTAACTCCGTTGAACAAGGCGGCCATAATTTCAAACCGGTAGAAGCCGTAGGAATTCTTCAATGATGGCGGTCTGACGGCGACAATCATCGCCACCAGGCTTAAGGCCAGAGAGGCGGTGTCACTCAACATATGCCCGGAGTCGGAGAGCAGAGCAAGACTGCCTGTGACCAGTCCTCCGAAAAACTCGAGGAACATAATACCTCCGGTAATGATCAGAGCGATCAATAGGCCCTTTTTGTTATCTGGCGCGTGGGAGTGGGAGTGGCCGGAATGGCTGTGCCCATGCCCTTCATTATGTACATGCCTGTGCTCTTGGTGATGCGGTTGATGTTCATGGGAATGACCCGGATGATTGTGGTTATTCATAAAATGACCCCTTTCTGCAAAACATATGAATGATTGCTCATATATTAATATTATCCCGGATGAAAGCAGATTACAAGAGATAATCATCAGACTTCGTAGCCATCATCTGCTTATTTTTTTCTGCCAGGGCTATTCTTGTACCCAAAAGGAGAAACTATGCACTTTGCATTGACACTCTAAGATTGAGGGGCATATAATGTGTGTAAGTAAACATATGAACAGATACTCATATATAGGTTTTACCAAGGAGATGAGTCATTTGAATGCGGTCCAAGGAAATGTAAGAAAACAGTGGATGCTGGAAGGGCTGGATTGTGCCAATTGCGCCATGAAAATTGAAAATAAGGTCAAAAAAATTGAGGGAGTCACGTCTTGCTCAGTGAATTTTACCATGAAGCTGATGACGCTGGAAACCGCAGCAGCTGATGCTGAAGCCATATCTGCCGAAGCCCGGCGGACGGTAAACACACTTGAGCCCCACGTGAAGATTAAGGAATTGAAGGCAGCAGGGGTTCGCAGACAGCCGCAGGCAGGCAGCGGTCCGGAGCAGGGGATTAGCCCCGAGCACACCCATCAATCTGAAGCTGCTCATGGACACAGCCATGAAGCCCACAGCCAAGCTGATGTGCAGAGCCTCAATCATAGTGCCGATGATCATGTGGCTGCCCACAGTCACAGCGGTACTCACGACCATAGCCATGAAGCCCATGAGCACGGCGATGCCCATGGACATAGCCATGAGCATGGCGAAGGCGACACCCGGCGCATTCTGCTTCGTCTGGGAGCCGGAGCCGTTCTTGCGGCTGCCGGAATGTTCCTGCCGGTCAGCGGAATGGCGGAGCTGCTGATTTTTCTGGCTGCTTATTTGATGGTTGGAGGCGAAGTGGTCTGGTCTGCTGCCCGCAACATCATCCGGGGTCAGGTCTTCGACGAGAACTTCCTGATGGCGCTGGCGACGATAGGGGCATTCGCGATTGGAGAATACCCGGAAGGCGTTGCCGTTATGCTGTTCTATCAGGTGGGCGAGCTCTTCCAGGGTCTGGCTGTCAACCGTTCCCGCCGCTCGATTTCGGCACTGATGGATATCCGTCCAGAATTCGCATATCTGAAGGAAGGCGGCAGTCTAAGACGTGTTGCGCCTGAAGAAGTGAATATCGGCGACCATATTGTGGTCAAACCGGGCGAGAAGGTTCCGCTCGATGGAACTATCCTTGAGGGCAGCGCCATGATGGATACCTCAGCGCTGACCGGGGAATCGGTGCCGCGCGCTGCTGAACCGGGCAGCAAGGTCCTGAGCGGTTTCATTAACCGCAATGGCGTAGTTACGATTGAGGTCACGAAGAATTTTGGGGAATCTGCCGTCTCCAAGATTCTGGAGCTGGTGCAGAATGCCTCCAACAATAAGGCGAAAACCGAGAATTTTATCACCAAGTTTGCCAGAGGCTATACTCCTGTAGTGGTTATTACGGCGCTGCTGCTGGCTGTCATCCCTCCGCTCGTACTGAGCGGGGCCACCTTCTCGGATTGGATCTACCGGGCACTCGTGTTTCTCGTCATCTCCTGCCCTTGCGCGCTGGTCGTCTCGATACCGCTCGGCTTCTTCGGCGGTATTGGCGCAGCTTCCAAAAGTGGCATTCTCGTCAAGGGCAGCAATTTCCTGGAGGCCTTGAACGATGTTAAGGTTGTTGTCTTTGATAAGACGGGAACGCTCACCAAAGGTGAGTTCAAGGTGGCGGGGATTTACCCTACCGAGGGATTTGAGGAGAATGATCTGCTGCGGACCGCTGCCTATGCCGAGAGCCACTCCAGCCATCCGATTGCGGAATCTATCCGTGCAGCTTACGGTGAAGAGATTCCTGGTGAGGCCATAGCGGACTACAACGAAATATCGGGTCATGGTATCGCGGTTACGGTAGAGGGAAGGGCGGTACTGGCGGGGAATGCACGGCTGATGGAGCGTGAAGGCATTGCCAGCCGGACGCCGGAAGCGCACGGAACTGTGGTCCATATCGCCGTAGATAAGCAGTATGCGGGTTATCTGGTGATTGCCGATGAAGTGAAAGAGGATTCGCTTCAGGCGGTTCAGGCCCTGGGACGGCTCGGAATTCACAGAACCGTGATGCTGACAGGAGATGCCTTGGCCGTGGCGGAAGCGGTTGGACAGCAGCTGGGCATAGGGGAGATCCACGCTGAGCTGCTGCCCCAGCATAAGGTGGAGGCCATTGAGAAGCTGGAGCGGGAAAAGTCACAACGGGAAAAAATAATATTTGTGGGCGATGGGATTAATGATACACCGGTACTGGCCAGAGCAGATGTCGGCATCGCCATGGGCGGCCTGGGGTCGGATGCAGCGATTGAAGCGGCAGATATCGTAATTATGACTGACGAGCCTTCAAAGATTGCTACAGCGATCAGTATTGCCAAGCGTACGCGGACTATTGTCTGGCAGAATATTATTTTTGCCCTTGCAGTGAAGGCTATATTTCTGCTGCTTGGCGCATTCGGAATCGCCACGATGTGGGAAGCCGTCTTCTCGGATGTGGGGGTGACCGTGCTTGCGGTTCTGAACAGTGTACGGGCCCTGCAGGCTCCCAAAGCGGTGTAAACCATTCTCCTTTGCACCAGCAAATAAATAGTATGAAAAAAATAAGCATTGAGATCCCAAATTGTGGGTCCCGAGGCTTATTTTTTATGTGGAAACTAATGTTTTTTGTCTGTTATTGCCGATATAACACTATAGATTTACAGCATATGGAAGATCATTATCAGTTTTGCTGGGGGGAAACTAAGGTGGATAAGACAGATGTACCGGAAAAAATGAAAATGAAAGCAAAAGGAAGAAAATCAACATCCGTGCAAACCAAATGGTCGCTTGTGATTCTTGCCATTTCCATCGTGCCCTTGCTGGGGACAACCATCTTTTTGATACAGTATTTCGGTGGTGTGACCCGGTCGGACAGCGAGGAACTGGCTACCAAAATCCTGGAGATGAACACTTCCCGGATCGATGAATGGCTGAAAGGCCGGACCTCGGCTGTACAGGAGCTCATCGCGCAGCATCCGGAGTTTGACACAGCGAAGCCGGAGAGCATTTTTCCGGTAGTGAAGGTGCTTGAGGAGAGTGACACCCAGTCCGAGGGGTACAGTGTCATTAACAAAGAGGGCCTGCTGACCAATACGATGAACTTGACGGCCGATATGGCGAAATCAGCCTATTTCATAAAGTCCAAGGAGTCTCTTACACCGGCAGTAGGTGATATGTCGTACCTGGAGCCGCTCAAAAAGTACATCATCCCGCTCGTCGTACCTGTAGTGGATAAGCAGAAGCAATTTACCGGAGGGATTGCGTTTTCGGTTACACCCGATATCCTGAAGGAGATGAGCAAAAGCATCCATGTGGCTGAGAGCGGCTACGGCTATGTAGTTTCCGGCAAGGGAGACTATTATGCGTATTCGGATATGAGCCGGATTGGCAAAAACATCGCCGATTATGCCAAGGAGCCGGAGATGAAGAAGGCTGTCGCCGCTATTCTCAGCCGCGAGAGCGGCTCGGAAACCTATACAGGTGAAGACGGTAAGACGGTCATTACATATTTCAAGACCATTCCCGGTACGGATTGGAAGCTGATGATCAATGTGCCGAAAAGCGAGATTTTTGCCCAGGTGAATTCTGCTCAGCGCTTAGCCACGATATTAATCATTGGCATCATTCTGATTGTGAGTGTGATTTCTTTATATCTTACGCGCATGGCGGTTAAGCCGCTGGTAGCGATCTCCGGCGTAATGAAAAGAGTGGCTGGCGGCCATCTGAGTGAAAGGGTTGCTGTCCGTTCGGGGGATGAGATCGGGCAAATGAGCGAGAGTATCAATGATACGGTTACTTCACTGTCAGGGATTGTCGGAACCATTGATTCCACAGTGCTGCAGGTAGCTGCTGCTGCCGAAGGACTGCTGGAATACGCCAACCAATCCTCCAATACCTCGGCTGAAATTGCTACTGTAATCCAAGAGGTTGCACATGGCATGAAGGAGCAGTTCAAAGGGTCGGAGCAATCAGCGCGCGCTACCGAAGAAATGGCTGTCGGCCTGCAGAGAATCGCGGAATCCTCCGTAAGTGTGTCCGATCAGGCAGAAACCGTGAGTGCAGAGGTCGAAAACGGTTATCTGGAGATTCAATCTACGCTGGCGCAAATGACGGTCATTACCACAACAGCCGGTCAAACCTCTGAGCTCATCCAAGCGCTGACACAGCAATCTGAGCAGATCGGACAAATTGTCGATGTCATCTCTGAAATCGCGAATCAGACCGGACTCCTGTCGCTCAACGCTTCAATTGAAGCTGCCCGTGCAGGCGAGCATGGATTGGGCTTCGGTGTCGTGGCGAATGAAGTCAAGAAGCTGTCTGAGCGGACCAACACCTCCATTATAAATATCGTGGAGCTAATCAAGCAGATTCAAACCTCTACCACCGATGCTGCATTGTCTATGGACAAGAGCATCGCTGAAATTGGCGATGGTATGGGCAAAATGAAAAATGTGGGTACATCCTTCGAACACATCCGTTCCTCCATACGGGAGGTTTCTACACAGATCCAGGACGTTTCCGCCATTAATGAGCAAATGTCTGCCGGGACGGAGGAGATTACGGCTTCGGTCTCCGATATGCTGACCATTGCCAAGGATTCAGCGGAGAATGCCCATGCAGTCTCCCATGCTTCTGAAGACCAGATGCAACTTATGAAAAAGGTCGTAAGCTCAGCGCAATCCCTGAATGAGATGATGTCCGAGCTAAAAGGCGAGATTGAGAAATTCCGTTAAGGTTAAGGTTATATCCAAGCGCTTAAAAACAGATGAAACCAGATGAAAACACCCCCCGATTCTACACACTGCCGTGTGAAGTCGAGGGGTGTTTACTTTAAAAGATAAGAATTTATAGGCTTCGCGCAATAAATGATTCTTATCGTTCTCGCTGAAACGGATACCTTTCTATGAAGTATGGCATAGCCGTTTCAACTTGCAGGGAGTAATTACACCTTTTCTTCCAGGTGCAGGCTCTCTATGCCACGCCGGATAATATGGCAGGAAGCCTCAAGCTTCGTGGATTCCTCCGGGCTCAGGTTCAGCTCGAGCAGTTCCTGTATCCCGCCGCTGCCGATAATCGCCGGTGCTCCGGCGCATACACCGGTTTGCCCGTATTCTCCGTCCAATATGGCGGAGACGGCAATGATTTTATGCTCATCATTCAGGATGGAGCGGGTGATATAGGCCAGCGCACTGCCGATGCCAAAATGCGTCGAGCCCTTGCGCGTGAAGATCTCCCAGCCGGCATCCTTAGTCTTGCGGGCGATGTCTTCCAGATCGAGGGTGCTGAACCGCTCGCGGTGCTGCGCCATGATCTGGAGAATCGGTTTGCCGCCGATCGTTACGTGGGACCAGGCCACGAATTGGGATTCACCATGTTCGCCCAGCGCGTAACCGTTGACACTGCGGGGATCGATGGTGAATACCTCTGACAGAAGCGTCTTCAGGCGCGAAGAGTCGATAGAGGTTCCGGTGCCAATAACTCTGTGGCGCGGCAGTCCGGATATTTTCCATACCATATAGGTGACAATATCAACAGGATTAGCAGCAACCACGAAGATACCATCGAAGCCGCCAGCCATAATTTCCGTAATAATTTCCTTCGTAATCACTGCAGCAGCATCAAGAACATCCAGTCTGCTCTGTCCCGGCATGGGATTGGCACCTGCTGTCAGAATGACAACGTCCATTCCGGCGCAATCGCTGGAGGTGCCGGCATATACCTTGGTACGGGTTCCGGTGAAATCCATGCAGTGCGAGAGATCAAGTGCTTGTGCCATCGCGCGGTCATACGTGCGGTCAATCATCATGATCTCATCGCATATTGCCTGATTGACCATGGAATAGGCACAGCTGGAGCCGACCATTCCCGAGCCGACGATCGCCACTTTTCTTGATTTACTTTTCAATTGCCATGTCCCCACTCTCTAAAAGGATATCTGCTTATATTCTAACTGATCTCATCGTAAGTTACCTGACATCAGGAACAAAAAAGGGTTGCCGCTCTGTTCATATTCTGTCACAAATGACACGGGAAGTTAGAAAAGCCTGGGCGGTCTACTGATATTATATGCAAACTAGTGGGAAGGGGGAATGTAAGTTGACAAACGGAAAAAATATAAAGAAGCATTCCTGAGCCCGCCAAGCTCCGAATGCTCCTTATTTTTGCTCTATGAATAGGTATCAACCCCGGGGCTGCGGGATGCGGGATTCCGGTGGAGCCATCTGGTTGTACCGCTTATACATGAAGAATCTCCAGTGGAGGATCATGCCGAAGGCCAGAATGAAGAAGAGTCCGCCTGACTGCGGAATGGATACATATTGATTGATGAATTCATGCAGCAGGGTGCGGATCAGCAGCAATCCGAGCAGAATGAAGGCGAAGCTTTTGGAACGCCGGGCAAAAATCTGGCCCTCCCGTTCTTCAAACTTAGTGCTGCGAATCAGCGGATAGGCAAATATAAACCAGCCGATCAGAAAAGCCGCCGCTGCCCACCACAAGGGGAATCTGACTTCAGGTACAACAAACATGGCAAAGCCTGTGGACATGCCGAGCGGCGGAATCCATATTTTGCGGATCGTCACGGGACGCGAGCTAGCCTTCAGGCGGATGAAAATAACCATCAGCGCCATGAATAGAGCCCCCACAGTGGAGCCGACATGCAGAAGTGAAGGGTTGATATTGCCCATGATTCACTTTCCTCTCTGTGATATGTGTCACTTATTTTTCCATTATAGCAGAAAAAAGAAGGCAAAACATCGAACGCTTCTTGGCGGTAATCCAGTAATTCCTACCTGCCGGACAACGGATTAAGCCGCAAGAAACCCGCCAAGAGGGACCTTGGCGGGTTTCTAACTGAAACGGGTACATCCCTTAGAGGACAGCACATCCGTTTCTACTTGCACTCCTGCTAAGCCTTAAGAACGGCTGCGTCCACCGACCGAACGGAGAATCAGGCTGACGATAAAGATTAGGACGATTGCACCGATTAGCGAAGGGAAGACGTAGAAATCACTGATCTTAGGTCCCCAGCTTCCCAGCAGCATTCCGCCAAGCCATGAACCGAGAATACCGGCGATAATGTTACCGATCACACCACCTGGAATATCTCTGCCCATAATCAGACCAGCCAACCAACCAATTACGCCACCAACAATCAACATCCATAATAAACTCATTATGCTTCAGCTCCTTTGGGTTTTTGTTATCTTCGATGGTTACTATTAACCTCAAGCCGGGCGTTTAAACCATTGTCAAATATTGTAGGCATCCTAATAACTAGTACTTCATTATGTCCTGAAATAGGCTGTTTAAACCGGGTGAGGTATTGGGTACATAATCATGTTATAGTGAAAAAAGACCGGGAACCGCGGGTGGGTTCCCCGGGTAAAGAGTATTAGGAAAAGGGTATATAAGAAGTAAATGGAACTACGTACCTCTATACAATAAAAGGAGACGCTGCCATGCAACAGCCTAATGAAGTTCTATTCTATGCAGGAACCTATAACAGCGCAGATTATGAAGCAATTATACTGGGGGCTCTGAACAAGGATACCGGAGAAATGAGGGTGCTGAACAACACCAAGGGCATTGAGAATCCCTCATATCTGGCAGTGAACCGTTCAGGAACGGTACTATATGCTGTAAGTGAGAAGGATGAGGGCGAGGTCTATGCTTTTGCGATTGAGCCCGGAAGCAGAGCACTGCGCCTGCTGGGAAGCAGGCCAACAGATGGAGGCGCTCCTTGCTATGTGTCGATCTCCCCGCAAGAGGATTACATATTTGTCTCCAACTATTCGGGAGGCAACGTCAACGTCTTTCCGGTGAATGCGGATGGTTCGCTCCTGGAGATGTCCGCCCAAGTGAAGCATGAGGGTTCGGGTATAAGGGAAGACCGACAGGAAGCGCCGCATCCCCATTCGGTTATTCCTGACCGGACCGGAAGCCATGTGCTGGTCTGTGATCTGGGGCTGGATCAGATTGTGTTCTACCGCTTGGAGGACGGCAAGCTGGTCACTCACAGAGAAGTTCCACTCCCGCCAGGCTCGGGTCCCCGTCATCTGGCCGGACATCCTTCGGGACAATGGTTATACCTGATTAATGAGCTGAACAGCACAATTACTGTATTTGCTAACGATGAAACGTCTGCTAATCTGAATATTCTGCAGAACGTAAGCTCTTTGCCGGAGCATTATGCAGCCGGCAGCGACGACACAGCTGCTGATATCCATGTATCCCCGTGCGGCCGTTTCCTGTACGCTTCCAACCGCGGGCATGATAGCATTGCTGTGTTCTATATCGACGCAGCCACGGGCTTACTGGAGCCGCAGGATTGGGTGACTTCCGGGGGCCGGACACCACGCAATTTCGCCATTATTGGCGGCATGCTGCTCTCGGCGAATCAGAACAGCGACAATATCGTTTCGTTTAGAATTGACAGGGATACCGGAAGACTGATTCCTACTGGAAATGAGCTGGAAATTCCGTCACCGGTCTGCCTGAAGCAGCTGTAACCTAGAAGTGCCTCCTATGCGGCTTGCTGCCGGCAGATAGGAGGCACTTTTTATTAGATATAAATGTAGCGGGTCCACTTGTATGACAACTTTTTGCTTATTGTATAATTGCGGTTTGCTTGGACCCTTCCATTGCATTTCCTTTATCATAGAATCCGATATCATCCAGCATAATTCTGTCACCGCCCTTTTGCAGATAAAAGGTGATTTCGCTCAGTTTATCCGGTTCAAACCGAGGATCTTCTTCGAGAAAGCGTGCAAAAGGCAGCTCATAGGTCTGAAACACCGCTTCCGAGAGATCACCGTATTTGCCGTCGCTCATCCGCTCTTCAAGCCAGGGAAGGATCGTGAACCGGGTCCGGGGCAAAGGCAGAATATCCATGAACTCATTCACCGGAAGGCGGGCGGATACACCATTACTGTCCGTCAGCTCGACTTCGACATGGGGGGAGACCGCCGTTTCCGGCCTATCCTCAGCATCTCCAGTATCGGCATTGCGGTTAGCCATGGAGAACGTCAGTCCCAACGCCCCAGATTCGGCAAGTCTGCCAGCCACGCTGTCCTTCAGCTTGATGCTGTAAGAGGCCACCGCGCTGTCCTTTGCCTTATGTTCCAGCAGAAGCCCATAGGTGGTTTTACTGTTGGACTCCCGGTCCTTGGCGACCTCTTCGTTC
Organism: Paenibacillus helianthi; assembly: GCF_001909055.1. GTDB lineage: Bacteria > Bacillota > Bacilli > Paenibacillales > Paenibacillaceae > Paenibacillus_AQ > Paenibacillus_AQ helianthi. Next base: position 68,473 of record NZ_LVWI01000038.1, read on the forward strand.
CAGATGAGTCCCGCTGCTTCAGCGGTTCCGCCGGTGACGGTGTCTTTTTTGCGGTCTTCATCAAAAGTGGCTACGGGAATATAATCCCCGCTCTGGAAACGGCTGTAGTATACAGTATCCGGAAGCCACTGCAATCCGCTGCGGTAATCGCGGAACAGGTTCTGGTAGACTTCCTCTCCATACAGGGTAGTCTCCAGAAAGGCGCTAACGTACACCTTGGCAATCTGCCGCTGGGCCTCACCATTCATTATCTCTGTACGGTCCAGGAGCAGTCCTGCCGGAAGCGACTGGTCATACAGTCCCCAGCTGGTATTGAACTGGCTGTGATTAGCATCGGCGATATACAGTGAACTTTTGAACGAGGAGGCAGCCCCGGTAAAGGAAGAACGGATATACTGCCGGTCTCCGTAGAAATCATGTACATCCCCGTCGCGTGCGCCTTGCAGGGTCAAATAGTTGACATCCACTAGGCGGGCCTGCTGATCATCAATCGTCTTGTCGGTAGGCGCGAGCGCAATGACAGATGCAATGTGGAACTGGCGGGTGGCGGCATAAGCCGGGTCGTTCTTGAACCACCGTCCGGCATCAGCGGCCATGGCAACGGCTTGCCCGCCGCGGCTGTGTCCGAGCAGCGCGGTTCGTGTGTAGTCCACCTTGTGATAGAAAGGGTTGCCGGACTGCTCCGTGAAATTGCCAATCTGCTGCAGGTGTTTCAGAATCATCCAGGTGCGCACCTTGAAGTCATTGTCCGGAATGCCTGACCAGGCGGAATAGTTCAGAAAGTTCTCATCCAGTGAAACCGCGATGAACCCGCGGCTGGCGAGCTGCTCGCCCAAGTAGGCGTAGCCTCCCTCTGAGTAATCCTCCATCATGTGATTGCCGTGCACCATGAGCACAAGCGGATAGGGTCCATCTCCATCCGGCATCCAGACGCGGGCATTTACAGGGAGCGCACTGTAGTCGAAGCCCCAGAATAAGGTGCGCAGCTTGGGCCAGCTTTTAATGTAAGCAGAGGCATCCACATTGGACGTTATAAGCTCTGTTTCATCGCCATATTCGGTACGATGCAGATCCTGGCCGCTGGCGTAGGTGAAGCTGCGGTAGGTATAGTTCCCCGGCTCTCCCGGATCTTCGGCAGGGATGGGCGCGGGGGTTCCGGCAGCAGCAGTCACCTCTGGCACATCATCATCAGAGCCACCAATCAGGAGGGCGAGCGGAGATGCCAGCAAGAGGGCAGCCAGCACCAGCCCCAGAGTGAACCGCCGGGTGCGCAGGAGTCCCAGAGCCACGCCGCCCAGCCCGCCGAGAACAGTGGCGACCATAGCTACGGCAGCTGCAGCTTCAAGCTCCAAATCCGCATAGTAGAAGATTAGTAGGACTATCCCCAAAGTGCTCAATAAAGAGCCCGCGTAGAGGCGCGGGATGCGCAGTCCTGTCAGGGCCAGCAATACAGCAAGAATATTTCCTGCAAACCCTAGAATGAGGGTCGCGGCGGTAGTTGCAAGCATAATATCGGCAGCACTTCCGAGTCCGGTAGGAATGCCCAGGACAGCTGCTGTAAACATCAAAAAGCATATGACCCAAGGACCGGCCAGCGCCGTCCTCCATAACTGTGTGTCATAACGGTACGTGTCCAGGATGCGCCTTGCCGTCCCTCCCAGAATTCGCCTGTGCAGACGTGGCCGTTGCGGCGAGGGTGCGGGTACAGGTACGGGCACGGGTACATACTCCAGATTCATTCCCATGTTTGTCTCCCCCGGTTATTGCGGTACTTTCGGCTTTTTTTGAAAGATAAGGACTTGTATGGTTCACGCTATAAATCATCCTTCTATTTCTCACTGAGAACGGATTCCGTCTCTTAAAAGGATGGTAAAGCAGTTCCCCTTTGACCAATAAGATGTAGCAATAATATTACATTTACTGCTTCAATAACAAGTGGATCTTGCAGGAACCGCCGCCACTTGCTGTCGTCAGAACCGCCTCAAACCGACTTTCCGCTATTTTGAAAAAAAGGTTTGACAGTCTGATGAGGTTTCAGTATTATATTTTCATAACCCACTAAATGGGTAGGGATAATAGAATAAAGTTCTTACCGTACAGACGGAGGAACGCCCGCCAGTAGCTCGCAGACACGTGTCCACAGGACCGGTTTGACATGCCATACGCGGGCCTTCCTCCGTCTATTTTTGCTGAAATGCAAGGGGCAAGCAGGCTTATCGGAACTTCATGGGGTGTCACAAATAGAACGGCCAAGAGAAAAGGACAGGGGAGTGGCTTGTGATGAAGAAAGCTGTGATGAAGAAAGGGATCAAGAAGGGACTTATCACTGGTTTCACATTACTATTGACGGCAGGTCTTGCCGCTTGCGGCAACAATAATTCGAATAATGGGGCGGCCGCCCAGACAGATGCGCCGGCAGCAAGCAATGCGGCAGGAGCGGCTGAAGCTACCAAGGCACCGGCGAAAGATCCGGTAGAGCTGCTGAATGTATCTTATGACCCTACACGCGAGTTGTACGAGAATTATAACAAGGCGTTCTCTGCCTATTGGGAGAAGGAGACCGGCCAGAAGGTTACGGTTAAACAATCGCATGGCGGCTCCGGCGCACAGAGCCGGGCGGTCCAGGAGGGCCTGGAAGCGGATGTCGTTACCCTGGCCCTCGGCTATGACATTGACGCACTGAAGAATAAAGGGCTGATCAATGACGGCTGGGAAAGCAAATTCGAACATAACAGCTCCCCATACACCTCGACCATTGTGTTTCTTGTACGCAAAGGCAATCCCAAAGGCATTAAGGACTGGCCGGATTTGTTAAAAGAAGGTGTAGAGGTCATTACCCCGAACCCGAAAACATCCGGCGGCGCCCGCTGGAACTACCTTGCTGCCTGGGGTTATGCGCTTGATCACAACAATAATGATGAAGCTAAGGCGCAGGAGTTTGTCCAGGAGCTGTTCAAGCATGTGCCTGTGCTGGATACCGGGGCGCGCGGGGCAACAACGACCTTTGTAGAACGTGGAATCGGTGATGTGCTGATTGCCTGGGAGAATGAAGCCTACCTGTCGATTAAAGAGCTGGGCCCGGACAAATTCGAAATTGTTAACCCGTCCGAGAGTATTCTGGCTGAACCACCGGTTGCCGTCGTTGACAAGGTTGTAGATAAAAGAGGTACCCGTGAGGTCGCAGAAGCCTACCTGAAATATCTGTATACCGAAGAGGGGCAAAAAATCGCTGCGGAGAACTACTACCGTCCGACCCTTGAGAGTGTAAAAGAGGAATACAAGGATAAATTCCCTGAGATTAAGCTGTTCACGCTGGCGGATAAATTCGGAACGTGGAAAGAAACCCAGGAAAAGCATTTCAATGACGGCGGAATCTTTGACAAGATCTATGTGCCTGGAGCCAAATAAGAGCGGGATGGGCGAAATACAGAAGAAATGGTAAGAGTTATGGCAAGCAGGCTTGTGCAGGGAAGCTGATCGGCTTACATGCCGAAGGCGGAAAGGGATGAATAGGTCATGAATGTCACCACTACGGCTGCGGTACGGCGCAAGGTGCTGCCGGGCTTCGGACTAACGATGGGCTACAGCGTACTCTATCTGAGTCTCGTCGTACTGCTGCCGCTATCGGCACTGCTGTTCAATTCGACAGGACTCAGCTGGGCAAAATTCTGGGATATCGCTACGGACCCGCGTGTTCTGGCTTCGTACAGGGTCAGTCTGAGCACTGCGGCAGCGGCAGCCTTAGCCGATGCTTTTCTGGGGCTGCTGCTGGCATGGGTGCTGGTGCGCTATGAGTTTCCGGGCAAACGGATCTTTGACGCCCTGATCGATCTGCCGTTTGCACTGCCGACAGCTGTAGCGGGTGTCTCCCTGACGGCGCTGTATTCACAGAATGGCTGGATCGGCTCCCTGTTGGAACCGCTGGGGCTAAGGATCGCATTTACCCCGCTCGGGATCACACTCGCACTGATGTTCATCGGCATTCCCTTTGTGGTCCGCACCGTACAACCGGTGCTGGAGGACCTCGACCGGGATATGGAGGAAGCTTCGGCAACACTGGGAGCGGGACGCTGGCGGACCTTCCGCAGCATCGTGCTCCCGGAACTGTTCCCGCCGCTGCTTACCGGCTTTGCGCTGGCGTTTGCCCGCGGGATCGGGGAATATGGCTCCGTGGTGTTCATCTCCGGCAACATGCCGATGCGCACGGAGATTGCGCCCCTGCTCATCATGTCCAAGCTGGAGCAATTCGATTATGCGGGGGCAACCGCAGTAGCGCTGCTGCTTCTGCTGATCTCTTTTCTGATGCTGCTCGTAATCAACACACTGCAGCGCTGGGCCCGCAAGACTTCGCGGTGAAGAGGCTTCCGAAGCCAGTTTTATCGAAGCTGATTCAAAGAAGTGTATGCTTACAAAACTTGAGTGTATGCTTTCGAAGCGATTTTTGTACGAAGCATAATCAGGTAGTGATCCTAACAAAAATTTAGGAGGTGAAATCATGGCTGGTACTGTCCCTATGGCTGCCCCCAGGGCGCACCGGAACGCAGCCTCCCCCGCAACGACGGAGTCCTCTGCCGTGAAATGGGTGCTGGTCGCTGCGGCCGCACTTGTGCTGTTCTGGCTGATTGCCCTGCCGCTGATTGTGGTGCTGACAGAAGCGCTGAAGCGGGGCTGGGATGTATTTCTGGCGGCGCTGACTGATCCTGATGCCGCTTCCGCCCTCCGGCTGACGCTGCTGGTTGCTGTGATTACCGTACCGCTGAATACACTGTTCGGGGTGATGGCGGCCTGGGCGGTAACCAAGTTCCGTTTTCGCGGCAAAGGGTTTCTGATTACGCTGATTGATCTGCCTTTTGCCGTATCGCCAGTCATTGGCGGACTTATCTTTGTGCTTGTATTCGGCTCGAATGGCTGGTTCGGTTCCTGGCTCAGCGCCCATGACATTAAGATTGTATTCGCCCTCCCTGGCATTGTGCTGGCCACACTGTTTGTGACCTTTCCATTTGTGGCCCGCGAGCTGATTCCGCTAATGGAGGACCAGGGCACGCAGGAAGAAGAAGCGGCTATTACACTGGGGGCGCATGGCTGGCAGATTTTCTGGCGGGTGACCCTGCCGAATATTAAATGGGGCCTGCTGTATGGGATTATCCTCTGCAACGCGCGGGCGATGGGGGAGTTCGGTGCGGTATCCGTTGTCTCCGGGCACATTCGGGGGGAGACGAACACGCTGCCGCTGCATGTCGAAATTTTGTATAACGAGTATCAGTTTTCGGCTTCCTTCGCCGTGGCCTCCCTGCTGCTGTTGCTGGCTCTGGTAACGATGATCGTAAAAAGCTGGCTTACACGCAAAAATGCACATTGACAGCCCTTTTGATTCCATGCTAAGTTAAAACATAGTATACAGGTTGGTTATGACGGGATTGGTGGATAATCCCCTGTCCGGGGAAAGGGAGGCTGGAGAATGGCTAAGCCGCTGAAAGTGGATGAGGTATGGCTTACGCGGATTGCGGAGCTTTTGGATGATATAGAATTCGGGTCCCTGCATATTGTGGTACACGAAGGACAAATTGTACAGATGGAGCGGACAGAACGCAAGCGTTTTGAGAACAGTACTGCAAATGCACGTTATAGTGGAGAGGCCGGAAGCCGGCGGACCGATTCCCGTTCTGCGGGGCGAGGATAGAAGCATAATGCAAGACCTTCATTCGAAATTCGAGTGGGGGTCTTTTTTCTTGCTCCAGGATGGTGGGAATTTTTCTATAATCATTTTATATATTGTAAACGGTTAATCTGATTGGTACTATTTGTTGCATGAACAAGGGGGAGTGTATTATGCGATTAAGCGATTGGTCTGTTGATACAATTATGTATGATTTATCGGGTGGATATTTGATCCGAAAGGCGGAGCCGGAAGAATGGGGAGTATTTTGCTCTGTCTATTATAATATGCAGTACACCGGATTTTTTAGAGAAGAGGGCTTTGCCGGTTCGCGCAAAAATGCATTTTGGATTTATAAAGGGGAAACCAAAATAGGCGGAGTCAGAATGTCACCGAACGTGGTTTACCATTTATTTTTTATCCCTCCGTTTAACGACTCCTTTGAGGTATTGAAGCAACTCAAGGAACTGTTGACACATTGGTCAGATCGGACTGAGCCTATCAGGACATATGAGGTTCTTCCGGATCAGGTTCAATTATTTGCGAGGTCAGGCTTTTGGCCGGATGAGTTCAGATGCCGGTGGATGCAGCGTCCTACTGATCATTTTGAAGTGGTTTGGGATGACGATTTAAGAATTGAGAGTCCGGAAATTCTGGAAAATGGTCAAGGGACTAAGAGGTTCATTCTCGAAAATGAGATTGCCCGTTGTGATTTTGATAGCTTTCGGGGAGGTTTTGAAGCGGTCAGGCGGAAAAAGTCCTCTTTAGAGGATTTTATCCCCCATGAAGATCCTAATTATGCTAATGAAATATTAGTTCAGGCCTCCACCCTGGTATTTGATAAGAATTCAGGTCAGCTTATTGCAAATTGCCGCCTATGCCTGCAGGATAACGTAGCGGCGGTATATAGTATTGGGGTTACACCTGCCCATAGAGGAAAAGGTCTGGCTACCCGCATGTTACAAAGGGCCTTAACGATTCTGAAAGATAAATATCCTCTGCTGAGATTGTATGTTATGGAAGGTAATGATGCGGAATCTGTGTATTTTAACCTTGGGTTTATACCTGGTGTACAAGAGATACAGAATATGCGTATTCCTGAGAATTAGAAGTGGAAGAAATATGCCGATGCGCACGGAGATTGCGCCGCTGCTCATCATGTCCAAGCTGGAGCAATTCGATTATACGGGGGCAACAGCAGTAGCACTGCTGCTTCTACTGATCTCTTTTCTGATGCTGCTCGTAATCAACACTCTGCAGCGCTGGGTCCGCAAGACTTCGCGGTGAGGAGGCTTTCGAAGCCAGTTTTGTCGAAGCTGATTCAAAGAAGCTTATGCTACAGTACTGCAAATGCACGTTATAGTGGAGAGGCCGGAAGCCGGCGGACCGATTCCCGTTCTGCGGGGCGAGGATAGAAGCAAGGCTTGACATGGTAAACGCAAGAGGCACCTATCAATAAAAAGCGAAGGTCCATTCTGATTTTTTCAGAAAGATCTTCGTTTTTTCTTGCTGTCCACCTCTTTGCTCTCTCTGAAAAAGGGAGACGTATTATGTGCTGGATACCGTGTGCACCCATGCGGCGTATAACTGCCCAAGTTTCCGAAAGATCAACGGCAGTAATAAGGTTAACACTAATCCAATGCCAGCGGCTATCCAGGAGCGCTCGAACGATGACAAGTCGTACAGAAAGAGAAGCGGAGTGGTATCGGATGCGAAAAGATCAAAGGAGAACAGTCTGTCACTCACCAGATAGGCTAATGGAGACAGTAAAATCCCAAAGGCTGTAGCCGGCAGGACGATAGCCAATGTAAAACCGAGAATCCCTATGGGAAGCTGTGCTACGCTGTAGATAAGTCCCCGGTATGTTTTTCCTTGACTAAGAAGTGTGAATAACGACCTTGGGCCATCCGTGCGCAGAGGTGCTGGATCGCCTGTATGTTCAGGCTGTTGATGATCTCCGCGAATCCAGTGATTCACCACTAGTTCTTCTTGTACCATCATTCTGCGGCACGCAGCAAGTGTTGCTGCCAGCAAGGGTAAACCGATCCATAATATGATCAGAGGCAAACTTACACATATTCCCGTAACTGCAATTACAAATGCTATGATTCCTTTTGGAAGAGACTTCATAAGCAGACTCCAAGATTTCATAAAGCTTTGTTTTTTCATGGTATTATTCTCTCCCCTTTACCGATCTTTTTTCAGTATAACTGGATATTCTTGTATGAGCACTAACCCCAAGTCTGAAAATCCGCCCGACTTTGGTCCAGTCTTTTGATGCTGCGTATAAAAAACGGAAAGCCTATAGCTCGCTTGAAGGTGGGGAAGAGAAACATTTCTACTCAGCCTCTGCTCCTGAGAGGAACCGCCGGAATAGGAATACATTCAAGCCAGGCAAAAGAATCCAGATCCTCATAAGTGACCTGGACTGCAATATGCCTCGTATAGACCTTTTATCTGTGATTTCTATGCCTCCGCCCTTAGTAGCGTGGGGTGCGCCGTGGCGCGAAGATACCCTCAATAAGCAGAATGATTGCAGTAATAATGTGCATAATCCATCCGACCAAAGGGATTAAGCCGACAACCGAGGTGATCACCCCGATCACGTTCCCGATAAAAGGGCCACGCTCTTTCAACAGCAGGACTACGGCTACGACATGCAGCAAAAAGGCAACACCCAGCGGCACCCAGGCATTAGCGACAACAAAAGCGCCCCCGATTAACGGCAGTGCCAGAAAAGCCTCATAAGCAAAGGTGCCCCATTTGAACAGTTTTCCTATTGGAGTCATGATTACTTCACCAAACCTTTCCACATCATAATATGATCTTATTCCAAAGTTACCCACGAGCATGGGCTTAGAATATTCGCAGCTTGCAAGTACGCTTATAAGAACAGGTTCTCTGAGTCATTGTACGTCGCACCACGGATAATGTTTCAACTCAGTGTGTATGGGATAGGCGTTCTTGCTTGGCAGTGGTGAGGTCATATATATTGGTAACAGAATAGCAGCCAGGATTTGCAGGTACTGTTCATCATGCCTGATTCGCAGAGAATGTTCCTGCGGCGCTAATATAGGGTAACCGTTTGGAAATACAGCAGGAGAAAGGGAGGCATTCAGGATATGGATGTTGTAGTTTTTGGGGCAACAGGAACGATTGGCAGAGCTATTGTGCAAGAAGCGTTAAAAAGAAAACATGAGGTCACCGCCGTAGTCCGGAATCCGGCCTCTTTAGAGCTGGAGCATGAGCGTCTGCATGTGGCCACCGCCGATATTCTGGACCCGGCGACGGTAGCGGAGGCAGTGCGCGGACATGAAGAGGTGATCAGCGCCTTTGGCCCCGCTGCCGGGCGGGAGAATGACCTGGTGCGTGCGGCTGAGAGTCTGCTGGAGGGTCTGCAGGCTGCCGGTCTTCAGCGGCTGCTTGTGGTTGGCGGAGCTGGAAGTCTGAAGACGGAGTCGGGTGAATGGCTCATGGATTCGCCGGGATTCCCGGAGAAGTTCCGTCCGCTTGCGGAAGCTCATGGACATGCCTATGAAATCTATAGCGGCTCTGCGCTCGATTATACGTACATCAGCCCGCCGGCCACGATCCGCCCGGGCCGCCGCACAGGACAGTTCCGTATCGGCCTGGACCGGCTGGTGGTGGATGAGAACGGGGACAGCAGTATCAGCGTGGAGGATTTTGCCGTAGCTGTTGTTGACGAACTGGAAGAGGGGAACTTCAGCCGCAACCGGTTTACGGTTGGGTATTAAGAGGTTTATAAGCTAACCCTGCAGCACCCGCTCTATAAATAAGAGGCCTTCCGTGACCGGAGGGCTTTTTGTTGAAAGATAAGAATTGTATGCTGAAAACGAAGTAGCTAAAAAGGGGGTTGGGCTATGTATGTGGTAACTGCTGAGGAAATGCGGGAGCTGGACCGGCAGACCATTGAGCGGCTGGGTATTCCTGCAATCGCGCTGATGGAAAATGCCGGCAGGGCCATTGCGGAGGAGATCATCCGGTTCTGCCGGTACCAAGCCGGCGGAGGCGGTACCCCTGCTGCTTGGAATCAGGCAGGCGGAGCAAGCGAAGCTGCGGGTACGCGCGAGCTGGAGCGGGGAGATGCCGGCGCTGCGGGCAGGAGCCGGAACGGCGGAGCATATGGTCCAGGCGGACGGGGTGACGCCGGGGCACTGGGAAGCGGCGGCCCAGGGGTCCAGCCGCCGGGGTTCTCGGTCAGCGGCGATGCCGCGCTGACCTTGGAGCATGCCGGCGCCGAGCACTGGCTCGTGCTGGTCGGCAAAGGCAATAACGGCGGCGACGGCCTCGCCGCCGCCAGGCATCTGCGTGAGGCGGGTATCGCCGTCACGCTGGTGTATGCGGCCGCGCCGGAGTCGCTGGCCGGCGAAGCCGCGCTGCAGCAGAATGCTGCTGCAGCCATGGGCCTGCCCGCAGCAGTCTACGGCCGGGACCGGGTGGACTTTGCCGCATGCAGCGGCATCCTGGATGCGCTGCTCGGCACCGGCAGCGCGGGAGCCCCGCGCGGTGCCTATGCGGAGCTGATTGCCGCCGCGAACGGCAGCGGCAAACCGATTGTGTCCGCAGACATCCCGAGCGGGCTGGATGCGGACACAGGCCGGGCGCATGAGCCTTACATTCATGCGGCAGTGACGGTCTGCCTCGCGTTCCTGAAGCGCGGGCTGCTGCAGTATCCCGGCGCAGCGAGCGCCGGGCAGGTGGTGGTCCGCTCCATCGGCATCCCGGCTGCCTTGGCCCGGGAGAGCGGCGTCCCGGCCAGCCTGCTGACGCCGGAGGTGCTAAGGACACGTCTGCAGGTCGACGTGTCGCGCCGCCGTTCGCCGGAGGGCCACAAGGGCACTTACGGGCATGTCCTGGTGGCGGCAGGAACCTTAAGCATGAGCGGCGCTGGCCTGCTCGCTTCCCGCGCTGCGCTGCGCGCCGGCTGCGGCCTGGTGACTTGGGCGCTGCCTACGATGCTGCTTCCCTATGTCATCGGAGCGGCCCCGGAGCTGATGCTGGCAGCGGCCGGGGGAGAGAACGGAGCCTGGAGCGCCGGGACTGCCGCCGAAGTGCTGCGGCTCAGCAGCGGAAGAGATGTCACTGCCGTAGGACCGGGGCTTGGCCGGTTTGAAGGCGACGGGGAATGGCTGCGTGCGCTGTGGGAAGGCATCGAAGCCCCTCTCGTCATCGATGCCGATGCGCTGAACATTCTGGCGGACAGTGAGTACGGCTCCTGGGCAAGCCGCCGCCATCCGGTGATCCTGACACCTCATCCGGGGGAAATGGCCCGGCTGGCCCGGCTATCCACGGCTGAGGTGCAGCGGGACCGGATCGGTCTGGCGCTTACTTATGCCCGGGAGCACGGGGTTACCCTCGTGCTCAAAGGAGCCCATACAGTCATCGCAACACCTGAAGGTGAGGCTTATGTGAATATCACGGGCCATCCGGGTATGGGAACCGGCGGTGTGGGCGATGTGCTGACCGGCATCATTGCCGGATTGCTCGCACAGGGGCTGAATGCCGTGCAGGCAGCGGCCTTTGGGGTCTATCTGCACGGGCTGGCGGGTGAGAGAGCGGTCCGCCTGCGCCATGATCCGGCGGCGCTGACCGCCGGGGATATCATCGAGGCGCTCTGAGCCCGGAGGGCAGGGCGGTGTTATACGTTTGCAAGGCTCTAACGGTGCTGGGGTGTTCACAACACATCCCAACTCACTGTGCATTCGCGATGCGCAAATGCAGCCAAGCGGGGGGACATTCCCCCTAAGCGCAGCTTAGAACAGCACCAGGCAGAGCAGCGGGACAAACAGGGCAAATACCGGTAGCAGGAGCGGCTGCCGCTCTCCGGCCAGCTGTGCAAGCCGGAACAGCAGCAGAGCAAAAATTCCGCCGATGCCGCAGGTTACCGCATCCCCTCCCTGTTCCGAGGCGATCCACAGGCCTGCGCCATAGCCGGCGGCCGCGTACAGGAGGAGAGCCGGGACGAGCGAAGTGGAGCGGAACACGCGCAGCAACGCATCCGCGACCAGCGCAGCCGGCAGTCCGTAGGCATAGATGGCGTAAGGCACTGAGGTTGGCCAGCCTTCCGGGATGCCATCGGTATGCGGGAATCCCAGCATCACGAGGGAGACCAGCATAAATGTCAAACCGGCGGCAGACAGTTTAGTTAATGCGTACATCCCTGCACTTAGACGGACGGACGGAAGATTGTAATCCTTTATCTTGTTCATTTATTTAACATCCTTTCAGGGAAGTGAACACGGCTGCCGGGATCATCCATCCCTCCGGCGGCTGTTAGCTTGTAACCATGTCCCCTCCATTAACATGAATACAGGTTCCGGTGACATAAGAAGAATCGGGACCCGCTAAATAGACATAGGCTCCAGCCAGCTCATAGGGCTGGGCAGCCCGCTTGAATGGGGTGTCGCTACCAAAAACGCTGGTCTCTTCAGCGGAAAAGCTGGAAGGAATCAACGGGGTCCATACGGGTCCGGGAGCCACGCTGTTCACACGGATCCCCTGATCGGCCAGCGACAGGGCGAGCGAGCGGGTGAACGAGACAATCGCGCCTTTGGTAGATGAATAATCGATAAGGTCTTTTTTTCCCTGATAAGCCGTAATAGAAGCTGTATTGATGATCGTTGCCCCGCGTTCCATATGCGGAAGTGCAGCCTGTGTCAGGAAAAAGAACGGGAAAATATTCGTGCGGTACGTCTCGTAGAGCTGTGCTTCCGAGATATCCAGAAGGCTCTGCTGCGGATACTGCACACCATGATTGTTGACCAGGATGTCCATTTTGCCGAAGGTCTGCACGGTATGTTCCACCGCCTGAGTACAGTTTGCTTTATACCGTAAATCCGTCTGAATCCTCAGGCAGCGTTGCCCCAGCTCTTCAATACGCCGCTGCGTGACTTCCGCATCCGAAGCTTCGTATAAGTAGGCAATGACGACGTCGGCCCCTTCTTTGGCAAAAGCGATCGCAGCGGCTTTACCGATCCCGCTGTCTCCGCCTGTGATGAGTGCCACTTTGCCGCTCAGCTTCCCGCTGCCGCGGCTCTCCGGGTTCTCGCTGATGGGCCGGGGCTGCATCAGACTCTCCAGGCCCGGCTGGCGGTCCTGGTGCTGCGGGGGAAAGCTTATAGGCTGCACACGGCAGACCGTACGTTCCCCGTAATAGGGGTAAACAGGATTCATTAGCGACACTCCTCAGGTGCGTTCTGGTTTCCTGTATATTTTTATGCATGCGCCCAGAAAAGCGTGCGACTCTGCTGTCCACTGGTTCACAGAAGATAAGAAACCGATTATCAAAGTTGCTGCACCTGGGGAATTGGGATGATAGATTAATAGGATCAGCGGGTACAACAGGAGGTGAAGCGATGCTGGAGAATAACGGCGGTTCTGGCCGAGCTGAGGAGCAGCAGGGCAACGAAGTGCTGAGAGAGGTCCGGCGTTTATTGCGTGAGCTGCGCATCATGGAGCTGCTGGCGGAATATCATCCGCTACTGGCGGGAACGGTCCCCTTGGGCATTCAGGTGGAGGGCAGTGATCTGGATATCATTTGTGAGGTGCATGATTCCCGGCGTTTTATCGCTGAGGCCCGAAGTCATTTCGGTCAGTTGGAGGAGTTCTGTGCGGTCACCCGTACGGTAGAGGGGATCATCCGCACTAAGATTAATTTCCGGGCAGGCGGGTGGCCGGTCGAGCTGTTTGGCCAGCCCTTGGCCACGGAGAAGCAGAATGCCTGGCTGCATATGCAGGTGGAAGGACGGATACTGAGCCTGTTGGGGAACGGCTTTCGAGAAAGTGTGCTCTCTCTGAAGTCCGGAGGCATGAAGACAGAGCCCGCTTTTGCCAAGCTGCTAAGGCTGGAAGGCGATCCCTACGAGGCTATGCTGTCTCTTGGCAGACTGACTCTGGAAGAGCTCGCCGTAATATGCCAACGTGCTTATCCATACATACTAAATCCAAATGGAGATGGGGAGAGAGAATGAACTACAGACCCATGATTGCCGATGATTATGAAGCCGCATATCAGTTATGGGAGAATACGCCGGGAATGAACCTAAGCGCTGCGGATTCCCGGGAAGAAATTCTCCGCTATCTGGAGCGTAACCCCGGAATGAGCCAGGTCTGCGAGTACGAAGACGGCACGCTTGCGGGTACGGCGTTGTGCGGACATGACGGACGCAGGGGATATATGTATCATGTCGCGGTCAGCGGAGACAGCCGCGGCAGGGGAATCGGCCGTGGAATGGTTTCGCGTTGTCTGGACAAACTGCTGCAGGAGGGTGTCGACAAATGTCATCTGATGGTGATTGAGGGTAACAGCCCCGGCCGCAGCTTCTGGGCTGGGATCGGGTGGCAGGAACGGGAGGGTATTCTCCTGTTCTCCCGGAATACTCTTCACGTAACAGATAATGTCATGGTGTAGCTTTTACGCGGCTGCAGTATAATATAGAAGTGAAGTATATTGTCGAATTTTGATAGGTGGAGATCTGAACAATGCGGTTCAAAGATGTATTCTCAATTATCGGTCCGGCCATGGTCGGGCCTTCCAGTTCGCATACAGCAGGCGCGGCGAGGATCGGCAGGGCTGCCCGGCAGGTGCTGGGTGAGCCGGCTTCTGAGGCTGAGGTGACTTTCTTCGGCTCTTTTGCTGCGACGTATCAAGGGCATGGGACAGACCGGGCGATTGCCGGGGGGCTGCTGGATTTTGCTACGGACGACTCCCGTCTGCCCGATTCTATCGAGCTCGCAGAAGAGGCCGGGATGGCTATTTCCTTCGGTCAGGGAACGGGGCTGTTCCCTCATCCCAATACAGTACGGCTGCGTTTGACGGGTGCTCGGACAGGTACGGAATTAGCGCTGACCGGAATATCCATCGGCGGCGGAAATATCGAAATTGTTGATATTGACGGATTCGGAGTGAAGCTTACAGGAATGTATCCCACGGTGCTGATTCATCATATGGATTACCTGGGGGTGCTCGCCAGTGTTACGGATGTCATGCGCAGGGGCCAGTTCAATATCGGGCATATGTCGCTGGACCGGAAAAACCGCAGCGGTGCGGCTCTGACGGTGCTGGAGCTGGATGAAGCTGCGACGCCGGAGCTGCTGCATGAGCTGAGTGCTCTGCCTGCCGTCCAATCCGTCAAAGTGGTGGATCTGAATGAAACTCTGCAAGAACAGAAAGGGAAGGACAACACACGATGAATTTTCAAACCTTAAGCCAGCTGGCTGTATTATGCGAAGAACGGGGAATGGGTATCGGCGCCTTGATGCTGGAGGAGCAGAGCGAAGAATCCGGACGGTCCAGGGAACAGGAATTTGCTACCATGAGCCAGTATTATGGCGTGATGAAAGAAGCCGTCCACCGCGGCATGACTGAGGATACCACTTCGCGCAGCGGGCTGACCGGTCTGGACGCCCAGCGGGTCGCCGCCTACAACGCAGCGGATGAGCCTTGTCTTGGCGGACCTGCCGGTCAGGCTATGGCCTATGCGCTGGCTGTATCGGAGGTCAATGCGTCCATGGGACGCATTATCGCCACACCGACAGCCGGCTCCTGCGGAATTATTCCCGGCGTCTTTCTGAGCTGCCAGGAGCGTTTCGGCTGGGATGATGACTATATGGTATCCGGTCTGTTCGCCGCCGGAGCCATAGGGTATGTGATTGCCAATAATTCGTTTGTCTCCGGTGCGGAGGGCGGTTGCCAGGCCGAGGTTGGCTCGGCTATCGGAATGGCAGCGGGAGCACTCACTGAACTGCGCGGAGGAACCCCGGCGCAAGCGGTGCATGCCGTTGGCCTCGCGCTCAAAAATACACTGGGGCTGATCTGTGACCCTGTTGGCGGACTTGTGGAGATTCCCTGCATCGTGCGCAACGGCTTCGGAGCCGTTACGGCGCTGGCCGCCGCCGATATGGCATTGGCCGGGGTGCGTAGCGTGATTCCATCCGACGAGGTCATCAAGGTCATGCTTGAGGTTGGCTCGGCCATGCCGGAGAAGCACCGGGAGACGGCTGGGGGCGGACTGGCCCAGACCCCAACCGGGCGGAAGATTATGAAGGATCTGAAGAATAAGAAATAGTGCGCAGCTTGTATTATGGACATCGGAAGCATATGCGCTCGTCTGGGAATCAGAGCATATGGAACCTTTCGAGCTGCTCCCATTGCCCTTCCTGCCGGAGAATTTCCGGCTGCTTCGGTCCCATAAGATCGAAATGCGGGAAAGGTTTGCGGTTATGAATGTACCGGGACGGCAGCCCATGCTGCTCGCACCAGCTGTGCAGGCGGTCCAGATTGCTGCAGCCGACTTTGGTTACTGTGGTCATCCCCGGAAATCGCGGGTCCAGCCAATAATGGGTCAGGAAGGCGATCTCTCCTGCGGAGACCGCCTGTTTCCAGCGGGTCAATTCTGCTCTATTAATACCGAAGGCCATTGTTGTCTCATCCTTATCCTTAATCTGAAATATAGTAACTCCATTATAACTTAAGAAAGGGGAGTGCATCATGAACGGACAAGTTAGAGCGGATATCCGTGCCGGGCTTGAGGTGGATATTGTGCTGAAGCAGGATCAGGCTACCGGCAAACTTACGCATGGCGTAGTCAAAGATATATTAACCAACTCGCCCCGCCATCCGCACGGTATCAAGGTACGGCTGGCTGACGGTCAAGTCGGACGGGTCAAACATATTACGTAAACTACAGTAGCGCTCCCGGCCCTTGGCTGCCGTTCTCATGAACAGCATATTCCTGAGCCGGGAGCGATTTTTTTACCGCCCCATAAATTCCTCCACATACTGGTCAGCTTTGGTCTGGTTGCAGAGGTTGCAGGCGCAGACGCAGTTGTCCGGCGTAGTGTGGCCTCCTTTGGCACGCGGCAGCAAATGATCAATGGTATCTCCGTACAAGCCGCAGAAATGGCAGGTATAATTGTCCCTGGTCAGAATAAATGCGCGGAAATCCTTATTACTGTATATTCTGCGGATTGTGCGGCGGTTTACCACTACAGCGGCATGCTCTCTGACGAGTATTACGGCAAGCTCCAGGTCGATTTCCTGATGCCAGCGCCGGCCCTTGTCGCTGTGGCCCCTCATGAGAATCATGCCTTTGGATGACGGGATGAGTGCAGATGCATCCTGAGGATCTGGCTTCGGTCCTCTAATCTGTGGAGCCTTACGACGGGGGTCGGCCCCGCGTGGCCGGGCTTTGCCCTTGATCCCGTGTGCCGGAGGGGCTGCATGGCCTTCCTTGGAGCGTTCCGGCGGGGAAGCCTTATGAGCTCCAGGCACAGCGGACTTGGAAGTTGAAGCAGCCGGGGCCGGGGGGAGCGGATACCGCGTAAGCACGAGCGTATCGGTCAATCCGGAATCGGAGATCACGGTGGCTGCAGTCACTGCGGCTATTTTTCCCCGCACAGCAGGCTTGGGTTTATGCGCCAGAAGCTCCTTGCGGCACTCCCGGCAGGCACCGCGGCGGGACTGGCCTTTGGAGCGCTTGCCTGTGCGCCTGCGGAATTCAGTTAGAGGTTTATACTGCTGGCAGTAGGCGCACTGTTTGGTTAATGGCTGATGGATATCGGTCATAGGTATGTGTGGAAGGCCGTCATAATCGCCTGTCCAGTCCCCTTCTTTTTATGGTAGCTTTAGTATAGCGCAAAGTGCGGTGAATCACACAGCAGGCAGGGTAAGGTGCAGATCTCCTAATTTCTGCTGGACGGCGGCGCCCAAAGGCGTTAGAATGGCAGTGAATATAAAAGGGCTTTCATTTGGGGCCGGCGGGAGTGAACCGGATTGACAACGATTTATGATATTGCCAAAAAAACCGGCTACTCGCCAACCACAGTGTCCAAGGCGTTCAATAATTATTCCGATGTGCGGGAGAAGACCCGCCAGGACATTCTGCGGGCGGCTCAGGAAATGGGGTATTTGCCCAACTCGCATGCCCGAACCTTGACCACCAAGAAGTCATGGACTATCGGTGTGCTGTTTGTGGAGGAGACCGGTGCGGGGATCCGCCATCCATTTTTCAGTGCGGTCATTGAGAGTTTCAAGCAGGTTGCGGTAGCCAAAGGCTATGCGCTGATGTTTATTTCCAAGGATGTTGGCGGCAAGCAAAGCGGATATCTGGAGAATTGCCGGATTCGCGGGGTGGATGGGGTTGTGGTCTTCCTATCCGACTATGACGACCCTTATTTTCTGGAACTGCTCGAAAGTGATATTCCTACGGTTATTCTGGACTATGATACGGCGCAGTCGCATACGGTGTGCTCGGATAATATGGCAGGAGCGCAGCTGGCAGTGAATTACCTGGCGGCTTTGGGTCACCGGAAGATTGCCCATATTTCCGGAGGCGGGAACTCCTTTCCGGGAAGCCAGCGCGAGTTGGGATATATAGCGGCCATGGAGCTGCAGGGGCTTGAGGTGCGGGACGGCTACATCACTGAGGGAGCTTTTTTTTCAAGGGAAAGCGGTTATGCTGCAATGCTGAAGCTGCTTGAGCTAGCGGATCGTCCGACGGCTGTGTTTGCTTCGGGTGATCTGCTGGCACTGGGCGCGGTGATGGCAGCCAAAGATAAGGGCTTCTCTGTACCCTCAGATATTTCAGTCATCGGGTATGATGATATCGAGCTTGCTGCCTATGTATCGCCTGCACTGACGACCATCCGGCAGGATACGGAAAAGCTCGGGACCCGGGCGGCGGAGATTCTGCTCGCTTCCATCGACGGTAAAGGACAAGCGAAGGAAGCGCTGATGCTTCCTGTAGAGGTAGTGGTGCGGGACTCCTGCGCGCCGCTGGGCGGGCAATAAAGAGGTTCCGCCGGGCGCGCATTTTTTTTCGAAATAATCGAAACCGGTTTCGATTATCATATAAGCATAAAAAAGGAGCTGGATGAAATGACAAAGGCACGCACAGTGGTAACTGCCAGGGATACGGGAGAACGCTTAAGCCCCAGAGAGGCGATCGTATTCAGAGCCCGCACAACCAAAGAGCACGCAGATGTGCAATTGCAGCCGGAGCAGGAGTTTCAGCAAATGCTTGGTTTTGGGGGCGCTTTCACGGAGGCGGCGGCCTATACCTTGTCCCGGATGAGCCCCGGGAAGCGGGCGGAGGTCATCCGGAAGTATTTTCACCCTGAAGAAGGATTGAACTACAGCATGGGGCGTGTGCATATCCACAGCTGCGATTTTGCGCTCGGAAATTATACCTATGTGCAGGAGGGAGATACGGAGCTTGCGACTTTTGATATTTCCCATGACCACAAGTGGGTGCTTCCGCTGATCAAAGATGCGATGGAGGTGCGAGGCGGCCCCTTCACGATGCTGGCTTCCCCCTGGAGCCCCCCGGCCTGGATGAAGACCAATGGGGAGATGAACAACGGCGGTTCGCTGAAGCCGGAGTACGCAGCAGTCTGGGCGCGGTATTATACCAAATTCATTGAGGCCTACCGCAAGGAAGGCATTCCGGTCTGGGCTGTCTCCGTGCAGAATGAGCCGGCAGCCGTACAGACCTGGGATTCCTGTATATACAGTGCGGAAGAGGAACGGGATTTTGTCAAAAACCATCTGGGCCCTGTGATGCATGAGGCGGGATTGGCAGATGTGAACATCGTTATCTGGGACCACAACCGCGATATCATGGTCGAACGCGCCTCTACCGTGTTGTCCGACCCGGAAGCTGCCCGGTATGTATGGGGTACAGGCATTCACTGGTACGGCGGCGAGGAATTCGATAAGGTGGCCAAGGTGCATGAGCTTTTCCCGGATAAGCATCTGCTGTTCACAGAAGGCTGCCAGGAGGGTGGTGTGCGTCTGGGCGAATGGTTCACGGGTGAACGCTATGGACGGAATATGATTGGTGACCTAAATGCCTGGACCGAAGGTTACCTGGACTGGAATCTGGTGCTCGACGAGACCGGAGGACCAAATCATGTGGGCAATCTCTGCGATGCTCCGGTGATTGCTGATACCACTTCCGATGAGGTGCATTACAACAGCTCGTATTATTACATTGGGCATTTCAGCAAATTCATTGTTCCCGGCGCTGTGCGCATTGGCCTGGATTCAGCCGCCGAAGACGTTCTGGCTACTGCATTCCGCAATCCGGACGGCAGCTTCGCCGTTGTCCTCATGAACGAGGGGGAAGAGATGCGCAGCGTGACTCTGGGGCTTGGCGATGAGCTGGCCGCATGCGAGCTGCCGCCGCACTCCATTGCAACACATCTCATTTTTTCATAATGCGTTCATCGCTGCAGTTTAATTTGAAGGAGGCAAATGTATGAGCCAATATTATTTTGATTCCGGCAACTTTGTGATTGAGCAGTTTCATGAGGGCAAGCCATTCGCGAGCTTTCTGCCCGGGCTGGCCGGACTGAAGGGCATTCCGATGTGGACCTTTTATGTGAACCGGGGCCAGGGAATTTCCAGCTTCGGGGTACGCGACAAAAACTCACC
Organism: Paenibacillus helianthi; assembly: GCF_001909055.1. Taxonomy (GTDB): domain Bacteria; phylum Bacillota; class Bacilli; order Paenibacillales; family Paenibacillaceae; genus Paenibacillus_AQ; species Paenibacillus_AQ helianthi. The sequence goes on from NZ_LVWI01000038.1 coordinate 88,584, forward strand.
GATTATGGAGTTTTCACCGGCAAATATTTCTTACAAGAACGTAGCTTCGTCCGGCTTCCGTACATTCATCAAGATAAAGGGTACTCCGGAAATATATGAGCCGTTCCAGTCGGCACGGCCTGATTCCGATGCAAAACGCAAGATGACGATTCTTCCAAACGGGCTGAGGATTGAGGAATCCCATACGGGCTACGGATTAAAAACAACCGTCCACTATTTCAATCTGCCGAATGACGACTATGCGGCGTTGGTCCGGCGCGTAGAAATCGAAAATATTAGCGGCGGCGAGCTTGAACTGGAGCTTCTGGACGGTCTGCCGGAGATTTTGCCGTACGGTGTAGAAAACAGCGGGTACAAGGAGATCGGCAACCTGCTGCGCAGCTGGATGGAAGTATATAATCTGGACAACGGTATTCCGTTCTACAAGCTGCGCTCCAGCACCAATGATGATGCGCAGGTCAGCGAAATCCGAAGCGGGCATTTCTATCTGTCCTTCACAGCAGAAGGAGAGCGGCTGGCACCGGTTGTGGACTTTGAGACGGTGTTTGGGGGCAATACTTCCCTAGGTTTTCCGGAGCGTTTTGCTGGTCTGCAGCTTGCAGAACTGCTGGCACAGCCCCAGTATCCCGTCAACAAGGTTCCCTGCGGCTTCAGCGGCACGGCGCGGACGCTCACTCCGGGCAGCAGGCTGACATTGAATACCATCATTGGGCATGTGAACGACATCGATAAAATCAACCGGAAAGCGGCAGCCCTCTGCCGCGATGAATACATTACGTCCAAAGCCCGGGAAGCGGCCAGCCTGACCGACGAGCTGACGGCGGATATTGCTACCCGCACCGCTTCGCCAATATTTGATGCGTACTGCCGGCAGTCCTATCTGGATAATTTCCTGCGCGGCGGCTATCCGTTTATTTTCGACAATGGAGGAGAAGGCTTTGTCGTGCACCTGTTCTCGCGCAAGCACGGCGACATGGAGCGTGACTACAACTTTTTCTCGCTGGCACCGGAGTATTACTCGCAGGGCAACGGGAATTTCCGCGATATGAACCAGAACCGGCGCAATGATGTCTTCTTCAATCCCCGGGTCGGCAGCTTCAACATCAAAATGTTTTACAGCCTGATTCAGGCGGATGGCTACAATCCGCTGAGTGTACAGGGGACCACCTTTGAAATTCTGCCGGGCAAGTCGCCGCAGCTTGCGGAGTGGATTCGCGGGTCGGCTGCCGATCATCAGGAGGAGCTGATGAAGCTCTGCGCGGGCCGTTTCACTCCCGGACGCCTGATCAATTATATTGCCGACCATGATGTTACATTAAAGGCGAGTGAGCAGGATTTTCTGAGCGGGGTACTGGCCTTATCGCAGCAGAACATTGAGGCCGCCTTCGGAGAAGGATTCTGGTCGGATCACTGGACCTACAACCTCGATCTGGTGGAGGGCTATCTGGATATTTTTCCGGAATGCAGACAGGAGCTGCTCTTCGGAGATGAGAGTTATGCGTTCTATGACAGCCCGGCCTATGTACTGCCGCGCAGCGAGAAATATGTGCTGAGTGATGGCAGAGTACGTCAATATGGTGCTCTTCTGGAGGATGAGGAGAAGCTGCATCTGCTGAAGCGAAAGGCTTCGGAGACGCACTGGCTCCGTACCCAAGGCGGAAATGGAGACATCTACCGTACCAGCCTGTTCGTGAAGATGCTGTCGCTGGCCTTGAACAAATTTGCCACATTGGACCCTTATGGCATGGGCGTGGAGATGGAGGGCAACAAGCCGGGCTGGAATGACGCTATGAACGGACTGCCGGGGTTATTCGGTTCAGGGATGAGCGAGACGTTTGAGCTGAAGCGGATGATCGTCTTTTTGCTGGAGGTTCTGGAGAGCAATGTGCAGGGGACTGGAACTTCGGGATTAGCCGCCAAGCTTCCTGCGGAAATGTCCCTGCTGCTGGAGCAGGTACACAGTGCGACAACCGCTGTTCTGGCAGGAGAGCTTGCGCAGTTTGATTACTGGAATACCGTATCGTCCGCACGTGAGTCCTATCGGGAGCGTATCCGCTTTGGTATCACCGGGGAAGAGCGGCAGGTACCCCTTGCAGTGATTCTTGAGGCGCTGGGCAAATTCTTGCGCAAGATCGATATCGGGATTAATCTTGCAGTCGAACTGGGGGGCGGTCTGACCCCGACCTATTTCCGCTTTGAGGCTACGCGGTTTCAGGCGGTGACCGACGAGGCCGGCCAGCCGGTAATCAGCGGTTATGGTCTGCCCAAGGCGGTGGTGGAAGCGTTCGAAGCCTTCCCGCTGCCGTACTTTCTGGAGGGGCCGGCCCGCTGGCTGAAAACGCTGGACAATGAGGGCGAGGCCCGGGATATTTATAACCGGATCAAGCAAACGGAGCTGTATGATCCGGTTACGTCGATGTACCGCACATCGGTCTCTTTGGATAAGGAGTCCAATGAAATCGGACGCATGCGCGCGTTCACGCCGGGCTGGCTGGAGCGGGAGTCCAACTTCCTGCACATGTCCTACAAATATTTGCTGGAGCTGCTGAAGGCGGGGCTCTATGAGGAATTCTACGGGGAATTGAGAACCTCGCTCATCCCTTTCCTCGACCCTGCAGTATATGGACGGAGTACCCTGGAGAACTCATCCTTCATTGCCACGGGCGGCAATCCCGATCCGGGCACGCACGGAAGGGGCTTCGTCGCCAGACTTAGCGGTTCCACCGCAGAGTTCCTGAGCATGTGGCGGACGATGATGGCCGGAAGCCGCATGTTCTCGGTGGTAGACGGGGAACTGGCCTTATCTTTTGCCCCGGCGCTTCCGGGCTGGCTGTTTGATGAGCAGGCGGAAGTATCCTTCACTTTCCTGGGAAAGACGCGGGTGACCTATCACAATCCACGCCATCTGAACACCTTCGGTGAGGGAGGGGCTTCCATCCGGAGCCTGGCGTTGACCTACCGTGACGGCACCGTGAGCCGGATCTCCGGTTCGCTGCTGCGCGGTACGGAGGCCGAGGCGCTGCGCCGGGGCGATATCATCGAAATCCGGGCGGTGCTGGAGTAACGGACCCACCCAGGCTTGAAAAACGGGCTGTAAACTTAGTTAAACTGCATTGAGCAGAAGCAATGAGCAGAAGCAATGAGTAGAAGTAGTGAGTAGAAGTAATGAGTAGAAGTAATAAATGGTAGAAATACAGTAGTATGAGCAGTAACTATATAAGCTGAGTTTAAGAATGATTGCATGCTGAATGGTGAGATTCCTTGTAGACCAAGGGTTTCGCCATTACAGCAAGTTAGGCTCTTAAGTTTAATCTATATAGTTTCAGTAACTGGCTAGCAATAATGGTTAATACAAGGAACCGGCAGGAATCGCAAGGAACCTAAGGAACCTAAGGAACCTAAGGAACCTAAGGAACCGCAAAGAACCACTGACGCCAGTGCTCCATTAGAAGAACGGCTCCTTGTTCAATGGAGGATTCTAGGTGGAATTTCTACAACTAATTAGTCCAAATCAGCCGCACAGCAACGTTTAGTTGGATTTCCTCCACCTAATCCGGGCAGCATCGGCTATTTTCGCTCAAACTGTCCGGATTAAGTATCCTTTCTCCAACATACCATGATCTGCTAGTCGTTTCACTCAGGTTAGTGTTACTTTTTCCAATTAAGCAGGCTGGTAAGTAAGAGGCCATCATAGCAACTGAAGCAGCCTTAGCCACCAGCCACCACTGAATCCTAGAACGGCGAGGTGGCCAAGGCTCAGGGTGGACAGTGAAGGCGAAGAGAGGCTGAACAGGCCTCTCCTTGCCCCTCACTCCGCCTGATTTTCTATTTTCATTTGAACTTTGAAACCCACTTAAGGGTGAAGCAGCGGAGGGGAAGTTTGGAACTGGAGGAGCGCTAGCGCCCGCCTTTATGTCTGGATTTCTACCGCGAGCAGCGGTTTCAATCAAAGAAATCCAAACATAACAGCGGCCGGAAGTCCAAACATTCCCCGCAGTTGCGCCCGACCCTTAATCCAGGCTTCACCTTCAAATCATATAGCCGAAAAATCAGCCCCCAAATACGAAATCTGGACCCTTACAGCCCCATCCGAAAATCGATACAATAAACACATGGAACTGTAAGCGCTTCATATAAATACAGACAGATAGATTTTGGAGGCCATAGGATGGATAACAAAAGAAGCACCCAAGTAAATCAGGCGATGCAGCCGCTTCTTTCGCCAAAAATCGAAACCGGTTCAGGTCGAAAAAGCTCGCTTTGGAGGAGATTGCTGGTCCAGCGCCATTTACAGACAATGGCCCTGCTCGGCGTGGTCTGGATGATTATTTTCAACTACATTCCAATGTACGGGCTGATTATTTCCTTCAAGGATTACAACATTGTGAAATCCATAGCTGAAGCCCCCTGGGTGGGGTTGACGCATTTCCGGGAGTTCATGGATGACGAGGATCTGGTCAATGTCATCAAGAATACACTGGGCATCAGTTTGATCAAGCTGCTGATCGGTTTCCCGCTTCCGATTATTTTCGCTCTGTTTCTGAACGAGGTCCGTTCCTTAAGGTACAAAAAAACGATTCAGACCATTTCGTATCTGCCGCATTTTCTCTCCTGGGTGGTACTGGGCGGCATTCTGGCAACATGGCTTGCGGATGTGGGAATTGTGAACAACATTCTACTGTCGCTGCATCTGATTGATCAGCCGATTACCTATCTCGCCGAGCCCAGCTATTTCTGGACGATTATCATTTCCTCCGACATCTGGAAGGAGCTTGGCTGGTCCGCAATCATCTACCTGGCAGCCATCTCCGGGGTCTCTCCGGAAATGTATGAAGCAGCGACGATTGACGGAGCCGGACGATTCCAGAAAATGTGGTTTGTCACGCTGCCGGCGATTAAATCGACAATCAGCATTCTTTTCATCCTGGCAGTCAGCGGTGTGCTGAACTCCAACTTTGACCAGATTCTGGTGTTGCGCAATTCGCTCAATGACAGCGCCAGCAACGTAATCGACTATTACATCTACTATACAGGTATAGTCTCCAACCGCTTCTCCTACTCTGCGGCGGTCACCCTGATCAAGGCGGTCATTGCACTGATTCTACTGCTAATTGCCAATCAGGTATCCAAAAAAATCAACGATACGTCGCTGTTCTAGACAAGGAGGACTTAACCAATGTTTGCTCTCAAACGCAAGACGATGGGCGAAGCCCTATTCGATATCGTCAACAATCTGATTATGCTGTGTGTATGCTTCCTGACGCTCTACCCGATCTGGTACGTGCTGATCAATGCCTTCAATGATGGAAATGATGCGATGCTGGGCGGGATTTACTGGTGGCCGCGCATGTTCAGCCTGAAGAATTTCGACGCGGTGTTCGCGAGTCCAGGCATTATGCAGGCCATGGGAATTACGGTTGCCAAAACGGTGCTCGGCGTGCTGGTGCATGTGTTCTTCACGGCGATGGTAGCCTACGCGTTATCCCGCAAAGGGCTGATTGGCGGCAAATTGTATATCCTGCTGGGCACGATTACATTGTTCTTCAACGGTGGTCTCATCCCGACCTTTCTGCTGAACCGGGACCTGCATCTGCTGGATAACTTCATGGTCTACATCATTCCGGTGATGTTCAGCTTCTTCGATCTCATTATCTTCATGACCTTCTTCCGGGAAATTCCCGAGGGTCTTGAGGAGGCGGCACGGATAGACGGTGCCAACGACTGGTCCATCTTCCTGCGGGTCGTGCTTCCGGTATCCATGCCAGTCATCGCCACGATTGCCCTCTTCCATGGTGTGTACCAGTGGAATGATTATTTTGCCGGGATCATCTATGTGAATAATCCGGACCTGCAGCCGATCCAGACTTACCTGTTCCGGGTGGTGGCGCAGTCCAGCTCCAGCCAGATGATGGTGGCCGTGCAGGGCAGCAGTGTTACCAAAAGCGTGACTTCCCAGTCTATCAAGCTGGCCACAATGGTGGTCACCACGCTGCCGATTGTGTTCGTCTATCCGTTCCTGCAGCGCTACTTCGTAAAGGGCATGATGATCGGTTCGATCAAGGGCTAAGGCTTGTCTTCAAGCCAACCCAACCCAAGCGATCAAGCCACAAAGGTAACTCCTCCGGCACCCGGCACATGATGGGTTATGGAGTTGAGCTTATAATTTACTACAATTTCAGAAAAGGGGTAAATAAGCATGGGCATGAAACGCAAGCCGAAAGCAATGGTGCTGCTGCTCTTGGGGCTGATGCTGGCATTCTCGGCAACAGGCTGTTCAAGTGGCAATAATGCCGGAAACAATGGCAAGGATAACGCGGGGGCTGCTACAAATGCGGCAGAGGCCACCAAAGCACCGGCAGAACCGGCGGCGTCAGCGGTCTCGGCGGATGAGCCGGGCTGGAAAAGCGACACCTCACCAATCACGTTCGACTGGTATCTGAATTTCGCCTGGTTTCCGAATAAATGGGGCGTAGACCCTACCTCCAAATATGTAACGAAAAAGACGGGTGTAAATATCAACTTCATTGTTCCCGCAGGGAATGAGAATGAGAAGCTCAACACCCTGATTGCTTCCGGCAAGCTGCCTGACTTCATTACACTGGGCTTCTGGGAAGATGCGGTCAAGACGATGATCGAGGGCAATCTGGTGCTTCCGCTAAACAAGCTGGCCGAAGAATATGACCCGTACTTCTTCAAGGTATCCGATGCCGACAAGCTAGGCTGGTACACACAACCGGACGGCAATGTATACGGCTATCCTAACTCCTCCTCTTCACCTGCTGACTATAAAAAATACGGCAAAAACTATGTCTCCAACCAGACATTTGTCGTCCGCAAGGATATTTATGAAGCCATCGGTAGCCCGGATATGCGCACACCGGAGGGCTTCCTGAATGCACTGAAGCTGGCGAAGGAGAAATACCCTGAGATTAACGGCCAGCCGATTATTCCGCTCGGTCTGCATGAGTTCACTGAGACTGGCAACGACTCGCTGGAAGGTTATATTCAGAACTTCCTGAACATCCCGTGGGAAAAGGACGGCAAGGTCTATGACCGTGAAACCGATCCTGAATATGTACGCTGGATGAAGACGCTCCGCCAGGCCAACCAGGACGGACTTTTGTCCAAGGACATTTTCATTGACAAGCGCGCTCAAATGGAAGAAAAGATTGCGCAAGGCCGCTATTTCGCCATGCTCTATCAACGTACCGACTTTGCTCCTCAGCTCGGTACCATCTATCAGAAGAATCCGGAACAAACCTATATCGCTGTAGAAGGACCTGCGAACACCAAGATGGACCCTCCGGCACTGAACGGGCCGGGGATCTCGGGCTGGACAGTAACCCTGATCTCCAAGGATGTGAAGGATAAAGCCCGGGCGATTAAATTCCTCAGCTACCTGAACAGTGAAGAAGGCAACAAGGATCTTTTCCTGGGTGAAAAAGGGGTCAGCTATGATACCATTGACGGTAAAGACCAATTTCTGCCGGAAGCCTTTGACTTAATGAATAAGGACCGTGCGGCCTTCGATAAGAAGTACGGATCTTCTTTCACCTTCTGGATGATGCAAAATACAAATATTACGGACCAATGGGCTCCAAAATCCGTTGAACCGTTCAAGCAGCTGGAAGACTGGACCCGCGGCAAAGCGGTTAACACTTCCGAATTCCAGCAGATTGATCCTACGGGCAACTCGCCTGAAGGCATTATCGCCACCAAGCTCAAAAACCTTCGTGGCAAAACGCTGCCGAAGCTGTTGATGGCTTCCTCTGATGCGGAGTTCGATAAGCTCTGGAGTGAGTATCTGGCGAAGAAGGAAAAAGAAGGTCAGGCGACCTTTGACGCATACCGTCAGACGAAATACGAAGAAAATAAGAAAAAGCTTGGAATGTAACTCACTATACTACTGCCCAATTGCCCGCTGACTGCGGGCTTTTGGGTTATTTTCTTCTAATCTGCGGCCTTAGAGGCGAGGTGTACAGGATACAGGTGAACATGCACAAACGAACCGGGGCATTATGGAGCTCCTTCAGCTATTGGTGGGGACGAAGATCGCTGCAAAGCCGGCTGGTGGCGGCCTATATTTTTATTATTCTGGGTCCCTGCCTGCTGGTGTCCTTCTATTCCTATAGAGCAATCAATAATACGTATGTCCGCGATGCTGTGGACAAAAACAGCTATTTGCTACAAATGGAAAAGACGCATATCCTCAATCAGATCGAAGCCATGGAACGGGCCGCACAGATGGCTTATTCCGATAAGGTGATCCGGAATTATCTGCTCAATGAGAGCGATCCTTCACTCGGAGAACTGATTGATTTCAATACGACCACTTTTGTGAATTTGAACCGGATTCAATTCAATAATCCCAATATTGAGCATCTGCGGCTGTATTCGCGGAGCAAGGAGGTGCACGAGATCTGGCCGATTATTTTTCGGGAGGAACGGGTGTCCATGGAGCCATGGTATCAGCAAGCATTGAAGCTGCAGGGGCAGGAGCTATGGTCTTTTCAGAAGAATGATCCGGATCCCATGCAGCGCTATACAGGCCAGGCACCGGAGGGACAGCCCAAGGTTTCTTTGCTGAGGGAGATCAGTATTCCGGCCGGCCATCATGTCGGCATGATTCAGGTGGATATGCTGCTCAGCCGCTTCACGCCGAAAACCTATACCGATGTGCGCGACAACCAGTCGCAGATGTTCATCACGGGGGATGGGCTGCAGCTGTTTACGCGGGCGGACAACTCTTTTGAGGAGGATAACCCAAAGCTGAACATAGCGATTACCGAACGCTTGCGGCAGTATGCGGAAACCGGGGAGTGGGATGTCCACTACAAGGAGAACGGTAACTCCTTTCTGCTGGTTCACACCCCGCTTACGCAGATTGGCGCTTCATTGCTGAATGTAGTGTCGATGGAGAATGTCATGAAGGATATTTCGCATACCCGGAATCTGATTATCGGGCTCAATATTGGTTTTATTGTTCTGGTTACGGCTATTGCCTACGTGCTGAATGCCTTTATTCTGAAGAATCTGCGCCGCTTGACGGAGACGATGAAACGGGTGCGCAGAGGGGAGGCGTACACGGGCATCAGCATCCGTGGAGGCGGGGAGGTCGGGGAACTGGCGCATCATTTCTCCAAGCTGATGAATACAATCAATACACTGGTTGCCCAGGCCGTGAACAAGGAGGCACTCTCCAAAGAAGCGGAGCTGCGGACCCTGCATAACCAGATCGATGCCCATTTTCTCTACAATACGCTGGAAAATATTAAAATGCTGGCAGAGATTGAGAATCAGCGGGGCATCTCCGATGCTCTGACCTCGCTCGGCGGCATGATGCGCTACAATTTCAAATGGTCCGGTGAATATGTGAAGCTGCGGGATGAAATCCGTCATATCGAGAATTACATCGAAGTGATGAATATCCGGTTTGAGCATCCCATCACGCTGGAGCTTTCGATTGCACCCTCCTATCTGGAGCTGGAGGTGCTGAAGATGTCCCTGCAGCCGATCGTGGAGAACAGCGTGAAGCATGCCTGGTCAGCCGGAGCGGAGGAGCTTCAAGACCGTTCCATCCGTATCCAGATTTCAGAGGCGGACGGGGAAATCCTCATTGCGATCCGCGATAACGGGTTTGGGCTGTCTCCGGAGCGGTTGACGGAGCTGCATACCTCGATTTATGCCAAGGAGGAGCCGGGTATGGCTGCTTCCGGGTCCGCAGCAGGCGGTTACAGAGGCGGCGGCATAGGACTGCGGAATGTGCACCAGCGGCTGCAGCTGTTCTACGGGGAAGCCTACGGGCTGGAAGTGAAGAGTCAAGCGGGGGAATGGACGACGGTGTTCATGACGCTGCCTAAAGTTCTTTTGACGGGGGATAGACAGATATGAAGAAGCTGCTGATTATAGATGATGAAAAGATGATCCGCCAGGGTCTGCAGGCCATGATTGAGCGGGAATACCCGTCCTGTTACAGCATCGCGCTCGCGGGGAACGGTGCAGAAGCGCTGGCACTGTATCAGCAGGAGCGCAGGGATATTATTATTACCGATATCCGCATGCCGGTGATGGATGGGATTACTTTGCTGGAGCGGCTGTCCGCTGAGGCGGAGCCTGGCCGTGAAGGACCTGCGGTCGTGATTCTGAGTGGCTACGATGATTTCGAATATGCCAAAAGTGCGATCCGCTACCGCGTCAAGGACTACCTGCTGAAGCCGATAAGACGCGAGGAGCTGTTCGGGATTCTGGAGCAGATCAGCAGAGAGTGTCTGGAGCAGGAGTCCAATTCCCGGAGACTTGCACAGGAGACGGAGGGCTACCGCCAGGAGCTGCGTACTGCCCGCCTGCGCGGACTGCTCATGCAGGAGCCTGTGGAGCCGTCACCCGAGCAGCAACAGGAGCTGGAACAGCTGCCTGTTCCTTTTACAGTGGGCGTGCTGAATTTCTATTACAAAGACGGGGCCCGGATGAAACCGGACGAAGTTCAGGGACTGATTGAACGGATGGGCGGACCGCTGGCCGGGCCGTTTGCTGAAATTCTGACGGATTGGGAAGGGAAGCTGGTCCTGATCGGAGCCGGCAAGGAGGCATTCCTGGAGCTGGCCCGGCAGGCAGAGGCAAGAGAACTGACGGGTCTGCTCATCGGTATCAGCGGTGAAACCCGGAATCCGGCAGACTTCCGCACCGCGTACAAAGAAGCTTGCCGCGCGCTGCAGTATACGTTCCTGCCACCGCAGGCCAGCTTCATAGATTACGCAGATCTGCGCGAAGGACGGCTGCGTTTTCCATCGCCGGAGGAGGAGCTGCGCAAGCTGCTGAACATGCTCGGCACGGACCGTGAGAAGGAAATCAGAAGCCTGCTGGGGGCGATTTTTCAACTGGATCATTTGCAGCATCTGGATCTGGCGTATCTGGAACAGGTGGGCCGCAGTATGAACGAACGGGTGCTTGATGAGGTATTCCGGCTGCACGGGGAGGCCTCCGTTGAAGTGCTCAAGCTGTACCGTACGGTGGGCAATCTGTATAATTTCCGCCATTTTCACGACTATTACCGGACACTGGAACATTTGCTCATTACGGTGAACGATTATATCATAGGAATTAAGTCTGCCCATACGGAGCATGCCGACATGGAGGAGGCACTCGCCTATATTGAAGCGAATTATGCCCGCCCGCTGAATATGGCGATGGTGAGTAACCATGTGTCGCTTAACTATTCTTATTTCAGTGAGGCCTTCAAGGCCTATACCGGAGAGAGCTTTGTGCTGTATCTCAAAAGAGTCCGGATCCGCCATGCCAAGGCGCTGCTCTCTGAGAACCGCATCAAGCTGGCCGGTGTCTCCGAAGCCGTCGGCTTCGAGAACAGCAAGCAGTTCGCCCGTGTGTTCAAGGAGCTGGAGGGCATCTCGCCAGGCGAATACCGCGCCAAGCTTCTGCTGGAGCGGTATTCCGGGCGTCTGGGGGATAAGGAATCGTAAGAAGGCGGAGAGGCAGGGGCACTGCTCTTTTTGTTAGTTGGAATTTGTTTAACTAATTTAGTGATTTTGTGCTCTTTTTTCGATTTAGGTGGAAAAAGGGAACTTGAATGTTCAGCTGTAGGCGTATTTGAGTGTATTCTAACGATTACGGAAAATTCAAGTGCACTAATTCCAACTAAACATGGATAGGGGTTGTTATGAGAAGAATTAGTGGGAGGAATTCCAGCTAAATGATCATGGAACCGAGTGCGTGGTTGGGCAGATGATTAGGAAAGCTTCTTCGAAGCCAGGTAAGTTGTCTTCGGATACGTGAGGGGCAGTGCTAAGCACACGGGCTGCTGAAAATGGCACAGTTCTGCCCGGATCCGTCGAATGAGAGTTGTAGGGGAGTGTTCGAATGGAAGAAATACGAGGGGAACTCATTACAGTGGAGACACTGGCATCCGACTTTCGGAAGCTTGGGGTGCGTGAAGGGATGACGCTGCTGCTGCATTCCTCCTTTAAATCGCTGGGACAATGGGTGGCAGGCGGGCCGGTTGCCGTTATTCTGGCGCTGGAGCAGGTGCTTGGAGAAGGGGGGACTTTGGTGATGCCGACCCACTCCTCCGATCTGACCGATCCATCAGGCTGGAGCAATCCGCCGGTGCCGGAGGCGTGGTGGCAGAGCATCCGGGAACAAATGCCGGCCTATGACCCGGATCTTACACTGCTGCGGGGAATGGGCGTAATTCCCGAAACCTTCCGTAAGCAAAAGGGGGTTCGGCGCAGCAGCCATCCGGTCCATTCTTTTGCTGCCTGGGGCAGGCACAGGGATGAGATTCTCGATGGGCATGCGCTGGACGCTGCTTTTGGTGAACAATCGCCTCTGGCCCGGATCTATGATCTGAAGGGAAGCGTACTGCTGCTTGGCGTGGACAGCTACAATAATACTTCACTGCACCTGGCCGAATACCGGGCTGAGTATGCCGGGAAGCAGAAGGTCACTGCGGGAGCGCCCATGCTGGTCAACGGGGCCAGACAATGGGTGGAGTACAGGGATTATAACTGGAATTCGGAGGATTTTGCCGCTATTGGTGAGGAATTTGGACAAGAGACGGGACAGATTACTTATGGAAAGGTTGCCGCAGCGGCAGCCCAGCTCATCCCGCAGCACGAGCTCGTAGACTATGCGGTGAAATGGCTGGAGCACAAGCGGGTATAGCCGAAAATAAGTTCATTTTACATAAAGGGGAGGATCTTCTTGAAAACAACAACCGTATATTTAACCCGGCACGGGCAGACGGAGTGGAATGTCCAGAACCGGATGCAGGGGCATCGCGATTCGGCGCTTACACCGCTTGGCGTACAGCAGGCAGAGTGGCTGAACCGCGGGCTCCAGCAGGAACCGCTAGATATGATTTACTCCAGTTCAAGCCCAAGGGCACTGCGGACAGCAGAGATCGTCCGGGGGGAGCGGAGCATCCCGCTGATCGCTTGCGATGAATTCATAGAAATTGGTATGGGGTTATGGGAAGGACGAGATTCCGCCGAGATTGAGGCCGGGGACCCGGAGCAGCATCATCATTTTTGGAAGGACCCGGAGAAATTCAGTGTGGAAGGCAGCGAGACCTTTGCCGGGGTACAGAAGCGGGCGCTGGAGAAGCTGCAGGATATTGTGACGGCACATGACGGGCAGCGCATCCTGATTGTTACCCATACCGTAGTGATTAAAGTATTGATGGCTTATTTTGAAGAGAGAGCTATGGAGAAGCTATGGGACCTGCCATATATTTATCCGACCTGTCTTTGCCGGATCGATTTTACGGACGGACAGGCGGAGATCCTGCTGCACGGGGATACAAGCCATTATGTGAATAGCGTAGAAGATGAACTATTTGATTAGCCCTCATTAGTCTTGTATAGAATGTTGGTTGGGAAAAAAATCAGCCTGCAGGCGATGCTCCAGTGTTATGGACATCGCCTGTTTGGTGTGGGCCACCCCTGCGGCCCTGCCGTTGTCTGGCTTCAAGCGCGGACAGGTCGCCGTCGAGCATCCGCAGGCCGGGGAGCAGAAGGGCGGCTCCGGCACATAACGCCGGCAGCAGTCCGGCAGCGATGAATAAGGCTGGCACACCATAGGCCTCAGCAATAGCCCCGCCGGCAAAAGCGCCAAAAGGCGTCAGGCTGCCGCCGATCAGGAAGCGGATGGAATTCACCCGCCCCTGAAGGTTGCCGGGAACGAGTCGCCCATGCAGGGAGGAGCTTAACGAGCTGAAGAAGGGGGCCAGGAGGCCGGATACAAATACGGCAGCAAGCGCAAACGGAAAGCTGGGAATCAGCCCCCATATGGATGTAATGATTCCGATCGTGCCGAGACTGCCAAGCATCACTAGACGCCTCTGTGTAATCTCGCCCAGCAGGGAAATTACACCAAGGCCAACCAGCATTCCAAGCGCGGAAGCTGTGGTAAGTGTGCCCATCGCTGCTGCATCACGGTGGAGGACCTCGCGCACATACGGAACCATCATCGTCCAGACCGCGATGGAGCTCAGATTGCTGACTGAAGCCATAAGCATAATGGTGAACATGGCCGGGAACTGCTTGTAAAAGGTGAAGCCTTCAGCCATTTCACGCAGGTATAAGGAAAGGGAGAAGCCCCCTGAAGCAGCATCTGGCTTGGCTGGCTTGGGCAGCTTCGGCAGGCAGAGTAGAGTGGCGATAGCGGCAATGTAGCAGAGCATATTAATGCCCAGTGCCGGGAGCGCCCCGCTGGCGGCGGTCAGCGCGCCAGCCAGCGCAGGTCCGAGCAGCGCTGCCGCCCCTTTGCAGCCTTCGATGACGGCGAAGGCGCGCACGAGCTTCCGGCTGTCCGCGACGCCGGGAATTACAGCCATCGCGGTGGGCATGAACAGCGCGGCGCAGGCGCCGCTAAGTCCGGCTGCGGCGAATAAATGCCAGAGCTGGAGCTGGCCGGCGAGGCCCATGCCCAGCGGAAGGGCGATGGCCAGCAGCCGGATTGCGGCCAGGCAGGCCATGAAGCGCACGCGGTGCAGCCGGTCGGCCAGCGGGGAGCCGAGGAGGCGCAGCAGCAGCTCCGGGATGCCGGAGCTTAGCGCCAGCGCGCCCATGGCCAGCTTGGAGCCGGTCAGGTCATAGACCAGCCATTCCATCGCCAACAGGCCAAAGGCATCGCCGAAAGCGCTCAAAGAAATCGTAGACAGCAGACCATAGTAGCTGCGTTTTAGCATAGGGGATTCACTCCTTTTTCTGGTTAGCCGCCAACTACTCCAAATAATCGGCAATCCGCTTGGGCAGATCATTCAGCGCATCCAGGCGCAGGCTGTAGGACGTACTTTTGCCAGTGGAATGGACAATGACCAGTCCAGCCGAGCGCAGTGCGATGAGATGATAGTGAATCGTGCTTTTGGACAGGCCAACCTGCCGGACGATTTCCGTGAAACTGAGCTGCTTCCCCGCAAGCAGACGGAGAATGAAGAGCCGTGTCTCATCCGACAGCGCCCGGGTCAGCCGCAGCAGTGCGGGAGCGGGCCGTCCCTCCTCCGGAGGCAGCGCATCATAGGCATAGCTGGTAAATACAAATTCATCATATAAAGAAGTAGTGACCAATGGACGGGCGTGGTAGTGCGGAATCAAAATAATCTGCTTCAGGCTCTCCCCGGGATACAGCCGCATCCCCTGCGTCGCCCGTTCGTAGACCTCCATGGCATTGGTGCCGCTCAGTTCGGCCCGTCTGGATTCCGCCTCCCGGCTCAACCCTTTAAGAATAGCGGGATCAATTCCGCCAAAATACCGTTCATTCCATTCCCTCAGAATATCGGAGGTACGGCTGCGTAGTCCGGCAAGATTGGACGACACCGTGGATCCGAAGCGTGCAGCGGTCTCGAATAGTTCTCCCGGAGACAGGCCATCGAACCAATTCAGAAAGCCGTCCACCGAACGGTCTCCGGGACAGCTCCAGATATAAGGAGTGAGCGTGAAATCTGCATTTTCCTTGGAGAATTCCTGCATGTTCTGCAACTGAGCGGCGGTGAACCTCTTCTGAACCTCCTTGACCCAGGCCTTTCCGGACTCCAGAGCGTTATGATTCTGCTTGTAGAGAAAAGCAGTCAGACTGGTAAAGCATTCATACATTGGGGCAAAATCGACTTCTACCGTATAATCCATGTGTGTTCCTCGTTCCCTTGTGAATTGCGCCGTATAGACGATTAAGTTGCAGCTGAGTTGTGTGGATCATGTTTTGATTTAGATTAGTTCTATAAATATAGAACTTATTATTGGTTTTATTATAAACGAACTTGCATTTTAAATCAAGAAAATCGAACACCGGGGGGTTCCATGCGATTGTAGAACAGGTGCGGCAGGGGATGTAGAGGCTTACACTTAGATCATCCGGCAGTTTCAAAGACACATCTATCTGTACTGCTATTACAGCTAAGGTTACAGTTCCGCTGAAATAGAGGGTGTGACAACAACCTGTATGCCAAAAAGAGACGGCCCCTTGAAGCGCATCAGCGCTAAAGGGGGACCGTCTCTCTCACTTTGACAGGAGCCAAGTGCCCTCCTTGCAGGGACTTGGCTCTTTGTAGCTTTAGTTGATGAACTGAAGCGACTTCAAGGTCTTCTCCAGCATCGTTGCGGCTTCTGCACGGGTAGCCAGCACCTGCGGTGCGAACGAGCCGTCCGGTCTGCCCTGAATGATGCCTTCAGCGGCAATTTCGGCTACGGCCGCCCGGGACCAGGCCGGAAGTCCAGAGGCATCGCTAAATTTGGCCAGCGCTGCAGCATCCGCATTCAGTGATTTGCCCGTGTATTTCATGGCTTTGGACAGAATGGTGGCCATCTCCTGGCGGGTAATCGGGCTGTTGGGCTTGAAGCTTCCGTCGGTATAGCCCGTAATGAGCCCTGCGGCAGCGGCTGTCTTGACAGCATCCGTATACCAGGTATTTGCTCCTACGTCACTGAAGGTAGTGCCGCTGCTCATGGAGGCAAGTCCGAGGGAGCGGGTAATCAGCGCCGCAAATTCTGCGCGGCTTACCATCTGCGAAGGCTGGAATGTGGTAGCGCTCGTGCCGGTAATGATCAGCTTGGAGGCCAGCAGATCAATGGATGATTTGGCCCAGTGTCCGGTAATATCTCCGAACGTTTTACTCGATTTCACAACCGTGTAGAAGCTGTTGCTGTTGCGTTTGATCGTAACCTCGGTGGTTCCGTCAGGCTTGCCGGCAAAGATGGAAGGAACAAAAGTCAGCTTGCCGGTGGCTGGATCAAAGGATACTGCAGTCGAATTCATGGAGTTCAGCACAGAAGGTGCAGTAAGCGTCCGCTTCACATATGTGCTGCCGAAGCTGTTCAGCGAAACGCTTTTGCTTCCAGCCTGCGCTGTAACTGTAAATTCTATGACCGGTGCAGCCAGACTTAGTGATCCGCCCTGCGCCGTAATGGCCAGGTTAAGACTGCTTAGTGTTGAAGCACTTGCCTGCAGCAGGGATACAGTGACTGTGAAGTCGCTGGTGCCCAGCTCAGCTGTCAGTGCAGTTCCGTTCAGTACACGGAGCGGAAGCGAGTAGGAAGCTCCGCCAGGGATGGTGAACGTAAGGACGGTAGCAGGATTAGAAGCTGCCTGCTGAACAAGTACGCTGCCCGGAAGAACAGCCTGCGCTCCGCCGCTGGAAGCGGTGAGCGGGATAACAAGCTCACTGGTTCCAGCAGGCAGGGCTGTAAGCTTGCTGGTCAGATCTGCTGCGGTGATCGTTGTCACCTGCGGTGAAGCCAGCGGCGCCGTGGTAGCACTAGGCGTTGGTGTTGGTGTAGCAGGTGTTCCGCCGCCTCCCGGTGGATTGGTCGGCGTCGGCGTAGCGCTAGGTGTCGTACCCTTCAGATCCGTAATCCGTCCCTCGGTGCCGATGGTGACTGGGTTATGATTTTTCAAATAGGATAAAAGAACTTCGAAATCTGGAAGCCCGAGTTCATAATAACGTCCGTCGGCCTTGGCCCCGGCCAGTGCGCGGTAGAAGTCACCGCCGCCTGCCATGAACGAGTTCGTGGACAGCAGATAGTAAGCTTTCGGGTCAATCGGCAGATAAGAGCCGTTCGTCTGCCGGATTTCAACAGACACAATGCGCTCTCCGGCCTGGGTAACCTGGTTAGTCAAAGGATCTACAATTTCCGGTTTCTTCGTAGAATCATAAGTGTATTTCATTCCGGAAACCTGGGCGAAGCGGCCCTGATCGGAGCTCAGCCCGCTGACCGAGTTTTCCAGAGAGGAAATGATTTCAGCACCCGTCACTTTGAGAGCGACCAGACTGTTGCCGAACGGCAGCGTGGTCAGTACCTCGCCCATCGTAACGTCGCCTTTGTCAATGGCTGCGCGGATTCCGCCCCCATTCTGAATAGCGACAACGCCCTTAATGGAAGCAAGGTCGCTTGCCGACACGAAGCTTGGCATCAGCTCTCTGACTTTTTCGGCGATACTGTCGGCAATCATATTACCGATCGGAGTTTCTTCCTGACGCACGACACGGACGGATTTGCCGTCGATGGTGCGGTTCGTGTAGAGATCAACGCTAGAGTTGCCGACGACTGTGCTGCGTACAGCAGCCAATTCGGCATCATATGGAGCAAGCATCGCTTTGGCTGTGGCATCTTCGCCAAACAGATTCACATCGAGCAGCTTGCCGTTGTAAGTCAGAATGTCCCCGTTTTTATCAAACGTCACATTCAGTTCACCGAGGAACTGGCTGTATTCACCGGTCTGTACGATCAGTACATTTTTACCGGTGCCGACATTGACGATTGGCGTAGGAGGATTATCGATCTTCGTATGCGAGTGTCCGCCGACAATGATGTCAATGCCCGGAACAGCTTTTGCCAATTCCTGATCTACAGTGTAGCCCAGGTGGGTGACGGCGATGATTTTGTTAATGCCCTTTGCTTCCAGCATCGCTACTGTATTCTTGGCACTTTCCACGTGATCCTTGAAGCTGATTTTATCTCCCGGCGAGGATAGTCCAATGGTATCCTCAGTGGTCAGGCCGAAGATGCCGACCTTTTCACCGTAGACGTCCTTGATGACAGAAGGATAAATGTTGCCGTCTTTTGCGGTGCTCTTGGTCTCGTCCGTTTCCAGTGTGCCGATGGCATTGTGATACAGCCCCGCCAGCTCACTTCCTTTGGTGGTAAAGTCAATATTCGCGCTGGTGAACGGGAACTTGGCGGCGGTGACGAAATCTTTCAGCACCTCCGGCTGATCCTTGTTCAGATCGAACTCGTGATTGCCGAACGTCATGGCATCATAGCCGATGTTGTTCATGAACTGGATGTCTGCCTGTCCTTTGAACTGGGTGAAATACAAGGTTCCTGAGAAAACATCGCCTGCATCCAGCAGTACGGAATTGCCTGTCCGCTCACTGCTGATCGCCGAGGTGCGTCTTGTGATATTTTCCAGGTGACCGTGGGTATCGTTGGTATGCAGTACCCGCAGGTTGAAATGGTCGGTGCCGAAATCAATTTGCGTCAGCAGCGGATCATGGTCGCTCACACGTCCGTCTTCCTCCTGGAAGTCGGCATTGATGTGCACAATGTCCAGTGTGGATCTTGTGGCCAGCTTGTTGTTGACCAGCATATGGTCCAGCGTCTGGGCATTGCCCTGGTATACGTAAGAATAACGCTCTCCCAGCGGCAGCGTGTCGATCAGGTTGGTTAATGCGCTGCCTTTCAGAATTTTCAAAGTATTCGAGAACTGGAAGTCGTTCAGATCGCCAAGCACCACGATATTCGCATCAGGGTTCTTGGCCAGCACATCAGATACGAAGCCGTTCACAACGGTGGCAATTTTCGCCCGCTGGGCTTCACTTGGTTTGACGGGTGGCTGGATACCGCCGTACAGTGCGGAGTCCCCCGTCTTGGAGTTGAAGTGATTCGCAATGACCATTACTTTTTGGTTATTGAACATAAATTCCGCCGCAAGCGGTTTACGGGAATTATCGAATGCCGAGTTGGTCGGATCAATCCGGCCCGGATTCAGGCTGAGCCCGCCGTCCTTGGTGTAGGCTACCGCTGTTGTAGCGTCACCTTTGTTGCCCGGAGCAAGCTGGACGCGTGCAGTGTTGTAAATAAATCCGGCCCGGATGTTCGCGCCCGGTGCACCGCCGTCCATATTGTTAACAGGGGTAATATCAGTAAAAGCATAAGTTGGGCCGCCCTTTACCTTGATAGCATCAATCAGCGCCTTATAGCTGTCGGTGGCATCCACGGTTCCGGTGTTGCCCGAGCCGTCATTGTCCTGAATCTCCAGAAGGCCGACAATATCCGGCGTGTTCAGGTTGGTGACGATGTCTTTGGCAATATTGTTGATTTTGTCGGAACCGCTCAATTTGGAGAAATTCTCCACATTGAATGAGGCAACCGTTAATTTATCTTCACCGGCTGCCAAAGCGGTCGTTTCCCGCTCAAGGGAAGTCCCCTTTTCAACAGCAGGCAGTTCTCCGTCCGGATGAACTTTGTAATTACCATAGTCATAACCGAGAATACCGGTAATGTTCCCGCTGAAGATCTGTCCCGTTCTAACCGGCTGGCTCGGTTTGGCGGCGATCAGAACACGCTGAGGATTGAAGTCCGCCCCTGTAAGAACGAGACCACCCGAGGGTGAAGTGACTTCTATAGTGCTGGTGCCGTTGTTCACGGTGACCGGAAGGTTAGGCTTTTCATAAGGTCCAATAATCTTCGGGGTGTTGAGCTGAACCCGCATGCCTTCAAGACTTTCGTAGAAGTCTAGGGCATATTTGGCAGGATCAAGCTCTTTAGTCAATCCCACAGAAATGATAGCAGTGGGAATTGCCCGCCCGCCTGTTCCGATAATCGTAGCCGCAGGGAGAGGATTGGCTCCAGATACCACGGTTGCCTGAGTCGCCGCAATTTCGGTAGTCAGCAGGTCCGTAGCGTCAGCATAGCCACTTTCCTTATATTCCTTCACCCATCCGTCCACGAGAACAGAATCGGCTACTTTTACCTTGTTTCCCGGGAGGTAGACCATGATCGCCTCGGAGGTCCGGGGGTCACTGTCCGGTGTTGCAGTCTGAATGTAGAAGGTGCTGCCGCTGGTGTAAGTAACAATACCCGGTACACCTTTCACCAGCTGCCCCGCATAAGTGGAGGATTGGACAGTACCCTGAATCTTGGGGATCGTCAGTCCGCTAACCGCTTCTTTGGTGGTGTAACTGAATTGGGAGATGCCGCTGTCGGTTTTGCCTTCTTCTGTAGAATAGGCTTTGATGAGTACGGTGTCGTCCTGCAAAAGAATTGGAGTGCTGTACAAAGCGTAATCGGCCAGGGCACTGGTGCTGCCGTTGGCATAGACGCTGTAGTATACGCTTGCGGTTACACTGCTTGTGCTAAGGGAGAGCTGGGTGCCTTTGGGCACCGTCTGCCCGGAAGCGAGGGAAGCAGTGACGGCCGGAGCCTTGGTGCTGTCCACACCCGAGGTGCGCGGATCCGGTGCTTGAACCGTGAAGTCGGCAGAATTCTGGTTAGTATCCAGTCCGCGGTTGCCGGTAGGGAGCAGGGTGGATTCCAAGCGGATAGCTGCGGTGGTGTTGGAGAGAGGTGGAGTCGGCCCCGTGCCTTCAAAGGTAGTAGCAGAGCCATAGCCAACCATATCAACCTGGGTGCCGGATGCATTCAACAGCTCAATCTTTCCATTTGCTCCGGCCATAGCTATAGCAGAGTTGCTATCCGTAACGATGTTTGGCGCCGGAAGATCGTCCGTGCCTCCGGTGCCCGCCGCTTCCTGAATCAGGAAATATCCGCCTGCGGGGATGCTGCCGGTAAGTGTGGTGAACAAATTGGGCTTAGCTTCACTAAAGCTTCCAGAGGAAGAGGCATATCGCACCTTCCAGCCGGTCAAGTCAATATCTGCATCTGTAGGATTATACAACTCGATGAAGTCATTCTTGTACTTGGCTCCGGAGTTCCCTCCGCCGCCATACACCTGGGAGATCACAGGAGCACTATTATCTGTTGCCGCTGAAGCTGTTGATGCTGCGGGCAGGGCCATACCGGTAATCAGCACGAATGAGAGCGCTGCCGACCACCATTGTTTTCGCCTTGAGGAAATATTCATTTGTTACAATCTTCTCCTCTCTAGATACGATATTATTTTCGCCTTCTCCCAATCTATCATTTGTACGTTAAATGAGAGATTGTCTATCGTAAATATATAGTAAACAATGGATGGAAAACATCAATTTACAAGGAATTTTGTCATAATGCACAAAAAAACTATGAAATCCTCCTGTTCAGCCTAAAGCAACGGCTGAATTAGCGGATTCATAGTTTTATTAGCTCCCTGCAAGAATACATGGAAAGTCATTTCTGTGTCAGCTGTGAAGAACTTCCTGCCCGTTCATGTACTTGCGCAGCGCCTGCGGGATATAGATTGAACCATCTTCCTGCTGGTGGTTCTCCAGCAGCGGGATCAGAATCCGCGGCGTGGCGACTGCGGTATTGTTCAGGGTGTGGCAGTACTGCAGGCGTCCGTTCTCGTCACGGAAGCGGATGCCCGAGCGGCGGGCCTGGAAATCCAGCAGGTTGGATGCCGAATGGGTCTCCCCATAGGCATTCCGGCTGGGCATCCAGGTCTCGATGTCATACTGCTTGTGTGTCTTCAGCGACATATCGCCGCTGCAGACAGCCACTACGCGGTAGGGCAGCTCCAGCAGCTGCAGAATGTGCTCGGCATTTCCCAGAATCTCCTGCAGCATCTGCTCCGATTCTGCCGGATCATTGCGGCAGATTACGACCTGTTCAATCTTCGAGAACTGGTGCACCCGGTACAGGCCGCGCACATCACGCCCCGCCGAACCGACCTCCCGGCGGAAGCAGGCCGACATTCCGGCCAGCCGCAGCGGCGTATCGGCCTCGATGATCTCATCGCTGTAGAGCGACACGAGCGACACTTCCGAGGTTCCGGCCAGCCAGCGCTTTTCTCCGTTCAGCTCGTAGGTCTGGTCCATCCCTCCAGGGAAAAACCCGGTCCGCTCCAGCGCCTCCGGCCGGACGATGACCGGGACGTCCATCACGGTGAAGCCCCGCTCTGCCAGTACATCCAGTGCCAGCCGCTGCACGGCTAGGTGGAGGTAGAGTCCCGCTCCCTTAAGCACATAGCTGCGCGCTCCTCCGGCTTTGACCCCTCGCGGGATATCGATGATGTCATGGAGCTCGCCGAGCTCCACATGATCGCGCGGTGCGAAGCCGAAATCCGGCAGCCTGCCGGTCCGCCGCAGCTCCATATTCTCGCTGTCATCCGCGCCGACCGGTGTATCCTCCGATACCGGATTTGGTGCCAGCAGCAGCAATTCGCCCCAGCGCCGCTCTGCTTCTGCCAGATCCGCCTCAAGCTTCGTGAGCCGGGTGTTAATCTCCCGCACTTGTGCCTTGGCATGTTCTCCGGCTCCGGTATCTCCCTGGCGCAGCAGGCGCTCGACCTCCTTGGTCAGCGCATTGCGTTCCGCTCTTTGCTGCTCGGTTTCCCGCCGCAGCTCCCGCCGCGTATCATCCCACTTCAGCAGATCATCCAGCGGGAAGTCTACCTTTTTCCATGTTGCCGTGTTTCTTACGAGTTCCTCATTCTCCCTGATCCAGTTCATGTCCAGCATGCCGTTTCGCTCCTTTTTGTCTTATAAAAATACAAAAAACGCCCTCATCCATGGGACGAGGAGCGTTAGCTCGCGGTGCCACCCAGGTTGACCGAATCCTCTGAAATCACAGCAGGATAAGGCCCTCTTTGGTCTTCGCGGTAACGGGCGAAACCCGGTAAACTTAGGAAGCAAGAACATTGCTCCGGTCGCAGACGCCTCACGGTTGGATGCCGGTCACTGGCCTGATCGGGATGTAGTATTGCCGCTTATTATAGCTCAGGATTTTACCGGGTGCAAGAGGCTGTTTACGTTTGACAATAATCCCTGTACTCTGCTAGGATTATTACTAATTTGAAGGGTTTTTACTGGAACAAGCGGCAGGAACGTATAACGGATAACGAACGGAAGAGGTGGGAACGTGGCCAAAATAGTTATCATCAACGGAACACCATCCCTGGTCTCGCGGATTACCGCGGTTATTGAATATGCGGAAGCGGATTTACGGGGACAGGGATTTGAAGTCGAACGCATCAATGTGGCCGAGCTCCCGGCAGAGGAGCTGATTCATACGAAATTCGAGAGTGAAGCCATCGTCAAAGCCAACGGTCTAGTAGCTGAGGCCGATGCAGTTATTGTCGTCAGCCCGGTATATAAGGCATCCTATACGGGCGTCCTGAAGACCTTCCTGGATCTGATTCCAGAAAAAGGCCTGGCCGGCAAAATCCTGCTTCCGCTCTTTATGGGCGGCAGTCTGGCACATCTCCTTACCATTGATTATGCGCTGAAGCCGGTGTTGTCCGTGCTGGGCGCACGCCATATTCTTGGCGGTGTATATGCGGTAGATTCCCAGGCGGTGCGTAACGATCAGGGTGTCGTCGAGCTGGCCGCCGAGCTTAAGCTGCGTCTGGACAGCGTACTTGCGGAACTGGCGGAAGAGACGTCGCATAAGGCGGGGCGTAAGTCCGCAGAGTAGCTGGATTTTAAAAGGCAGAGCCCAGATGTGCCCGGCGTATCAGGTAGGCGCATTTTAATGTGAGCCGAGTGTCTCCCATTCCTGCGCAGCAATGCCGTACGATGAATAGCGAAAGCCCCTTACTGCGGAAATTTCGGCGGTAAGGGGCTTTTTCGCCACTCAGGATCGCAACGGATTGGAACCAGCTTTGGGCCATTCTATTGTATTCTGTGCAGCAGAATGTGGCGGGAACGCTTTTTATCCCGGAATCGGACTGCTATTACAAATCGTCGAACCCGTTATCGTCGCCAACCTTGCCGTAGTTGCGGGACTTGGCTTCGAAGAAGTCGGTTTTGGTCGCGTTCAGCGCTTCGTCGGAGAATGGCTTGATCCATGGCATGCAGTTGACGTCTACGCCTGTGTAGGCTTTGTCCAAACCCATCAGCGTCAGGCGCTTGTTGGCGGTGTATTTGATGTAGTCGCTCAGCTCGTTCATATCAATGCCGCGTACGTTGGTGAGCGTGTAGTGGCCCCAATTGGTCTCCAGCTCTACAGCGCGGTCAATGGTACGGTAGACGTAATCCATATTTTCTTTGGTGTTCAGCTCAGGGAAATCCACCAGCAGCTGCTTGAATACTTCCGCGAAGAAGTAGCAGTGCTGATTCTCATCTCGCTGAATATAGGAGATCATCTGGCTGGTCGCCATCATTTTCTGGTCACGGGCCAGGTTGTAGAAGAAGGCAAAGGTACTATAGAAGAAAATCCCCTCCAGAATCAGATCGGCCACCATCGCCCGGAAAAAAGTCTCCTTGGATGGCGCATCCCGGAACTCCTGGTAGATATCGGAGATGAACTGGTTGCGTTCCAGCAGCACCGGATCATGTTTCCAGTATTCAAAAATCTCCTTCTGCTCGCTGTCCGAGACAATGGAAGAGAGGACGTAAGAGTAGGACTGGTTGTGCACAACCTCCTGCTGTCCGATGATCGCCGAAATAGCTTCCAGTGAAGAGTCGGTAAAATAACGTTTTACATCACCGACGAACATCGTTTGCATCGAATCCAGCACCGCCAGCAGGGCGATGTTAATCTTGAACACACGCTGCTCTTCCGCTTCCAGCTGCGGGAACTGCTGGGCATCCTTCGACATCGGGATCTCATCGGCGATCCAGTGGTTCAGCAGCAGCACCTTGTACAGCTTGTACATGTGCGGCATGCGGATATCGTTCCAGTTCAGTATCCCTGAACATTCCCCGTCGATGATCCGTGTAGACTGGTTCGGGGCTTCGGTATTAAAAATCTTTTGCAGTTGCATGTTGTTTCCCTCCTGTATTTTGCGGGGCTATCTGGTCACTTTAAAAGCCGGCACTTTATTCGCCACTACGAGGAATGTTTGGACTTCCGGTCGCTGTTGTCTGCAGATTTCTTGATTTAAACCGCTGTTCGCGGTGGAAATCCGCAGACAAAGGCGAACGCTAACGCTCCTACAGTTCCAAACTTCCTCTCCGTGACTCCAAGTGCCCCCTATTAAAGTTAGTCTTTAACTCGCGCAAGACTCACACTCTTCTATAGTTAATGCACGGCTCCGCACATAATAAGTCGATTTCAATCCGCCCTTCCAGGCGTTCAGATGCAGGTTCAGGAAATCGGTGGCCTTGATGTCAGGGGTCACATACAAGTTGAAGCTTTGGCCCTGATCGACATGGCGCTGGCGGGCTGAGGCCATGCGGATGGACCAGTTCTGGTCGATCAGGAACGCCGTTTTGTAATACCAGATCGTCTTCTCGGACAGATCCGGTGCCGGGTTGGCGATCTTATAGGTGGTCTTCTCCTCATAGGAGAGCAGCTCGTACAGCGGGTCAATGCTGGCGGTGGACCCGGCAATGATCGAGGTCGAGCCGTTCGGGGCTATCGCGAACATCCAGGCATTGCGCACGCCGTCGGCAGCCACTTCCTGCTGCAGCTCGCGCCACTGCTCTGTTGTCACGTATTTGCCTTCCTGCTCGCCGCTGGTATAGCCGCGCGAGGTGAAGTAAGCGCCGGTTTCCCAGTCAGAACCGGCAAACTTCGGATAACGGCCCTTCTCGCGGGCCAGCTCCATGCTGGAGCGCACGAGCAGATAGTTAATGTGTTCATATAGATGATTGTTATATTCCACGGCTTCGTCGGATTCCCAGCGGATGCCCTTCAGCGCCAGCAGGTGATGCAGGCCGAAGGTGCCGAGGCCCACCGCGCGGTATTGGCTGTTCGTGTACTGAGCCTGCAGCACTTCAATATTGTTGATGTCGATGACATTGTCGAGCATACGAACCTGAATCGGTATCAGCCGCTCCAGCACACCGGCCGGAATTGCGCGGGCCAGGTGGATGGAGTTCAGGTTGCAGACTACGAAGTCTCCGGGAACCTTCGAGATAACGATCCGGGTCTGGCCGTCCTTGGTAACCAGTTCTTCACTCTCGATAACGGTTGCCGATTGATTCTGCATGATTTCCGTGCACAGGTTGGAGGAGAAGACCATCCCCTGGTGCCGGTTGGGATTGGAGCGGTTCACCGTATCGCGGTAGAACATATACGGGGTGCCGGTTTCCAGCTGCGATTTCATAATCCGCTTCATGATGTCGATGGCCGGAACCGTGATGCGGGACAGCTCCAGATTGGCAGTGGCTTCGGCATACTTTTCACGGAAAGCACCTTGTCCAAGCTTCTCGTCATAGAAATCCTCGAGGCCCAGCGCGCGACCGCGGTCATCCTTCCAGCCCATCACCTTCTTCACTTCATGCGGGCAGAAGAGGTTCCAGTGGCCGCGTGCTTCCACAGCCTCCATGAACAGGTCAGGCAGGCAGACACCGTGGAAAACGTCATGCGCGCGCATTCTCTCGTCGCCGTTGTTCAGCTTCAGGTCGAGGAAGGCAAGAATATCTTTATGGAAAACATCGAGGTAGACGGCGACAGCACCTTTGCGTGTGCCGAGCTGGTCTACGCTGACTGCGGTATTGTTCAGCTGGCGAATCCACGGAATGACACCGGAGCTGGTGTTCTTGTGGCCGCGGATATCGGACCCGCGGGCCCGCACCTTGCCGAGGTAGACGCCGATGCCTCCGCCCATTTTGCTTAGGCGGGCCACATCGGTATTGGAGTCGAAAATGCCTTCGAGCGAGTCGTCCACGGTGTCGATGAAGCAGCTGGAGAGCTGTCCGGCGACTTTTTTACCCGCATTGGACATGGTAGGTGTGGCAGCGGTCATGTAAATGTTGCTCATGGCCCAGTAGGCTTCTTTGACCAGATCCAGCCGTTTCTCTACCGGCTCTGTGTGCATGAGGAACATTGCGATAATCATATAACGCTCCTGTGGAAGCTCCATTACGCGGCCGTCAAAGTCATGCGCCAGATAACGGTCCGACAGGGTCAGCAGGCCGATGTAATCGAACAGCAGGTCGCGCGTGTAATCGATGCAGCTGCCCAGTTCCTCAATCTGCTCCTTGGTGTAGTGGGACAGCAGTTCTTCACGGTAGATGCCCTTCTTCACGAGATCGGTAATCAGCGGGTACAGCTCGCCGTAAGGCTCTTCCGGGTATGCTTTGTAGCGGCGGTTGACGGCAGCTTTTTTGTACAGGGAGGTTAGCAGTGAACGCGCAGCAGCGAACTTCCAGTCCGGCTCCTCTTTGGTAACGAGTTCAAGGGCACTCATCGTAAAAGCATTGCTGATCTCTTCTCCGCTGACCTCATCACGGCGCAGCTTGGACTGCACTCCGCGGATCAGAGTTTCCTTGCTTAATTGATCCAGGCCGTTCAGGATACGGTCGGCGTACACGGAAATGCGGATTTCATCAAAAGCCAGTTGGCGGTTATCGGGTTTCACTACGAGCTGTGGCATAAGTTTAACCATCCTTTCATTTTTGGGTTTAATTTTCAATATCACAAATTGAAGTATATAAGCGCAGAGAGCGGCCCGCCCCGAGGCTTGGCCTGCTCTTTGAAAGTTAACTGAATTTATAAGGCAGCCGGCTCCCAATGTACGATTTCCGTACCGGCGAGACTGGCCTGAATATCAATAATACGCTGGTTGCTGCTTCCCCGGTAGGGAAGGGTAGTGTCTTTGAGTTCTTCCACAAAACGTCCGTCGATCACGACCTGGCACAGGGCCAGCAGGTTCCATTCGGGTGAGCCGGGTGTCGCTGTAAGCTCTTCATAGGTATAGCCGGTGTAAATCCAGACGGGATACTCCGGCAGCACGCTGCGCAGCTCCAGAATGAAGCCCGCAGCCTCCTCTGCCGAGAAAAAAGGGTCGCCGCCTGCCAGTGTCAGTCCGTCCAGCAGCGGATTCGCGGCTATTTCGGCAATGATCTCCCGTTGGCGCTCCCGTGTGAACGGCTCGCCAAAATTGAAGTTCCAGGTCTTGGGATTGAAGCAGCCCGGGCAGCGGTGACGGCAGCCGCTGAGGAAAAGGACGGCCCGCATGCCTTCTCCTTCATTGATCGATTCCGGGTAGTAGCCGCATATGTTCATAGGTGCTTAACGCGGTCCCTTACTTCGGCTTGCTTGGCGGCATTGAAGCGGGTCTGATAGTCGCCGGTCAGGTAGCCGGTTACCCGGCGCAGACGGCGGATATGCACATCGTTCTCATGCGCGTCGCAGGAAGGGCAATTGGTGCCAATCACGCCTTCGTAGCCGCAGTTCGAGCAGCGGTCCACCGGATGGTTGATGCTGAAATAGCTGACTTGCTGTTCCAGCGCGTAACGGATAATCTTGACAAAAGCTGCCGGGTTGCTGCGAGCATTACCATTCAGCTCCACATAAGAGATTGCACCCGCATTGCAGTATTCATGGAACGGTGCTTCCAGGCTGATTTTCTGCGCAGCGCTCAGCTCATGGTAGACCGGGATATGGAAAGAGTTCGTATAGTATTCGCGGTCGGTGATGCCCGGAATGGAGCCCAGTACTTTACGGTCCACCTTGGTGAACTTGCCGGACAGCCCTTCAGCAGGTGTGGCGAACAGGGTGATGTTGAGGTTCAGTTCCTCGCTCTTACGGTCGCAGTATTCCCGCATGTGGCGGACAATAGCGAGCGCCTTGGCATGGATCTCCATGTCCTCGCCGTGATGCTTACCGTACATGGCCTTCATGCACTCGGCCATGCCGATGAAGCCAATCGACAGACTGCCGTGCTTCAGCAGTTCGCCAACCGAATCCTCGGGAGCCAGGTCCTGGCCGCCTTCCCAGACGCCTTCGCGCATCATGAAGTCAGAGGCTTTAGCCTTCTGGGAAGCCTGGATGCGGAAGCGGTGGAGCAGCCCATCCAGAGCGATGTCCATGTAATGGTTCAAATCGTCATAGAAGCCTTTCTCGTCGGCGGCAAGCCGGCGTCCTGTGGCAGTTCCGTAAGCCAGTCCCAACCGCACGAGATTGAGCGTATTGAAGGACAGGTTGCCTTTGCCGGAGCAGTGGTTGCGTCCGAAGCGGTCGCCCAGCACCCGAGTGCGGCAGCCCATGGTTGCAAATTCAGTATCCGGGTCGGCCGGATCATAATATTGCATGTTGAGCGGCGCATCCAGATTGGCGAAGTTCGGGTACAGTCTGCGGGCAGAGCATTCGGCAGCTTTGAGGAACAAGTGATAGTTCGGATCGCCCTGCTGCTGGTTCACGCCCTGCTTGCATTTGAAGATCTGGATCGGAAATACCGGCGTTTCGCCGCTGCCGAGTCCGTTCATCGTTGCGGTCAGCAGCGAGCTAATCACGAGCTGACCT
Source organism: Paenibacillus helianthi (assembly GCF_001909055.1). Taxonomy (GTDB): domain Bacteria; phylum Bacillota; class Bacilli; order Paenibacillales; family Paenibacillaceae; genus Paenibacillus_AQ; species Paenibacillus_AQ helianthi. The sequence continues at coordinate 118,388 of NZ_LVWI01000038.1, forward strand.
TCGGGAGAGGTGCACGTACCGTAGTTGATGCTGGTAAAAGGAATCTGGCCGCCCGAGCGGCTGGACATCGTATTCAGGTTATGTATCATGCTCTCTGCTGCCTGCAGCGTTTCGCTCTCTGTTTCTTTTAATGCAAAGCGGAAGGCCCGCGGATACAGCTCTGCCAGATCGCTACGGCTCATAGTGACTTCGCCAAGATGCTCACCGGCTTGTCCTTCTTCGAAATATTCGAGTCCCTTGCGGAACAGCTTGGCAAAGGACTTGGTCACATAAGGGGCCAGGTCATAATCCAGCTTGTTGGCGGATACGCCGCCGTATTGGGCATTTTGCTGAGACTGGAAAATAATCGCTACGAGCGACATTGCAGTCATGATCGAGTTGGGAGGACGCACGCTGCCGTTGCCGGTGTTGAAGCCTTCGCGGAGAAGCCGTTCAAACGGGATGAAGATGCAGTTGGTGGTTCCGATCGCGTATTGGTCCAGATCATGGACATACACTACGTTATCAAGGGTAGCCTGTACCAGTTGCGGCGGCATTGTGAAGTTGCGGGCATACCACTTGGAATACTCACTGCCGAACTTGCTCATTTTGCCGGAGAAGCTCTCTCCGTTCAAATTGGCATTCTCGCGCAGCAGATCCAAATCCCGGCTGTCGATAATATCGCGCCCCAAATGGATGACTTCCTCTAATAGATCCTCCTGTGCAGCTTGTCCACCGTTGTACCGTTTCTCCAGCAGCGTCATTGTATAGCCCTCTCCTCTCGGTATATAAAAAACGTTCTAATTGTAATAAGACACCCCTTAACTCAGTAAAAAGAGCATCTTCCGCCGAGGACGGCGGAAAATGCCCGGATGCGTAACGCAAATAACCGAACCGGATATTTACGGATGGTCTCCATGGAAAGAAGCTTTCCCGCAGAAGCCGATACCTGAGCGCGATAAGGCTTATCGCATTCAGGTATCGGCAGCCTTTGCTTCCCATCCTGGGGGAAGGCTAAATCTGCTTGTGCAGGCCGCATGCGGACACCTCTCCTGTTCCTCGCAGGCGTAAATGATGGTGACCGGAAACAGGCAGGTCTCCTGGCTTCCGGTGAATCTTGGAGGCACCTTCCCAAGGGGGAATACCCTCAGTGGCGTGAGCCTCCAGATACTGTTCCGCAGGGGCTTGTGGAAGCCTGCGGAACATCCGGTTACAGTGGCGGGACCACAGCGGATTTGCACCGCGCTTCCCTATTAAGCTTCAACTCTCTTGAGAGAGTAAAGCACCTGTTTCCACTATATTTTGTTGTCGTTAGATAAAAATAACCCAATATCTTGTGTTTGTAAACATTTTTTTGCGAGCCCGCGCTGGGGGCGGATTCAGCCGATTTACTCACAGATGATCCACAGCCCATCCACAGATATCCCGGCATTCGTCCACAGTTCGTCCACAGGTAATCCACAACTTGTGTGTAAATTTTTCCGATTCTAGTTCATAAATTGTCCCCATATTAGGGGGGATTTGTGGGGGGAGGCGGGAGTTGCTACAATAAAGGGGACTGGAGACTTATAT
>NZ_LVWI01000039.1 GCF_001909055.1 Paenibacillus helianthi
CTGTAAAGGAGCAAGAAACGGCGTCCACCTCCTGAGAGGCCGAACGAAGGAATGTAAGGGCAAAGACCCCGCGTGACATGGGAGGGTAAGCCGTCAGGAGACAGGTGTGGATATCCAAAGTGCGATCACAGAACGTATCCTTGGGTTGGGGATGAATCCCCCGCTCTCTATTCCCGCCACCGGCTTCACCAGAAAATAATGTCATCCTTACATGACTTCTCCAGCTCTCAATCTGTCTATGGCTGAAAATCTTAGAACGAGTGAGTAAACAAGAGTATTTATTAATTTATAGTGGGAGGGGAGATAGGCATGAACATCGGATCTTTGATTCGCGGATTACTTGGAGACAATAAACCGGGTGAGCCCAAGGCGGTAGAGCTAAAGGAAGGGCAGGTGGTCCGCGGTGTGGTGCTCAGTGTGTCGGATTCCGGTAAAGAGGCAGTAGTACAGATTCAAGGTACTCCTGTCCGTGCGGAGCTGGAGACACCGCTGCAGCCTGGACAAACGTTGAATTTGCAGGTTGCTCCTCCGGGAGAAGGCGGCTTGCCCGTATTAAAACCGGTCTCCTCCGGTGAGGCAGCATTGGCTTCGCCGCAAAGTATGGGGGAAGCACTTGAATCGCTGGGACTTACAGATTCCAAGGCAGGAAAGGAAATCATTCAGGCTATGGTATCTGGCGGCGTCGCTCTGACCAAGGAAACAGCAGCGAAGCTGGATGCAGTAATGAATGCTAAACCGCCAAATATTCCGGTGTCAGAGTGGCTGGAGGCGGCAGTCATTTCGGTAAAACGTGGACTTCCTGTCACGGCGGAAAGTGTGAAAGGTCTACAGCAAGCGGTGTTCGGGCCTAAGCTGCATCAGCTTGTAGCTCAGCTTGAAACGGCGATCGGCCAATGGGCTCAGCAGGAAAACGATGCTGCGGGTGGAAATACTGCTTCACCGAATACCTCCACTCCGCCTGCCTCGGCTGTTATTCCAGGAGCAGCGACTCCTCCGGCAGCAGGAACACCTGTGAACGGAGGCGCTGCGACTTCTTTGGCAGCAGAAATTCCCGGAAACGGAAATTCGGCGGCTCCTGTTAATACTGCAGCAAATCAAGTTGCTGCAGTTAAAGTAAGTGGGACGGATGTAGCAGCGGTGCCAGCGGCTGCATCCGATTCAGCATTGGCTATTGAAGGGGCTGACGTTCCCGGAACGCCTTCTGGTGGCATTGTGAAAACCATGCAGCCTGCCGGGAACGAAGCTGCAGCAGTGGCGGTCAATACATCTGCTGGTGCAGCGGAACCATCGGCTGCAGCCTTTGCTGGCCAAACAGGGACCGCTCCTGCTTCGCTGGATGGAGAAGTGGGTGCTGCTGATGCAGGCCCTGCACTAAAGACAGACAACACTCCAAAGGCTGGTAATGTCCAGCCTGCCGCAGCGGGATCTGGAGCCGCAGCGGGTAATCCTTCTGCAGAGCAGGCAGAAGGGACTGATGTTCGTTCCGGTACGCAGCCGGAACGAACGGCATTGCCAGCAGCAGAGAACTCTGCTGGCAAAGGTACCGCCCTGCTCGCGAAGCTGCAGGGTGTGCTCACCGAGCTGCGCGGCACACTGCCGCAGCTTGCTTCTGCCCCGCGCGCTGACGCGGCGGGGCAAGTCCCTGCCCCAGCGGCCGCACAGCCGCCGCAGGGCACTACAGCCCCGCCAGCAGCGGCGGGGCAAGAGCCAGCCCCCGCGCCTGCAGGGCAGCGCGGGGAAGGACCGTCTGCGGCGGCGGCGCAGCAGACGGTTACCGCAGCCACCCGCGACATGGAGTCGTGGGTGGGGCGGGTGCTGAAGCTGCTCGGTGCAGAGCACGAGCAGCAGGCCGTTCGCGGCGGCGGGCATGCCGCCGCAGAGGTGCGGGCCGCGGCAGTGCCGGCAGCCGCGGCAGGGCGTGAGGCAGCGCTGCCTCAGGCGGCGCTGGCGAGTGCTGCTATCGGCGATGATACGGCTGCCGATACGCTGAAAGGCGTGCTGCTGCAGGTGCTGGGCAGCAGCGAAGTGCCGCCCGCGGTCAAAGAAGCCGCGGGCCAGCTGGTGCAGCAGTTGACGGGGCAGCAACTGCTCCTGAATACGGATCGGACGGCTCCGTTTGCACAAGTAACGATGTTCCTGCCGCTGCACGGTCCGGACGGGCAGGAAACAGCTTCTGTCCATATCCAGTCGAGACGGGGCCGTAAGGGCGAACTCGATGCATCGAACTGCCGCCTGTGGTTTGACCTGGATATGAAGCAGCTGGGACAGACACTGGTAGATGTGCAGGTGGTGGACAGAATCGTAAGTCTGAAGCTGCATAACGATACACCATGGGTATTAGAGCTGCTTGAAGAACGTAAGGATGAGATTGGAGCAGCAGTGGAATCGATCGGCTATCAGCTGTCCAGCTTGAGGACAGAACCCCTCCCGCAGCCTAGTGCGGCATCTGCAGCCATTGCGGGCGGCGCGGGCAGACTGGCAGATTATGTGCCTGATTCCTACAAAGGAGTGGATTACCGCATATGAGTGAGTCCGCCGATGAAATTTCTCAAAACCTGAAAAAAGCGGTTGCTCTTAAATATTCGCCCGGTCAAAGTGAAGCGCCGGTCGTAGTCGCCAAAGGACAAGGTGCGGTAGCAGATAAGATTCTGCAGATGGCGAAGGACAGCGGGGTTGCTGTCCAAGAGGATGCTGCCCTGGTAGAAGTCCTCTCCAAGCTTGACCTGGACCAGCAGATTCCTCCACAGCTCTACCAGCTGGTAGCGGAAATTCTTAGCTTTGTTTACCAGAGTGACCGCTCTGCGGGAGAACGGAGGCAGATGTGAGTGAGGTTTCGTCTGAAGAACCCTATACCCGCAAGCAAAAAGGTGCTGATGGCGAGAAAGCCGCTCAACAATACCTAACTGCACAAGGTTACCGGATCATAGAATGTAACTGGCGCTGCCGCAGCGGGGAACTGGATATAATTGCTGAATACGGTGAAGTGCTTGTTTTTATTGAAGTGCGGAGTCGCAGTGGAAGTCCTCTTCAGGGTACCCCGGAAGAATCTGTGGATGAGCGGAAGATTCGTCAGGTGCGTGCGACCGCCCAGGTATACATGCATATGAAGAATGCATATGAACACCGGGTCTCTTTTGACGTCATCACGGTGATGCTGAATGAGGGTAGGAGTATTGCATCGCTGCATCATATACGGGAGGCTTTTTGAAAGTTTTTATACATTTTGTTGACTTTTCAAACATACAGTCTTGACATACCCTCCGTACTATGGGTCATTTCTCCAAGGAAATGGGTAAACATTATTGTAACTTTTAATGCCACCATGAGGAGGGCTGTCCGAGTGAGCAATCAACCGTTGGATATACAGGTGAATTTTACTTGCCAATATTGTAACACCAAAATTGCAGTAGAGCTTGGCGGAGAGCCTGTGTCCGTTATTTGCTGCAGCAAGTGTAACAAGACCTTTACCGTTATGCGGCCAGCCATAGCGGAGGAGATTTTGATTGATTGGGAAAATGAAGCATTATTCCAAAAAATCCGGGCCGAAAAAACCCAGAGCAGCAATAGCAGCCTTTTGTCGCTAGTCATCCGGGTGATTGAACTGCTGACCTGGCGCGACAAAGGAAACGGGCAGGTAGAAGCCATCAAAGAGATGCGGCACTGGCTTATAGAGCATGAGGAAGTGCCTCCGCTAGCGGAGTTGATTAAGCTGGATACGAACAGTCAGCGTTCTTCCAAACGGAACTGGAACGATTGAAGTGTTCGTAGAAGCTATTTCTGAGTACAGAAGAAGGGGATAGGGATGTCAAATATTTTTTTTACCTCAGATCAACATTTTGGGCATAAACTGATTATTGATTTTGAGTCCCGTCCCTTTGGCAGTGTGGAAGAAATGGACCGGGTGATGATCGAGAAGTGGAATTCTGTGGTCGGTACAGAAGATACAGTCTTTCACTTGGGGGATTTTTCTTTCTTGAACCTGGAAAAAACACGGGAGATTGTATCTGCTCTCAATGGCTATAAAATCCTGATTCTAGGCAATCATGACCGCAGCCGAGGCCGGAACTGGTGGCTTGAAGCCGGATTTAATGAAGTCAGTGAGTATCCTGTAATATATAAAGATTTCTTTTTTCTTTCACACGAACCCATGTATATGAATAAGCATATGCCTTACGTAAATGTGCACGGCCACATTCATAGCCAGAAGTATGAGGGGAAGAACTATTTCAACATTTGCGTAGAACACTGGGACTATACCCCTTTATCTTTTGCCCAAATCAGAGATTATGTTGTGGTGAATGAGGAAGGATAACGAAATTTTTGTATTTCGAAGCTTGCATACTTATGCAATTTGGGGCAATATCCATTTTCATATCGGTAACCCTTGATTAAGCCTATGGAATATAAGTATACTAAGGATAAAAGAATAACCGGAAAATGAGGAAGCACCCTTTTTCTTGAATTTAGTCCGCCCGTCATGGGCGTATTTCAAGAGAAGAGGTGTTTTTGTTATGTATGGGAAAATGCACAGTGCGTGCCTGTATGGGATAGAGGGTGTCATGATTGGTGTGGAAATCGATCTGGCCAATGGTCTGCCGCAGACGAGCATCATTGGGTTGCCTGATTCGGCGATCCGGGAAGCTGTAGAGAGAGTACGTGCCGCCGTCAAAAATTGTGGTTACCGTTATCCGCAGCAGCGGGTCACCATAAATTTGGCTCCAGCTGACCTCCGTAAGGAAGGATCTGCATTCGATCTTGCCATTGCTCTTGGTATTTTGACTACAAGCGGGCAATTGGATATGCCTGAAGCAGAACAACTGTTATTAATTGGTGAGCTGGCGCTGGACGGAAGTTTGCGGCCCGTTACCGGAGTGCTGTCTATGGTAGAAGCAGCTCGCCGCAACGGCATGAAGGGTGTACTCGTTCCGAAAGGAAATGCCGCCGAAGCGTCATTAATCAGCGGAATGACCGTATATACAGCGGAGCATTTACGACAGCTGCCGCCACCGGATGCAGATAGGGAGCTATTAACTGTTCGCCCCTTATCTACTTTTTCTTCGCAACTGGGTGAGCTTCCTTTTCCAGTTACGGTTAGTACAAGCCAGACTGAAAAAGATCGCCCACCAGTTAAAGTGCTATCTCTGAATCATCTTAGATTCATTCCTGATTATGCGCACACTGATTCAGGAAGCTCCGAAGTGAATATGATGGCGGAGGACTATAGTGATGTTCTCGGGCAGAATCATGTGAAACGCGCCTTGATGATAGCTGCTGCCGGGATGCACAATATTGTTCTGATGGGACCGCCGGGAACGGGAAAGACCATGCTGATCAAACGGCTTCCAGGCATACTTCCGGAACTTGATGATAATGAGTCGCTGGAGGTGACCAAAATCTTCAGTTCTGCAGGCAAATTGAAGGAAGCGAACAGCGGATTATTGCGCAGCCGCCCGTTTCGTTCCCCCCATCATACGATCTCAGCTGCAGGACTGATCGGTGGCGGGGGGATTCCCAAGCCGGGAGAGGTGAGCCTGGCACATCGAGGTGTACTCTTTTTGGACGAGCTGCCCGAGTTCTCCCGCAATGTGCTTGAAGTACTCCGTCAGCCCCTTGAGGATGGAGTGGTAACGATCAGCCGCGCCCGGGCTGCATTTACATTTCCGGCACAATTTTTACTCGCATGTTCAATGAATCCTTGCAGCTGTGGATATTTAGGGAGCATAGGGACGACGAAGCGATGCACCTGCAGTCCGGCAAAGATCGCCCAATACCGCGGCAAAATTTCCGGACCGCTGCTGGACCGGATTGATATGCAGGTTGATGTTCCCCGTCCGAGAGACTGGGAGGGGCAGGGGGCCTCGATATCTTCGTCGGAGATGCGCACCGAGGTTCTTAAGGTACAAGCTATTCAAAAGGAACGTTACAGAGGTCTGCCGATCTCATGGAACAGCGAGCTTTCAGGGACTGCTCTGCGCCGCTATGCAAGGCTTCAAAAAGACGGGAGACAATTACTGAATGATATTCTGGAAAGTCTCGGTTTAAGTATGCGGGCGCATGACCGGATCATTAAGCTGGCCCGTACTATTGCTGATCTTGAAGGGGAGGCAGATATCGGTTCTTCCCATCTTGCCGAAGCTGTCCAATACCGTAATTTGGACAGGCAAGTTGTAGTAGATGAGTGATTCTGTAAGTTTACAGAGCCTCACAGTTTACCTATACAAACAAGCCGTCCGGGAGACCGGACGGCCTGTGCTATGTTAACGAGATGTGCAATTAGTTCTTACAGCACATTCAACTCGACTGCAATGTTACCGCGGGTTGCGCGGGAGTAAGGGCACGCACCATGAGCAGCTTCTACCAATTGTGCTGCGGTTTCTTTATCGACGCCTTTAACAAGGACATCCATTTTAACGGCGATACCGAACCCGCCATCCTCAACTTTTCCGAAACTGACGGTAGCCGTGACTTCGCTGCCTTCGATTTTTACTTTTCCCATACGGGCTACCATGTTCAGTGCACTGTCGAAGCAAGCGGAATAGCCAGCTGCGAACAGCTGCTCCGGATTGGTGCCTTCGCCGCCGGCACCGCCCATTTCACGTGGAGTGCTGATGGTGAGATTCAGTTTTGGGCTTTCGGATTCTATATATCCATTTCTTCCGCCTACTGCTTTTACTGTGGTTTCGTACATTTTCTGTTGGATAGTCATCATTATTAATCTCTCCCGTTCATTTGCTAATGTATTGTACACAATTTAATTTAACACAATAAAAATAATAGTCAATATATTTTTTGCTATTAACATGATATTAATTAGAAATTGTGATAAAATAATGTCACAAAGGCAGGTGAAGAAGATATGCAAGAGACAACTACAACCCCCGAGCTGCTGCTTGAGAATCAACTGTGTTTTACCATTTATGCCTGTTCACGTGAATTCACAAAGCTGTACCAGCCACATCTGGACAAGATTGGACTAACGTATTCCCAATACCTTGTAATGCTTGTACTGTGGGAACGACACCAGTGTACAGTTAAAGAGCTGGGAGAAGCGCTTTTTTTGGATTCAGGCACATTAACGCCGCTGCTGAAGAGGTTGCAGGCTGCCGGTCTGATTCTTCGCGAACGATCACTTCAGGATGAACGGAAGGTACTGATCTCCTTAACCGAACAGGGTAAGGCTCTACGGGGTGAAGCAGCATGCATCCCCGGAAAAATGGCGGAAGGTACGATGTTATCGGCAGATGAATTTGTGGGTCTGCTGGGGCAATTCAAGGACCTGCTTGCCCGTGTACACGAAGCCAATACCAATGCCGTAAAATAGCTTGTTTATGTAAAGTCAATGCAATCGTTCGCATTCCGGCATGAAATCGAGCGAAAATGTATGTATAAATCATGAAAGTTTTTAAGGAAAGCGTTTTTAAAACATGTTACAATATTCTGGGTTTCATATTATGGCGCTGGGCGGAAATCGGTTCAAAACGATATTTTCGTCCCGGATGTCATAGACAGAAACCTGTGCCGATTTCAAATGATTCCGGCACGGGTATTCTGTATGTACCGGGATATTACTATATTTTACCGGTCTGGACCCGGCTTTGGACAATCAAAACGGAAAGCGGAATGGCAGCAGGCTGCCTGCTTCGCCACCGCAATACTTTAGGAGGCTTCCGGTATGAATATCCACGAGTATCAGGGAAAAGAAGTACTTAAGAAGTACGGCGTGGCCGTACCGAACGGAAAAGTAGCTTATACAGTGGAGGAAGCGGTAGAAGCCGCAGCGTCGCTGAGTACCCCGGTTGTAGTGGTCAAAGCGCAGATTCATGCTGGCGGACGCGGCAAAGCCGGAGGCGTAAAGGTCGCCAAAACAAGCGAAGAGGTTCGTGCATATGCGGAAGAGATTCTCGGAAAGACGCTGATTACCCATCAGACCGGGCCGGAAGGTAAGGTAGTAAAACGGCTGCTGATTGAGGAAGGCTGTCAGATTGTAAAAGAATACTATATTGGACTTGTTGTTGACCGTGGCTCCGGCCGTGTGGTGATGATGGCATCGGAGGAAGGCGGAACTGAGATTGAAGAGGTTGCGGCTACGCATCCTGAGAAGATCTTCAAGGAGATTATTGATCCGGCGGTAGGATTGCAGACGTTTCAAGCCCGGAAATTAGCGTACAGTATAGCGATTCCAACAGAACTGGTTAATAAAGCTGTCAAGTTGATGCAAGCGCTCTATTTGGCTTTTGTGGATAAAGATTGCTCCATTGCTGAGATTAATCCTCTCGTGGTTACGGGGGATGGAAACGTTATGGCACTTGATGCGAAGCTGAATTTCGATTCCAATGCCTTGTTCCGGCATAAGGATATTCTGGAGCTGCGTGACCTGGACGAAGAGGATGCGAAGGAGATTGAAGCTTCCAAATTCGATCTGAGCTACATCGCCCTGGACGGCAACATTGGATGCATGGTGAACGGTGCCGGACTGGCCATGGCCACGATGGATATTATCAAATACTATGGCGGTGAGCCGGCTAACTTCCTGGATGTAGGGGGCGGTGCCACCACCGAAAAGGTTACTGAGGCATTCAAAATTATTTTGTCCGACGACAAAGTAAATGGAATATTCGTCAATATTTTCGGCGGAATCATGCGTTGTGATGTTATCGCCAGCGGAGTAGTTGAAGCTGCAAGACAGCTTGGACTGACCAAGCCGCTTGTTGTCCGTCTTGAAGGCACCAATGTTGCACTGGGCAAGCAGATTCTTGCCGGGTCTGGGCTGAATATCGTAGCTGCGGATTCCATGGCGGATGGAGCCCGTAAGATTGTAGCTCTTGTGTAAAGACAATTCTAAGTAGGGATGTGACTATAGATGAGCATTCTTGTAGATAAAAATACGAAGGTCATCACGCAAGGGATCACAGGCTCGACCGGCTTGTTCCATACCAAGGGAGCCCTGGATTACGGTACCCAGATGGTAGGCGGGGTTACCCCGGGCAAAGGCGGGACCACTGTCAATATTACTTTAGACAATGGCAGTGAGGTCAGTCTGCCCGTATTCGATACGGTTGTAGCTGCCAAGGCAGCTACGGGTGCGACGGCAAGTGTAATTTATGTGCCGCCAGCTTTTGCTGCGGACTCAATCATGGAGGCAGTGGATGCCGGCCTTGAGCTGGTCATCTGTATTACTGAAGGAATCCCAGTGCTGGATATGGTAAAAGTTTCACGCTATATGGAAGGACGTCCTACCGTGCTGATCGGCCCTAACTGTCCGGGTGTCATTACACCAGGGGAGTGTAAAATAGGCATCATGCCGGGATATATTCATATGCCTGGTTACGTGGGAGTTGTGTCCCGCAGTGGAACGCTTACCTATGAAGCGGTACACCAGTTGACTGAGCGCGGAATCGGACAGTCTTCAGCAGTCGGTATTGGTGGTGACCCTGTAAAAGGTTCGGAGTTCATCGATATTTTGAAGCTGTTTAATGAGGATCCTGGAACTAAGGCTGTTATTATGATCGGAGAGATCGGTGGTACAGCGGAAGAGGAAGCGGCGGAGTGGATCAAAGAGCATATGACCAAGCCAGTTGTCGGCTTCATTGGAGGTGTAACCGCGCCTCCGGGTAAACGGATGGGGCACGCCGGAGCTATTATTTCTGGTGGGAAGGGGACGGCCAGCGAAAAGATTGCTGTACTGGAATCCTGCGGTATCAAAGTTGCGCCAACTCCAGCCGAAATGGGCTCTACCCTTGTGAGCGTCCTGGAAGAACGCGGCATTCTGAACGCTTTTACGACTCACTGATATTTCACAATACATTTGCGTCCAGATTAGGTATAATCAGCTTATAAGGTAAGCAACCTTTTGTTCTCTTTCATGGGGATAAAAGGTTGCTTTTTTGGCGTTCGGCCTTATTTTACAAGGAGAATTCCTGCTATACCTTACCTCAGGTGGGATGGCTTATTTTATTTAGAAGGCTTGCCTTCATCTAAAGGAGAGAAGTACATATGGAAAGACGCGGACTGTTGATCGGATTGAATGAAGTAGAGGGTGTTGGCTGGAAAACCATCGACAGAATTCTCCAAGCGGGACTTTTGACGGAAAATGCATTTTTGTGTAGCTATGAGGATTGGGTAAAAGCGGGGATCCCTGCGAAAATTGCTCAGAAGCTCGCTGCTGATTTTAATGAAGAATGGATTTGTACCCGCTGCAATTTAATGAAGGAAAGCGGTGTAGAGGCGGCTACTCTGTTGGATAAAGATTACCCGGAGCGACTTAAAGAAACGCCGCAGCCCCCTTGGGTGTTGTATTACAGAGGCAATCTGAAGCTCGCTTCCTGTCCTTCAATCGCAATGGTTGGAACCCGTGTGCCAACGGCCTATGGGCGTAAGGTTGGTGAAATGCTGGCTTCAGAGCTAAGTGCGGCAGGCTTCACAGTGGTAAGTGGACTTGCCCGGGGCATTGACAGTGTCTGTCATGAAGCTGCGCTGGGGAGCAAAGGCGGTACCGTTGCTGTGGTTGCTACAGGACTCGACAGGATATATCCTCCGGAGAATAGGGAGCTGGAGCGGCAGATTTCGCGTGAAGGCCTGGTACTCAGTGAGTATCCGCTGGGAACCAAAAGCCATCCCGGACTTTTCCCTCAGCGGAATCGAATTATTGCGGGACTTACACTGGGAACGCTGGTTGTCGAAGCGGATGCCCGGAGTGGCTCACTGATTACCGCTGACGCCGCCCTTGAAGCCGGGAGAGATGTGTTTGCCGTACCGGGACCGATTACTTCACCCAAAAGCCGGGGAGCACTAGACTTAATTAAGCAAGGGGCAAAACTCGTAACCGGAGCCTCTGATATTATTGAAGAATACCTGTCGCACGTGCCTTCAAAGTCTATAGGAGATACAGAAAGGGCCGTTTTGCAGCCGGTAGGGGAAGACAGGCTCAGGGAAAAGAAATTGACAAGTGAGGAGTCTCACCTATACCATATACTGCATCAAGGCCCTTTTACACTGGATGAGCTGCTGCTCAGAACGGGATGGGATTTTGGACATTTGCATTCAGTTCTGTTATCTTTAATCATAAAAAAAGCGGTATCACAATTACCAGGGGCAATTTATAAGGTAATTTAATATAGAAGGAACACTTTTAGGAGGAACAACCTATGGCGGAAGCATTGGTTATTGTCGAATCGCCGGCAAAAGCGAAGACAATTGGCAAATATTTAGGAAGTAAATATATCGTAAAGGCTTCTATGGGACATATCAGGGATTTGCCGAAGAGTCAGATTGGTGTAGAAGTGGAAAATGACTTCAATCCCAAGTATATTACGATCCGCGGTAAGGGTTCGATTTTGAAGGAACTTAAGGACGCCAGCAAAAAAGTGAAAAAAGTCTATCTGGCGGCTGACCCGGACCGCGAAGGTGAAGCCATTGCCTGGCATCTGGCGCATGCGCTGGATCTGGACAACACACAGGAATGCCGGGTCGTTTTTAATGAGATTACGAAGCAGGCTGTAAAAGATGCCTTCAAGACACCGCGCAAGATTAATATGGATCTGGTTAACGCTCAGCAGGCACGGCGTATTCTGGATCGTCTGGTCGGCTACAAGATTAGCCCGCTATTATGGAAGAAAGTCAAAAAAGGTTTGTCCGCCGGCCGTGTGCAATCTGTTGCCGTCAAAATCATTATGGACCGCGAGAATGAAATTTCGGCATTTGTACCTACGGAATATTGGAGTATTACCGCGAAGCTGGGCGTTCGGGATTCACTCTTCGAAGCCAAGTTCCACAAACTGAACGGCGATAAGAAAGAACTTGGTCAGGAAAGCGATGTTCAGGAAGTCCTGAAAGCAATCAAAGATGCTGCCTTCAAGGTAAGTGAAGTAAAAGAAAAAGAAAGACAACGGCATCCTTCCGCACCTTTCACGACGAGCTCCCTGCAGCAGGAAGCAGCACGAAAGCTGGGCTTCCGCGCAGCCAAAACCATGTCAGTGGCTCAGCAGCTGTATGAGGGTGTCGAGCTCGGCAAAGAAGGAACGGTCGGTTTGATCACTTATATGCGTACCGACTCCACTCGTCTATCCGTAACCGCGCAGGATGAAGCCAAGGAATTGATCTTATCCAAATACGGTGAGAAATTCGTCCCTGAGACACCTCGTCAGTATTCCAAAAAAGCCGCCGGATCACAGGATGCACATGAAGCTATCCGCCCTACCTCTGCACTTCGTGAGCCTGAGATGGTTAAAGAATACATGAGCCGTGACCAATTCCGGCTGTATAAGCTGATATGGGAGCGGTTTGTTTCCAGTCAGATGTCTTCTGCAGTTCTGGATACGCTCTCGGTAGATATTACCGCAGGCGCTGCCGTGTTCCGGGCCGTCGGTTCCAAAGTGTCTTTTGCGGGTTTTATGAAGGTATATGTCGAAGGCAATGATGACGGAACCACGGATGAGGAAAAGTATTTACCTCCGCTCAAAGCCGGCGATGACCTGGTTAAACATGAGATTGAGCCGAAGCAGCATTTCACACAGCCGCCTCCGCGATACACAGAGGCACGGCTGGTCAAAACGTTGGAAGAGCTGGGAATAGGGCGTCCAAGTACTTATGCCCCTACACTGGAAACGATCCAAAAGCGTGGTTATGTGGCGATTGAAGAGAAGAAGTTCATGCCGACAGAACTTGGAGAATTAATCATCGAGCAGATGGAACAGTTTTTCCCTGAGATTCTGGATGTAGAATTCACGGCGCATATGGAAGGCGATCTTGACCATGTTGAAGAAGGCGCGGAGGATTGGGTAAAAGTATTATCTGAATTCTACACTTCCTTTGAGAAGCGGCTGGTGTTTGCTGAGGAAGAAATGAAGGAAATTGAAATTGAAGATGAAGTGTCGGATGAGCTGTGTGAGAAATGCGGCAAACCGATGGTATATAAGCTTGGTCGGTTCGGTAAGTTTCTGGCTTGCTCCGGATTCCCGGATTGCCGGAACACCAAGCCGATTGTCAAGGATATTGGGGTAAGTTGTCCGAAGTGTCATGAAGGTAAAGTCGTAGAGCGCCGTAGTAAAAAAGGCCGTGTCTTCTATGGCTGCGATCAATACCCTGGCTGTGATTTTGTATCGTGGGACAGACCATCCATTAAACCATGCCCCGTCTGCGGCTCCTGGATGATTGAGAAGCGTAATAAGCAGGGGACAAAGCTCCAGTGCACTTCTTGCGATCATACCGAGGCTGTACTTGAAGGCGAAGAACTGGCAGAATAAATGTCTCTACAGGAGGAAAGGAAATTGACAGAATTAGCTAAGGTTACAGTAATAGGGGCCGGCCTCGCAGGGAGCGAAGCGGCCTGGCAGATAGCTTCCCGGGGGGTTCCGGTTAGATTATATGAGATGAGACCTGTTGTGAAGACTCCTGCGCATCATACCGATCAATTTGCAGAACTGGTATGCAGCAACTCTTTGCGTGCCAATGGACTGGGTAATGCGGTTGGGGTGCTTAAGGAAGAAATGCGACGTCTGGATTCACTGGTGCTGGGTGCAGCCGACCGTCACGCAGTTCCTGCTGGCGGAGCACTTGCTGTTGACCGTGATGGATTCTCCGGTGAAATTACTGCCAAACTGCACAATCATCCCCTAGTAGAAGTCATAAATGAAGAACTTACGCATATACCGGAGGAAGGGATCGTTGTGGTTGCTACCGGTCCGTTGACTTCTCCGGCATTATCCGCCGAGATCAAAGGCCTGTTAGGTGAAGAGTACTTTTACTTCTATGATGCCGCCGCTCCGATCGTGGAAAAGGATACCATCGACATGAGCAAGGTATATCTGGCCTCCCGTTATGATAAAGGTGAGGCGGCTTATCTGAACTGTCCGATGACGGAAGAGGAATTTGACCGTTTTTATGATGCGCTAATTTCTGCAGAGACTGCAGCAATCAAAGATTTTGAGAAAGAGATTTATTTTGAAGGCTGTATGCCGATTGAAATCATGATGAAGCGCGGCAAACAGACCGCCTTGTTCGGACCCATGAAACCGGTGGGGCTCTTGAATCCTCATACAGGTAAACTTCCTTACGCGGTTGTACAGTTACGTCAGGATAACGCTGCCGGAACGCTTTATAATCTGGTTGGCTTCCAGACACATCTGAAGTGGGGCGAGCAGAAACGGGTATTCTCACTGATTCCGGGCCTGGAGAATGCCGAGTATGTCCGCTATGGAGTAATGCACCGTAATACATTTATTAATTCTCCGAAGCTCTTGCATCCTACCTATCAAATGAAGGGCCGGGAAAGACTTTTTTTTGCCGGTCAAATGACGGGGGTTGAAGGTTACGTAGAGTCCGCTGCATCGGGGCTGATTGCTGGCGTGAATGCTGCGAGGGCAGCGCTTGGGGATGAAGGCCTCATCTTCCCTCAGGAGACCGTGCTGGGCAGTATGCCTGCTTACATCACGTCTGCCGATCCGGAACATTTTCAGCCGATGAATGCCAATTTTGGTCTATTGCCCAAGCTTGCGCAAAGAATCCGCAGCAAAAAAGAAAAAAATGAGTTTCTTGCTCATCGTGCCCTGGATAGTCTCGCCGCGTACGCCGCTCATACGGGCCTTCCGCACAATGAACCGGAGAATGCGGATCAGACTTCTCAATAAAAGAAGATATGCAGCAAAACTCATAAAGCTTAGGGTTATGCTTTCGAAGCAAGTTTTGTACGTAGATGATTCCTGGCAGTAACGCTCACAAAACTTTTAGGAGGTTGCTTAAATTATGTTACCTAGCTTTCATGCAACTACAATTTGTGCGGTGAGACATAATGGCCATGCGGCAATAGCAGGAGATGGCCAGGTTACATTTGGCGAGAGTGTTATTATGAAAACAACGGCCAGAAAGGTACGTCGTTTATATAGGGGGCAGGTTATCGCCGGCTTTGCGGGATCCGTGGCGGATGCGATTACGTTGTTCGAGAAGTTCGAGGGCAAGCTGGAGGAGCATCATGGAAACTTACAGCGTGCGGCAGTAGAACTGGCCAAGGATTGGCGCCAGGACCGCATTTTGCGGAAGCTGGAAGCGCTGATGATTGTGATGGATAAAGAAGGTATGCTGCTGATTTCCGGAAATGGAGAAATTATTGAGCCGGATGATGATGTGCTTGCCATCGGTTCAGGAGGTAATTTCGCGCTCGCTTCAGGACGTGCTTTGAAACGTCATGCCTCCAATCTAAGCGCTGCAGAAATAGCCAAAGAAGCGCTGACGATTGCATCCGAGATATGTGTGTATACCAATTCAAATATTATTGTCGAAGAACTGTAGGCACGGTGCCACAGAAAAGGGAGGAAGTCACAATGGTGAATCAATCGCTTACACCCCGGCAAATCGTAGCAGAACTAGATAAATATATTGTAGGCCAGAAGCAGGCTAAGAAATCAGTGGCTGTTGCGCTCCGCAACCGTTATCGCCGCTCGCTGCTGTCTGAAGACCTGCGGGATGAGGTTGTCCCGAAGAATATTCTGATGATCGGACCTACTGGTGTCGGCAAGACTGAGATTGCACGGCGTCTGGCCAAGCTGGTCAATGCCCCGTTTATTAAAGTGGAGGCCACCAAGTTTACAGAGGTTGGTTACGTGGGGCGTGACGTAGAGTCAATGGTCCGTGATTTGGTGGAAACCTCTATTCGTATGGTGAAACTGGAGCGGACCGAGAAAGTAAAGGACCGAGCTGAAGAAATGGCCAATGACCGGATTGTGTCTATTCTGGTGCCTGGGGGATCCAAAAATAAATCACAACGGAATCCGTTTGAGATGATTTTTGGCGGTAACAACAGCGGAAGCGATGATACCAAAGAAGAAGCGGAGGATGGCAGTCTTAGTGAGCGCCGCCGTGGAGTCAAGTTCAAATTGCTTGCAGGACAGCTGGAGGACGACATCATCGAGGTGGATGTTGAGGATACGGCACCTAATATGCTCGACATGTTCGCTGGACAAGGTAATGATCAGATGGGTATGAACATGCAGGAAATGTTCGGCAGTCTTTTACCTAAGCGGACCAAGAAGCGTAAACTTCCGATCAGAGAAGCACGGAAAGTCCTGATCCAGGATGAAGCCGCAAAGCTGATCGATATGGATGATGTCATTCAGGAATCGGTATCACGTGCCGAACAGTCTGGGATTATATTTATCGACGAGATCGACAAAGTAGCCAGTCAAGGCAAAGGCTCGGGACCTGATGTATCCAGAGAAGGGGTACAGCGTGATATCTTGCCTATCGTTGAAGGTTCTACAGTAATGACCAAGTATGGTCCAGTTAAGACTGACTATGTATTGTTTATGGCTGCTGGAGCTTTTCATGTTGCCAAACCTTCGGACCTTATACCTGAGTTGCAGGGCCGGTTTCCAATCCGTGTGGAACTGAGCAGTCTGACACTTGAGGATTTTGTCTCTATTCTGACTGAACCGGAGAACGCTCTAACGAAACAATATGTCAATCTGCTGAGAACGGAAAATATCGAAGTTCAGTTTCAGCAAGAAGCGATTTATGAGATCGCTAGGATTGCAGCCTCAGTAAACCAGAATATGGAGAATATAGGTGCGCGTAGACTGCATACTATTTTAGAGAAACTGCTGGAAGACCTATCTTTTGAAGCTCCTGAGCTTACTTTGGATACAATGGTCATTACTCCAGAGTATGTTCGTGAAAAATTGGTAGGAATCGCACAGGATCGCGACTTAAGCCAATATATCCTGTAGTACATTGAGACTTGGGACAATTCAAATTTAGGTATTTGGAATTAGCTATATACAAAATACCCCCTTAATCGGGGGTATTTATGTAATTATATGTTAAAAGCAGTCATATCATGGCATTGAAAAGTAAAAAAATAGAAAAAACATGCTGTAAGCCCTCTCTTTTCAGAAAAGATAGGGCTTATTTCTTATTGTAATAATATACAAATTCTAAGAGAATCAATGTATATGAGATTGACATTATTTTTGTCCATCGACAACTTTCGACCTATATTCGGCAAGTGTGGAAGAATTTTAGCTTTTTTTGTCGAATCAAGCAGGAATTCGTAAGGCGTTTGTGGAATTCTTTTCATCACAAAGGTTTTGGAAGGGGGATTTCCATTGGGTTTATTGAACAGTGTCAGTTTTCAAAGATTGCAGGGAGGCCTAGATGCCGCCACCAAACGACAAAGTGTTCTGGCTAATAATGTAGCCAACGTTGACACTCCTAATTTTAAACGCTCTGATGTCAATTTTGAGAGCTTTTTACAGCAACAGGAGAGTGGACTTCAGTCAACACTTAATGCGAAGGTGACAGATTCCCGGCACTTCCAATTCGGAACAGGTACTATAGTACCAGCAGCAGTAGTCAGTACAGATGAAACTACATCAATGAACAATAACGACAATAATGTGGATATGGATCGTGAGCAGGCGCTAAGCGCTGAGAATCAGCTCAGATACAATGCATATGTAGAGCAGTTGAACAGCCAGATTACAATGATGCGTACAGTGGTTGAAGGGAGATAATGAGAAATGAACTTTGGTAGCAGCTTTGGGATCAGCGCTTCAGCATTAACCGCCCAGCGCTTAAGAATGGATGTGATTTCCTCTAACATTGCAAATGCAGAGACAACAAGAGCCTCTGTGGTTGATGGAAAAGCCGTTCCTTACCGGCGAAAGATGGTTGTACTTGAAACAGCCCAGAATGACAGCTTCTCCAATATCCTGCATTCGAAAATGAATAGTGGTGGAAGCCAAGGGGTTAAGGTACAGTCTATCATTGAAGATTCATCACCACTGAAGCCGGTGTACAATCCGAGTCATCCGGATGCGGATGCCGATGGGTATGTGTACATGCCAAACGTGGATATCACCAAAGAAATGGTGGATATGCTGTCTACGACTCGATCCTACGAAGCTAATCTCACGATGCTGAATGCATCCAAATCCATGGTAAGCAAAGCGCTCGAAATCGGGCGGTAAAATAAAATATAAAACACATCAGGAGGGAAACAGTTGATACAAAATTTAAGTATCGGGGCGCAGGCAATCAAGCCGTTAGCTATGAAAACCCCAGCTGCTGAGTCAACAACCGTTGAAGGTTCAGGCCAGAGCTTTAGTTCTTATTTGCAGAATGCTTTGGATCAGGTAGCGGGTCAAGAACAGCAGGCAAAAGATATGAATAACAAATTCGTCCTGGGTGAAGTCAATGTTGATCAAGCAATGATTTCTTCCCAACAGGCATTGCTGAGTTTGCAGTTGACTACACAAGTCCGGAACAAAGTGATTGAAGCCTATCAGGAAATTATGAGAACTCAAATCTAAATAATCCTAGCTTAGTTTCGGATGGGGTGACACTGTGAATGAAAGATTTGCCCAGTACCGGGAAAAAATTACCCAGTATTGGAACAGATTCAGCGGTAAACAGAAAATATTATTTTTTTCCACACTGTTTATCATCATAATCATAATCGTAGTTTTATCGATGCAATTATCGAAGACGGAATACGAAGTGGCTTTTCAAGATTTAGATAGTACCGATTCAGCCGGAGTAATGAGTTACCTGGACACAGCTGGAGTTTCTTATCGCCTGAGTCCTGACGGTAAAAGCATCTCCGTCCCTAGTACAGATGCCGCCCGGGTCAAAGTGGACATTGGTTCGCAGGGGATTGTACAGGGGGGTTCAATCGGATACAAGGTTTTTGATGAATCATCGTCGATGATTGGTACAACGGACAGTGAGTTTAATGTGAAGTACAACAATGCTTTGAATGGTGAAGTAGAGCAGCTAATGAGAAGAATGCAGGGCATTAAAGATGCCAAGGTTCTGATCAATCTGCCCAAGGAAACTGTTTTTGCCTCACAGGAGGATCAAGAAAAGGCTTCTGCTTCCGTGGTGCTTAGTTTTGACCCTGGATTTCGACCATCCCAGGAAAATATCGATGGTTACTTCAACCTTGTGAAGACTGCTGTGCCAAACCTGCCGATTGACAACATTACGATTGCCAATAATGAAGTTGAATTAATGCCAACGGCCAAAGGCGGGCAAGCGGGAGTTTCTAGTCAGGTTGAAGAAAATTTCACTCTCAAAAAGAAATTTGAAGAGGAAGTTAAAAAGAATGTAAAGCAGTTCCTGAGTACACTCACGGGTCCGGATAAAGTTGATGTTCTAGTCTTCTCCCAATTGAATTTTGATAAGGAGAACAGACAGGAGAAACTGGTAACGCCGGTAGATACGGAGAATATGAAAGGGATTGAGATCAGCTCGCAGATTATCAGCAATTCCTATTCAGGTAAGGGAAACACTACCGGAGGGGTTGCAGGTACAGGCTCTCAAGATGTCGCGGGTTATCCAGCGGATACAGGTTCAGGAAATTCTTCTTCTGAGGAGTCTTCGGAGACGAGAAACTTTGAAGTGAACCATATCACTAAGGATATTATTGCAAGTCCATATTCTGTTAAAGATTTAACCATAAATGTTGCGGTTGAACCACCTGCAGGACAAACAACTTTGGATGCTACTACTTCGGCAGCCATTCAGAACATTTTGGTGAATATCGTTCGGGCATCTCTTGCTGATTCTGGTGTCACTTATACAGACGCAGACTTAGCTAAAAAAGTTTCGGTATATTCCCAACAATTCGGAAGTACGGATGCTAATGCAGCTGCAGGCGGACTTGCAACATGGATGATTTGGGCTATTGCCGCCGCTGCTTTACTGGTTGGTGCAGGAGGCGGGTTCCTTATCTACCGCAGCCGTAAGAAGAAGGCAGAAGAAGAAGTGGAAGAAGATATTCCGCTTCAGATTCCTACCGAATTCCCATCAATTAATATGGAGAGCGTGACGAACGAAAGTCAGGTTCGTAAGCAACTGGAAAGTCTGGCGAAGAAGAAACCGGATGAATTCGTAAATCTGCTGCGTACATGGCTAGCAGACGAACAGAGGTGAAATAATGGCAAAAGCCGCTCAGCAGGTGCTTAGCGGCCGTCAAAAGGCGGCTATCCTGCTAATCACACTTGGGCCCGAGGTATCGGCGCAAATATTTAAACATCTGAGGGACGAGGAGATCGAACAGCTGACTCTGGAAATCGCCAATGTCCGCAAGGTAGACAGTTCGGAAAAAGAGTCCATTATGGCTGAGTTTCATCAAATCTGTCTCGCTCAGGAATATATATCGCAAGGCGGTATCAATTACGCCAAAGAGATTTTGGAGAAAGCGCTTGGCTCGACTAAGGCGATGGAGGTTATCAACCGCCTGACGGCAACACTTCAGGTACGGCCGTTCGATTTTGCCCGTAAGGCTGATCCGAACCAAATCCTGAACTTTATCCAGAATGAAAATGTACAGACGATAGCGCTTGTGTTGTCTTATCTGCAATTTGAACAGGCGGCATCCATTCTGTCTTCGCTTCCACAGGAGAAGCAAGCTGAAGTGGCCAGAAGAATTGCAATTATGGACAGCACCTCTCCTGAGGTAGTCACACAAATTGAGCGGGTGCTGGAGCAAAAGCTGTCTGCTACAGTAACGCAGGACTACACTAATGCCGGCGGTATAGAATCGATCGTCCAGATCCTGAATGGTGTTGACCGCGGTACAGAGCGCACGATTCTGGATTCACTGGAGATTCAGGATCCAGAGCTTGCCGAAGAAATCAAGAAACGGATGTTCGTGTTCGAGGATATCGTCAATGTGGACAATCGTTCGATCCAGCGAATTATCCGCGACATCGAAAATGCGGATTTGCAGTTGGCTCTCAAGGTGGCCAGCGAGGAAGTACGGGATGTTATTTTCCGCAACATGTCCAAGCGTATGGCCGAAACCTTCCGCGAGGAAATGGAATATATGGGTCCGGTACGGCTGCGTGATGTTGAGGAAGCTCAGACCCGCATCGTAGGAACGATCCGCAGACTCGAAGAATCAGGTGAAATAATCATCGCCCGTGGTGGAGGAGATGACATCATTGTCTAGGCTGATCAAACATTCACAATATGTTCCGGTTGATGTACTGAAACGGCTGGAACAAGCCAGACAGCATGCAGGTCTGGATGAGGAGCCCACTGCCTCTGATGAAGCGACAGGTGAGGTGCATATTCAGGACTCTGCCAAAGAAGCGGCGGAACAGGCCCGTAAGCAAATGCTGAAGGATGCACAGGAGTTTGCTGAAGGACAGGTCAGAAACGCAGCGCAGGAAGCAGAGAATATTG
This sequence comes from Paenibacillus helianthi, assembly GCF_001909055.1. Classification (GTDB taxonomy): domain Bacteria; phylum Bacillota; class Bacilli; order Paenibacillales; family Paenibacillaceae; genus Paenibacillus_AQ; species Paenibacillus_AQ helianthi. The sequence goes on from NZ_LVWI01000039.1 coordinate 21,181, forward strand.
TGGAATCGGCTCGGACAGAGGCTGAAGAATGGTGGCGGCAGCGCAGGGAGCAGGATGAGCATCTTGTAGAGGCTGTCAAATCCGAGGCTTATCAGCAGGGTTATCAGGAAGGGCTTGCGCAGGCTGAACAGGAAATGTCGCTTAAGCTGGCTGAAATCATGGAGGAAGCAAGACAAGTCCTTCAGGATGCCTACCGCGCCAAAGAAGTTATTATTCAAGAGGCTGAGCCCTTTTTGGTAGAACTCAGCTGTGATATAGCTGAGAAAATTGTGGACAAGCAACTGACTGTGGAGCCGCAATTTGCAATGGATCTGATCCGCAAGAATCTTGCCCGCAAGCGCGAGCAGGGGCTGATCTCCCTATGTGTGTCACCTGCGCAGTTCTCCTTTGTGAATGCAGCTAGGGAAGAACTGGCTATGGCGGTTGATTCGCAGGCGGAACTGCAAATACTCCCTGATTCAACCGTTAGGGATCATGGTTGTGTAATCCGCTCATCTTTTGGCAGTATTGATGCACGAATTGATACACAGCTTGCCGAAATCAAAAAAGAACTGATTCGAATAGCACTGGATACCGATGAGAACAGAAATGGGGAAGAGGATGCTTGACAGCGGACGGTATAAGGAGCAATTGCGGAATTTTGACCCTGTCAGAATCAACGGGAAAGTCACCCAGGTGATTGGACTAATGGTCGAGTCGGAAGGGCCGGATGCCAGCATAGGTGATGTATGTTACATCTACCCGGCCAAAGGCAATAAGCCGCTACAGGCTGAAGTTGTTGGCTTTCGCGATAACAAGGTGCTGCTGATGCCGCTCGGAGAGCTGCAAGCCATCGGACCAGGCTGTGATGTGGTGGGAACTGGCAAACCGCTTAGTGTACAAGTGGGTTCTGAGTTGCTTGGCAAGGTGCTTGACGGTTTGGGACAGCCGCTTGATGGTTCACTTATACCGGCACGAATGCCACACAGCTCAACATTCAACATTCCATCGAATCCATTAAACCGCCCACGGGTTCATGAACCCATCAGTATCGGAGTTAGAGCGATCGACGGGTTGCTTACCATAGGTAAAGGCCAGCGGGTGGGTATCTTTGCGGGATCAGGGGTTGGCAAGAGCACACTAATGGGTATGATTGCACGCAATACGTCAGCTGACGTAAACGTGATTGCCTTGATCGGAGAACGGGGCAGAGAGGTGCTGGATTTCATTGAACGCGATCTTGGACCAGAGGGTCTCCAGCGCTCAGTCGTTGTTGTCGCTACCTCTGACCAGCCCGCACTTATCCGCATCAAGGGTGCCCTTATTGCCACAACGATTGCTGAATATTTTCGTGACCGCGGCTTGAATGTCATGCTGATGATGGATTCGGTCACACGATATGCCATGGCACAGCGGGAGGTTGGGCTGGCAGTTGGTGAACCTCCTGCGATGAGGGGCTATACCCCTTCAGTATTCGCAAGTTTGCCGAAGCTGCTAGAAAGAGCCGGAACAGGGCCTTCGGGATCGATCACTGCATTCTACACAGTTCTTGTAGACGGTGACGATATGAATGAGCCTATTGCAGACGCAGTTAGAGGGATTCTGGATGGTCATATTGTGTTGAACCGGAATATCGCCAATAAGGGTCACTTCCCAGCCATAGATGTACTCTCAAGCATCAGCCGAGTGATGAAGGATATCGCTCCCGAGGAACAGATTGCTGCAGCCGAGAATGTAAAACGGCTTATGGCTGTGTATAAAGATTCAGAGGATTTAATTAACATCGGTGCCTATCAGAGAGGCTCCAATGCCCAAATCGACGAATCAATGCACTATATCGACAGCATTTGGAATTTCACCAAGCAGAAGGTGAATGAGAAGGTCACGCTAGCCGAAGTCCAAGAGTCTTTAATTTCTCAGTTCTCAAGGAGTTGATTGATAGTGAGATTCCATTATACTTTTCAAAAAGTTGTGGACTTGAAAGCAAATGAAAAAACACAGGCAGAGTGGTTGCTCTCAAGCGCACTCGGAGAACTGCAGGCCCAGGAGAAAAGTCTTGAAGACTTAATTCAGCAACGCCGTGAGCTAATGCAGTCACTTCAGCAAGCCGCTGAACAAAAAACGCCCTTGTCTAAGCTACGAGAAATGCAGGATTATGTGGATTACCTGGATCACTGCATAGCCCGGAAGCATTCAGATATCAGCCGTGCGCATGTTGAAGTACAGCATAAGCAGGACCACCTCAGCACGAAGGTTCTGGATGAAAAGGTGTGGCTGAAGGCCAAAGACAAAGCACAGACCGCTTTTCAGCAGAACATGACTTTACGGGAACAAAACGAACTGGATGAGATGGCTACCGTCCGCTTCGCGATGAAATCCCTCTAACCCAGGAGGTTTCTGCTAGTGGCTAAAAATGAAATGGAATTTGATAACGAAGGGTCAGCCAGTAAATTTGAACGGTTTTTATTTTTAATGATACCAATTATTTTTACACTTGTGCTGCTTGGAGTACTATTGACCCTGTTCAATATGGATATCCGCCAAAATGTGCTTTCGATTGCGAATAAGATTCCTTTTGTGGAGAAGTGGGTTCCTGATCCTAAGCCAACGACTGAAGATGGTGCAAAAACAGATCCGCAGAAGCAATTGAAAGAACAGGCAACGAGCTCGGCAACTACGATTAAGGAATTGAAAAGTCAGTTAGCGGCTCAGGCGGAGCAGCTCAAGAAGTCTAATGAAGACAAGACCGATCAAGTTGCCAAGACAGAAGCGCTGCAAAAACAGATTGACAGCATGAAAGATGAAGCTGCAGCTGCGGAAGCAAAAACAGGGGAATCAGAAGATCCCTATGTGAAACAGGTGACTGAGCTGGCGAAGCTGTATGCTGGGATGAAAGCCTCCAAAGCTGCTCCAATCATGGAGAATTTAACCACGGATGAAATGGTGCAAATCTTCAGTGTAATGAATAATGCGAGCAAAACGGCGATTTTAGAAAAAATGGATCCCAAAAAAGCAGCGGATGTATCCGTGAAGCTAAAGGAAACTACGAATTCAACCGATATGGCTATTGCAGCCCTTCAATCCAGACTGAAGCAGGACGCGGCTGCAACAACGACGGCCAAAACAACAGGCAACCTGGATAAAGAGAAACTAAGTCAGACCTTTACTACAATGCCTGCTGCAGATGCTGCATCGCTGCTGGGGTCTATGTATACCATTAACCCTGATAAAGTGATCACAATTCTTAATACGGTAAGTGACAGTGTCCGATCCTCCATTCTTGGGGAGATGACTAAGAAAAATAGTGAACAGACCGCTAAGGTAGTTAACCGGCTGATGGGCGGCAAATAATCCACTTGAGAGGAGGTGAAAAAGAATGAGTTTAGTCGTTCAATCAATGAGTGGCGGTAACACTGCTGTGACTAACGGAACGCCATCTGCGGCAAACGCGGGAACAGCGGCCGCCGGTGGGACCACACCAGTTCTCCCTTTTGCTCAGACTCTTGTTCAGAGCATGGGTGGAGCACAGACCAAAGAAACGTCAATGCCCGCAGTTTTGGGGAATTTGGCTTCCTTGCTGCAAGGACTTATGAACGCTGTACAAGCAGCTGGCGAAAAAACAGGTACAGGTGCGGAAGATACTGCGAATAGTACCGGGCAGATACAAGCACTTGCAGAGGATGTAGAGAAGCTGGATGACAGCATCAGCAGTGATCCTTCTTTGATAGCAGCGCTGCAAGGATGGTTGCTCCAGGTATCGGCTTTATTGTCTGGTAGTACTCCTGCTAATGGAAAAGTCGATGCAGAAGCTGGGAACAGCTCTACAGCAGCATTATCCCCACTAGCACAGAACCCGGAGACTTTGCGGTTTGCTGTTCAAGATGAGCTTAACAGCCTTGTTAGCCTGATCCAGCAATCTGCTGCTGGGGGGGATGCGAAATTAGCCTCAGAAGGAATTGCAATGTTGAACAATTTCACAGCAATCCTTGCAGAAACGCAGGTTCCAGATGTAAAAGGTAAGCCGGTTAAAACAGCAGTCAGCACAGAAACCTCGCCAGTGGTTTTGACACCATTGTCCGAAACGGAATCCAAAGCTGATCCAAAAGCGAAAGCTCCGGTTTTTACAGACCTTCGTACAATTCAGACAGCTACAGTAAAGACTGAAAATGCTACAACTGCTACCCCTGTTATAACGGCAACGGAAGATGCTGCTGCAGAACTCACTGCAACGCCACTAACCAAAGCAACTGGAACAACTGAAGCTTCTAAGAACGGGGCAATTGCAGAATCGATACCAGGCGCAAAGCCGGTTGAAGAACATAATGAAGTCGTCACTGCAGGACAGTTATCCTTGCGGGGTGGGATTACCGCACCACTTAAGGCAGAGACACCACCAGTTCCGGTCCACCAGTTCGCGCAAGAGATGACTTCGTTTATTACTGGTAAACTGGAAATTGTTAAAAAAGGCGGGGTGGCTGAGGCTTCGATTACGCTGTTTCCGGAGAATCTCGGACAAGTCGATGTAAAGATCACTATGCAAAACGGCCATTTAGTAGCCCAGTTCTTAACGCAGCATACGGGTGCCAAAGATATGCTGGAACAACAGATGAGCCAGTTGAGATCAGCCCTTCAGTCTCAAGGGCTTCAAGTTGAGAAGCTGGAGGTCACTCAGAATAACACACCTTTGCAGTCTCAGTATAATGGTAGTCAGCAGGGTCGTGGAACTGGTTCTGGTGGTCAACAGCAAGAGAAACGTTCCAAGGAACGTACAGAGGAAATTGGAGATGCGGTACTTGCAGCTGAGCTGAACAGTGAATGGAATGAATGGGTTGCAAACACCCAACAGGAAAACCGCTCACAGGGCGGAGGTTTCTCAGCCAAGGCATAACTTAAGACAAGCGAGGTGAAAAAAATGGCATCATCAACTAATCCTATATCAACAAAGGATCAATGGAATTATCAAGTCCCTGACAGCTCGAAAAAAACTACCGGTAATTCAACACTCGGCAAGGACCAGTTCCTGAAGATACTCATTACGCAGCTTCAGAACCAGGACCCTATGCAGCCGATGGAGGATAAGGAATTTATTGCCCAGATGGCCCAATTCTCGTCTGTAGAACAGCTAATGAATATTTCAACACAAATGACAGCGATGAATCAGTCTCTTGGTGCGGTATCTGGTCTGATTGGTAAGGATATCACCTGGACGGATGCAACAACGGAGCAGCCCAAATCAGGGAATGTAGAGTCTATAGTAGTCAGCAGTGGTGTACAGTACGCTGTTGTAGGCAAAGACAGAGTTGCATTATCCGACGTCACGCAAATTAAGAATCCTGTAACGCCAGTGGAGAAAGCGGCTGACAATACCGGTTCTGCAGATGGCGGGGCGACATCATGAGCGACAGACTTACAATAGGCCAGCTGTATCCAGCCAGTGTGCACCCGACAACACTTCAGCGGTCAGCAAACGCTAAGAACACTGTGAATTCAGACGTTTCATTTGAAAGTGTGCTGCAGAAGAATATGCTGAAGTTCAGCAATCATGCAGCCAAACGATTGGAACAAAGAGGAATAGAGCTTGGCAGCCGCCAATTGGATCAAATCTCTTCCGCAGTCGATAAGGCAGCCGCCAAAGGCAGCAAAGAATCACTTATATTAATGAAAGACATGGCGTTAATAGTCAGTGTGGCGAACCGAACAGTAGTGACTGCTATGGATGGAAGTTCCATGAAGGACAATGTATTCACACAAATAGATAGTGCAGTTATCATTTCTTGACCGGCCGGTCCTTACTGGAGAGCCGGAATGACCGCCGACCGACTGACGCGGCCATAGCTCAAAACAAGTTTCATACAAATACGGAGTCTAAGAACTCCATTATCCGGGAGGAATTCAATAATGTTAAGATCAATGTACTCAGGTGTTTCAGGTATGCGCGGTTTTCAGACAAAGCTTGACGTTATCGGCAATAACATTGCAAATGTAAATACCATTGGCTTCAAATCAGGCCGAGTAATGTTCAAAGACATCATGAGCCAGACGGTATCCGGGGTAACAGCACCTGTTGATGGAGGTCAGGGTGGTGTGAATGCCAAGCAGATCGGGCTTGGAGTTAGTATTGGTTCTGTTGATACCATGCATTTGGCTGGTAGCGCTATGACCACTAATAATCCGACAGATCTGCGAATTGATGGTGACGGTTTTTTCCTTGTTAAGCTCTCCGATGCACAGGAAACACCATTCCTTACACGTGCCGGTGACTTCCACATGGATGCCAGCCGCAACCTGTTGACCTCGGATGGACTGCATGTGCTTGATTCCAGTGGCCAAGCCATTCAATTAGGTGAAGACGTTACTGCTTTCACAATTGGTTCTGATGGTACAATTATGCAGACAATGGCAGATGGTACTACTCAAGCTGGTGTGCAAATCGGCGTAGCCAAAGTAAGTAATCCTCAAGGTCTTGAAAAGATTGGCGGCAACTTGTATCGGATGACGATGAATGCCAATGCTGATGGAGAACTTACCCCGACTACTGCGAACAATGCTGAAGCGGGGACGGGAGCCATTGTATCCGGCCAACTGGAAATGTCCAACGTGGATCTAACCAGTGAATTTACAGAAATGATTGTTTCCCAGCGCGGGTTCCAGGCCAACTCCCGCATTATTACGACCTCTGACGAAGTGTTGCAGGAAGTCGTGAACCTCAAGCGTTAATTTGAAAGGCCATAATCAAAAACTTGCTGTACAATAGTAACGTTTCACCTTCTGGTGCAAAGGTTATTGCGAAGTCGTGGGGGAGGAACTCCTCCCCCTATTTTTTGTTAGGAGGCCTGTTATGATTTCGGTAACCAGATTGAATGGAACACCCATGTTTTTAAATGCTTTATTGGTAGAAATGGTAGAAGAAAGTCCGGATACGTATATTACGCTCGTAACTGGAAAAAGGCTGATCGTGCTGGAAAAGGCCGATGAAGTCATCCGTAAGATCCGTGAGTATAACAGGGACATTGGCACATATGCTGCCACCATTAAAGTCCAGTCAATGGAGGAGCTTTCATGAAAAAGATGCTGCCGTGGCTCATTACAATTCTATTAGCAATAACTCTTATCGTAGTAGCTGCATTTTTACTTATGGATAAGATCTTTCCGAGTGATTCGAACGACGTGAATACGGCAGTTCAGAAGGTTGAGACCAAAAAACTCAGCGCTGATGAGATCGTCGAATTGACTGCACAAATCACTGACATCAAAACTAATCTTGCCGATCCCGATTATATCCTTTCAGTAGACATCGCGTTCCAACTGGATTCAGCGAAGTCCAAGGAAGAATTCGAAAAGATAAAAGCTATAAAAATTACGCCGCTAATTATCAAGGCGATTGCCGATACCAAGCCTGAGGAACTAAATGGGGCAAGCGGCAAAGATCAATTCAGCAGCAAGCTGGTGAATATAATAAATAAGAATTTGACCGAAGGCACTATAACCCAGATCGAATTCACTAAATTCATTTTGGCTTCCATGTAGCTGCTGAAGGATTATTCTTTGATAGGGGGGTGATTGAATTGGTTGATGTACTATCACAAAACGAAATTGATGCTCTGCTTGCCGCTCTTTCATCCGGTGAAATGGATGCTGACGAACTTAAAAAAGAAGAAACCCAGAAAAAAATCCGCTCTTATGATTTCAAACGGGCTGTACGTTTTTCAAAAGACCATATCCGAAGCTTAACCCGGATACACGATAACTTTGCCCGCTATCTTACGACCTACTTTTCGGCCCAATTGCGCACCTTCGTACAGATCAATGTCGTTCAAGTAGAGCAGCTCCCTTATGATGAGTTTATCCGCTCCATTCCGAAGATGACGATCTTAAATATTTTTGAAGCTGAACCGCTTGAAGGCCGGATGGTAATGGAAGTGCATCCGAATATAGCCTTTGCCATGCTGGATAGACTGCTAGGCGGCTTTGGTACGGCACCTTCCAAGATCAATGCTTTGACTGAAATTGAAACCACTATAATGGAGAGGATTTTCAGCAGATGCTTTGAAAGTCTGCAGGAAGCCTGGAAGACAGTGCTTGATATCAATCCCCGCATGGAGGCTTTGGAGACAAATCCTCAATTCATGCAAATCGTATCGCCCAATGAGACCATTGCACTTATTTCCTTAAGTACCAAAATTGGCGATACAACGGGGATGATCAACCTGTGTATACCTCACGTTGTTCTTGAACCTATCATGTCCAGGCTGTCGGTACACCAATGGTTTGTTTCTGAAAAAAAGGCGCGTGATGAAGTTGAGCTTGAGGCAATCCGGGCGAGAGTTCATAGAGCGCAGCTGCCGATTGTGGCAGAGTTGGGTGAATCGAGTCTATCCATTGCTGAATTTCTCGGGCTCAGCGTCGGCGACGTGATTTCTCTCAACAGGACTGTGGATTCAGGACTGTCAATCAAGGTGGGGGACAAGCTGAAATTCATCGGAAGTCCTGGGATGATTAAAGAGCGTGTAGCTGTGCAAATAGACGAGATAGTCAGCGAAGGAGTTGAAGATTTTGACGAGTAAAGATTATTTGTCCCAAGAAGAAATAGATGCTCTGCTCAGACAGTCTGCAGAAGGATCGCTAGCTCCCTCGACGAAGTCGGTGGATGATTACTTGACACCCTTTGAACAGGACGCACTGGGAGAGATCGGGAATATCACATTCGGGAGCGCAGCTACAGCGCTGTCCACCCTTCTGGGTAAGAAAGTAGATATCACCACTCCTGAAGTATCCATTATCACCCGCGGAGAGTTCGAAGAGGCTTTTCCAAAACCTCATGTTGCGGTACATGTACAATATGTAGATGGTTTTCAGGGCATCAATTCATTGGTCATTAAAATCAGGGATGCACAGGTTATTGCTGATCTGATGCTTGGTGGTGAAGGGGATCCAAAGGATGAAGAGCTGAATGAAATTCACATCAGTGCTGTTCAGGAAGCGATGAACCAAATGATGGGTTCTTCGGCTACATCCATGTCTACTATCTTCAATCGCTTCGTGAATATTTCCCCTCCGGGAATCGACATTTTAAATATGTCCAGCGGAGAAGGCGTAGGCAGTCTTCCGGATGATGAGACACTTATACAGATTTCATTCCGGCTCAAGATTGGGGATTTGATTGATTCCACCATTATGCAGCTGCTCCCGGTGCAATTCGCCAAAGATATGGTGACTATGCTTCTGGGAGATGTGTCGCAATCGGATCAGGAGACGGCAGCAGCAGCGGTAGAAGCACCGCCTAAGCCAGCAGCAACTCCGGAACCTCCGGTAGCGCCTCCGGTGCAGCAAACCCCTCCAGTACAGCCTGGAGCAGTTCCACCGCCATATCCACCTCAGGGTATGCCGCCGTATCCGGGAATGCCGGAGGGAGGTTATTATTATCCTCCAGCAGGAATGCCAGCTTATGGAATGCCGCCTTATGGAATGCCACCTCAAGGTATGCCATACCAACAGGCTCCGCCCCAGCAGCCCGCTCCTAACCGCAATGTAAATGTACAACCGGTGCAGTTTGCCAACTTAAGCAACGGCGCCTTTGGTAATATTGATGAAAATAATTTAAATTTATTGATGGACATACCACTGAGAGTAACCGTAGAATTAGGAAGGACCCAGAAGCAGATCAAAGATATTCTGGAAATGTCGCAAGGCTCAATCATTGAGTTGGACAAACTTGCCGGTGAACCTGTAGACATCCTGGTTAACAACAAGCTTATTGCCAAAGGGGAAGTCGTAGTTATCGACGAAAACTTCGGAGTTCGCGTTACGGATATCGTCAGCCAGTGGGACCGAATTCAAAAATTACAATAAAGCATACTTAGGGAGGATTTTGTAAAAATGGCTAACCGAATTCTAATCGTGGACGATGCAGCATTTATGAGAATGATGATCCGTGACATTTTGTCGAAAAACGGATTTGAGGTTGTGGGTGAAGCCCAGGACGGGTCGCAGGCTATTGAGAAATTCAAGGAACTGCGTCCTGATTTGATCACGATGGATATCACCATGCCTGAAATGGACGGAATTGCCGCCCTTAAAGAAATCAAAAAAGTAGATGCCAACGCCAAAGTCATCATGTGTTCTGCCATGGGTCAGCAGGCTATGGTTATTGATGCAATTCAAGCGGGTGCCAAGGACTTTATTGTGAAGCCTTTCCAGGCAGACCGTGTTATTGAAGCGATTAATAAAACACTGGGTGTGTAATAAGAAATCATGCCAGTCACTGTAGAGCCGCATCTGGGAACAGGTAACAATCTGCTGAATCTTTTAAATGTTATTTTTGTCCTTGCGGTAATTGTTGTGCTCATAGTGCTGCTTATCCGTTTTCTGGGACGCCGTAATCAGACTCTGATGAGTGGGCGTTCCATCCGTACACTAGGCGCTTTGGGTCTTGGACCTAACAAGTCCATACAAATTATTGAGCTCGGAGGCAGCCTCTATCTGATCGGGGTCGGTGAGAATATATCCATGATGGATAAAATCACCGACCCGGCTGAGGTAGCGTTGATCATTTCGGCATTTGAGGATCAAACTTCAGGACAGAATAACTTTCTTGCGCCGCTCGTGGCCAAGATAAGAGCCAAATTCCGTGGAGAAGTACCATCACAGGAAATTGAACTTAGTGAAACATCCTCTTTTTACGAGACACTGCAATCCAAACTTGCGCTGGCACCTGAACGTAAGGAGAAAATGGAAGAGCTGCTTCGTGATGATGTACTCAAGGATGAGTCGAGGGATTTATGAAAAATAAACTGATTCTTTCATTTATACTGCTTGTTGCATTCAGTGCTCTGCTAATGCACCCCGTTCATGCTGATCCTATTCCTAACATTGATATTAAGGTTGGAGGCAGTAACGGTTCTAGCGGCGGTACCAGTTCCATCTCTATACTGCTTCTTGTAACAGTTCTGAGTGTGGCTCCGGCTTTTCTAGTGCTAATGACTAGTTTCACTCGGATTGTCATTGTTCTGGGCTTTGTCAGAACCTCGCTCGGTACTCAACAGATGCCTCCCAACCAGGTGCTTGTAGGATTGGCGTTGTTCTTAACGCTATTCATCATGTCACCGACTCTTGCAACGGTCAACGAGACGGCGCTGCAGCCGTACATGAAGGGGACAATTACCCAGACCGAGGCGCTTAACAAAGCAGCAGATCCAATGAAGGCGTTTATGTTCAAACAGACCAACACCAAAGATTTGTTGTTATTCATGAATTATACCGGCAACAATGCTTCGGTTAAGCCTGCGTCATACAGCGACATCCCATTGACGGTGATCGTGCCTGCCTTTGCCATCGGAGAGATGAAAAAAGCTTTTACTATGGGATTTATGATTTTTATACCTTTTCTAATTATAGATATTGTGGTAGCCAGCACCCTGATGGCTATGGGGATGATGATGCTGCCTCCGGTAATGATTTCATTACCATTCAAAATAATGCTCTTTGTACTGGTAGACGGGTGGTACTTAGTCGTTAAATCACTTCTGTTAAGTTTTAACACCTGAGATTCAAGAGGAGGCATAAGGGATGAATGCGGACTTTATTATCGGTCTAGCCGGCCAAGCCGTATATTTGGTGCTCGAAACCAGTGCTCCCATGCTGATTCTTGGTCTGGTGGTAGGACTGATTGTCAGTATTTTTCAAGCAACAACGCAAATTCAGGAGCAGACCTTGGCGTTTGTTCCCAAAATTGTTGCTGTGCTGCTTGCTCTGCTCTTGTTCGGACCGTGGATTATCACGAAACTGGTGGATTTCACCAGCCAAATTTTGGGCAATCTCAATATGTACATCGGTTAATTAGATGAATATGGAAACCTTGCTGCAAAGTATTCCCGTCTTTCTGTTGATTTTTTGTCGAATTTCCGCTTTTTTTGTTGTAGTACCGGTATTTTCTTCTCAAAGTGTGCCACCCACCTTCAAAATTGGGCTTTCTTTTTTTGTAGCCATGGTTGTCTTTAGCTCAGGTGGAACAGGAATTACCGTGCCGCAGGATCTCACTTATATTCTGTTAATTGCCCGGGAAGTTTTAATCGGACTATTGCTGGGTTTTATTGGGTATTTGATGTTTATGGCGATTCAAACCGCTGGTTCATTCATTGATATTCAGATTGGATTCGGGATTGCGAATGTAATTGATCCTATGACTGGAGCGTCCGCACCGATTATCGGTAACTTCAAGTATATGATTGCTCTGCTGATGTTCCTGAGTATGAATGGTCATCACTACCTGTTGGACGCGATCGTATACAGTTACAAATGGGTGCCGATAGATAATGATCTGTTCATTAAAATGATAGATGGAAGCCTTTCGGAGTTCTTTGTCCGTACATTTGCACAATCCTTTATTTTGGCTTTCCAGATGTCAGCACCTTTAGTGACGGCTTTATTTCTTACAGATGTGGGGCTTGCATTTCTGGCTAGGACCGCACCGCAATATAATGTATTCGTCATCGGGGTGCCTCTCAAAATTATTGTTGGCCTTGCGCTGCTTCTTATTCTGATGCCGGGTCTGGCTATGCTGTTCCAGAATCTCTTCGACATTATGTTTGAGTCCATGCACAATGTGCTGGGCCTGATAGGGAAGAGTCCTTAGGTGGCTGATAGGGGGAGAGCTATGCCGAAGACGAGACGTTATAAGCTTAATCTTCAGCATTTTGGGGGAGACAAGACGGAAAAAGCTACCCCGAAGAAACGGCAAGACGCCCGTAAAAAGGGTCAGGTGGCCAAAAGTGCCGAACTGTCTGGGGCAGTTGTGCTTTTATCTGCATTGTTAACTTTGTCTTTGTTTGGCGGCTTCATGAAAGAACGGTTCATCACACTGTATACAGACGTTTTTCAGAACCGGATGATGATGGAAGTGACTCCGGAAAATGTATCTGATATGTTCAATCACTATGGCATTCAAATCTTGATTTTATTGGCTCCTTTGCTGGGTATTACGTTTGTATTGGCTCTGGTGGCAAATTTGGCGCAGGTTGGTTTTATGGCAACGGGGGAAGGAATTACTCCCAAATTCAGCAAAATCAATCCGATAAAAGGTTTCAAAAATATTTTCTCCATGCGTTCCTTTGTGGAGTTTTTGAAATCCATCTTCAAACTCATGCTGATAGCTTATCTGGTCTACAGTACACTTTGGGGACAAAAGGAGAGCTTTGCTGCATTGTCTCATGTCAATGCCGAAGGCGTGTATCGGTTCGCTGCCAAGCTCGTAATGAGCCTCGGCATCAAAATTGGAGCGGCTCTGTTAATCATGGCGGCTCTTGATTATATCTACCAGAAATATGAGCACGAAAAAAGTCTTAAGATGTCAAAGCAGGATATCAAGGATGAGTACAAAAAAATGGAAGGCGATCCCATCATCAAAGGCAAGATCAGGGAACGTCAGCGAAGAATGGCTATGCAGCGCATGATGCAAGAGGTACCCAAAGCGGATGTTATTATTACCAATCCTACGCACTTTGCAGTCGCTTTGAAATACGACGGTTCTAAAATGGAAGCTCCGCAGATTATTGCTAAAGGCCAGGATTATGTAGCGCTTCGAATCCGTGAGTTGGCCAAAGAGCATGGTGTTATGACTATGGAGAACAAACCGCTCGCGCGGGCGTTGTTTCAAAGAGCGGAGATTGGTGATGTAGTTCCTGCAGACCTATTCCAGGCGGTTGCAGAAGTACTCGCTTATGTATACAAGCTTAAAGGTAAAAGGAGATAAGTCGGGGGAGGTTCACGGACATTGAAAGCTAGAGATCTAACAGTTCTACTGGGTGTTATCGGTATTGTGCTTATGATGATTCTGCCCATCCCGGCTTGGCTTCTGGATGTTCTGCTAATTATCAATATATCAATTGCCTTAACCATCATCTTAGTAGCAATGAATACAAAGGATCCGCTGCAGTTCTCGATTTTCCCCTCGCTGCTGTTGATCACAACACTATTCCGGCTTGCGCTGAACATTTCTACGACCAAACTGATTCTATCCAGTGGTCATGCAGGTGAGGTAGTAGCCACGTTCGGAAGTTGGATTGCCCGGGGACAAATTGCAATAGGTTTTGTTGTCTTTCTTATTCTGGTGGTAGTTCAGTTCATAGTTATCACTAAGGGTTCAGAACGGGTTGCTGAGGTAGGCGCCCGCTTTACACTCGATGCAATGCCCGGTAAACAGATGAGTATTGATGCTGATTTGAATGCGGGGATGATTAATGAACAGCAAGCCCGAGAGCGCAGACGTAATGTTGAACGTGAAGCGGACTTCTTCGGGGCAATGGATGGTGCGAGTAAATTCGTCAAGGGTGATGCTATCGCCAGTATAATTATCCTGCTGATCAACCTGATCGGCGGGTTTATTATCGGAGTATCTATTCACGGACTTCCTTTTAAGGATGCACTGTCAACATACTCTGTACTTACGATCGGGGATGGTCTGGTCAGCCAGATTCCGGCACTGCTTATCTCTACTGCCTCGGGTCTGATTGTTACCCGCGCGGCATCTGAGGGCAATCTGGCAGAGGATTTGACGGGTCAGCTCCTGTCCTACCCTAAGCTTCTGTACATTGTTGCTGTAACCATTGCTTTTCTGGGATTCTTCACACCTATTACCGTGATGTCTACACTGCCGCTTGCTGGCTTAATGGGATATGCAGCTTATAGCATGAGCCAAAAAGCCAACCGCAAGCAAATTGCAGAAGAACAGCTGGTTGAAGAAAAACAGATAGAGGAAGTACGCAGTCCGGAAAGTGTAATCAACTTACTGACTGTAGATCCGATTGAATTTGAGTTTGGATACGGACTTATTCCTCTGGCTGATACAGGACAAGGCGGCGATTTGCTAGACCGGATTATCATGATCAGACGGCAATGTGCCTTAGAGATGGGTCTGGTAGTTCCTGTAATTCGCATTCGCGACAATATTCAACTAAAACCGAATGAATATGTTATAAAAATTAAAGGAAATAACGTTGGCGGTGGTGAATTATTACTTAATCACTATCTGGCTATGAGTCCTGGGTATGATGATGAGTCGATTCATGGCATCGAGACAGTGGAACCGTCATTTGGATTGCCAGCGTTGTGGATTGACGAGTCTGTCAAGGAAAGGGCGGAATTATCGGGATATACGGTAGTGGATCCCCCTTCTGTAGTAGCTACTCATTTGACTGAACTTATCAAACGTTATGGGCACGAACTGCTTGGACGACAGGAGACCAAACAATTGGTGGACAATCTCCGCGAGAATTATCCAGTACTTGTGGATGAGTTGATTCCTTCTGTTTTGGCTATTGGGGATGTACAGAAGGTATTAGGCAAGCTGCTGCGTGAGAAAATATCCATCCGCGATTTGGTAACTATTTTCGAAACATTAGCTGATTATGGTACCTATACCAAAGATCCTGATATTCTGACAGAGTATGTCCGTCAATCGTTGTCCAGACAAATTACCCAACAATTCTCACAGGCTGGAGAGACGTTGCGGGTCATCACAGTCGGACCCAATCTGGAAAAGAAAATTTCGGAAAGTGTGCAGCAGACGGAACAGGGTAGCTATCTTGCGCTGGATCCAGTCTCGACACAGACAGTGTACCAGCGCCTCACTGAACAAATTAACCGTCTTCTTCAATCCGGACAGCAGCCTATCGTGCTCACTTCTCCAACGATACGGATGTATTTGCGTCAAGTGATTGAACGGACAATGCAGGACATTCCAGTATTATCTTACAGTGAGCTGGAGCCTAATATTGAAATTCAGAGCGTTGGGGTGGTGAATCTATGAGAGTGAAGCGTTATGTGGTCGATACGATGCCTGACGCCATGCATTCCATCCGCACCGAGCTGGGAAGCGACGCCGTCATCCTAAGTACCAAAGAGGTCAAAGTTGGCGGTTTCATGGGAATGTTCAAAAAGAAAAAGATCGAGGTTGTCGCGGCTGTTGAGGACGCTCAAAAGCCGGGTGCATCTGGGAAAAAACCGGTAGCTCCCCAGAGCATTCCGCGTAGCGCAGTTCCGCAAGCATATCTGAAAGCCGCTGCAGCTTCTTCTGCAGTAGCAGCAGGTGGTGCAAATGAATCTGTGGCTTTGGCATCCTCCTCGGCGAACGAGGCAGCAGCGAAACGGGCATTTGCCGAGATCGCCGCTGCCTTGTCTGATGCATCAGAGAATAGAGGGGCTGTAGCAGTACTGCCTGCCGTTGAAGACGAAGAGGATGGAATCTTCATTGAACCTCAATCTGCTCTGCCTATTAACAATTATCCCAGCATGTCGTCTATAGATGAGGCAAGGGGTAAGGATACTGTTGTAGCAACATCAACTGGCTTGGAGGGTGATGTGCTCAAGGAAATTCGCGATATGAAACAGTGGATGGAGCGGATCGCCCGGTATTCTTCAGGCGCTGTTGAGCTTCCAGAACAGTTGGAGCAACTGAGGGATCAACTGATTGAACAGGAGACAGATGTCGTTCTGGTAGATGAATGGATCAGTAATATTTTTGAGCGATGGAGTGAGGAAGGCCGTACTTGGCTTCCGCAACAGTTTGCTGAGATGCTTGAAACTCAGGTGGAAGGATTTTTGTCCGGACGCATTGCAAACGGAATTGCACCTGATACACGGATTGTCTACATCGCAGGACCTACGGGCGTGGGGAAAACAACTACGATTGCTAAGTTAGCTGCAGAGCAGCTTTTCAAGCAAGGGCGTAAGGTAGGTTTAATAACCTCCGATACGTATCGTATCTCGGCAGTTGAGCAGCTTCGTACTTATGCGGCTATATTGAATATGCCTCTAGAAGTTGTTCAGTCACCGGGTGATCTGCAGAGGGCGTTGTTCCGTTTGGAAGGCTGCGATCTGGTATTAATGGACACGGCAGGCCGCAATTACCGTAACGAAATGCTGGTTGCAGAACTTCAGAGCCTGCTGGCCAGGGAGCTTAAGAGTGAAACTTTTCTGGTGCTCAGTCTTACATCAAAAAGCCGCGATATGAAGAAAATTGCCGAGCATTTCGGCCGATATCAGCTGGATAAAGTCATCTTTACCAAGCTTGATGAGACTGGAACCTATGGCCCGCTTTTCAATGTTTTGAATGATTTTCCGCTTAAGCTTTCATATATTACCAACGGTCAGAATGTTCCTGATGATCTGCTGTTGGCTACCAAAGAGCAGATCAGCGGGATGATTTTGGGAACAGGAGGCGTATGATGGATCAGGCGCAATCCCTGAGACAGCTTGTGTCCAGCCAGGAGCCCAAACGATCATCCGGTGGAGGAACATCAGCCCGGATCATCACCGTCTGCAGTGGGAAGGGTGGTGTCGGAAAATCGAATTTCACCTTGAACTTTGCGCTTGCACTTCAAGCGATGGGCAAGAGAGTGTTATTGTTCGATGCCGATATTGGTATGGCCAATATAGATGTGCTTATGGGGGTGTCAGCCAGATATAATCTCTATCATTTACTGAAAAGAGAGGCGGACATCAGCCAGATCATTCAGAAAGGCCCCAGTGGGCTTCCTTTTATCGCAGGCGGTTCGGGAATGGATGAGCTTTTTTCGCTCTCCGAGGGTGACTTAAGCTATTTTACAGACCAGATTGCCGGGATTGCAGACTCGATGGATTTTATCCTGTTTGATACTGGAGCCGGACTCTCTAAAGAGACGATGAAATTCATCACTTCAGCAGACGACTGCCTAGTGGTGACTACACCTGAGCCAACTGCAATAACTGATGCTTATGCACTGATTAAGGTAGTGAATAACTCATATCCTGATGTTTCATTTAAGCTGATAGTTAATCAGGCAGGGGATGAGAAAGAGGCAACTGGAACCAGCGATAAAATTCGCATGGCAGCCAGCCGTTTTTTGCAGCTGGAGATTACTTTTCTCGGATTTATCAGCAGTGATACTCATGTGGTACAGGCAGTGAAGAAGCAAATTCCATTCTCAGTGGCTTTTCCGAACAGTGCGGCAGCCAAAGATGTACACCGGCTTGCGCTAAGCTATTTGGCCGCAGATTCGGCAGACACCACTAAAGTACAAGGCATCAAGGGATTTATCAGCAGGTGGTTGAAGCGAAAACATTAATTGTTCTGAATTTGAGGAACAGAGGTGGAAATGGTATGAAGCCATATCGAGTTTTGGTTGTTGATGATTCTGCGTTTATGCGCAAAATTATTTCCGATTTGATTGAAAATGATGCTAACTTTCAGGTAGCGGCTACGGCTGCTAACGGCCGTGAAGCCATTGACAAAGTAAATGAGCTTTCTCCGGATCTTGTAACCATGGATGTTGAAATGCCGGAGATGAATGGCCTGGAGGCGCTGAAAATAATCATGGCACAGCGTCCGTTGCCGGTAATTATGCTCTCTGGCATCAATGAAGAGGGGATGAAGGAAACCATTCTGGCTCTGGAATGGGGGGCATTTGACTTTATACGCAAACCGTCCATTTCGAACTCACAGGATATTATTTCTGTGGGAGTAGCGCTCAGGGAGCAAATGAATGAGGCTATGCTTGCCCGTAAGCAGCGGGAAGCCAGAGCTTCTGCATATAAGACGCCTGAGCTTCCGGCTGCAGATGTGCCTTCAGTACCTGAGCCGATGCAGAGTCCTGCCAAACGGATAATGGAGCCGATCAAGAAGTTTCCGGATCCTGCAAGTAAATTAGTGGAGAAACCAAAGGTAAAGCCGGAAATGAACCTTGCACCAGACAAGAACAAGGGCAAAAGTTCACCTGGAAGAACAGCTCCAGAGAGTGGTTCTCCGCAATTGGGGGCCAAATCGGCGGCTGCACTTTCTAAACCGGCATCTGATACAATGAAAAACCGTTCCAAGGAGGAAGCTAAACCGGCATTACCGGATTCAAAACCGGTACCTCAGACATCAACCGGTGCCAGGAATGACCCTCCTTCCGTTGCTGGGGACCGCAAGTCCTCGTATACAGGTTTGAGCAAGCTGGTTGCTGTTGGTTGTTCCACAGGAGGACCAAGAGCTTTAAAAGAATTCCTCGAACATATTCCTGCTGATTTCCCAGCACCGATTGTTATTGTGCAGCATATGCCGCCCAATTTCACCAAGTCGCTGGCACAAAGGCTCAATACGTTCAGCCCCCTTGAAGTTTCAGAAGCAGAACAGGGAATGATTCTGCGTAAGGGGGCGGCATATATTGCTCCCGGCGGTTATCATATGAGGGTTGTTCCGGCAGCAGGAGGCCAGTATTCGATTGATCTGACTTTGGGAGAAGCCCGAAATGGACATCGTCCTTCAGTGGATACACTCTTCGAATCCATACTCCCTTATACCTCACTGGAGCGGCACGCAGTGATTATGACAGGGATGGGAAGCGATGGTGCCAAAATGATGAAATCTCTTTATGATTCGGGTGTAACCTCCACCTTTGCTGAGAGCGAAGAAACCTGTGTGGTTTACGGTATGCCGCGTTCCGCTGTGGAGTTGCATTGTGTAAGACATATCCTGCCGTTGCAAGAAATTGCTCCAAGGCTGGTACAAGCCGTTAAATAACGGAAAAGTGAACTTGAAGGGGAGGTGCTCGTTAGTGGACATGAACCAGTATTTATCCATGTTTATTGATGAGTCAAATGATCATCTGCAGTCATTGAACGAAAGTATGATGGGGCTTGAAGCAAATCCTGAAGACCTGAGCATTGTGCAGGTCATTTTCCGCTCAGCACATACTTTAAAGGGTATGGCAGCTACAATGGGCTTTGAAGATTTGGCTTCACTTACACACCAAATGGAAAATGTTCTGGATTTAGTGCGCAATAACAAGCTGCGGATGCAGGATTTCATTTTTGACACGCTGTTCAAGAGTCTGGACGCCCTTGAATCCATGGTTGAGGATATTACGGGTGGTGGAGCAGGCAAAGCCGATGTATCGGCTATTGTCGCTTCATTGCAGGCAATTGTCCGCGGTGAGATCCCGACTGCTGCCGGTGCTGCGTCTGAAGCTACAGCAGCAGCGGCTCCAAAGGCTGCAGACGCTCCCGTATTCCTTGATGAGTTTCAATACTCGGTCCTGGAGCAGTCGCTCCAGGAAGGCCACAAGGTGCTGTACGTTGATGTTGCAATCCGTAAGGACTGCCAGCTCAAAGCAGTGCGGGCATATATGGTCTTTGATCTTCTCGAACGTTCGGGCGAGGTGGTCAAATCCTTCCCTTCGGTTCAGGATATAGAGCAGGAGAAATTTGAACATAGTTTCTCCCTCTATTACATAACCCAGAAGGAAGCAAGTGAAATTCAGGCGATGATCCTGAATCTGTCTGAGATCGAGAAGGTCACTGCGGTTGCACTTGATCAAGAATCACTACGTCAAATGGGTCAGGAAACGGTGGCAGCTACTTCAGAAGCACCTGCACCTGTCAAAGCATCAGAACCTGCTGTGGGCAACGGGAATGCATCTCCTGCAGCTGCTGCTCATGCCAAAGAAGAGAGCAAAGCCGCTCCAGCGAGAACTGGAGGCGCGCCTTCACGGACCATCCGTGTAGACATTGAACGCCTTGATGTATTGATGAATCTGTTCAGCGAACTCTTGATTGACCGTGTTCGGCTAGAACAGCTTGCTTCAGAAGTCCAGAACGGAGACCTGACAGAAACGGTCGAACACATGAGCAGGGTCAGCGGTGATCTTCAGAACATTGTTATGAAGTTGCGCATGGTTCCTGTTGATACCGTATTTAACCGTTTTCCGCGCATGGTTCGGGATCTGGCCAAATCATTGGATAAGAAAATTGATCTGGTGGTTACTGGTGCTGAGACTGAACTCGACCGCACGGTTATCGATGAGATCGGCGATCCACTAGTACACTTGCTGCGAAATGCTGTAGATCATGGTGTTGAAGGTATACAGGAACGTTTAGCTGCCGGTAAGTCCGATACAGGAACAGTTAACCTGCGGGCATTTCATAGTGGCAACCATGTATTTATCGAAATCGAAGATGACGGCGCTGGAATCAATCCGCAAAAGATTTTGCAGTCGGCGATAAAAAAAGGCATTCTTACCCAAGAACAAGCATCGAATTATTCCGATGATGAGGCAATACAACTCTTGTTCGCTCCGGGATTCAGTACCGCAGAGGTTATCTCCGATGTGTCGGGCCGCGGTGTGGGACTGGATGTCGTCAAATCAAAAATCACCTCATTGGGCGGGAATGTGGTGATTTACTCCACTCAAGGTAAAGGTACCAATTTCTCTGTTCAGCTCCCACTGACTTTGTCCATTATCGCAGCAATGCTTGTGCGTTTGGGTTCAGAGAAATATGCAATTCCGCTCTCGTCCATTGTAGAAACTGGCATTGTGAAGCAGTCCCAGATCAGGACAATTCACGGTAACAAAATGCTGGAATTCCGCAACAGCCACATTCCGCTGGTTTCGCTTAGCAAGATCTTCTCTATACCGGATTATGATGAAAGCACGGAAGAGGAGACTGAAATCGTGGTGATTCGCAAGGGAGAACGTCTGGTCGCCCTCGCAGTTCAAGATTTTATTGGGCAGAACGAAATTGTGATCAAGAATCTGGGCAAGTATTTGCCGGAGGTTCAAGGCATTTCAGGTGCTACTATTCTCGGTGACGGACAAGTTGCACTCATTATCGATCCGAACGCTTTTATTAAATAATTTAGGATAGAACAGGGAGGTTCATTCCATGGCTGAAGACATCAAGGTGATTGTGTTTAAACTCGGAACTGAAGAATATGGCATTGAAGTGGAAAAGGTGCAAACGATCGAGCGTATGATGCCGATTACCCGTGTACCCAAGACGTTTTCCTTCATCAAAGGGGTGATCAACTTACGTGGTGTAGTTATTCCGGTTATTGATCTGCGCGGCCGTTTTGGCATTGCGGAGGCGGAACATACGGATCAGACCCGTGTGATCATTGTAAACGTTAATGAAATGGAAGTTGGCTTTATTGTTGATTCTGCTAATGATGTCATTGACCTGAACCGGGATTCCATTGATACACCTCCAGACGTTGTGGGGGGCATCAAAGCTAAGTATCTAGACGGGGTGGCCAAAATCGGAGAAGACCGTTTGCTGATTATGCTTAACTTATCCGAAGTGCTGAACAAGAACGAAATCGTGCAATTGGAAAGTCTAGAGGGCTAACCTGTGGAGCTATTCAAAAACTTTAAGGATTTTAAAATGGATGTGCTCAAGGAAGTCGGGAATATTGGAGCTGGCAATGCAGCCACCGCGTTGTCGCAGCTTCTGGGCAAACCGATTGATATGGCTGTCCCTAAGGTGCAACTTCTGAATTTTGATGAAATTACTGACAAAGTCGGTGGTGCTGAAGAACTGGTATATGCCGTGTTCCTAAGAGTGGAAGGTGAAGCACCAGGTAATTTGTTCTTCATACTCACACCAGAGGCAGCTATTAATCTGCTTAGCCGAATTGCCGGCATTGAGCTAATGGAGGGTGACGAATTGGGAGAGATGGAACTATCCGCGCTGAACGAAATCGGCAATATTCTCGCGGGTTCCTATTTATCTTCTCTTGCAGATTTCACTTCGTTGTCTATGTACCCGACTGTACCTGCACTTGCTATGGACATGGCTGGCGCGATATTGAGCTATGGCCTGCTGCAATTTGGGCAAATGGGGGATGACGCTTTGCTGATTGATACGACTTTTCTTGAAGGGCAGAACGAAATTGAAGGGCAATTTTTCCTTATTCCCGATCCGGAATCTTTCCCGAAAATCTTCAAATCATTAGGAGTACCATTCGAGAATGATTGAAGAACAAAGCATCATCAAAGTAGGCATGGCGGATCTTAACGTAGGCAGTCAAGAAAGTCTTGTCCGTACAACTGGACTTGGCTCCTGCGTAGGAGTAACCTTGTTCGATCCTGGGAAAAAGCTTGCAGGGATGGCACACGTTATGTTGCCTTCATCTGAGATCGCCCGGGAAGGACAAATGAATATCGCCAAATTTGCGGATACCGCTTTGCCGGAGCTATTATCCCGCTTGCTTGCGCTTGGCGCCGTCCGGAGCCGTCTTGTAGCCAAAATGGCTGGCGGCTCACAGATGTTCGCTTTTGCCGGGGGGAGTGACACCATGAGGATCGGGCCTCGTAATGTGGAATCCTGCAAGATTGCTCTTCAAGCCTTGAATATTCCGCTGCTTGCGGAGGACACAGGTGGAAATTTTGGCCGAACGATAGAAATTGCCTGTAGCACCGGAATATTGTATATTCGCAGTGTTCAAAAAGGCACTAAGGAAATATAGCGATGAATGGTAAACTTCTATTAAGTCTGTTGTTTGGATTGCTTGGCTTTGGCTTTACCTTTCTAATTAACTATGGGCATAACTTATTGGGAACCAGCTTGATTCGAGGAATTTTTGGATTTATTGTCTGGTTTCTGCTTGCCTTTCTCTTAAGATGGGTATTGGGTTTTATTGTTAAGCAATCGGGTTCTCCGGAGAACGGCGAGACAGCTTCCATGGATGGGAGTGAGAACCTCGGTAGTAATTTCGATATCAGCACTCCGGGCGAAGATGAAGAACTAATCAATATGCTAAAACAGAAACCGGAACAACAAGGGAGTGGGGATGTGGAGGACTTTACACCGCTTCAACCTCCCAAACTGGTTTCTATGAAAGATCCTGAAGAATTGGCCAAGGCCGTTCGTCACCTGAAAGAAGAATAAGCGGGTTCTGCTTATGCCCGCTGACTAAACTTTGGGAAGGGTGAAAGCCGTTGAACGAGCATAAAGCTTCTCAATCGGAAACTGACGGGCTCTGGGAACAGTGGAAAGAACACGGGAATCCTGATGCCAAGAAGAAACTGATTGAGAGTTACCTCCATATTGTTGATTATGTGTCCAGCCGCTTGGCAGTTGGGTTACCCAAGAATGTCTCCAAAGATGATTTGGCCAGCAATGGTGTGATGGGCTTGATTGATGCTATAGAGAAATTCGACTACAAACGGGGGCTGCAGTTTCAGACCTATGCCTCCTGGCGGGTGCGTGGAGCGATTCTTGACTCTTTGCGCCAAAGTGATTGGGTTCCCAGATCGGTCAGGGAAAAAGCAAAGAAAATCGAGGACGCCTACCAACAGCTTGAACAGAAATACTTGAGATCTGTGAGTGACGAGGAAATGAGCCAATATCTGAACATTACAGAGCCGGAATTTCAAAATATGCTACAGGACGTGGCAGTCATGTCACTATGCTCACTTGAAGATCCTATCCGTGAAGAAGAATCAGAGACCCGCATGTCAATATTGGTGGATGATAAGGCTAAGAATCCAGATCGAAAAGTAAATGAATTTTATTTACGTGATACCCTGACCAAAGGCATCGAGAAACTAACAGTGAAAGAACGGACAGTCGTGTCCCTTTTATATTATGAAGATTTGTCTTTGAGCGAGATCGCCGAGGTGATGTCACTGTCGCCTTCACGGATTTCGCAGCTTCATTCGAAAGCTATTTTGCGGCTGAGAGGAACACTTGAAAAAAACCGTGATCTTCTCATGCAAAACGACTAACCGGGCGACGGTGAGGGGGAGCAGAAATTGATCGGTCATTATGCTTTGAGCCAGTATATTAGTATTACCTTTTCGGAGGATAAGGGGATTGCTTACCTTCAGTTTTCTAAGAAGGATGAAAATTTCTCTTGTACGATTGAAGATCTGGAAAGCTTCCTGCATAGTCACAACATTCGCTACGGGATTCAGCGGGACATCGTTCAACGTATCAGCAGCAATCCAGAGGAATACTTTTTCAGCAGGGTGCCTATAGCAATAGGACAACCTTCTGTGAATGGTACAGACGGCCGAGTAGTACTCACTGTCGATCTGGAAGAGGACCGCAAACCGCTGGAGATGGCGGATGGGAAAGTAGATTACAAGGACCTGGTAAGGCTTCATAATGTTCTAAAAGGTCAGATTATCGCCAAAGTCATTCCGCCTCAGCCAGGAAAAACCGGCATGATGGTTACCGGTGAAGAACTGCCGTCCAAACCGGGCAAAGAAGCTCATTTCAAAGTCGGGAAGAATGTGCTTGTTGATCAGGAAGAGACGGCTATGTATGCGGCTATTGATGGTCTAGTGACTTTAACAGACAAGGGAAAGATCAATGTTTTCCCGGTATATGAAGTCAATGGTGATGTTGATTACAGCACGGGTAATATTGATTTTGTCGGAACGGTTGTGATTCGGGGCAACGTATTGACGGGCTTCACCGTTAAATCTGCAGGCGATATCCGTGTAGTTGGAGGAGTTGAAGGCGCAGAGTTGATCTCGGGCGGTTCAATCGAAATTACCGGAGGAATCATAGGCTATAACAAGGGTCTTGTGAGTGCAGGGAAAAATGTGAAGGTTTCCTTCATCCAGGATGGGAATGTAGTGGCAGGTGAGGATGTTATCGTGTCACAGAGCGTAATGCATTCTAATATCAGAGCTGGCAAGGATGTTTTATGCAATGGAACAAAGGGTTTGATTGTTGGTGGCGTAGTGCAGGCTGGTGAACGTGTAGTGGCACGGACCATCGGTAACACAATGTCGACAGCAACGGCTATAGAGGTAGGCGTAGTACCCGAACTGAGAAATGAGATTAACGAACTACGTCAAGATCTGCGCCATCTCCTTGAGAATGAAGATAAGACCAACAAAGCGCTGTATCTGCTTAATCAGCTTGCAAACAACGGCCAGCTCTCTCCAGACAAGGTGGCGCTTCGCGTGAAACTGAACGCAACGAAGCAATCTCATATGCGTGATGAGAAGAAGATCAAAGAGCGCGTGCTCGAGATCGAAAAAATGCTTGAGGATACAGGCAGAGCCAGAGTAGAGGTTATTAAAACCATCTATGGAGGTTCTAAAATTGTGATTGGCAGGTATACCCGCTTCGTCAAGGACCCAACAGAAAGGGTTACCTTCATCTACAGTGATGGGGATATCTCTATGAGTCCTAATATTTAAAAATGAGGACGATACTTATCTGATTGACGTTGCTTTGGAAAACCGGTTTTGTAACCACTTCAGTGAGGAGAGGGTATTTATGAGTCTGAAACCGGTGGAACTTCAAATTGCTTTGCCCCGGACAACTGAAGCAGGAAAGATTCAAAATGGGCTGCAGCATCGGCCTGCACTGGATCAGCAGCAGTTGGCAGGGCAGAATGTGAAACAAACGGAGCAACTCGCTCAGCGGAGCAGCGAAGTAGATGAGTCCGCTGAATCTGCTTTACGTGATGACCGAAGCGGACAACATCAATCTGGCAGTCATCCCCCCCCTCACAAACATCAGAAGCCGGAGACCAGTCATGATGCCGAACACCCTTATAAGGGGCATCGCATTGACCTCAGTCTATAATATTCTTGATTTGAACTTCTAAAGGAGATATGCACTTGCAACCATGGGTATACATCGTGCTGGTAGGCGCTGTCGCTATCGTTTATGCCCTGAGACTACCAGTACGTGCTAAAGACGAGTCAGCAGACAGACAGAGTCTGAAAGAAACGGAAGCCGCGCTTGAATTGTATATGGCCGACATCGAGCGTGATCATGACAATATGCTGCAGCTGGTCGGCAGTATCAAACAACAGTCGACAAACAACCGGGCTGCGCTTCAAGAGGAGATTGCCGGATTGAAGGAGCAAGTAGCTGAGTTGCAAAAAAACTCAATGTTGCTTGACGCGAGGCTGACAGCTGAGGAAAAAAGTCTACTACAGTTATCAGCGGCTTTTGGCAAAGGGAATGCGGCTGTTTCACCAGCCACAGGTCAGAATATGCATACCGAGTCTGTAATCGATGCACCTGTTCCCAAACCGAAACCGGTCAGTTCAATCAAACAGCGTTATCCAAGGTTGTTTGAGCTGCATGAAGAAGGAAAATCTATTGACTCTATTGCCAAGACGGCAGGTCTTCAGCGTGGTGAAGTTCAGCTGATCTTGCAGCTTGCCAAACAGGAGGAGTCGGTATGATCAAGAATCGTTCGTTCATGTTGGGATTGGGTGCCGGGCTGATTATGGGTGCATTGCTGCTGCAGTTAATGCTCTCCGGAGGAGCTGCACCCATGACCAAAGATGAGCTGGTCAAGGAAGCGGCTAAACTTAATTTAACCGTTAACGATCCTGCCGCAAAAGCATCAGTTGAAGACGGAACTGATCCTGCGCAGGGAACAGATGGGACTGCCAAAGAAAATGATACTACAGCAGTTGCCGGATCTCCCAAGCCATCTGCTTCACCGAAAGCCTCTCCTGCAGCTTCACCTAAGGCTGCGGCTAAGCCAACAGATGCTAACAAACCAGTGAAGCCTTCAGCTCCCGCCAAACCATCCTCTTCAGCTGCAGTTAAGCCAAAGGTAACTTCGTCGACGGTGAGTACGCCTGCTACACCTGCTCCTGCGGTTGCTGGCACCATATCTGTTAAGATTCCTACGGGAATTACACTCTCCGAGACTGCTGACCTTTTGGCAAAGGCAGGTGTCATTGATGATAAAGCTGAGTTTTTGAAGAGTGCCAACAACCGCAAAGCTAATACTAAAATTCAATATGGCGGTTACAGCTTTATAAAAGGTGAGGGTATTAATTCTATCATTGACAAACTGATCACCGTAAAGTAGCTATTTGCGGAGGAAATTTATTTGAAGCGTTGCATACGTTATTTTAATATGGTATAGTAATAAACGGTGTTAAAACACACGCCGGTTGATTTCGACAAGGGGTGCTTTCTTCTGAAGAAAGTCTTGTAGAAAGATGACACGCGGCGGAGGAGACACACAAAAAAACCAATACTAGGAGGTGTGTGAAGATGGCAGTAATTTCCATGAAGCAGCTTCTCGAAGCTGGGGTTCACTTCGGTCATCAGACTCGTCGTTGGAATCCAAAGATGGATCGTTATATCTTCACTGAAAGAAACGGAATTTACATTATTGACCTGCAAAAAACGGTTAAAAAGGTAGAGGAAGCTTACAACTTTGTAAAGAGCGTCGCTGGCGACAACGGCACAATCCTATTCGTAGGAACAAAGAAACAAGCACAAGATTCCGTGAAAGAAGAAGCTGAACGTTCGGGTATGTTCTTCATTAACCAACGTTGGCTGGGCGGTACCCTGACTAACTTCCAAACTATTCAGAAACGGATTGACCGTCTGAAAAAATTGGAACTTTGGGAAGAAGACGGTACCTTCGCAGTTCTGCCTAAGAAAGAAGTAATCCTTCTCCGCAAAGAGAAAGATCGTCTTGAAAAATTCCTGGGCGGTATCAAGAACATGAAAGGTCTGCCTAGTGCGCTGTTCATCATTGACCCGCGTAAAGAGCGCATCGCTGTTGCGGAAGCTCGTAAACTGGGTATCCCAATCGTAGCTATCGTTGATACTAACTGTGATCCGGATGAAATCGACTACGTGATCCCGGGCAATGACGACGCGATTCGCGCCGTGAAATTGCTTACTGGTAAAATGGCTGATGCAGTTGTAGAAGCTCACCAGGGCGAAGATACAACTACAGCTTAAGTAGTAGCCGGAACTTAACTAGAACTTAAATGAAAAGGGTGGTTGGCAGGTGGATAACCTCTCACTGCCCTTTTTTTAGGATAATAGACATGAAACGTGTAACATAACGACAATTATCTGGAGGGAATTAACAATGGCAGTAGATGCAAAAGCAGTAAAAGAACTTCGCGAAAGAACAGGCGCGGGAATGCTGGATTGCAAAAAAGCGCTGGAAGAAGCTAACAACGATATTTCGAAGGCAGCAGATTTGCTTCGTGAAAAAGGTCTTTCCGCCGCTGCTAACAAAGCTGGACGTATTGCTACAGAAGGCGTTGTTGAGTCTTATATCCATGCTGGCGGACGTATCGGTGTGCTTGTAGAAATCAACTGTGAAACTGACTTCGTAGGTAAAACGGATTCCTTCAAAGAATTTGCACGCGATATCGCTATGCAGATCGCTGCAGCAAATCCGCTGTATGTTCGTCGTGAAGAAGTACCAGCTGAAGCTGTGGAAAAAGAAAAGGAAATTCTGAAGGCTCAAGCTCTGAACGAAGGCAAGCCTGAGAAAATCGTCGAAAAAATGGTTGAAGGACGTATCAGCAAGTTCTATGAAGAATATTGTCTGCTTGAACAAACCTTCGTTAAAGATCATGAAAAGACAATCTCCCAACTGCTGAACGAAAAAATCAGCACTATCGGTGAAAATATCTCTATCCGTCGTTTTGTCCGTTACGAACTGGGCGAAGGCCTGGAAAAGAAAGTCGACAACTTTGTAGAAGAAGTTATGGCTCAAGTGAATCAATAATAGTAATCTGCATACAGAATTGAATAAAGGCAAGCATCAAAAGAGCGGAACACATACACGTAGTGTTCCGCCTTTTGTAAGAAAGTGAGGGTATACAATTGGAACAGCCGGTATTTAAGAGAGTAGTCCTTAAGGTTAGCGGTGAATCACTCGCAGGACAAAACGGATATGGCATTGATGCCGAGACGATTATTTCCATCGCGGAACAGGTCAAGGAAGTCGTTGAGCTAGGGGTTCAGGTTGCCATTGTGTGCGGTGGAGGCAATATCTGGCGTGGAATCGCGGGCAGCGCAAGTGGAATTGACCGGGCTACAGCTGATTATATGGGGATGCTCGCCACGGTTATGAACTCGCTTGCACTTCAGGATGCGTTGGAGCAAATTGATGTGCCGACACGGGTGCAGACTTCAATTTCCATGCAGCAGATTGCTGAGCCCTATATTCGCCGCCGTGCTATTCGGCATTTAGAGAAGGGCCGTGTGGTTATTTTTGCAGCGGGTACGGGTAATCCGTTCTTCTCCACGGATACAACGGCAGCTCTAAGAGCAGCCGAAATTGAAGCGGAAGTCATTCTAATGGCGAAGAATAAAGTAGATGGTGTATATTCTGCTGACCCATTCAAAGATAGTACAGCCGAAAAATACGAGCAACTCACGTATATGGATGTGCTCAACAAAAATCTTGGTGTTATGGATTCCACCGCTTCCTCTCTGTGCATGGATAATAATATACCGCTCATTGTGTTTGCTATTACAGAGCAAGGCAATATCAAACGTGTCGTTCTCGGTGAGAAGATCGGAACGATTGTTAAAGGGAGTGTAGATTAATGCCACAATCGGTTAAGAAGAATGCCGAAGAGCGTATGGAAAAAGCGATTTTATCTCTGAAACGGGACTTGGCAACACTGCGGGCAGGACGTGCTTCTACATCACTCCTGGACCGTATTCAGGTAGAATATTACGGTGCGCCTACTCCAATCAACCAGTTGGCCAATATCAGTACTCCAGATTCACGGACCCTGCTGATCCAGCCTTGGGATAAAACCTCGATGTCGGACATCGAACGCGCGATTATGAAATCGGATATTGGGATTACTCCAGCCAATGACGGTACTATTATTCGCCTTTCTATTCCGCCGCTTACTGAAGAACGCCGCAGTGAACTTGTGAAGTTCACCAAGAAATTTGGTGAAGAGGCCAAGGTAGCCATCCGCAATATCCGTCGGGATGCCAATGATGACATCAAAAAGATGGAGAAAAACGGTATTTCGGAAGATGAGTCCCATGGGCACCAAGAAGACATTCAGAAGTCAACGGATAAGTTCATAGCCGAAGTTGATAAAGTGCTCTTGGCCAAAGAAAAAGAGATTATGGAAGTATAATGAAATTCAAGAGACTTCAGGCCCCTCCGTATATGGTGGGGTTTGTCTCTTTCTGATAAGAGCTTGGAGGAAACGGAAATGATCAAACGGATTCAAGCGTGGCTGAGCCGTAAAGACAGGCAGCAGGAGCCAATTGAGATTTCACCGGATAACATTCCCCGTCATGTGGCTGTCATTATGGATGGCAATGGCCGCTGGGCTAAACGTCGAGGATTACCGCGGATCGTTGGCCACCAGAACGGGATGAAGGCAGTCAAACGTACTACAATTGCTGCGAATGATCTGGGTGTGGAGTTCTTGACCATGTACGCTTTCTCTACCGAAAACTGGAAACGGCCGAAGGAAGAAGTGGATTTTTTAATGCGCTTGCCAGTCGAGTTTCTGGCTCTAGAGCTTGACGAACTTATTGAAAAAAATGTGCAAGTACGTGTGATGGGCGATACTGACGCACTGCCATCTCATACCCGTAAGGCTATGGAGGAAGCAGTCAACCGTACTAAGCACAATACAGGCCTTATTTTGAATTTTGCCTTAAATTATGGTTCGCGCAAAGAAATAGAAGATTGCATGCGGGGATTGGGACAGGACATTCAGGATGGAGTATTATCACCAGAAGATATTACATCTGAACTGATCGACAGCAGACTATTGAGTTCAGGAATGCCTGACCCTGACCTTCTTATCCGTACAAGCGGAGAGATGCGGCTAAGCAACTTTATGCTCTGGCAGGTTGCCTACAGTGAGTTCTGGTTTACAGATGCATACTGGCCGGAATTTGATAAGTCGCATTTGTTGCAGGCTGTAGCGGAGTATCAGCGACGTACACGCCGTTATGGTGGACTGAAGTAGCCTGATGGGAGATGGGAACCATTGAAGCAGCGATTGATTACCGGAATTATAGCCGGCGCGGTATTTTTAGGATTGTGCTTTTGGGGAGGCTGGCCGTACCAGCTGTTGCTGACAGCTATGGCTCTCATCGGTTTTTATGAATTTTTGAAAATGACAGGCACACAGACTTTCGGTGGTACCGCTATTGTAGGTTATCTGTCCGTAATGTGTTTTATGATCCCTTGGGATTTAATCGGTATCTCTGAATGGTTTTCTTGGGAGCAAGGGATTTGGCTATTAATGCTGGTGTTCCTCTTGCTTACAGTAATCAGCAAGAATAAGTTGGATATTAAAATAGCAGCTACATTGTTTACTGGAATTGTATACATAGGAATGGGTTTTTCCTATATGTCTATTGCACGTGGTGCGGGGGACGGGCATGGTTTGATCTGGACTTTCCTGCTGCTGTGCTGTATCTGGGGCAGTGATGCTGGTGCTTATTTTGTAGGCAGAAGCTTTGGCAAAAACAAGCTGTGGCCAGCTATAAGTCCCAACAAAACCGTGGAAGGAGCCCTTGGCGGGGTGTTGATCTCCATTCTGATTGCAATTGGTTTTGCTTTATTTGTTCCTGATCTCCTGACTATAGGACGTGCGCTTCTTATCGGAATTTCATGCGCGGTTCTGGGTCAGCTGGGTGATCTTGTACAATCTGCCTATAAACGGGTGTACGGTATTAAGGATTCAGGCTCGCTGCTGCCTGGTCATGGAGGTATTCTTGACCGCTGCGACAGCTGGATTATCGTATTTCCTTTCGTACATATCGTAATGCTTATGCCATACTACTAACGCCAGGGAGAAGGTTCTACTGTGAAAAGAATAAGTATTCTCGGCTCCACGGGTTCGATCGGGACACAGACGCTGGATGTAATCGCCATGCACCCGGATGCCTTTGAAGTGGAGGGCCTGGCCGCTGGAAGCAATACTGCCCTACTGTTAGAGCAGATTCAACGTTTCAAGCCACGCCGCGTTTCTGTGTCCTCCAAAGAGCTGGCTGAGGAGATCAGAACGAGTCTTCCTGAGGGCGTGGAGCTTTTTAGCGGGAATGAAGGACTGGTTGAGATCGCTGCAGGCGGAGATGCGGATACTTTGGTAACAGCGGTAATGGGTAGTGTCGGGTTACAGTCCACGCTTGCGGCAATTGATGCTGGAAGACATATTGGCTTAGCCAATAAGGAAACACTCGTTACAGCCGGACATCTGGTGACTGAGCGTGCCGTGAGAAAAGGCGTTCAAGTGCTCCCAGTCGACAGTGAGCATTCTGCTATATTCCAGTGTCTTAATGGTGAAAACCGTGAGGATATTGCCAATATTACGCTTACTGCCTCCGGCGGCTCATTTCGGGACTATTCCCGGGATCAGCTTAAGGAGGTTACGGTTGAAGATGCCCTGCGGCATCCGAACTGGAGCATGGGGTCCAAAATCACGATTGACTCGGCCACTATGGTGAATAAGGGCTTGGAAGTAATTGAAGCTCATTGGCTGTTCGGTTTGCCGTATGAACAAATCCAGGTAATACTGCATCCGGAAAGCATTATCCATTCTTACGTGGAGTTCCGGGACAGCAGTATAATAGCTCAGTTGGGTAACCCGGATATGCGCGTTCCTATCCAGTATGCGCTCACCTATCCGGACCGGTGGGCTTCACCGGCCAAACGATTGTCTCTGTCTCAAGTCGGTCAACTAACCTTCAGGGAAATGGATTATGTGCGTTTTCCAGCGCTGAAGCTTGCGATAGAATGCGGGAAGGCCGGAGGGACGAACACTACTGCCTTTAATGCCGCTAACGAAATCGCAGTTGCCCGCTTCCTGCGTCATGAGATTCCTTTCTTACGGATTGAAGAGATTATTGAAGAAGTACTGCAGCATCATGTAACGGTTGCATTCCCGGATCTGGAACAAATTGAGTATTGCGACTATACAACACGTGAACTTGCAAGTAAGTTGTAATCCCCTCTAAATAAGATATATCCGTGGATTTTTGCTTTACCCTGAAAAATAGGCTGGGGCTGTTGATTCTCTTGTGCAGGGTCTTGGAATAATGATAAATTAAGAGGACATACTTCGGTCTTACACCTAAAGGGGGAAAGTTACGCATGGAAATGGTAAGAGTCGTTTTTTTAACGGTGTTCATGTTTTTTGTACTGGTAACAGTGCATGAATGGGGACATTATTATTTTGCCAAACGCGCCGGTATTCTTGTGCGGGAATTTGCCATCGGTTTCGGCCCGAAACTGTTTTCTTATAAACGAAATGAAACCCAGTTCACACTTCGTTTGCTGCCCTTTGGGGGTTATGCTAGGATGGCCGGTGAAGATCCGGAGATTATTGAGATTGGTCCTGGACAAACTATTGCTGTTAGGCTGGGACAAGATAACAAGGTTAAGAACATATACCTGGATTCTCTCGACACGCGCAGAAATGTGATTCGCGGGGAAGCGCAGTACACGGATCTGGAGAACGAACTGAAGATCCGTCTGGACGTAGACGGGGAAGTAACCGTATATGATGTTCATCCGCAAGCAATGCTCATTAAAGGTACCCAGCAGACACAAATTGCACCTAAGGACCGCCAATTCGGCAGTAAAACCGTTGGTCAGCGTGCGATTGCTATTTTTGCCGGACCGGTGATGAATTTTATTCTCGCCTTTGTGCTGTTTGCCCTGCATCTGCAAATGGCGGGAATTCCCATCGAAAATCCTACGTATGTGAAAATCGGTGATGTTAGTGCCAACATGCCCGCAGAAGAGGCCGGACTGCAGAAAGGCGATATCGTCGTATCTGTAAACGGGGAGAAAATCGGCGGGGATTATCAAAAGATGATCTCGTTAACCTCCGCTTCCAAAGGCAAAGAGATGCAGTGGACATTACAGCGTGGTGAAGAAACCTATAATGTGGCTATGATTCCCCGCAGTATGGAGGGAGAAGAAGGCGGTAAAGTAGGTATTACTCCGGAGTTGCCTACTCGTCAGGCCGGGTTTGGGGAGACGTTCTCCAAATCAGGTATAGCGATGGTGGATACGACCAAGGCGATATTCATGGGCTTTAAACAATTAATCAATAATTTTAACATGGATGATATTTCAGGACCTGTTGGTACAGCAAAAATGACCGGCCAGATCGCTCAGCAGGGGATTCAGTATTTAACCTATTGGGCGGCTATTCTAAGCCTGTATTTAGGGATATTTAATCTGCTGCCGATTCCTGCGCTGGACGGAAGCCGGCTGGTCTTCCTTGGTGTAGAAGCATTGCGCGGCAAGCCGGTTGATCCTGGCCATGAGGGTATGGTCCATTTCGTTGGCTTTGCGATGCTGTTCCTGGTAATGATTGCTGTTACGTATAATGATATATTGCGTCTTATAAGCGGTTGATTTTCCTTGTTTCACTTAATTTTTATCATTACGTTTTTCACTTGGGTCTACACTTTTGGGGGTCCCCGCAAAGCACCTGAATCAGTTTTGATGAATATTCAACACTTTGTGGGGCTATTTTAGGAGGAGTTTCACTACATGGCCAAAGATAAGCAGTTCGTTACAGAGATTACGCCGCAGGGCGAGGATTTCTCACGCTGGTACATTGATGTTATTAAAAAGGCGGATTTGATGGACTACTCACCGGTCCGCGGTTGTATTGTGTTCAAACCGGATGGCTTTGAAATCTGGGAGCATATCCAGGAAGAAATGAACCGGCGCTTCAAGGAAACAGGACATCGTAACGCTTATTTTCCGATGTTCATTCCAGAGAGCTTTTTCCAAAAGGAAAAGGACCACATCGAAGGTTTTAATCCTGAACTGCCTTGGGTCACGGAAGCGGGCGGCGGTAAATTGGAAGAGCGTCTGGCAATCCGGCCTACGTCGGAAACCATGATTGGGCATATGTATTCCAAATGGATTCAGTCTTACCGTGATCTCCCGGTTCTGATCAATCAATGGGCCAACGTGGTCCGTTGGGAGAAGCGTACACTTCCATTCATTCGCACGAGTGAATTCCTCTGGCAGGAAGGACATACCGCTCATGAGAATGAAGCTGAAGCTCGTGAAGAAACGATGCAGATGCTGGAGATCTATCGGGATTTTGTAGAAGGGTATCTGGCGATTCCGGTAATTACCGGACAAAAGACCCCATCGGAGCGTTTTGCCGGCGCGGTAGATACGTATTCCATTGAAGCCATGATGAAGGATGGACGAGCTGTACAGGCGGGAACATCGCATTACCTGGGCACCAAATTTGCAGTTGCTTTTGAAATCCAGTACCTGAGCCGGGAGAATGTGCTTGAGCATGTACATACCACTTCATGGGGAACAAGCACACGTCTGATCGGTTCCATGATTATGGTTCACGGTGACGACCGGGGCCTCGCGTTGCCGCCGAAAGTTGCACCTACACAGGTTATTATGATACCGATCGGACCGCCTAAGACTCGTGACGCTGTCATCGGCCGAACAGACGAGCTGTTCAAGGAACTCAAAAACGCAGGTGTTCGCGTACGCGTGGATGACCGGGCGGATGTAACCCCAGGATGGAAGTTCAATGAGTATGAAATGCGCGGAGTGCCAATCCGTCTTGAGCTGGGGCCACGTGATATGGAGAACGGCGTCTGTGTGCTGGTCTCGCGTATCAGCGGAGAGAAGAAGGTCATCCAGCAAGCGAATCTGGTGGAAGAAGTACAGACGATGCTAGAGCAGGTGCATAACGAAATGTTCGAGCGCGCGCTGAAATTCCGTGAGGATCACTTCTATTCGGTGGATACACTCGATGAAATGAAGGCTTCCATGGAGGAGAAACGAGGCTTTGCACTGGCAGGCTGGTGCGGCTCCGAGGCGTGCGAATCCAAGGTGAAGGAAGAGACGGGTGCTACAAGCCGCAACATTCCTTTCAATCCTGCCGAGACGAAGCAAGTGTGCATTTGCTGCGGCAAACCAGCAGCGCATACGGTTGTTTTTGCCAAAGCCTATTAATTTGTTTCAGCATTGTTTATGATAAAGATTCTAGTACGTTAATCTAGCTTCTGGTGAGAGGAGTCGGCGGGCCGAAAGAACCCAAAGCTTTTTGACCCGGAAGCTTTTTAAAATCTGTCTCATTCTTATGATTTGCTGAAATCAGACGTTTTTATTATTGCGTAAGTTAGGTGGGGGAAGCATGGAACTGAACGTGGAGAGAAGAAAGCGGTTCGAGCTTTTGATGAAGCAAGGTGAAATTCCGCCCGCGATTATTGATCCTTACTTCTTGGATGGATATATTGAACGTGTGGAAATCAGCCGAGGCAATCATGACTGGCATATCGTTATTGTCAAAGAAAGTTTGGTTCCGGCCCAGACGTACCGGACCTTTGTACTGAGAATGCGTGAGAAGCTGCAGCATATTGCCAAAGTCAGCTTCTTGTTCCTATATGATGACAAAATCAGCAGAGCGGAGCTTGTGCAGGAATATTGGGGGCTTTTTCTGGAATGGGCGCAGCGTGAAATCCCTTCTGTCAATGGCTGGTTGACACGCTCCAGCCAGGAGCTGCAGGACGGTACACTTTTACTGAGCCTGAATGACTCCATGTCCCTGGAGCTGGCCCGCAAAAAAGGGATCGAAGGCGCGATTGTGAAATTTTACGATAAATTCTTCGGTCTCCCCCTGAAGGTTAAGCTCCAGATTGCCGAGAGTGAGAGCAAAGCGGATGCCTATGAGGAATTCCAGCAGAAACTGCAGCAAGAACAGCGTGAACTGGTGGAAATGATGATGATGGCCAGTGAACCTGATGAGCCTGTAGAGGAAGGGGATCCGAACGAGGTTATTAAACTCCAGGTCGGTTATGAGATTAAGGAGCAGGCTGTGCCCATTCTTGAGATTCAGGATGAGGAAAAGAAGATCACGATACAAGGGACTATTTTTGGTCTTGAGAGCAAGGAGCTTCGCAACGGAAATACGCTGTTCACTTTCTGTATTACAGATTTTACGGACTCTCTGCAAATCAAAATGTTTGCCAAGACCAAAGAAGATCTGAAGGTCATGGGACAACTGGCTAACGGCAAATGGGTCAGAGCACGCGGTAAAGTAGAATATGACCGGTTCATGCAAGTTCCTGAACTGGTGATGATTCCTTCGGATCTGTCCGAGGTTCAGGCACCACCTGCCCGTAAAGATATAGCCCCAGTGAAGCGTGTTGAATTCCATCTGCATACGACAATGAGTACAATGGATGCGGTCGCACCGATCGATGCGTATGTTAAAACAGCCGCGAAATGGGGTCACCCCGCAATTGCCGTCACGGATCACGGTGTGGTTCAGAGCTTCCCTGATGCAGATCACGCGGCCCATAAGCACAAAATCAAAATGCTTTATGGCGTAGAAGCCAATGTTGTCAATGACTCGGTGAATATTGTAGAAAATCCGCAGCCCTTGGAACTGAAGACAGCGACCTACGTTGTATTTGATATAGAGACCACGGGTTTATCAATTACTCGCAACAATATTACCGAGCTTGCAGCGATCAAGATGTGCGAAGGCAAGGAGCTTGACCGGTATTCAACATTTGTGAACCCGCATGAAAAGATTCCTTATCATATCCAGCAACTGACCAATATTACGGATGAAATGGTGAAGGATGCACCGGATCTGGAGCCTGTGCTACAGGAATTCGTGGATTTTGTAGGTGATAGCATCCTAGTTGCCCACAATGCAAGATTCGATATGGGATTCATTCAGGCATCACTAACAAAGCTGGGCAAACCGATATTACCAAACCCTTCGCTGGACACTCTGGAGCTGGCGCGTCTGTTGTTCCCGAGCATGAAAAATCATAGGCTGAATACATTAGCAGACAAGTATAAAGTACTGCTGGAGAGCCATCACCGTGCGGTAGATGATACCGTTGCGCTGGGGGGAATCCTAAACGGCCTGCTGGCTGATGCTGAGAAGCTCAAGAACCTTACCCGGCTGGACCGGTTGAATGATTATGTCGGTAATGATCTCTCCAACACCCGGCCGTTTCACTGCGGTATTTATGCGCTGAATCCAGTGGGGAAAAAGAATCTGTATAAGCTGATTTCCATGTCTCATACCGAATTTTACAAGCGGGTACCGTGTATACCAAAGTCCAAGCTAGAACAGTATAGAGACGGTCTGCTGGTGATTTCCGGTTGTGAACGGGGCGAGTTTTTTGAGGCGGTGCTGAACAAGACTGTGGAAGAGGCAATGGAAGTTGCGCAGTTTTATGATGTTCTTGAGATTCAGCCGCTGACCATGTATATGCATCTGGTAGACAAAGGTTTTGTTGCCAGTCCAGAGGATTTACGGGGAGTGGTGCGTAAAATCTGTGAAATTGGCGAGCAGTTGAACAAGCCGGTTATTGCCACTGGAAATGTGCACTACCTGGAGCCAAGGGATAAACTGTTCCGTGATATAACGATTCATGGAATTACCGGCTTCAGCCCGCTGAAGGATCAGCGTAAGCCGGACGCCCATTTCCGCACTACGGATGAGATGCTGGCTGA
Source organism: Paenibacillus helianthi (assembly GCF_001909055.1). Classification (GTDB taxonomy): domain Bacteria; phylum Bacillota; class Bacilli; order Paenibacillales; family Paenibacillaceae; genus Paenibacillus_AQ; species Paenibacillus_AQ helianthi. The sequence continues at coordinate 60,173 of NZ_LVWI01000039.1, forward strand.
ATTTGAATTCCTGGGTGCGGAGAAAGCGATGGAGGTTGTTGTTACTAACACCGTAGCCTTAGCTGAGCGTTTTGAGGAATATCCGCTTTTTCCAAGCGACCTGTTCACACCTATAATTGAAGGGGCAGACGACGAGATCCGGGAAACCTGCTACAATACGGCAAAATCGATCTATGGTGAAGAACTGCCGGAGGTTGTCGTTGCCCGGCTCGAAAAGGAGCTTGCGCCGATTATTAAATACGGTTTCTCTGCCAACTATCTAATTTCTGAGCGGCTTGTCAAGAAATCCAATCAGGATGGTTACCTGGTAGGGTCGCGTGGTTCCGTAGGATCATCTGTGGTGGCAACCTTTCTCGGAATCTCCGAGGTAAATCCGCTGCCTGCCCATTATATCTGTACAAATCTGGAGTGCAAGCATAACGAATGGTTTCTTGACGGCAGTGTGCCGAGCGGCTTCGATCTTCCAGATAAAACATGCCCAAACTGCGGAGGCAAACTCAAAGGCGAGGGGCAGGATATTCCGTTTGAGACGTTCCTTGGTTTTAAGGGAGACAAGGTTCCCGATATCGACCTTAACTTTTCGGGTGAGTATCAGCCGAATGCGCATAACTTCACCAAGACCATGTTTGGACCGGACAATGTATTCCGTGCCGGCACCATTGGTACTGTTGCAGAAAAGACAGCTTTTGGCTTCACAAAAAAATACGAGGAGCATCATCAGAAGCGGTGGCGCGGAGCCGAAGTCGGGCGCCTGGCGGCAGGCTGCACCGGTGTGAAACGGAGTACGGGGCAGCATCCCGGCGGTATCGTTGTTTTGCCGGATTATATGGAGATTGAAGATATCACCCCGGTTCAGTTCCCGGCGGATGATGTCACCGCAGAATGGAAGACGACCCATTTCGATTACCATGCGTTTGATGCCAATCTGCTAAAGCTCGATATACTGGGCCACGATGATCCGACGATGATGCGTATGCTCCAGGATTTAACTGGTGTTGACCCAACGACCATTCCGATGAACGATCCGAAGGTCATGAGCATGTTCAACTCTACCGAAGCGCTGGGGGTAAGGCCCGATCAGATCCGGACACCTGTGGCAACCTACGGAGTACCTGAGATGGGGACCAAATTTGTCCGCCAGATGCTAGTGGAGTCGAAGCCGTCCAGCTTTGCCGACTTGCTGCAGATCTCGGGTTTATCCCACGGCACCGGAGTTTGGCTTGGTAATGCTCAAGAGCTTATTAAGAACAACACCTGCAATATTAAGACAGTTATTGGTTGCCGCGATGATATCATGCTCTTTCTAATTTATAAGGCGGGAATGGATGCAGGCCTGGCTTTCAAAATTACCGAAAGTGTTCGTAAGGGCAAGGGGTTGTCTGCCGAATGGATAGAGGAAATGAAGAAATGCAAGGTTCCACAGTGGTATATTGATTCTTGCCTGAAGATTCAGTACATGTTCCCGAAGGCACATGCTGCCGCCTATGTAATTTCTGCAGTACGGACCGCCTATTTCAAGCTTTACCATCCTATTGAGTATTATGCGACTTATTTTACGGTGCGGGCAGCTGATTTTGACATTGAGTTGTGCTGTAAGGGCTATGAGGCTATTGCCCGGCAAATTGTTGAGATTGAGCAAAAAGGCTTCCAGGCACTTCCGAAGGAAAAAGCGATGCTGCCTGTGCTTGAAATGGCTCTGGAGATGACCGCACGCGGCTTCACCTTCAAAAATATCGATTTGTACCGTTCCGATGCAACCAAATTCACCGTTGATGGCAATAGCCTGATTCCTCCGTTCTCTTCACTTGCTGGAATTGGCGATAACGCAGCGATCAATATTGCGGCTGCCAAGAATGCCGGGGAATTTCTGTCCATCGAAGATTTCCAGCAGAAATCCAAGGCGAGCAAGACGGTTATCGAACTGCTGAACAATATGGGCTGCTTCCGCGGATTACCGGAGAGCAACCAGCTTTCGTTGTTCTAACAGCCGCAACAAGTGGAGTAATGCAAAGGGTAATCCTATAAAAAGCCCCCTTCGAAACAAGGAGACAGCAGGTTTTTACGACTTGTTACATGAGGCAGTCAAGGGCTGGCACTTGTCAGTGCTGATGCACTATGGTATAATTTTTTTGGTAATAATGAGATAAGTCCGTTGTGTAAAGAGTGGGGAAACCCACTCTTTATCTTTGGTATATAGCAAAAGACAAGTTCGTGGAGGTTATTTTCTTTTGAGCACACCTAAATCCCAAATTAAACAAACGGTAGAGCAGATGCTTGGGCCCTATCTCGAGGACAATGGTTTCGAACTGGTGGACGTTGAATATGTGAAGGAAGGCTCCAACTGGTTTTTGCGCATATTCGTAGATAAAGAAGGCGGCATTGATATTGATGATTGTGGTGCCATCAGCGAATATTTCAGTCAGAAGCTGGATGAGAATGATCCTATACCTGAGGCTTATTTCCTTGAGGTATCCTCACCGGGTGCTGAACGCCCGCTCAAAAAAGCTGCGGATGTCGCCAAAGCGGTTGGCAAGGACGTCTATGTAACGGTGTATGAGCCGATTCAAGGACTTAAGGAATTCGAAGGTCGTTTGCTCTCGTTCGAGAACGAGGAACTGCTCATCTCCGCGGGCAAAAAAGAACATGTTGTACCGTATGCCAAAGTCGCCAGTGCGAGATTGGCCATCATTTTTTAACGTCTTGAAAGGGGGACCGGAATTTCATGAGTATGGATTTTATCGAAGCTATGAATGAACTGGAAAGGGAGAAAGGCATCAGTAAAGATGTGCTGTTCGAAGCCATCGAAGCTGCGCTGATCTCCAGCTATAAACGCAACTTCAATGCGGCGCAGAATGTGCGTGTGGATATGAACCGCAACACAGGCGTAATCAAGGTGTTTGCCCGCAAACTGATTGTTGAGGAGGTACTGGATACCCGGACTGAGATCTCGCTGATGTCTGCCCGGGAGATCAACCCTCATTTTCAATTGGAGGATATCGCCGAGCTTGAAGTAACGCCGCGTGATTTTGGCCGTATTGCCGCCCAGACGGCCAAGCAGGTGGTGACTCAGCGTATCCGTGAAGCAGAGCGCGGACTCATCTATAACGCTTTTATCGACAAGGAAGATGACATTGTTACCGGCCTTGTACAGCGTCAGGACATGCGCAATATCTACGTTGACCTTGGTAAAATCGAAGCAGTTCTGCCGCTCAGCGAGCTGATGCCGGGAGAAAAGTTCAAGCAAAGTGAGCGTATCAAGGCATATATCACTAAGGTTGAGAACACGACTAAGGGGCCGCAGATCATGCTGTCGCGCAGTCATCCCGGCCTCTTGAAACGCCTGTTCGAGCTTGAGGTTCCGGAAATTTTTGACGGTGTTGTCGAAATTCGTTCTGTAGCCCGCGAAGCTGGCTTCCGTTCCAAGATTGCTGTCTTCTCTCGCAATCCTGAAGTAGATCCAGTCGGTTCGTGCGTAGGCCCTAGAGGCACACGAGTTCAGACGATCGTTACGGAGCTGCGCGGCGAGAAGATTGATATCGTCCGTTATTCCGAAGCGGTTCAGGAGTATGTAGCCAACGCGCTTAGCCCGTCTAAGGTGCTTGAGGTTCAAGTCTTTGAAGCGGAAAAGATGGCTCGTGTCATTGTTCCTGATTATCAATTGTCGCTCGCAATCGGCATCAAGGGACAGAATGCCCGTCTCGCCGCGAAGCTGACCGGCTGGAAAATTGATATCAAGAGCGAAAGCCAGGCAGAGCAGGAATACGGCAGACCAAGAACTTCTAATGATGAAATGCATCAGGATTCCGTCTCCATTGACTAATCAACCTGCTCTATTTTAGAGGGGAGGCGATTGACATGAAACAGCGTAAGGTACCGCTGCGCAAATGCGTTGCAAGCCAGGAGATGATGCCCAAGAAAGAGCTGATTCGCGTGGTGAGAACGCCTGAGGGCGAAGTGCTGATAGACCTGACTGGCAAAAAGTCGGGCCGGGGAGCTTATATTTGCGGCAAACTGGAATGTTTTAAGCTGGCACAAAAGAATAAAGCACTTGACCGTGCACTCAAATGTCAAGTGAGTCCTGAAATCTATGCCCAGCTTGCACGGGATTTTGCATCCGTCGAGGAGCAGTTTCTGGCAGCAAAGGATAGTGAGGACAATGAGTAAGGCACTTTCTTATTTAGGGCTTGCCATGAGAGCAGGCAAGATTGTCACCGGCGACGAAGCTGTGCTCAAAGCAGTACGGTCTTCGGAGGCGAAGCTGGTCGTCCTCGCAGGTGACGCTTCAGAAAATACTCAGAAAAAGTTCCGTGACAAGTGCGGAACCTACGATATTCCACTAGTAATCGCATTTCACCGGGATGAACTCGGTGCAAGTATTGGTAAGGACCGGCGCGTTGTGCTGGCCGTTACGGATAAAGGATTCGCGGAAATGATCTCCAGAGTGCTTGGAGATACTGTCGGAGGTGGAGTTATTGACTAAAGAAGACAATAAGGATAAGCTGCGCGTGTATGAATACGCGAAATCGCTTAATATGAGCAGTAAAGAAATTATTACAATTCTGAAGCGTTTGAATGTCCCTGTGAATAATCATATGAGTGTCATGGAGAATGGCTCCGTGAACAAAGTGGAACAGTTCTTCAAGGATATCAAGTCAAACGCTGCAGCTAAGCGGGACAGCGGAACCAGCAGCCGTCCGGCAATTGCCGGAACGGTAACCGCCGATCCCCAAAATGCTCAGAATGCCAACAAAAATCAACCGGAAAAGCAGGTAGGTATGAACAGTAACCAAAACAACAACCAATCGACGACGTCCCCAAGGCCCCAAAGCGGACAAGATTCCCGCAGAGCAACAACAGGTTCCACACAGAATTCCCGTCCGCAGAGCTCCACTAGCGGCAATCGCCCACAAGGCAGCTCCACAGGCAGCCGTCCGCAAGGCAGCTCCACTGGTGGCAGCCGTCCACAAGGCAGTTCCACTGGTGGCAACCGTCCGCAAGGCAGTTCCACCGGTGGCAGCCGTCCGCAAGGTAGTTCTACCGGCGGCAGCCGTCCGCAAGGCAGCTCCACCGGTGGCAGCCGTCCGCAGGGCAGTTCCACAGGTAGCCGCCCACAAGGCCAAGGCAGCGGTGCACCACGTACTGGCGCACCACAAGGTCAAGGTGGAGCACGTACGGCTGACAGCCGTCCACAAGGTCAAGGTGGCGGTGATTTCTCCCGCGGCGGCGACAAAGGTCCCAAAAAGAACACAACTGGTGGCAGACCCAATAACAACAGCGGCCAGAAACGTTTTGAAGACGGTAAAGGCGGCAATTTCCGCGGCCGTGGCGGCAAGAACAACCGCGGCAGAAATCAGCCGACGGTATACCGTGAAAAAATCGACAACACACCGAAGAAGATCATTGTACGCGGCAGCATGACTGTCGGTGAAACAGCTAAGCTGCTTCACAAGGATGCTTCCGAAGTGATCAAGAAGCTGATCTCCATGGGCGTTATGGCCACAATCAATCAGGAACTTGATATCGATACTATTCTGCTTCTGGCCGGCGAGTTCGGTGTTGAAGTTGAAGTGAAGATCCCGGTGGATGAAGATAGCTTTGAAACTGTGGAAGAAAATGATTCCGAAGATGATCTGCAGGCCCGTCCTCCGGTTGTAACGATCATGGGTCACGTTGACCATGGTAAAACAACTTTGCTCGATGCCATTCGTTCCACGAACGTAACCGGCGGTGAAGCAGGCGGAATCACACAGCATATCGGAGCATACCAAGTCGAAATTAACCACAAAAAAATCACATTCCTTGATACACCGGGCCATGAAGCGTTTACGGCTATGCGTGCCCGTGGTGCCCAGGTTACGGATATGACGATTATCGTCGTAGCAGCTGATGACGGTGTAATGCCGCAGACGGTGGAAGCAATCAACCATGCCAAGGCAGCCGGACTTCCGATCATTGTTGCAGTTAACAAGATCGATAAGCCGGGCGCAGATCCTGACAAGGTGAAGCAGGAGCTTACTAGTTATGAACTGGTTCCGGAAGAGTGGGGCGGCGATACGATCTTCGTCAACCTGTCGGCCAAACAGCGTATTAACCTGGAAGAGCTGCTGGAAATGATTCTGCTCGTTGCTGAAGTGAATGAGTACAAGGCGAACCCGGACAAACGGGCACGCGGTACTGTTATAGAAGCTGAACTAGACAAAAACCGTGGACCGGTTGCCCGAATTCTCGTACAGAATGGTACGCTGAAAGTCGGAGACGCCTTTGTAGCAGGTAACTGCTTCGGACGCGTACGTGCCATGGTCAATGACAAGGGACGCAAGATCAAGGAAGCGGGACCTTCCACACCAGTGGAAATTACCGGTTTGACGGAAGTGCCGCAGGCTGGGGATCCGTTCATGGCCTTTGAAGATGAGCGCAAAGCCCGTGCTATTGCTGACAGACGTTCTACGTCTCAGCGCCAGTCCGAGCTGAACACGAACACCCGCGTAACGCTGGATGATCTGTTCAAGCACATCAAAGACGGCGAGATCAAAGATCTCAACGTGATCATCAAGGGTGACGTACAAGGTTCGGTAGAGGCACTGAAAGGCTCCCTGGCCAAAATCGAAGTTGAAGGCGTGCGCGTGAAGATCATTCACAGCGGTGCTGGCGCGATTACGGAATCCGACATCACCTTGGCGGCAGCATCCAATGCTATCGTTATCGGCTTCAACGTTCGTCCGGATACACAGACGAAAGCAGCTGCCGAACAGGAGAAAGTGGATGTGCGTCTGCACAACATCATCTACAATGTAATTGAAGAAATTGAAAGTGCGATGAAAGGGATGCTTGATCCCATCTACAAAGAGAACGTTATCGGCCATGCTGAAGTGCGTAATGTCTTCAAAATCAGCAAAGTGGGTACTATTGCAGGATGTATGGTTACTTCCGGCAAAATTACCCGCAATGCCGAAATGCGCCTGATCCGCAGCGGTATCGTTGTTTTCCAAGGCAAGATCGACACCTTGAAACGTTTCAAAGATGATGCAAAAGAAGTGGCGCAGGGTTATGAATGCGGCATAACTTTGGAACGCTATAATGATGTCGTTGAAGGCGACATTATCGAAGCGTTCATCATGGAAACGGTAGAGCGCTAAGCGAAGAGGTGATATAGATGTCTAAAATCAGAGCCGGACGGGTTGGCGAACAGATCAAAAAAGAACTGAGCCAGCTCATCCAAAGCGGTCTAAAAGACCCGCGCATCGGGTTTGTGACAGTAACCGGCGTAGACGTGACCAACGATCTGTCGCAGGCGAAAGTCTACCTGAGCGTATTTGGGGATGAAGAGCAGGTCACAGGTTCACTCAAAGCGATTGAGAAAGCCAACGGTTTTCTCCGCTCGGAGCTTGGCAAAGCGATCCGCCTTCGTCATACCCCTGAGCTGATCTTCAAGATTGACGAATCCGTTGCATACGGAAGCCATATCGAGAAGCTGCTTGGTGAAATTGGCAAGAACGAAGAAAGCTAGGAAACATAAAGGAGACGGCGAATGCAGAGCTATGAACAAAGTCTCCAGCAGACCCGTAAGTTTCTGCTGGAACACGACGATTATCTTGTAGTGTCGCATGTTCAGCCGGACGGAGATGCAGTCAGCTCCACCCTCGCGGTGGGCTGGCTTCTCTCATGTCTGGGCAAAAAATATACTATGCTGAACGAAGGGCCGATCCCGCAACGGATGGAATACTTATGGCATGCTGATGAGATTGTTAACCTGGCCGACGGCGATCTGTCTCGACAATACCAGAATGTCATTTGTGTTGATTGTGCCGATTTTCAGCGTGTAGGGCTTACCCAGCGTCATTTTGCCACCGATGCCCTCATCGTGAATATAGATCATCATCCTACGAATAACGGTTATGGCTACGTTACGCTGATTAAACCGGATGCTGCTGCGACTGCGGAAATTTTGTTCGATCTGTTGAAGACGTTTGAGGTGGAGTGGGATATCGATATCGCCACAGCTCTCTATACCGGACTGTTAACGGATACCGGAGGTTTTCGTTACAGCAATACTTCCCCTAAAGTGATGGCTGCAGTTTCCGAGCTGCTTGAACTCGGTGTAAATGGGCCAACGCTTGCGGAAACGCTGCTCGAGGAGATGACCCTGGCACAACTCAAGGTGCTGAACCGGGCACTAAGTACTTTGCAGCTATCGCCGGAAGGCGAAATAGCCTGGGTATCAGTGACACCTCAAGATATGCTGGATTGTGAAGCCGCAAACGAAGATCTTGAAGGTATCGTGAACTATCCGCGCAATATCCGTGGTGTGGAGGTAGGAATCCTGTTCAAGGTTATTCATGAGCGTGCCGTGAAGGTTAGCTTGCGTTCCGCAGGTAAAGTAGATGTTGCCGCTTTGGCGCAAAGTTTTGGTGGAGGCGGACACACCCGCGCTGCGGGTGCACGTATTGATGCCACACTGGAAGATGCTATTCCAATGGTACTTCAGGAGGTCAGACGTCATTTATGAGTGAGCTTACAGGTGTTTTGGCTGTGTATAAGCCTGCCGGATTCACTTCACATGATGTTGTTGCCAAAGCCAGACGTATTCTCGGTATGAAACGGATCGGGCACACGGGCACGCTTGATCCCCAGGTGACCGGTGTTTTGCCGCTCTGCCTTGGACGGGCAACACGTGTCGTTGAATACATTCAGGAGCTCCCCAAAGAATATGTAGCCACGCTGAGACTAGGAGTATCCAGTGATACAGAGGATTTAACCGGGACGATTACGGAAACGGTTGAAGAAGTCCATGTCACTGAAGCTGAAGTACTCGCTGTGCTTAATTCTTTCAAAGGCGTGATTTCTCAGGTTCCACCCATGTATTCCGCAGTCAAGGTTGACGGCAAACGTCTATATGAACTCGCCAGAGAAGGCAAAACAGTGGAGCGTAAAAGCCGCGAAGTGGAAATCTATGAGATTGAGATGACTGGTATGGTCTGGAACGGCAATCATCCCGATATTACATTTCGTGTCCTGTGTTCCAAAGGTACTTATATCCGTACACTTTGTGTGGATATCGGACGGGCACTCGGACTTCCTGGAGTCATGGTTAAGCTTGAACGAACCATGTCGGCAGGGATAGCGGCCAGTCATTGCTTAACCCTTGAGCAAATAGCTGAATACAAAGAAGCAGGTACACTTGGGGAACATTTAATTGCAGCGGATGAAGCCATCTCCCATTTGCCCAGCCATACAGTGATGGATGAGAAAAAGAAAGCAGCTCTGCAGGGGCAGCGTCTGTCGATCCGTTATGTGGCGCCTGAAGTGAAACAGAATGGACATTTTCGCCTGTATGACGTTAAGGGCGAATTCCTGGGCATTTATGAATTAGAAGATACAGGGGCGATCGCACCCGTTAAGGTATTTGCACAAGTATAACTTTTTATTTCATTTAGTGAATTGTAGGTGAGAAACAGCGTGAGAACCGTAACCTTAAGCTATCCGATACTGCCGGAGACCGCAGCACTGTGGGCACGGCCGCAAGTGGCCGCTCTGGGTCAGTTTGACGGACTGCACCGTGGACATGCCAGTGTCATTGCATCCGCTGTTGCTCTGGCCCGTCAAGAAGGTATACCGGCTTCAGTCATGACCTTCCATCCGCATCCTAAGGATGTTATGGGCAAAGGAGACTATGATGGATATCTGACTCCTCCAAAGGACAAGCAGGAGATCCTTGCGGGTATGGGTGTCGATATTTTGTATATCATTGAATTTAATGAGCAGCTTTCAAAAGTAAGTCCGGAGGATTTTGTATCATTGATGCTGCTGCCACTTCAGATTGTAACCGCCGTGGTCGGCTTTGATTTCCGTTTCGGCTACCTTGGAAAGGGTGACCCTGAACGGCTTCAAGAGCTGGGTCAAGGGGCAATGAGTGTTGTGACTGCGCCTCCGTTCCTAATTGAGGGAGAGAAGGTAAGCAGCTCTGGAATTCGGAAAAGTCTCCAAAATGGGGAAATTACCCTGGCGAATACATGGTTCGGACGCTGTTATCATCTGCGGGGAACAGTGGTGCATGGAGAGAAGCGTGGACGCACCATAGGGTTCCCAACAGCTAATGTGCAACTTGAGGATCGTTATGTTATTCCTGCCAAGGGTGTTTATGCGGTCAGAGTATTTTATAAAGATGAAGTTCTTCACGGGGTAATGAACGTTGGTGTGAAGCCAACCTTCCATGAAGGAGTAACAGCGCCTAGCTTTGAGGTGCATGTGTTTGATTTTGCGGGGGATATATACGGACAGGAGCTTGAGTTGGAGCTGGTCGCATTCATCCGTCCTGAGCGAAAGTTTGACTCCATCGGCGCCTTGATCGCACAAATTGGTGAGGATGCTGAGACGGCAAAAAGTCTGCTGGAAGATCAATCCTGATTCACAGTGGACATGCCGTTTACATTTGTCTACGAAGGTGCTATACTGATTAACGTTGCTGGAATAACAGCATCATAACCTTAGCTTGGTTGCATGTTCTCACCGACGGTGACGAGGCTATTGGCGATTATATTGAAGGAGGTGAACAGGATGGCATTGACTCAAGAACGTAAACACCAATTGATCGACGAGCACAAAACTCATGAATCCGATACTGGATCCCCTGAGGTGCAAGTTGCTATCCTTACGGAGAACATCGTTAATTTGACTGACCACTTGCGTACGCACAAGAAGGATCATCATTCCCGTCGCGGACTGCTGAAGATGGTTGGACAACGTCGTAAACTGCTGGCGTATTTGAAAAACAAAGACATCAGACGTTACAGCGCCCTGATCGAAAAACTGGGATTGCGTCGCTAATTTTCCATAATCTTTACCCTAAAGCAGCCTGGTTGTATACCGTATGTCCTTCTTACGAGCGACAGCGGGACAGCCGGGTTGCTTTTTGAAAATTTAGGGGAAACTATGGTAAGCAGCAAGTGGATATGATTTGCACAAAACGGCTACTTAACCTCATCTTGAGGACAAGCCGTTTTTGCTTGAAATATAAGAATTTATAGTCCTTGTGCTATAGGTGATCCTTATATTTTTGAGGAAAGAGGAGAGCTTAATTTACATACGGTGAAGCCGTTTCTTCTTAAAAGATAAGGATTTATATGTTCCACGCTATAAAATTTCCTTCTCTTTCTCGCTGAAACGAATACCGTCCTTATTAGGACGGCATAGCCGTTTCCACTTGTATAACTTACGTTTTACTTAAGGTTAACATTGAACCTGCGATCGTGAACGGCGGGTCTACTACCATTCAAGGAGGGATTTTATGGAAAAACGTGTAGAAATGCTACTTGGCGGAAGACGCCTTGTACTTGAAACGGGCCGATTGGCCAAACAGGCAAATGCTGCAGTTATGGTCCGTTATGGTGATACTTCAGTATTGTGTACGGTTACAGCGTCCAGTGAGCCTAAAGATCTGGATTTTTTCCCGCTTACAGTTAACTACGAGGAAAGACTATATGCAGTTGGTAAAATTCCCGGTGGATTTATCAAACGTGAGGGCAGACCCAGCGAGAAAGCGATTCTGTCCAGCCGTCTGACGGACCGCCCGATTCGCCCATTGTTTCCTGAAGGATTCCGCAATGATGTACAGGTTCTCAATCTGGTAATGAGTGTGGATCAGGATTGTGCACCTGATATTGCGGCTATGATTGGTACTTCAGCTGCACTCAGTATTTCCGACGTACCTTTCAGCGGTCCAATCGGCGGCGTGGCAGTTGGCCGCATAAATGGTGAATTCATCATTAATCCTGATGTTGCGCAGCAAGCGGTCAGCGATATTTATGTAGTTGTAGCCGGAACTAAGGACGCCATCATGATGGTGGAAGCAGAAGCCAATGAAGTGCCGGAAGATGTGATGCTGGAAGCCATCATGTTCGGACATGATGAAGTCCGCAAGATTGTAGCTGTGATCGAAGAACTGGTTGCGGTTGCCGGTAAAGAAAAAATGGCAGTGAAACTGCATACTGTAAATGCGGATGTAAATGCTGAAGTTCGCGCGTATGCTCAGATTCGCTTAGTGGAAGCAGTGAAGATCGCCGAGAAGCATGCCCGTCAGGATGCCATCGATTTGATTAACAATGAAACGGTGGAGTATTTCGCAGAGAAATACATAGAAACACCGGAGCTTCTGAAAGATGTCAAGGAAGTGCTGCATGATATCGTGAAGGATGAAGTAAGACGCCTGATCACACATGACAAGATCCGTCCGGATGGACGCAAGCTGGATGAAATTCGTCCCATTGAATGTGATACTGCTCTGCTGCCACGCACACATGGTTCCGGTCTCTTCACACGTGGACAGACTCAGATCCTTAGCGTATGTACGCTTGGAGCGCTCGGCGATGTGCAAATTCTCGATGGAATTGATCCGACTGAGACCAAACGCTTCATGCACCACTACAACTTTCCTCCGTTCAGCGTAGGGGAAGCTCGTCCGCTTAGAGCACCTGGTCGCCGCGAGATTGGACATGGAGCCCTGGGTGAACGCGCGTTGTCCAAAGTCATCCCAAGTGAAACAGAATTCCCGTACACGATTCGTCTGGTATCAGAAGCCATTGAATCCAACGGATCAACTTCACAAGCGAGTATCTGCGCCAGTATTCTGGCAATGATGGATGCGGGTGTGCCAATTAAGGCACCTGTAGCCGGTGTAGCTATGGGTCTGATCAAAGACGGAGATCATGTCTCGATTCTGACCGATATTCAAGGGATGGAAGATCATCTAGGCGATATGGACTTTAAGGTAGCTGGTACGGCTGAAGGTGTTACGGCGATTCAGATGGATATCAAAATCGACGGCATCGACCGTAAGATTCTTCAGGATGCGCTGCAGCAGGCCAAAGAAGGACGGATGTTCATCTTGGGCAAAATGATGGAAGCCATCTCCGAACCTAGAACAAGCCTGTCTAAATATGCTCCGAAAATCATTATCATCAACATCAATCCGGACAAAATCCGAGATGTTATCGGTGCGGGCGGCAAGATCATCAACAAAATCATTGAGGAAACCGGCGTGAAAATCGACATCGAGCAGGATGGTCGTGTCTTTATCGGATCTTCAGACGAAGCGATGATTCAAAAAGCTCGCGGAATTATCGAAGGCATTGTGCGTGAAGTGCAGGTCGGCGAAATCTATGTAGGTACAGTCAGACGTATCGAGAAGTTTGGTGCATTTGTTGAACTGATTCCGGGTAAAGACGGATTGGTGCACATTTCTCAGCTGTCCACAGAGCGTGTAGCCAAGGTAGAGGATGTAGTGGCCATCGGCGATACGATTACTGTCAAAGTAACCGAAATCGACCAGCAGGGCCGCGTCAATCTGTCACGTAAAGCTGTACTGACTTCGGAAGGCGCAGCCAAAGCGTAATTTCACTGTTACTTCAAATCAGGTTAAATGTATGAATGGGAAGAGACAGAAGCAATTTCGTTCTGGCTCTTTTTTTAAATGTATATCCGGGTAACCAAGCTCCACGCTGTGGGGCTATTTTCAAATATAGAATTTATATGTTTCACACAATAAATTATCCTTATATTTCTCGCTGAAACGGCTACCGTCCTAAAAAAAGGACGGCGTAGCCGTTTCTACTTGAGTTGCAGTCATATTTTCCTCCGGGGGTTCATAGGCTGGGACAAAGTGTCCCTGCACCTGCTCTGCGCCGGGACCGACAAATGAACCGTTTCTGCCGGGGAGGAAAGACGTCATGAAGACGGAAAAAGCGGCACTTGTACTGGCCTGCATCGCTGTGGTAATCGGCATCGGCAGTACCCAAGGACCGGTGAAGGAAATGTTGTCCCAGCTTAAGCCACAGACAGAACTGGCTGTATGGAATGAGGTCTCGGCAGAGCCGGGGAAAGATTTGCGCAAGATTATCGAGAGCAAGGCATCCGAGTTGAACAGACCGCCAGTAGATGCGACTGTGGACCGAGTGTGGAAGGCTATACCAGGTTATAACGGTCTCGAAGTAGATGTGGAGTCGACCTACAGGAGTGCAAGGCTTAAGGGGCCAAATGACGGCTTGAAGCTGTTCTACCGCCAAATTCAGCCTAAGATTTCATTAAGTGACCTGGGGGCCCAGCCCATCTACCGGGGCAATCCGGCGAAACCGATGGTATCACTGATGATCAATGTCGCATGGGGGAACCAGTATATTATCCCGATGCTGGACATTCTGGATCAGGAACAGGTGAAGGTGACCTTTTTTCTGGATGGCAGTTGGCTTAGCCATAATAAAGAATTGGCAATGGAAATGCAGAAACGCGGTCATGAAATGGAAAATCACGCATATACCCATCCCAATATGAGCACTTTGAGCAGGGCTAGGGCCACGGCTGAAATTCAGAAAACCCAAAATCTTTTAAAGGAAAGTCTCGGAGTGACGAATATTTGGTTTGCACCTCCATCCGGTGATTTTGACCAGGAAACTGTAGAAATTGCTGCCTCGCTTGGCCTGAAAACAGTACTGTGGACGCTCGATACGGTGGATTGGCGCAATCCTTCACCAGAATCGATCATAACCAAAATCAGCAGCAAGACGGAGCCTGGAACCCTGATTCTTATGCATCCCACAGCTTCCTCATCTCAGGCACTGAAAGGTATGATCCGGGGAATAAAAGCTAAAGGGCTGCAACTGGGAACAGTAAGCCAAACGTTATCTTCAGAGCGTGTGCTGCCTGCCGATGTTGAGTGAGCGGTTTAATTCTGGTAGGATAAAAGCGCGTATACCAAATACAGATAGAACCAGGGCTATGCCAGGAGGATTTAGAAGTGGAAAAAATAGTGTTATCAAACGGCCTCAGGGTGGTAACGGAAAAAATCCCCACCGGCCGATCCGTTTCCTTTGGAATCTGGGTCAAAACAGGCTCCCGCAATGAGACTCCGCAGAACAACGGGATTTCTCATTTTATTGAGCATATGCTGTTCAAAGGCACCGAACGCTACAGTGCAAAGGATATTGCCGAACAGTTCGATGCCATTGGCGGTAACGTCAATGCATTTACCTCTAAGGAATACACATGCTATTATGCCAAAGTTTTGGATGAGCATCTGCCCATTGCTGTGGATGTGCTGGCCGATATGTTCTTTCGATCACGTATGGATGCTGAAGAGCTGGCTAAGGAAAAAAATGTCATTCTGGAGGAAATCGCAATGTGCGAAGACACTCCGGATGATCTGGTTCATGATCTGATGTGTGCCGCCGCCTACGGCGAACACCCGCTGGCGTATTCGATTCTGGGCCTCAAAGAACGTCTTCAGGAAATGACTCCGGATGATCTCCGGGCCTATATGAAGGCTCAGTATACGATTGAAAATACGGTCATCAGCGTAGCTGGTAACATTAATGATGGACTGGCAGAGCTGCTCGAAAAACACTTTGGATCTTTTCAAAATCATGGTGAATCCGCAGCGCTGACAGTGCCCGCTTTCCAAGGCGAGCTGCTGTTCCACCGCAAAAAGACAGAGCAAAACCATATCTGCCTTTCTTTGCCGGGTGTGCAAAGCGGCGGTCCCCTGCAATATCCGATGGTGCTTCTGAACAATGCAATTGGCGGCGGCATGAGCTCACGTATGTTTCAGGAGATCCGTGAAAAACGGGGCTTGGCCTATTCGGTATACTCCTATCACAGCTCCCAGGCAGATAGCGGGATGTTCACTGTATACGCAGGAACGGCGCCGAAGCAGACCAAAGAGGTCACAGAATTGATTAAAGAAATGATGGTTGAGCTTGCTGTCCATGGGCTTAGCGAAGATGAACTGAGAAAGGGCAAGGAGCAGCTTAAAGGAAGCCTGATTCTTAGCCTTGAAAGCACGAGCAGCCGGATGAACCGTATCGGTAAAAACGAGCTGATGCTTGGAAGACATGATACACTGGATGATATGATCGCCAAAATCCAGCAGGTGACAATGGATGATGTCAACCATTTGCTGGATCATATGTTTGCGGAGCCGCTTGCACTAGCGATGGTGGGCTCAACAGACAAAGCTATTGCCAATGTTAGGAGAGATGATCTTGTCGTATTACGTTCAAATTAATAAGCTTCCCGGGAATGAGGATGTAGAGCTTCCCCGTAAAATGTCTGAACAGGCCTCGGGTTATGACCTGTATGCCGCCGTGGGAGAGGCTGTTGTGCTTGCTCCGGGCGGGAGGGCACTAATCCCCACAGGTATATCATTGGCCATGCCAGACGGCCTGGAGGCGCAGATCCGGCCGCGTAGCGGGCTTGCGCTGAAACACGGTATTACCTGTCTGAACACACCTGGAACCATTGATGCCGATTACCGCGGTGAGATCAAAGTGCTGCTCATCAACCTGGGACTGGAACCCTTTGCCATCGCCCGCAATGAGCGGATTGCCCAAATGGTCTTTCAGGCTGTGCCATCTGTGACACTGGTCGAAGTGGAAGAACTGTCAGAGACAGAGCGGGGAGCCGGAGGCTTTGGACATACAGGTAAATAGGACGCTTTATTTTTTACATTAATTATTAGCTCAAGCTAAGCATTACCAATACACACCGGATTGGATTCGGTAGATATTGGTTGCTTAGCTTTTTTATATTGATCAACTGATATTGGTAGTGCTGCTTACGGTCCATACCTGAGACAGCTTATTTGCATTTGAAAGTTGTTTTGGATGGAGCATGCGGTTCAATTCTTGTCGGCTAATCACCCATCCGCCCACCACGGCATAAGATGCTCTATAGTCAATAGTGTGTATGTGGAAAGGAGCGTCATCCCTATGCTTACTGGCATCAGGATCGTGTTCCTGGGCGGGGACGCGAGACAGATTGAAGTGATTCGGAAATGTGTGGAAATGGATGCGACGGTAAGCGCTGCCGGGTTCGACAAGTGGGATACCCCAAGCCCAGGGGTGAGCCTTGAACAGATGTCGGTAGAGCTGCTAAGCCGTGCGGATGTATTGGTGCTGCCTACGGTAGGCTGTGATGATGAAGGGAATATCAATGCCCTTTTTTCCACAGAACGGCTGCAACTGCTGGAGGAACACGCTGCAGCGCTGTCACCAGGTTGTACGGTATATACCGGTATGGCCAAAAGCTATTTGCGTGGCCTATGTGCCAGGCATTCACTGAAACTGGTGGAACTGCTGAGCCGGGACGACGTGGCGATTTACAACTCCATCCCGACAGCGGAGGGAGCGCTGGTCATGGCTATTCAGAATACGGATTTTACAATCCATGGCTCGACCTCAATGGTACTGGGCATGGGCAGAACCGGGTTCACCATGGCCAGGGCGCTGCAGGGACTGGGTTCAGTTGTGAAGGTGGGAGTAAGAAAACAAGAACATTACGCGAGGTCCGAAGTGATGGGCTGGAAGCCCTTTATGACTGGAGAGCTACTGGTACATGCGCCGGAAGTTGATCTTATTTTCAATACCATACCAAGTATGATTATTACCGCGCAGGTGCTGTCGCGTCTCCCCAAACACTGTGTAATTATTGATCTGGCTTCCGCCCCGGGTGGATGCGATTTCCGCTATGCGGAAAAACGCGGGATCAAGGCTATGCTGGCACCGGGACTACCCGGAATCGTTGCTCCCAAAAGCGCCGGAATTATTATGGCAGGTGCGCTGGTACAGTCGATAGCGGACGAGACTTTTAACAGGGGGGACGAATAAATGGATTGGCATGGAAAAACAGTAGGCTATGCTATTACCGGTTCACACTGTACGTTTGCCGAGGTGATGCCGCAGATTCAACGGTTTATGGATGGCGGCGCCAAAGTGGTGCCAATCGTTTCAGCATCTGTACTGAATACAGACACTCGCTTTGGTACATCGGAAAATTGGTTAAAACAGTTGAAAGATATAACAGGGAATGATATCATTTCTACAATTGTTGAAGCGGAACCGCTGGGTCCTTCCAAGCTGCTGGATGTATTGACCATCGCGCCCTGCACAGGGAATACAACGAGTAAGTTGGCTAATGCCATGACTGACAGCCCTGTGCTGATGGCCGCCAAATCGCAAATGCGCAATGGCCGGCCACTGGTGCTGGCAATCTCCACCAATGATGGACTCGGGCTGAATGCATCGAATATAGCGAAGCTTTTGGTGACGAAGAATATTTATTTCGTTCCGTTCGGCCAGGATAACCCGCAGGGCAAGCCGAACTCGCTTGTGGCGCAGATGGATCTCATTCCAGAGGCCTGTTATGCGGCACTGCAGGGCAACCAGCTGCAGCCGATGATTATCGAACGGTTTCATTCAGCATAGATAACGTTTCATGCAGGCATTCTGACCATAAGGTATACATCTGCCGTCCTCATATTTGAGGGCGGTTCAACACTTTATTCAGCTATCTGAATAGTGACCCCGCATTAGGCGGATTTTTTCGACCTATGGAATGGACAGTGTGTATACGTATTAGTGTGCTTGCTTAGAGAAGCAATGGAGGAATTATACATGGGTATTTTGGTGCAAAAATTCGGCGGAACCTCACTCTCCACACCAGCGGCCAGAGAACACGTGATCCGTCATGTCAAACGGGAGCTGGCTGACGGATTCAGCCTTGTAGTAGTAGTGTCGGCTATGGGCAGAAAGGGTGAGCCATACGCGACCGATACATTGCTGGACTGGGCGGTGCAGAACGGGGATGCCTTGCCAAGCCGGGAGAAAGATCTGCTGATGTGCTGCGGGGAGATCATTTCCGCCACAACCTTGTGCGGCCTGCTGGAGCATGAGGGTATTCCCTCAACCGTGCTGACAGGAGCCCAGGCTGGTTTTCTGACGGATAACAACTATGGTAATGCCAGAATTCTGGATGTGCGGACCGAACGCATTCTACGCGAATTACGCGAGCATAAAGTAGTTATTGTAACCGGGTTCCAGGGTCAGACCGAAGCCGGTGATTTCACAACCCTTGGCCGCGGAGGCAGTGATACTTCAGCTACAGCTCTGGGTGCCGCACTGCGCGCGGATATGGTTGATATTTATACGGATGTGGATGGTATTCTAACGGCAGACCCGCGGATTGTCGAAGATGCGAAACAACTGACCTATGTCAGCTATACGGAAATCTGCAACATGGCTTATCAGGGGGCCAAGGTGATACATCCCCGCGCTGTGGAAATTGCCATGCAGGCCCAGATTCCGGTCCGTGTCCGCTCTACCTTCTCCGAGGCAGAAGGAACACTAGTGACACATCCTGAAGGGTTTAGCGATGTTTCGCACGGAGTGGTAGACCGTTATGTTACAGGGATCGCTTATGTCAGCAACATTACCCAAATTTCAGTGGAATGCCCCAATGGCAACGGAACCGGCGTGCAATTGCAGATCTTCAAAAGCATGGCTGACAACGGCATCAGCGTGGATTTTATCAATGTTACACCGAGTGAAGCATTGTATACGGTGAACGATGACAAGTCAGAACAGGCCATTTCTGCCCTTCAGGAGCTGGGCCTTCGACCTTCGAGCCTGTCCGGCTGCGCCAAGGTTTCAGTCATCGGGGGCGGGATCAACGGGGTTCCAGGCATCATGGCCCGTATCGTTGAAGCACTCAGCTCACAGAATATTCAGATTCTGCAGTCAGCGGATTCCAATACAACCATTTGGGTTCTGGTCAAAAAAGAAGATATGGTACAGTCTCTACGCGCTTTACATGCCAAGTTTGAATTACACCGCTGACAAGGAGGAATTCAAAGTGGACTTCGGAAGATTAATAACCGCTATGGTGACCCCCTTTGACAGGGCTGGAGAGATCAATTGGGAAGCCACTTCACGGCTCGTCGACTATCTCATTGAGGAGCAGAAATCCGAAGCGCTTGTGGTCTGCGGAACGACTGGAGAATCGCCAACCCTTAGCGATGAAGAGAAGCTGGAGTTATTCGCGTATGTACTTAAAAAGGCTGCAGGCCGTTGTAAAATCATCGCCGGAACAGGCAGCAACAGCACTAGGCATTCCATACATCTGACACAAGCGGCAGAAAAAATCGGTGTGGACGGCGTGCTTCTGGTTGTCCCTTATTACAACAAACCGAATCAAGAAGGGCTATATCAGCATTTTGCTGCCATAGCAGGGGAGACGTCACTTCCTGTTATTCTCTATAATGTTCCTAGCCGTACCAGCATCAGTATGAGTACACCCACGACACTAAGGCTTGCCGATATTCCGAACATCGTGGCAACGAAGGAATGTCTGTCTGTAGATCAAATTACACAGATTGTTTCTGCTTGCCCGGCTGATTTCCGCGTATATTCAGGAGATGATGCTGCTGGGCTTGCCGCACTTGCTGTGGGGGGACATGGCATCATCAGTGTAGCCAGCCATGTCGTTGGGGAGCAAATGGCAGAAATGATCCAAGCTTACGTCTCAGGCGATGTAAGACGGGCAGGGGCGCTTCACCGTAAGCTGTTCCCTGTGTTCAAAGGGCTGTTCGAATGTCCGCAGCCGCTTCCGAATCCCTCAGCAGTGAAGTATGCACTTGGTCTGCTCGGTGTGGATGTTGGTACAGTTCGGTTACCGCTAGTACCACCAAGCGAAGAAGAGGCTGCGTTTATTGCAGCACTCCTGTAGTAATATTTGGACTTACAGTAGCTGGAATCTTAAGCTGGTATTCCTTCCAAGGAGTACCGGCTTTTGTTCGTATTGTGTCAAAATTATAAACACAGTATTAAGTTTAATCCTTCTGCAAAACCCTTTAGTCCTAGAGGGTGAAACGTTTTCGTCTGCTTTTTTCTCAAATAAACCAATGAATTCAAGGAAAGAATAGGGTTACGGAGCCGATGACTTGTCTTTTGCCAAAAAAATCATGTATAATGTTCTTAAGTGACTGGGTGCGGTAAAAATTAAATATGCGGTAATCTTCCGTCAATGTATTTTACATTGTGAGACAGGATAGGTCCTTGAATAAGTCTGTGCTAATGGAGCCGGATTTTCGCGCAAGGGGCGCGACAGTGAATTTTGACGGTGTTTTTCCGCTCAAGAAGGATTTCACTGCCCGATTAAGGAGTTTTCGCAGTGCGAAATTATACAGATTTATGGAATTTCTTTGTCAATTATGGAAGCTATCAGCAATTTGAAGATGTGTTCAGCGCCGCTGAAATAATGAAGCTTAATGTTTACAAATAAAAGTATGACGTCCAACATCATAGGAGGGTTAGATTCATTTGTCCAAAAAAAACAACAACGATAAATTGACGATTTTCGCTTTGGGCGGAGTCGGAGAGATCGGAAAAAACATGTACGTGGTTCAATACGGGAACGACATTGTAGTCGTGGATGCGGGACTGAAATTCCCGGAAGAAGATATGCTCGGTATTGACATTGTTATTCCTGATATCTCATACCTCACAGAGAACCGTGACAAAGTAAGAGGTATTGTTCTTACCCACGGACACGAGGATCACATCGGCGGATTGTCTTATGTACTCAAGAACTTGAATGTTCCGGTGTACGGAACAAGACTTACTCTGGGACTTGTGGAGAATAAGCTGAAGGAAGCGAACCTTCTTGGGGAAACCAAGCGTATTCTAATTAATGAGGACTCAGAGATCGAACTTGGAACCTCACTCAAAGTAACGTTCTTCAGAACGAATCATAGTATTCCTGACTCCGTCGGGGTATGTATCGAAACACCTGAAGGAAATGTTGTTCACACAGGTGACTTCAAATTTGACCATACCCCAGTCAATGGTCAGTTCGCTAATTTACACCGGATGGCTGAAATCGGCCAAAAAGGCGTACTAGCACTTATGTCAGACAGTACAAATGCGGAGAAGCCTGGCTTCACTCCATCTGAGAAGAATGTCGGCATTGTTCTTGAAGATATTTTCCGCAAAGCCGAACAGCGTGTAGTGGTAGCAACCTTCGCTTCCAACGTGCACCGTATTCAGCAGGTGGTGAACGCTGCGGAATCAACAGGTCGCAAGATTACCGTCATCGGCCGCAGTATGGTTAATGTGGTATCCATTGCTTCTGAACTTGGGTATCTGAATGTTCCAGATGGTATGCTGATTGAACCGGAAGAAATGAACAGAATGGCTGGGAACCGTGTAGTAGTACTGTGCACAGGCAGCCAAGGAGAACCTATGTCGGCGCTTACCCGCATGGCACGCTCCAGTCACCGGAAAGTGGACATCCTGCCTGGCGACACCGTAATTATTGCGGCAACACCGGTACCAGGGAATGAGAAGTATGTCGGACGTACCATCGATGAGCTGTTCAGACTGGGAGCCAACGTGATTTACAGCGGTTCCAACTCCGGCGTTCACGTATCCGGTCACGGAAGCCAGGAAGAACTGAAGCTTATGCTTAATCTGATGAAACCGAAATATTTCATTCCTATTCACGGAGAATTCCGGATGCAGCGCAGACATGCATTGCTGGCGGAATCCGTAGGTGTAGACCCAAGCAACATTTTCATCACTGAACTGGGTGAAGTGATTGAAATTTCCGGAGGTGCAGCCCGCAGAGCCGGTAAGGTAACTGCAGGCAACGTGCTGATTGACGGTCTTGGCGTAGGTGATGTTGGTAACATTGTACTCCGTGACCGCAAGTTGCTGTCTCAGGACGGTATTCTTGTAGTAGTTGTGACGCTTAGCAAGCAGAACGGCGCTATCGTATCAGGACCTGATATCATTTCCCGAGGCTTTGTCTATGTACGGGAGTCCGAAGGACTTCTGGACGAAGCGAACCGGATTGTATCCGGAACACTGCAGCGCCTGATGAGTGAGAAGGTCAATGAATGGGCATCACTCAAGACAAGCGTCAAAGATTCACTCGGCCGTTTCCTCTATGAGCAAACCCGCCGCAGACCGATGATCCTTCCGATTATTATGGAAGTGTAATCAAGAAATAACCAGGCAAAAATATGTCCTATTCTATAAGGACGGCATTGGTGACATCAGGAAATATAAGGATGGTTGATGTTATACACGTACATCCTTATGTAAATAAATAAGCAGGGCCAAAAGCCCCTTCTTCCCGGAAATATTGGACGGTTTCCAGGGGAGGAGGGGCTTTTGCTGTGCCAGGTCTTACTGGGCTGGACCGGAGACGGAGTCTATGGATACTTTATCAAGACCTTGTGCATAACAGAGTCCCTTGTAACGTCATACTAATCAAAGCTAGTATGGCTGCAGCCGAGGAGTGCTGCAAGCAAAAAGGGAGTGCTGCGAACGATGGAAATAACACCAGGTGTAAATGTTAGTGCAAATGAGGAGATTCTCCCGGATGTGGTGAAACCGCAGACCAGTGAGTCAATACCTCCAGGAACAGCAGGAGTGGTGAAGGAACTGGGTCAGACTGTGGTTCCGACCGGAGAACCGGACATCTTTTGCATGACTATAATCGGTCAGATTGAAGGGCATTTTGTCCTGCCTCCGCATAACAAGACCACTAAGTACGAGCATATCATTCCGCAACTGGTAGCCGCTGAACAGAGCAAAACAGTGAAGGGGCTGCTGATTATCCTCAACACGGTCGGCGGCGATGTAGAGGCTGGACTTGCGATTGCAGAGATGATAGCTTCACTGTCGAAGCCTACGGTAACAGTGGTCATTGGCGGAGGTCACAGTATTGGGGTTCCAATTGCAGTAGCCTCCAGTTATTCCCTTATTGCCGAGAGCGCGACGATGACGATCCATCCTATCCGTATGAATGGACTGGTTATCGGAGTGCCGCAGACCTTTGAGTATATGGAGCGGATGCAGGAGAGAATGGTGAGATTTGTAACCTCCCATTCAAGAATTTCTGAGCAGCAGTTCAAGGATCTGATGTTTAAAACCGGTGAACTGAACCGGGATATCGGTACTGCAGTCGGCGGCTACGATGCGGTCAAGTACGGACTGATGGATGAGGTGGGTGGAATCGGTGCGGCGTTGTCCCGCTTGAACGGAATGATTGCCGGAGATATTGCACAGTTGCCTGAACAAATCGTGCAAGGAGGGTTGACGCAATGACCCTGTATACGGTTATTCCGATAGAGCAGGTATACGAAGGAGCAGTTAGCTTTGTACTGCCGCTGGAGGAAGTCAGCATACAAGGCATGTTGATGCAGGTAGAGCCTATGGAACACGGACAGGCGCGTATCGTTAGACTGCTTGATTGCCCCCTTGAAAAGTATCTGGACCCGGCATTTTCGCCGGGAGCTATTATCCGCTGGAATCCATGAAATTCTCTTTCCTGGGACTCTGTAGAAAGTAATGCGAACACTGTCCCAGAAAGATGCATTTTCTGACAAAAGAGAACATAGGTACGCCACGCCATTATATGGTATAATATTTTACCGGGGGTGGATGGTGTGGCTAAACGAAGAAAGAAAAAGAAAAAAGCACTGCTGGGCAGTGTTTTAAAATATGAAATCTACGGGATCATGCTGATTACAATATCCGTCATTGCATTATCCGGTGAAGCGGCAGTGGGACGCTCACTTTCCAATATGGCAGGATATTTATTCGGGAGATTCTATTTTGTGTTGCCGCTTGTCGGTATTTGTTATGGGTTAATGGTAATGATTCACAGAAAGTGGCCTTCTACGTGGAACAGCCGTCATTCCGGCGTACTTCTGTTGGTACTTTCCTTGTGTCTGATGAGTACGATTTCAGCAATGCAACAGAAATTGGGTCCATTATCGATGCTGCATCCTGGAAATGTACTGGCACAGATACAGAATGATTTGTCGGGTTCGCTCTCATCTGGTGTAAGCGGCAGTGATGTGTATATGTTGGGCAAGGACATTAGCGGTGGTTATCTTGGAGCACTAGAGTACGCAGCATTACTGTGGCTATTCGGCAATCTGGGAGCAAAACTGCTGATGATTGTTATGATGGCCATCAGCTTCATGCTGATTACGAATCTCTCTTATGTTGAACTGTTCACACTTCTGAGAGTCCGGTTAGTTAGGCTGGTGGAAGACATCCGCCAGAGAACGGCTAACCGCCCGGCAGCGGTTCCTGTGGCTGCCAGACCGGACAGAACAAGGAGGAGCGCTGTTCCTCAGCCTATCGAGGATGAAGATGAGGATGAGGATGAACGTCAGCTCCCTAACCGAAACCAGCCGCAGTTCCTCAGAAGAATCGGAGGCTGGTTCAGTGGTGGATCAAGAACGGGACCTTTACCCGACGAAGGGCAGTCTGAGGATTCTAACAATGGAGATGTGGTGCTGACTGGTACACATACGGACCCCATTCTGTCAGGCTTGCCTGCAGGAGATGTATCCTATCTGGACGACGATGATGATTATCTGGGTGATGATGTTGAGCCGGCAACTCCAATTATTCGTGATTTCTTTGAACATATCCGGACTGAAGGTTTGAATGCGGAGGATCGTGAAGAGTGGAGTGAGTTCTCGCCAGCAGCGCGTAACGGAACGGTCAGGGAGGCCAATGCCAATTCACCAGCACCTTTACAAAGCAGCGTTGCGTCTGTGGAAGGCGCCTTGTCCGCAGAAGAACTGGCACTGGTTGAGTTGAATGGTCTGCTGGACTCCTCTGAGGGCGGAGAGCCTGTTCCGGTACCGCTCCCGCCTCCGCCGAAGCCTTACAAGTTGCCTTCGTTCCGGCTTTTGGCCAAGCCTAACAACGGTGCCAAGGCTGGTGACCAGAACGATTACATGCAGACGGCCCGCAAGCTGGAAGCTACATTGGAGAGCTTTGGCGTAAGAGCGAAGGTGCTTGAGGTCGTAAGAGGACCAGCAGTTACACGGTATGAGATTCAACCGGATATTGGGGTCAAGGTTAGCCGTATAGTTAACCTGACCGATGACATTGCGCTTGCTCTAGCTGCCAAAGATATCCGAATGGAAGCACCGATTCCCGGCAAGTCAGCTATTGGGATTGAGGTGCCTAATCCCGAAGTGTCGATAGTAACGATGCGTGAGGTTATGGAAACCCAGATTTTCCAGGATGCTGAATCCAGATTGTCGATTGCCTTTGGACGTGATATTTCGGGCCAGACGATTGTAGGCAATTTAGCTAAGATGCCCCATTTGCTGGTAGCGGGGGCAACAGGTTCAGGGAAATCGGTCTGTATTAATGGTATTATCACCAGTATTCTGTATAAGGCTAAACCCAATGAAGTTAAGTTTCTGATGGTTGACCCTAAGATGGTTGAGCTAAATGTATATAACGGGATTCCTCATCTGCTCGCTCCTGTGGTCACAGATCCCAAACGTGCAAGTTTGGCCTTGAAAAAGATTGTAGTCGAAATGGAGAAAAGATATGAGTTGTTCTCCAAGTCGGGTACACGCAATGTGGAAGGCTACAATAATCTGATGAAAGATAACCCTGCAGCGGTATTGCCATACATTGTAGTGATTGTGGACGAGCTTGCGGATCTAATGATGGTCGCGGCGAACGATGTGGAAGATGCGATCTGCCGTCTGGCGCAGATGGCACGTGCAGCGGGTATTCACTTGATTATTGCCACTCAGCGTCCATCAGTAGATGTCATCACAGGGCTTATCAAAGCTAACATTCCTTCCCGTATCGCGTTCGGTGTCTCCTCCAACGTGGATTCACGTACCATTCTGGACATGCCGGGAGCAGAGAAGCTGCTGGGCCGGGGAGATATGCTCTTCCTGCCAATGGGTGCATCGAAGCCGATCCGCGTTCAAGGTGCTTTTATGAGTGACCAGGAAGTGGAGACTATTGTTCAGTATGTCAGCAGTCAGGGTGAAGCTAATTACGATGAATCAATTGTCCCTGAGGTAGATGATACAGTGATGGGAGAGGATGAGCCGCAGGATGAATTGTATGAGCAAGCTGTTCAGATTGTGCTCGAAGCGAAGCAAGCCTCGGTATCGCTGCTCCAGCGGCGTATGCGTGTCGGCTATACACGGGCAGCACGATTAATTGATGCCATGGAAGCCAGGAGTGTAATCGGACCATACGAGGGCAGCAAGCCCCGAGAGGTATTGATGTCAATGGAACAGTATCAGCACAACCGGATTAGTTCTTAGATCTTGTAAGTGGATTTCCTGGACGAAGCCTCTTCCTTAAATGGAAGGGGCTTGTTTTATTTTCTTTACTGTGAGAATCAAGGAAAGCAGTATCTTTATTGAAGATCTTTCTTAATGCATAGGATGCCCTGCCAGTCGTCATAATAACTTTAGCCATCCATGCTGAACTTACAAGAGAAAGGTAGAGCGATCCCAATGAAAAAGCACAAGCAGTGGATATTTGCCGTACTAACCCTTGCATTGGCAGCGGCTCCGTTTACAGGTTTACTTTATAAAACCAATGGAGCAGTTTACGCTAATCAGAATAATAACGCATCTGTAATGATGGAAAGCACTTTGTCTGAGAAAGAGGCATTGCCGGCATTCGGAACAGTTCCGCTTAGAGTGGGCTCTTCTGGACAAGATGTCTATGAACTGCAGGGAAGGTTGAAGCATCTTGGATACTATGACGGAGCCATAGATAGTCAATTCGGGACAAAAACCATGAACGCAGTAACCTGGTTCCAATGGAAATTTGGCATAGAAGCAGACGGCATAGTCGGTGCAAAAACAAAGCTGAAGCTGTATAATGCCACCAAAGCCTGGAAGCCAACAGAAGCGTCAACGAGTACTGCCCAAAAGACCGGAACCAGTGAAAATACCGGCACTTCGAATTCAGCCGAGTTGACATCAGGGGATGCAATGGGCTTATCGGAGAATGATCTCAAGATTATGGCAAATGCGGTATATGGAGAATCGCGTGGCGAACCCTTTGAAGGACAGGTGGCCGTAGCTGCAGTCATCCTGAACCGTGTGAAATCACCAAACTTTCCAAAGACGCCTTCCGGTGTGATTTTTCAGCCGGGAGCCTTCACGGCGGTTGCGGATGGACAGATTTATCTAGAGCCTAATGAACAGGCACGCAAAGCCGTGCAGCAGGCACTTAACGGGTGGGACCCTTCGGGTGGCTGTATTTATTACTTCAATCCGAAAACAGCTACTTCCAAATGGATTTGGTCCCGTCCGCAGGTAAAGACGATCGGCCAGCATATTTTCTGCATGTAGCCGTTAGGCAGCATAATGTCGGGCCATTCCGTATAAAAAGGACCTATGAGCAACCGGTAACCTGCTTCCGGTTGCTTCCTTACTTTGGAATGGTTTAGAATGGATAATACTTCATAAACTTGTTGTATAGAGAGTGAACTTAAGAATAGAGATTGCCAACATTATTAAGTTCAGCAATGTATAGCAGTTATTCCCGCCGCAAAGGAGTTTTGGACTTGACAAATACTGGATTTCAACATGGCAGCGCTGCAGGAATGCGTATTCACGTGCTTCCAACCAAGGCGTTCAAGACATTCGCCATCTCGCTCTATGCCGGCATTCCGCTTGACGAAAGTACGGTTACAAAGACAGCGCTGGTACCTTTTGTGCTCCGAAGAGGTACTGCGAATTATCCTGAAACCACTCAGTTCCGTGAACGTCTGGAGGAACTGTACGGTGCCGGATTTGGCTTCGATATTTATAAAAGAGGGGATTATCAGATCGTCCAGTTTCGTATGGATACGATCAATGATTCCTTCGTTCACAGCAAGGAAAGCCTGCTGGGAGAATCGTTCGCGTTTCTCGGAGATGTGCTGACGAAGCCTCTGCTCGAGGAAGGGAGCTTCCGTGCTTCTTATGTAGCCACTGAACGCGAAACTGTACGCAAGAAGCTGGAAGCCATCGTCAACGATAAAATCCGGTATGCGGCTGAGCGCTGTATTGAGGAAATGTGTCGCAAAGAACCCTACCGGCTTCACCCGCTGGGTCAAAGAGCTGATCTGGACAGCATTACCCCTGAATCCCTATATCAGTCCTATAATTCCTGGCTGGAGGGAGCCATTCTTGATCTGTACGTGGTAGGTGACACTACTCCAGAGGAAGTGGAAAAGCTGGTCAATCGTCATTTCGGCCGTGCTCATGGCGAGACTGCAGCGTATTCCTCCAACTTTACACCGGTATCGGTGACAGAGGTCCGCACTGTGGAAGAGAAGCTCGATGTCAATCAGGGCAAGTTAAATATGGGGCTCCGCACCTCGATTACCTACAAGGACGACCGTTACGCTTCTGCACTTATGTATAACGGCATTCTGGGAGGCTACCCTCACTCCAAACTGTTTGTGAATGTGCGTGAGAAAGAGAGCCTGGCCTATTATGCATCCTCGCGCTACGACGGCCATAAGGGCATTGGAACTATTCAATCGGGGATAGAGACACAAAATTACGACAAAGCTGTAGAGATTATCCGTAAGCAGCTGGATGAACTGAAGACTGGGAATATCAGTGATCTGGAGCTAAGCCAGACCAAAGCCATGATCCGTAATCTGCTCTCTGAAATTCAGGATTCAGCGTTTGAGATGATTTCCTTTGACTTTAACCGCCAATTATCCGGAAAAGAACGCTCAGCCCAGGAGCTCATGGTCCAGGTGGACAATACGGGTATGGAAGATGTTAAGGCTGCGGCGGGCACCTTTGAACTGGATACGATCTATTTCCTGACAGGGAAGGAGGAATAGCGGTGGAAAAGATCCATTACGAGAAACTTCAAGAAACGCTGTATCACGAGGTTATGGATAACGGACTGCAGGTGTATGTGCTGCCGAAGCCTGCTTTTCTCAAAACCTATGCCACCTTTGCAACCAAATACGGTTCTGTGGACAATCATTTTAAAGTGGCCGGAGGAGAAGAAACAACCGTTCCTGACGGCATAGCTCACTTTCTGGAGCATAAAATGTTTGAGGAGCCGGAAGGTGATATTTTTGCTACCTTTGCCTCCAATGGAGCTTCAGCGAATGCATTCACAAGCTTTGACCAGACGGTCTACTTGTTCTCTGCAACGGAAAACATTGAGACGAACCTCAGTACGCTTGTGGACTTCGTGCAGCATCCGTATTTCACTGATGAGAACGTGGAGAAGGAAAAAGGCATTATCGGCCAGGAAATCAACATGTATGCGGATAATCCGGACTGGCGTGTCTATTTCGGATTAATCGAAGCGATGTATGCCAAACATCCGGTCCATATTGATATCGCCGGTACCATCGAATCCATTGGTACCATTACCAAAGAAACGCTGTATACCTGTTACAATTCCTTTTACCACCCCAGCAATATGCTGTTATTTATTGTGGGCGGTGTCGATCCGGAGAAGGTGTTTGAGTTGATCCGTACCAATCAGAGCCGCAAAGATTACGGCAAGCAGGGTGAAATCGAAAGAATCTTCGAGGAAGAGCCGGCACAGGTGGCTACTAAAGTGAAGGAAAGCAAGCTTGCTGTGTCTATGCCCAAGATACTTTTTGGCTTCAAGGAGAAGGTGGAAGGCTTGTCAGGGGAAGAGGCGGTGCGCCATGATCTGACGACCAAACTGATGCTGGACCTGCTGCTGGGCAGCAGTACAGGGCTCTACCAGAAGCTGTATGACGAGGAGCTCATCTCTGACAGCTTCGGGCATGAATTCAACAGTTCCCCGCAATATGCATTCTCAGCTATCGGCGGAGATACCAAGGACCCCGATCTGCTGCTTGAGCGGATAAAGGATGAAATCAACCATGTCCTGGAGTCTGGCTATGCGGAGAAAGATTTCGAACGGGCCCGCAAAAAGAAAATCGGAGGCTATCTTCGTATGCTGAATTCACCAGAGAGCATTGCTCACGAATTCACACGTTATCAGTTCCGCGGAGGAGATTTGTTTGAAGTGCTTCCGCTTTATGAATCGATTACACTTGAAGAAGTTAACACTCGTCTGCGCTCGCATGTGGATTGGGAACAGCTCGCCGTATCGCTTGTGGTGAGTCCTTAATGGCACTTTCGGGAGAGAACAGCAAGCCAATAGGGGAAATGACGGTACTCGTTACAGGAGGCAGCGGGGGAATCGGCGGTGCTATTGCCGAGCGTTTTGCATCTGTAGGCATGAACATTGTCATCCATTACATGAACTCGCATGAAGCAGCAAATGATGTGGCCCGCCGCTGTATGGCGCATGGGGCCAAGGTATTAACAGTGGCTGCGGATATGAAAGACCGCAGCCAGTTAGTCCGCATGGCAGAAAGGCTGGAGAGCAGTGGGCTGCAGCCGGACATCCTCGTGAATAATGCCGGTAAGGCCCATTACGGGATGCTGGCAGACATCACTGAGGAAGAATGGGATGATATTATGGCGGTCAATCTCAAAGGCACCTTTCTGTGCAGTCAGATTTTTATGCCGTACATGGTGTCCCAACGCTATGGGCGGATTATTAATGTATCCTCTGTCTGGGGGATTTCCGGTGCTTCCTGTGAAGTGGCTTACTCTGCCAGCAAAGGCGGGGTGAATGCCTTTACCAAAGCGCTTGCCAAGGAGCTGGCCCCTTCTGGAGTAACGGTCAATGCTGTAGCGCCAGGAGCTGTTCATACGGCAATGCTTTCCAATCTGCAGGAGGAAGAGCTGCGGATGCTTGAAGAGGAAATTCCTGCGGGCAGGCTTGCTTCGCCCGAAGAAATCTCCTCTTTGGTCTATTTTCTTGCGCTTCCTGAATCCGGGTATATCACGGGGCAGATCATCAGTCCGAACGGCGGCTGGATTACCTGATGTTTGATCATGAGGCTGCTTGGAGAAATGCTCCAGCATAAGAATATCCCCGCGGAGACATATTATAGCTGTTGCTTTTAAATCTCACGTAACCCAAAACAATTTGAGGAGGATTTAAGATGTCAACAGACTCCGTAGTGAAAAACTTTGATACCTGGAAAAGCTTTCTGGGAGACCGGGTCATTCAGGCTGAAAAAATGGGGATGAGTGAAGAAACCATTTCCAAGCTGGCTTTTGAAATTGGGGAATTCCTCGATAAAAAAGTCGATCCCGGCAACTACTCCAACCGGGCGATCAAAGAGCTGTGGGATGTCGGCAACGAGGATGAGAAGCATACCATTGCTTCTCTTATGGTCAAGCTGGCGAAGAAAAACGCATAGCTCACGGAACAAGCTCCCCTCGCGGGAGCTTTTCTGTAATTATTACAGCAGTGACCTTGCCTTTCAATTTTATTTTATATATCATTAACATGACCCGTGTTCAGAACACTTTGCCGAAGCCGGCTTTTTTTGACGTATGGCGCAAAGTTAAGGGAAAAGGAATCTATGAGGTGTAACAAGTGGAATATAAACAATGGTACATGGAGTATAAGATACATAAGAACAGACCTGGTCTGCTTGGTGATATCGCTTCAATGCTCGGAATGCTGGAGGTCAATATCCTGACCATAAACGGGGTTGAAGGCAAGACCCGTGGTATGCTGCTGGAAACAAGTGACGATGAAAAAATCATGCTGATGGGCGAAATGCTCAAAAAGGTGGATAATATAACGGTTACCGCTCTACGTTCCCCGCGGCTTGTAGACAAGCTGGCGGTGCGGCACGGACGCTATATTGACCGCGACTCCGATGACCGCAAGACGTTCCGTTTCACAAGAGACGAGCTCGGGCTGCTTGTTGATTTTCTCGGGGAACTGTTTAAAAGGGAAGGGAATCAGGTTATAGGTCTTCGGGGCATGCCGCGTGTCGGTAAGACAGAATCGATCATCGCCGGCAGTGTTTGCGCCATGAAGCGCTGGACATTTGTTTCTTCCACACTTTTGCGGCAGACGGTACGCAGCCAGCTTGCTGAGGACGAAATGAATCCCCATAACGTCTTCATCATTGACGGCATCGTCAGCACGATCCGCTCCAATGAGAAGCATTATAGCCTGCTCCAGAATGTGATGAGCATGCCAAGCACGAAGGTGATCGAGCACCCGGATATTTTTGTGCGGGAATCAGAATACAGCTATGATGATTTTGATATTATTATCGAGCTGCGTAATAATCCGAACGAAGAGATATTGTACGACTCGTTCACGACGAGCTACAGTGATGATCTATAAACACACATAATTTAGGAGGTGATGGTATGTCGGAACTTGGCCGGCATTTGAAGGAGGCGCGTCTGCAAAAAGGGATGAGCCTCGATGATGTCCAGGAAGTAACGAAAATTCGCAAAAAATATTTAGAGGCCATCGAAGCGGAGGATTATAAAGTGCTCCCGGGAAGTTTTTATGTCCGGGCATTCATCAAAACCTATGCGGAGGCCGTTGGCGTGAATCCTGACGAGCTTATGGAGGAACATGGGAATGTACCTGCCGCTCCGGTAGATACCACAATGGAGACGGTCATTCAGAAGCGCAGCCGCAGACCTGAAACGGAACGGAATGCGAAGTGGCTGCCTACGGTTTTGATGTGGACCTTTCCTGTGATCATTATTGTGGTGATATATCTGTACGCCTCTTCCAATATGAATAACAAATCAGATCCCGACAAGACAGAGCCTGCCAACATAACCAGTGAAACACAAGATCCATCGAAGGTTGAGCCTTCGCCGACAGCTGTGGGGGGAGGAGCGGTCATACCTTCTGCATCGGCTGGAACAGACACTGGTACAGCGACTCCGGAGACAACAATAGCTCCTTCAGCGACTCCGCTTCCATCGCCATCCTCTCAGGAGGTTACGGTCACACAGGACAGGAAATCCGGTAAAACAACGGTGTATAAGGTTTCTGCCCCTGCCGGAAGTGCGGTTCAGGTACAGATTGCTGCGACCGGAGTGAGCTGGCTTGAGGTATACAAGGGCGAGAATTCCAAAGGAGAGAAGCTGAGCTTCGGCAATACTGCCGCTGGTGACAATATGAGCTTCACCCTTGACAGTGAAGGGATGTATATCAAATCCGGGTACTCTCCTGCTACACAGATCACAGTTAATGGACAGGTAATTACGGATGGCAAAACTTCATCCCGGCTTCTTCTGGAGCTGAATGACGGTTCGGCTGCAGGTACGACTGGAGCACCGGACACCGGTACAACGGACACGGGTACAACGGGAAGTCAGGACACAACTGCTACTCAAGAGGGCACGACTACGGAATAGAGCGGCCCGGGTATAGACTTTGGCTTTTTGGAGAACCTATGACTGATTTACAGTTCTTACGCCAAAGTGAGGTGTATTCTCTCATGACCGTTAGCTGGATCGTAACAGGGCTGGGCATTATCGTCAGTCTCCTCGGATATTATCTGACACCGAGTGCCTGGGGTTATGGAATTCTGGGCTTTGGGCTGGCACATGTTCTGCTGGGGATTCTGGATATGTTCCGGGCTCCCTCACGCAGTAGACAGTAGCCCGCAAGCAGCATCTCCCGAACCCTAAGATATGGGGAGTATCATCTGTGCATACAAGAATGGCTCCACTATGTGGGGCTGTTTTGTATGTCGGGTCCCCGCAGTCCTCCCATAATTAGACTTAAGAGATCCTTTCTCATATAATAGGAAAAGAATATTTGTAAACAAAGGAAGTGGATTTATGAGTTCTGAAAGTTCATTTGATATCGTATCCAAGATGGATATGCAGGAGTTAACCAATGCCGTTCATCAGACGGAGAAGGAGATTGATAACCGTTTTGACTTCAAAAACAGCAAAAGTAGTCTGAAGCTGGAGAAGGACGCACTTATCATCGCTTCAGAGGATGAATACAAGCTGAATGCCGTCATTGACATTTTACAGTCGAAGATGGTCAAACGCGGAATTACACTCAAGAATCTGGATTTTGGCAAAATTGAGCCTGCCTCACTGGGGTCTGTACGGCAGCGTTTGGGACTCAAACAGGGAATTGATCAGGAGAATGCCAAAAAAATCAACATTCTGATCCGTGATTCCAAATTGAAGGTGAAGAGTCAGATTCAAGGGGACCAAATCCGCGTAACCGGCAAAAGCCGTGATGATCTGCAGCAGATTATCCAGCTTCTACGCAAAGCAGATTTGCCGCTGGATCTGCAATTCAACAACTTAAAGTAAGATTTTGTACCCCGCACTGCTTGCGCTTATCTCGCCTGCGGGGTGCTTTGTGTTTTTTTTGACACTTACATAGGGCTATAATATACTTGCTAAGCAGTTTTCAAGAAAATAGTGGATTATCGGATTCGTATGGATCAAGGGAGGAACTTCTGTGAATTTGCCTAACCGCATTACGCTTGCCCGAATTTGCCTCATCCCGATTATGATGTTTTTTTTGCTGGTGAATTTCAGCTTTTATCCGGAACCGATTCATTGGGGCTCGTTCCAGCTCTCCATTAATCATCTGATCGCGGCAGTGATTTTTCTGCTTGCAGCCAGTACGGATGGAATAGACGGCTACATAGCCCGGAAATACAACATGGTCACCAATCTGGGCAAGCTGCTCGATCCCCTTGCGGACAAGCTGCTGGTCTCGGCTGTACTGATTTCCCTGGTAGAACTGGGCAGATGTGACTCTTGGATTGCTATCGTCATTATTAGCCGTGAGTTCGCTGTAACGGGCCTGCGTCAAGTAGCACTTCTCGAAGGTAAAGTGGTTGCTGCCAGCAAATGGGGCAAGATTAAAACTGTGATTCAGATTGTCGCTATTTCCCTTCTGCTGCTCAACAATTTCCCGTTTCAATTTGTCAGCATTCCTGTAGATGATATTGCGATCTGGGCAGCGGCAATTGTTACCATCTATTCAGGTGTTGACTATTTCGTGAAAAACAAAGATTTGTTGCAGCTTCACAACGCTTAATTAAACTGCACAACAGAATCATTCATTTTGTACATTCAGGAGGAGAAAGCCAGCGATGAAAGCGGAAATTATTGCCGTCGGCACAGAACTTTTGCTCGGACAGATTGTAAACAGCAATGCACAGTTTCTTTCAGTAGAGCTGGCCGCACTCGGAATCGATGTTTATTTTCAGACCGTTGTTGGAGACAACAGCAGCCGTTTGCAGCAAGCCATCGAAATTGCCCGCAGTCGTGCGGATGTCATTCTGTTCACCGGCGGGATTGGTCCGACCGAAGATGATCTTACCAAAGATGCCTTAGCTGCATCCGTAGGCCGCGGTCTGCATATAGACCAGCTTGCCATGGACCATGTTCAGCGGTTTTTTGATGAACGCAAAATTATTATGACCGAAAACAACCGGAAACAGGCACTGATTATTGATGGAACAACACCACTCCCCAATGAAGCGGGGCTGGCTGTTGGTCTTGCTTTTTCCGATGGTGGAAAGTTTTACATTGTGCTTCCAGGACCTCCGCGCGAGATGAAGCCTATGTTCACAGGCCAGGCGAAGCCTTGGCTGCTGCAGCATGCCTTGACGGATGAAATGCCGATATACTCCAAAATGCTGAAGTTTGCCGGTATCGGGGAGTCGCTTCTTGAAGATAAACTGATTGATCTAATCCGGAACCAGAGCGATCCGACCATTGCTCCATATGCCAAGGAGGGTGAGGTAACGGTGCGTATCTCCACCAAAGCCCCTTCGGAGCGGGAAGCTATGGAGAAGCTGGAGGTACTTGAAAAGTCCATTCAGGAGATTCTGCCGGAGCACATGTATGCCAATATTAATGTGCCGCTTGAGCAGCTGATTGTGGATTGGATGGCAGATGCCGGCCTGACTTTGAGTGCGGCGGAGAGCTGTACAGGCGGCCTTCTAATGGAGAGCATTACAAATATTCCGGGCAGCGCGTCTATGTTCCTCGGAGGGATCGTGTGCTATTCCAATGATATGAAGAAGAAGCTGCTGAACGTGCCTGCAGCGCTGCTGGAGGGTCCGGAGGCCCCGGGCGCAGTCAGCCGGGAAGTAGCTGAGGTGCTTGCGGATCAAGTGAGAATGACCGCTGACAGCGACTTTGGATTGTCGGTTACTGGTGTAGCGGGTCCGGGATATTCCGAGCGCAAGCCGGTAGGGTTAGTATTTATCGGACTGGCTGAACGCGGCCGGCCTACGGAAGTCTATGAACTTAATCTTAAAGGCACTCGCGAAAATATCCGCCTGCGAACCGTCAAGGCTCTTTTATACCGTCTCTGGCGCAGGCTGGAGGAACGTAAGGTAGCTACACCGCTTGAAGGGTCAGCCTTGCAATAACCTTCCCGTCCGGTATATAATTTGTTCATACGGAAGAACCGTGGCACTGAGATATCCTTGCTGCGGTTTTTTGTTTTATTCTTATGTAATGAACTGCAGCCTGTCCCTGTAAGAAGGTACTGTCCGACATCCGGTGAATGAATAATCTGGCCCAGCGTCAGATCCGGAAGGAGGCTTACAATAAAAGGGAGTAACCCTCCTTGGGACAAAAAAAACGAATGTATGTTCGAAAAAAAGCTTGGCAAGACCTCTAAAACACGTTATTATAATACTATAAACAGTGAAGGAAGTGGTCTGATTGTCAGATCGTCGTGCGGCGCTTGATATGGCGCTTCGTCAAATAGAAAAACAATTCGGTAAAGGTTCGATTATGAAATTGGGAGAATCCACTCACATGAAAGTGGAAGTCGTACCTAGCGGATCTTTGGCACTTGATATTGCATTAGGTATAGGCGGACTTCCTAAGGGACGTATTATTGAAGTATATGGACCAGAGTCGTCCGGTAAGACAACAGTTGCCCTGCACGCTATTGCAGAAGTGCAGAAGTCAGGCGGACAAGCTGCATTTATCGATGCCGAGCATGCACTTGATCCTAAATACGCCAAAGCGCTTGGCGTAAATATCGATGAACTGCTGCTATCCCAGCCTGATACTGGTGAGCAAGCCCTTGAAATCGCTGAAGCACTTGTGCGCAGTGGCGCGGTTGATATCATCGTAGTAGACTCGGTGGCAGCACTGGTTCCAAAAGCGGAAATTGAAGGGGACATGGGGGATTCCCATGTAGGCTTGCAAGCACGTCTGATGTCCCAGGCTTTGCGGAAACTGTCGGGGGCAATCAACAAATCCAATACCATTGCTATCTTCATCAACCAGCTTCGTGAGAAGATCGGTGTGATGTTCGGTAACCCGGAAACGACACCTGGCGGCCGGGCACTGAAATTCTACTCTTCCGTACGTCTGGATGTGCGCCGTGTAGAGAGCATCAAAATGGGCAATGATGTTGTGGGTAACCGCACCAAGATTAAAGTCGTGAAGAACAAGGTGGCTCCTCCATTCAAACAGGCAGATGTAGATATTATGTACGGTGAAGGCATTTCCCGTGAAGGAAGCCTTGTAGATATAGGAACAGAGATGGATATCGTGAACAAGAGCGGTGCTTGGTATTCCTATGAAGGTGAACGTCTTGGACAAGGCCGTGAGAATTCTAAGCAGTTCCTCAAGGAGCATCAGGATATTGCTCTTCTGATTGAGAACAAAATTCGTGAAGCGAGCAATTTGTCAACGCTTGTGGCTGCGCCTACGGAATCTGAAGTAGTAGCAGAGCAAGAGGAAGAAGAAAAGCTCCTGCTTGAAATCGAATAACTTGATATTCAATCATTTGTAATTGAATACTAGGTAAGTTCAGGCGCCCTGTGAATAATCATAGCAGGGCGCTTTTTCGTAAATAAATATGATTTACATCAGCAATGAGGTGATAGGGCAGCTATGGTAATCCAATTAAATCCTGAACCTGAAGAGCAGGACGAGCAGATCTTAGCGGATTTTCCTGAGGATGAATTACTCGAAATTACGCGTGTGGAGCGTCAGAAGAAGTCAGACCACCGTTATATTATACATTTTGGTGCATATCAGCTGGCCGTTCATGAAGATGTCATGATTAAATACAGGATGATCACGGGTAGCTCCTTCATGAAGACCGATCTGGAGGAGATCGTTGTAGCTGATGAGCGGCAGCGGGCTTATGTGGAGGGCTTGCGCTATTTGGAGCGCAAACCGCGGACGTCTCAGGAAATGGCCCGTCGTTTACGGGAGAAGGAAATAGGGGAGACTATTATTGCTGAAGTTCTGCTGCGTCTGCAGCAGGAGCGTCTGCTCGATGATCCCTTATACGCCAAGCAATGGGCGGAGCAGCGAATGACGAATCAACGCAAAGGCAAGCTGTGGATCCGCCAGGAACTGCGTGAGAAGGGCATCGACAAGTCGCTGATTTCTGAGGCATTGGAGAATATTACCCCTGAACAGGAGCTGGAAAGTGCCCTGCAGACGGGACGGAAGAAATGGAATTTGATCCGCGGTGATGTGAATGACAAGCGGAGGAAGACCGGAGCTTTCCTCATGCGGAGAGGGTTTTCCGGGGATATGGTGCGTCAGGTGCTGAATATTTTGCGTCAGGAAGAGGATTTTGAGGGCGAAGATGAGGATATTTACTTCCCTGACTGATTGTCTTGACTTTAATGCAGTTATCGACTCTCTTGACAATGTCTTTTTATAAATAATAAAATATAACATGAATCGGTATAAATAAGATATCCTTTTTCCTTCCCAAAAAGCAGACTCTTATGAAGCGGTTCGCGTACAACTCATATGAAATGTAATCGCCGGATAAGGCGGGCAGTGTGCATGTGCAGCATGTGCAGTATGGCAATCGGTGTATTACCGGTTTTTTGTATGGTGATGAACGGATTAGTTTAACAACTGCACAAATTCCCAAGCCTAGTTCTTGGAGGAACCAACGAGGAGGTGAACAGAATGCAAACTGCAATCTGGGTCATAATCGTTCTCGTTGTAGCTGCATTATTCTTTGGATTCGGTTATTTTATTCGTAAATCCCTTGCAGAAGCTAAGATTTCCAGTGCTGAGAAAGAAGCCGTAGTCATCGTAGAGAACGCGAAGAAAGAGGCAGAAGCACTGAAGAAGGAAACGGTACTTGAAGCTAAGGACGAGGTCCATAGAATCCGTACCGAAGCTGAAAAAGAAACTCGTGAACGTCGGAATGAAATCCAACGGCAAGAGAGACGTTTGCTGCAAAAGGAAGAATCGCTGGATAAAAAAATGGAATCGCTCGAACGAAAAGAAGAACAAGTAGCTAACAAAGAGAAACGAATTGACGAAACACAACAGCAAATTGACGTTATTTACAAGAATCAAGTTACTGAATTGGAACGTATCTCTAATCTGAGCATCGATGATGCCAGAAGTATCATTCTCAGCAATGTTGAGCAGGAAGTTCGCCATGAAACCGCTCAGATGATCAAGGAAATTGAGCAGCAGGCCAAAGAAGAAGCGGACAAAAAAGCCCGTGAAATTATTACCTTGGCGATCCAACGCTGTGCAGCTGATCATGTGGCGGAAACAACCGTGTCGGTCGTAACACTGCCTAATGAAGAGATGAAGGGCCGGATTATCGGCCGCGAAGGCCGTAATATTCGTGCACTGGAAACCCTCACTGGTATTGATCTCATCATTGATGATACTCCGGAAGCGGTTATTCTGTCAGGCTTTGATCCGATTCGCCGCGAAGTGGCCCGTACGGCACTTGAGAAGCTTGTAGCTGATGGGCGTATCCATCCGGCTCGGATCGAGGAAATGGTAGAGAAGTCCCGTAAGGAAGTGGATGAGCGGATTCGTGAATACGGTGAACAAGCTACCTTCGAGGTTGGCGTTCACGGATTGCATCCAGATCTGATCAAAATCCTGGGCCGTCTGAAATTCCGTACGAGCTATGGTCAAAATGTACTCAAGCACTCCATGGAGGTTGCTTATTTGACTGGACTGATGGCCGGTGAGCTTGGGGAAGACATCGTGCTTGCAAAACGCGCCGGACTGCTGCATGATATCGGCAAAGCGCTGGATCACGAAGTGGAAGGTTCGCACGTGGAAATTGGCGTCGAGCTGGCGAAGAAATACAAGGAACATCCAGTGGTTATCAACAGTATCGCATCCCATCACGGCGACTGCGAAGCTACTTCGGTTATTGCCATGCTGGTTGGAGCAGCTGATGCTTTGTCGGCCGCACGCCCTGGCGCACGCCGCGAAACCCTGGAAACGTATATCAAACGTCTGGAAAAGCTGGAGGAGATCTCCGAATCCTTCGAAGGTGTGGAGAAATCTTACGCCATTCAAGCGGGCCGCGAGGTACGCGTGATGGTGCAGCCTGAGAAGATTGACGATGCAGAAGCTTTCCGTCTGGCACGTGATATTACGAAGATGATCGAGAGTGAGCTGGATTATCCGGGTCATATCAAGGTTACAGTAATCCGCGAGACACGGGCTGTAGAATACGCAAAATAACCAAGGAAATCGGCCCCTCTGCGGGGCCTTTTTTCTTTCAGGAGGAGAATATCATTAAAGTACTTTTTATTGGTGACATTTGCGGGAATACAGGCAGAAAAGCGCTTCGCGAAATGCTGCCTTCCCTGAAGGATAAATATCAGCCGCATATTATTATCGTCAACGGCGAGAATGCTGCTGCCGGCCGGGGAATTACCTCTGCCATTGCCAATGAATTCTTCAATTGGGGAGTGCATGGCATTACGATGGGGAATCACACTTGGGACAACAAAGATATCTTTGAATTTATTGATGACGAGCCGCGCCTAATCCGTCCGGCTAATTTTCCTCCGGGAACGCCAGGCCGCGGGTACACGGTGATCAAAGCAAACGGCAAACAGCTCGCGATTGTCAATCTGCAGGGACGGACATTTTTGCCGGCCATTGATGATCCGTTCCGTATTGGTGAAGAGATTGTGGAAGAGCTTCGGCAGAAGCACAAATGCATCCTTGTTGATTTTCATGCTGAAGCAACGTCTGAGAAGATAGCGATGGGTTATTTCATGGATGGACTGGCTTCCATTGTGGTTGGAACGCACACCCATGTCCAGAGTAATGACGAGGTCATCCTGCCGGGAGGAACTGCATACTTGACAGATGCCGGGATGGTTGGTTCAAGAGAAGGAATTTTGGGTATGGAAAAGGATGCGGTGCTGTATAAATTTACTACTCAGCTTCCGGCAAGGTTTGTGGTGGATGAAGGCAAATGGATGCTGCATGGATTGTTCGCCGACCTTGACGAAGCTACGGGTAAAGCCACTCGTGTGGAGAAGATCCGGCTGCGCGAAGGCGAATGGGTAATGAGTTAAGCTGAATTACAATTAAATAGGGTTTTCGGGAAAAATCGTTGGTTTTGGGTAAAGTGTGATATTTATTATATCGAAAAAGAGTATCTTTTGTCCTAATTTCTCCGGAATGGTCCGCAAAAAGAAGGAATTAATTCTTCTAGCGCGAATAACATCTACAGTAGTGGAAGAACACCATCATTTTCCCAGGGGAGGTACTTACTATGGATGTATTAAAAGTATCAGCTAAATCCAATCCAAATTCCGTCGCCGGCGCGTTAGCGGGTGTTCTTCGTGAACGAGGAACGGCCGAGCTGCAAGCCATTGGAGCCGGAGCACTGAACCAAGCCGTCAAAGCAGTTGCCATTGCCCGGGGATTTGTTGCACCTAGCGGTGTAGATTTAATCTGCATCCCAGCTTTTACAGACATAGTGATTGATGGAGAGGATCGGACCGCGATTAAACTGATTGTAGAACCCAGATAATAAATAGTCTTAAGGGATGGGATTAACCATCCTCGTGAACTTTTGGAATGAACCTGTTTACTTCGGTAAGCAGGTTTTTTGCTGTATATAATTAATTTAGGATTCCAAGTCGGAGGATGGATTGTTGCAGCATATGCTTTGTAATAGTGCTTTGTAATAGACCTATAGCCAAAGCGAAAGCGAGGTTCATACAGGGATGAGGAACAGGAAAATGAAAGTGGCGGATTTTCACTGTGATGTGCTAAGCAAGCTGCAGGCA
Organism: Paenibacillus helianthi; assembly: GCF_001909055.1. GTDB lineage: Bacteria > Bacillota > Bacilli > Paenibacillales > Paenibacillaceae > Paenibacillus_AQ > Paenibacillus_AQ helianthi. Next base: position 102,701 of record NZ_LVWI01000039.1, read on the forward strand.
TCTCCGGATATCGACTTTACGAAGGACAGCCGGCTGGATGTAACTCTGGAACGTTTGCTGGCGGGTGGTGTCGAACTGCAGATTTTTGCAATCTTTTTATCAGCGCAGCGGGAAAAAGTGAGCTTTGAACGAATTCTGGGACAAATTGAATCGTTCCGGGCACAAGTGGCCACTCCAGGCGGCCTGCAGTGGCTTCGCTGGAAGGAGGAGACAACGGAAATGGCTGATAGACCCACAGGATGGGGAATGCTCTCACTGGAAGGCGTGGACGGTCTGGAGGGCAACCTATTCTATGCGCAGTTATGCTTTGAGCTGGGTGTGCGTTTTATGGGCCTAACCTGGAATTATGCAAATTGGGCGGCGGACGGCGTACTGGAGCCACGGAATGGCGGTTTTACGGAACAGGGGCGCAGGCTGATTGAATGGTGCAACAGGAGCGGCATGCTGCTGGATGTATCGCATCTCGCGCCAGCTGGTTTCTGGGAGCTTGCGGAGCGGAATACACGCCCCTTTATTGCTTCGCATTCCAACGCTGCTGCAATATGTGGACATCCGCGCAATTTGAGTGACGAGCAGATTCGGGCGCTGGTGGCTATGGACGGGCGGATCGGGCTGACTTTTGTTCCTTGGTTTGTCCGGGATGGAGGAGGAGCGAAGGCTGAGGATGTGCTGCGTCATATCGAGCATGTCTGTTCTCTTGGCGGTTCCAGGCAGATTATGTTCGGGTCGGATTTTGACGGCATTGATGCCTGGGTAGAAGGCCTTGAGCATCCGGGGAAATATGCAGAATTCGCCGAGCTGCTGCTGGCACATTATCCTGAGGAAGACGTACGGGGGTGGCTGCACGGGAATGCACTGACATTTCTTGCAACAAATCTGCCGTCGAAACCAAGCCACCCTTGAACTGCAAGATTCAGCCGGTAAGTGGCGATTTTTTGACAATCCTGTTCCAATATCGCAAAATGCTGAAAAAAGATCTCTCTTTGTGAAGCGGATCTTTTTATTTTCAAAGAAATAGATGTATAATGTTCAATGGCTTGTACAGATACTAGAGAAAATACAAGGAGTGACATTACAATGAGCAAGACTGTACCCGTAGGTGTGTCGGCCCGACATATTCACCTTACGCAGGAGCATGTAGAAGCGTTATTTGGCCCAGGCTATCAATTGACTGAGTTCAAATCGCTTTCCCAAACCGGACAATTTGCAGCAAACGAGCAAGTAGCTGTGATTGGAACCAAAGGAAAATTTGACAAAGTCAGAATTCTTGGCCCTGTCCGTCCAGCATCACAGCTGGAAGTTTCCCGCACAGATGCATTCAGCCTTGGCGTGAAAGCCCCTGTCCGCGAATCCGGCCACATTGAAGGCACCCCAGGAATTACGATCAAAGGACCTGCCGGCGAAGTTGAGCTGGAAACAGGCGTCATCGTGGCAGCACGCCACATCCACTTCCATACTTCTGAAGCTGAAGCTTGGGGCATTGCCGACAAGCAATTGCTGAAGGTACGCCTTGGCGGCGAACGTGGTCTGGTACTTGAGAACGTGCTTGCACGCGTATCCGATAACTTCAAGCTTGACATGCATATCGACACCGACGAAGCTAATGCTGCAGGTGCCAATAATGGCGATACTGCTGAAATTGTAGATTAGTCTTAAACTTTCATAAGAGTGAAGGAGCGGGGGAGAATTCCTCCGCTTTTTTTGTGCTGCAACACCACTAGAAAATGGGTGAATCCAATGGCCTAAGTCTGTGTTCAACGCTGAGCCAAACGTCCTGAGCGGCCGCAAACAGATCGGTTTAGTGTATGAAAAGATCGGATTTTTAAATGTTCAGGGGTACCGGCAAATGGTAGTATCGATTTGAAGCTGTAACTTTCTGGTAAAACATTTCATAGAGCTCAATTGAACTGGATCTCGAAGGGAGCGGGTGCAGCGGGGAGTGTAAGCAGTAGGAATTTCGTAGCTGGAGTAGCAAAAGAAGAAGCATCTGGTTTGTTTTTGGAAAGCGGTTACACTTCGAGCGAGTGATCCAAAGGCTTTTAAAAATTGAAAGCGGGTGAATCACAGAAGATGAGTAGAAATCGTAAGAGCAACCATACGGTGATGCTTCTTTTATCATGGGTGATGATATGTTCCACTTTGTTTCCGGCGCTTGTGTATGGGGCTGAGCAGGGGGATAGTGCATCGGTGCAGGCCTCGCAGCTGGAGCTACGGTATGATTTTGGTACGGCATCAAGTCCGGTAATGGAAGGATACACTGCTGTTCATGAAGCTTTGCTGTACACCAGAGAGCTGGGATATGGTCTAGACCAGGCTGTGGCCTCCAGAAACAGTTCGGGGGGTGACGGGTTAAGCAATGATTTTGTGTTGGGTACGTCCTACTCTTTTCTGGTAGATGTGCCGAACGGAGAGTATGATGTCACTGTCTATTCCGGGGATATGCTTACGGGTACCAGCACTACCCAAACCACGTTTACCCTGGAAGGAGCCGCGGCCGGAACGATTACCAGTAAGCAGAAGGTGAATCAGTCGGACTACCATACCACAGTGCTCGATGGGCAATTGACCTTAGGGGTGTCAGGAACGGGGGCTGGCGGGTATTTAAACGGTCTTGTTATTCAAAAGGCGAGTGCTCAGCCCCCTTCGGCACCGGAAGGACTTACGGTTACTGCTGTGGACGGATCAAGCGTCTCGCTTCACTGGAACACCGTTACGAATGCGGTCTATTACGAGGTCTATCGAAGCGGCGAGACAGGCAGTGCGGTTCAGCAGCTGGGATCGACGGCGGATACAAGTTATACGGACAAAGAAGTTGTTGAAGGTGGTCACTACTCCTATTTTGTAACCGCTATTAATGATAAAGGCGTGGAGTCGCAACTTAGTGGTCCGGTCATTGTGGAGAGCACGAATGACACACCGCCTGCCCCGCTGCCGCAGGGAAACGAATATGCCCTTGATTTCGGGCCGGGTGCCGCAGCAGACGGTTATTTGAAGGTCGAGGTCGGGACTGCCTACTCCGAGGACAGCAAATATGGATTCACGGATACGTCCAAAGTAAGCGGAGCTGACAGAGGCACGGCGGATGCTTTAAGAACGGATTTTGTAGTCGTTAAGGACTCAGGGTTCAATATCGATGTGCCGAATGGTGATTATACGGTATCTCTGATTGCCGGTGACAGCGGCGGCGGTACGAATGTGGCTATCCGTGTAGAAAACATGCAGAAAGTACAGCTTACCAGCAAGAATGCGGGAGAGTATTTGGAAATGAGCTTCGATATTGCGCTGGTCGACGGACAGATGAATTTCGTATTTACCGGCACGAGACCCGTACTCAATGCGCTTGTGATCAAAAAACAGCCTGAACGCACAGCCGGTGAGAAGCCTACGGTATACATTGCCGGGGATTCTACTGTACAGACCTATGATCCGTACTGGAAGCCACAGGCGGGCTGGGGTCAGATGCTTGGCAAATTTTTTACCACAGCGGTTGAGTTCAATAATCATGCCATTGGGGGGCGCAGCTCGAAGTCCTTCATTGTGGAAGGCAGGTTGGATGAGATACTCCGGGAGATTAAGCCGGGTGACTATTTTCTCGTACAGTTTGGACATAACGATTCTACGATCAGCGTGCCTGATCGTTATGCTTCACCAGCTGATTACAAAAATTATCTGAAAACCTACGTTCAAGGCACCAGGCAGCGTGGGGCTACGCCGATTCTGCTGACGCCAATGGGCCGCCGGGATTATAACGCTGAGAAGGGCCAATTTAATGTCAGCTTCCTGGAATACGTGCAGGCGATGAAAGAGGTCGCCACTGAGCTTAACGTAGAGCTGGTAGATCTAAGCTCGCGCAGTGTGGCTTATTACAACTCAATCGGATTTGAAGCTACGCGGGCTGTATTCCTATATACGGACCCGGGTGTTTATGCGGCTTTTCCGGCTGGATCGAGTGACAATACCCATTTCCAGGAATATGGGGCCATTCAAATGGCCCGCCTGATTGCCGGAGGCATCGCGGCTCTGGACATCCCGTTATCTGGAGAGGTCCGGGAGAGTGAACCCCCTGCTGCAGTTCCGGTGAAGCCCACAGGCCTGGCGGCCGGCAGTGTCAGTAATGCAGGTGCCGTATTGAAATGGAATGCAGTAGAAGGGGCAGATATCTACAAAATCTACCGCAAACTGGCTTCAGCCGATCCATCTGCTTATACCATGATTGGCTCTGCCACAGTTTCATCGATTTCAGTAGGCGGGATGGCTGAAGGCCAGAGCTATACAGTGAGAGTGACAGCAGTCAACGGACGGGGGGAATCGGAACCCTCCGATCCGCTGACACTTACTACGAAGCAGTCCCGGTACCGTTATGATTTTGGACCTGCCGGTTCACCAGTCGCTGCAGGTTACACTGAAGTGAACCGAAGCGTACTTTATACGCCGGAGCTGGGTTATGGCCTGACTTCAAGCGCCGGGATGAGCGACCGTGACCGTGGGGAAGGGACGGATGCGCTGCGCCGGGATTTCGTCATTTATTTTGGCGGGTCCTATGAATTCAAGGTAGATATGCCGAATGGTTATTACTCCGTCAAGACATATACCGGTGACTGGACCGGATCTACCAAAACAAACGTATCGATCGAAGGGAAAGATTATGGAACCATTTCTTCCGGTAAAGGGAGTATAGCCGAGAAGGAGTACAGCCAGATTTCCATCAAAGACGGCCAGATGAATCTGGTGTTCAGTGGTACGACCGCTCATCTTAACGGAGTAGAGATTACACCACTAATGCTGGCGCCGGCGAATCTCAAGCTGGATCAGCTGGATCTTCACCATGATCCGGTAACAACAACCCTTTCCTGGGCAGGTATCGACGGGGCCGCTAAATATAGGGTGTACCGAAAGGCCACAGTAGCTGAGAGTGCAGAGCTTCTGGGGGAAACAGCTAGTCTGACCTTTACAGACTCTACAGCCGATATTGGGATGGATTACCAGTACTCCGTTACTGCGCTGGACAGCACCGGACTGGAGTCGGTGGCTTCCAACCTTCTGCTGGTATCAATGATTGACCCATCCGTAGCCAAAGCTGCTGTTCCAAGCGGTCTGGAGCTGCAGGCCGTACACAAAAATGATGTTAGCTTCCGTTGGAACCAAGCTGGGGATGCCAAAATGTTCAATGTGTACCGGTCAAAATCCGCTGGCGGCGAATATGTCCTGATTGGCAAGACGAAGATGGCGTCTTATACGGACCGTACCATTCTAAGTACGATTCCCTATTATTATAAAGTGGCCTCCGTCAATGCGGGTGGAATTTCCGGGCTGTCCGCTATGCTGGAGACCCCGATTGTAACCACACTCTTCCGCAATATGGAAAACCTGGACCGTGCGGCGGTTGCGGTCAAGACGAATGAAGGAATGTATCTCAGCTGGCGGATGCTGGGGCTTGATCCCGATTCGATAGCTTTCAATGTGTACCGTGATGGAAAAAAAGTAAATGTAAAACCGCTGACAAGCAGTACGAATCTGCTTGATGCGAAGGGAACAGTGGACTCCAAATATATATTAAAAGCCGTATTAAATGGTGCAGAGCAATCCGCTTCGGAAGTATTCGGTGTATGGCAGCAGCAGTATCTGTCTGTGCCGCTCCAGAAGCCTGCAGATGATTATACGAAGGACGGCCAGCCTTACACCTACAATGCCGGAGACGCGAGTGTAGGGGATCTGGATGGTGACGGGAAATATGAGATTGTCATGCTATGGTCACCTTCGAACAGCAAGGACAACTCTCAGGCAGGCTACACAGGCATTGTCTATATGGATGCCTACAAAATGGACGGAACCCGTCTCTGGCGGATTAACCTTGGACGGAATATCCGTGCTGGGGCCCATTATTCCCCGTTCATGGTCTATGATCTGGACAGTGACGGCCGTGCAGAGGTGATGCTCAAAACCGCAGACGGCACGATCGATGGCCAAGGTGCAGTGATTGGTGATGCCGCGGCGGATTACCGTAACAGCAGCGGTTACGTGCTGCTCGGGAATGAATATCTGACCGTATTCGATGGGATGACGGGCCGGGCAGTAGATACGGTGGAGTATGACCCGCCACGCGGCGATGTGAGCGGATGGGGCGACGCATACGGCAACCGTGTGGACCGGTTTTTGGCGGCGGTGGCCTATCTGGACGGTGAGCACCCCAGTGTGATTTTTAGCCGTGGTTATTATACGCGGACGGTGCTGGCTGCCTATAACTACAAGGATGGTAAACTGAGCAAGGTATGGCGGTTTGATTCTAGTGACGAAGGGAATGGGGAATACACGGGCCAGGGCAACCACAACTTATCCATAGGTGATGTGGACCGGGACGGCAAGGATGAAATTACGTTCGGGGCCATGGCGATTGATGATGACGGCCAGCCGCTGTATAACACAAAGCTCGGTCATGGCGATGCCATTCACTTCGGGGATCTGGACCCGGCAAGACCGGGCCTGGAGGTTTTTGATGTACATGAGCATGTAGATTCCAAATATGGCATAGAAATGCGTGACGCGGCAACCGGCGAAGCGCTGTGGGGTGTGTATACAGGTATTGATACAGGCCGGGGGATGTCGGCAGACATTGATCCGAATCATTTGGGAGAAGAGGTCTGGGCGGCAACCATTACTAACGGGCAGCAAATTCCGGTCACCGGAATATACAGCGCCAAGGGGGAACTGATAAGCAATACGCTGCCTTCTTCAACGAACTTCGGGGTATGGTGGGATGGCGATCTTTTGCGGGAGCTGATGGATGACAACCGGGTGGATAAATGGGACTATGCGAATCAGACGACAGGCAATCTGTTAAAAGCCGTGGGAGCGGCCTCGAACAACGGGACAAAAGCCAATCCCAGCCTGCAAGCAGACCTGTATGGCGACTGGCGCGAGGAAATCATGTGGCGTTCCGCCGATAGCACGGATCTGCGGATATACACCACCACAATGCTGACCGATTACCGGATCCGTACGCTGATGCAAGATCCGGTCTACCGCCTGGCGGTGGCCTGGCAGAACGTAGGCTATAATCAGCCGCCGCATCCGGGCTTTTATCTGGGGACGGGAATGGAGGCGCCACCGGCACCGGCTATCCAGATCGTAGGCGGTCCGCAGAAGGCGACGGGTGTACCCGGGAAGCTGGTGCTGTCCAGCAATAGCGGTTATGACACCGGACTGCAGGATGGCGATTACCAAATCACAATGAATCTGTGGTGGGGCAACAACGGAACCAGCTATAAGCTGTACGAGAACGGCAAGTTGATTGATGTCAAGGCTTTTGCCGATCACTCCCCGGAGGCGCAAAATGCGGTGACCAATCTGACTGGAAAAGCAAACGGGACTTATACCTACACTGCAGAGCTTATCAATTCTTGGGGAACAACGGTTTCCAGTCCGCTTGTGGTAACGGTGAAAGACGCGGCTCCTGGCGTTCCGGTGTTATCAAATGATAATTGGGATGGTGACGGGAATTATAATGTGACTATGAATCTATGGTGGGGAATGAATGCGACAATTTACCGTCTTTATGAAAATGGTGTCTTGGTCGATACGCAGCCTCTAAGCGCAAATACGCCAAATGCCCAGTCAGCCGTGACATCTGTATTGAACCGCACAGCAGGCGTGTATGAATATCGTGCGGAGCTGGTCAACAGCTCTGGCACAAGCGAGAGTGTAATTATGAAGGTTACGGTCCAATAGAAGGATCATATGGACCTCCAGCATCGATAGGATGCGGAGGTTCTTTTTTTGTAACAAACATGAAACAAGAGTTCCTCTAAATTAGCTCCAATTCCATAACCTCAATGGGCGGGGTTATTTTATATGCGGATATGTGGTATCATTATGTGTTATGACTTACAACTGCGCTATGTGGAGACGCAGGAATAAGCTGAATACTGTTCGTTCATGAACTGAAAATATATGTATTGATAATTAAGGAGACAACATGACTTTTAATGATTTGAATTTGATCCCCGCGATCCTCAAGGCTTTGAGCCAGGAAAATTATACATCCCCCACCCCAATTCAGGAGGAGTCCATCCCTGCGGCATTGGCCGGCAGAGACGTCCTTGGCTGTGCACAGACCGGAACAGGCAAAACAGCCGCGTTCTCATTGCCAATTATCCAGTTGTTAAGCCAGCAGCCTTCTGTAACTGGCGGCAAACGCCGGATTCGTTCGCTGATTCTCACACCTACCAGAGAGCTTGCTTTGCAAATCTCGGAAAATATTCAGGCCTATAGCAAATTCACCAGCATCCGTTCAACAGCTATTGTCGGCGGTGTATCGCAAAAAGCGCAGGAGCGCGCATTAAGCCAGGGTGCAGATATTCTGATTGCTACACCAGGACGGCTGATCGATCTGATCAACCAGAAGCATGTCGATCTGCAATATGTGCAGATTCTTGTACTGGACGAAGCAGACCGCATGCTCGACATGGGCTTCATTCATGATGTGAAGCGGATTATTGCCAAAATGCCAGCCAAAAAACAAACCCTGTTCTTCTCGGCTACGATGCCGACAGAAATTTCGAATTTGATCAAAACACTGCTGGTGAACCCGGTGAAAATCGAAATAACCCCGGTTTCCTCCACTGTGGATAGAATTGAGCAGTCGATCTATCTGCTGGAGAACGGCAATAAGCAGAATCAGTTGAACCGTCTGCTGCAGGACAAATCGATTGTGTCTGCACTGGTCTTCACCCGCACAAAACGCGGAGCTGACCGGGTGACCCGCGATTTGACCCGAATTAACATTACCGCCCAAGCGATTCATGGTAACAAGTCCCAGAATGACCGCCAGAATGCGCTGCGCAACTTCAAGAGCGGGGCTACACGCGTGCTTGTTGCTACGGACATTGCCGCCCGCGGGATTGACATTGATGAGCTGTCGCATGTCATCAACTTCAATCTGCCGAACATTCCGGAAACCTATGTTCACCGTATCGGCCGCACCGGCCGTGCCGGTATGAGCGGAATTGCCATTTCTCTATGCGAAGCCGAAGAAATCCCGTACCTTAAGGATATCCAGAAGCTGATCGGCAAGACGATTCCGGAAGTGAAGGACCATGCGTACCCAATGTCCAAAAGTGCTCAGGCTCTGCTGAATGAACGCCCGGCCAAAGCCCCGGCGAAACCGGCGGCCAAGCCGAAGACCAATCCGGCGCGCAAGCCGAAGTCGGAGTGGTTCACGCAAGGTAACCGTCCGGGTAACAGTTCCGGTGGAAGTAAGAGCAGTGCGGGTAGCAAACCAAGCGCGGATGCGGGCCGCAAATCAGCAGCAGGAGCAAGACCTGGAAGTGCTGCCGCCAGCGGAGCCGGTTATAACGGCAGACCGGGCGAGCGGAACGGCTCCGGTCAGAGCAGCAGACCTGCAACCGGTCAGGCTGGCAGATCAGGCAACAACCACAGCAACCGTCCAAGCAGCAGACCTGCTGCCAAAGCAGGCAGATCGCAATAAACTGCGGCCTTGCGAATACAATATAAGCCTCTCCTAACGGAGGCACAAATACCAACAAGAACCGCCAGGGTGCAGTCAGAGACTGTCCTTGGCGGTTCTTGTTGTGCGGCATATTATATCAGTTATCGAACAAGTGCTACCCGGCCAGATAAGCTCCCAATTCCTCACGCAGCTCGGAGCTGATTGGGGTCATTGGCAGGCGGAGTGTATCCGAGGAGATTTCTCCATAGGCATTAAGCAGCCACTTGATCGGAGCGGGATTGGATTCCTTGAAGAGAAGCTTCATCAGCGGGATGAGCCTGTCAAATTCTGCTCTGGCCTCTTCAATCTTTCCATTTCGGAACTGCTCGTAGATCCCCAGGTACTTCGCAGTATGGACATTGGCCGAGGCCAACATACCACCGGCGGCTCCACAGCCCAGCATCTCGAAGAAATGGAGGTCATCACCGCACAGCACCGGCTTCGAGCCCAGGCGGGACAGCTCAGAGACGAGCAGCGGCGAACCAGAGCAATCTTTTAAACCGACAACATTATTCATTTCCAGGATTGTTCGTGCCGTATCGATGGTCATACCGACTCCAGCGCGGCCCGGAATATCATAAGCCATGACAGGTATACCTACCTCGGCAGCTTTGCGGAAATGCTCAATAATGCCTTGCTGGGAAGGGCGGCTGTAATAGGGTACTACAACCAGTACAGCATCAGCGCCGGAGTTTGCGGCCATTTCGGTGCGGGCTACCGTGGATGCGGTGTCATTGGTCCCTGTGCCAATAACCAGTGGAATCGAGCTCGATTTCAATAGCTCTCTTGAAGTGTTCACGAGGGTCTGTAGCTCCTGTATGTTGACTGTCGGCGATTCTCCAGTGGTTCCATTGACGACCAGACCATGAATACTGTTCTTGATGATGTTGTTCACATAGCGCTGATACGATTCCAGATCGATCTCTCCAGCTGTATTGAACGGGGTTACCACGGGAACATAGATTCCATAAATCTGTTCTTCTGTTAACATGAATATCGGCCTCCAAAATGTTGAAATCCTTTTATCTTACTGTAGCATGGAATATTCCATCGGCGTTAGCTATAATAAATGATGTGGGTTATCAATAATATTGATGTTGGGGTGAACTTATGGATTTAACATATATGCGGACCTTTCGTGAGGTCGCAAAGCGGCAAAGCTTTACCCGGGCGGCTGAAGAGCTGGGTTACGCACAGTCCAGTGTGACCATGCAGATCCAGAAGATTGAGAAGGAATACGGGGTTCCGCTGATGGAGCGGCATGGGCGGGTACTACGCCTGACCCCACCTGGAGAAGAGCTGCTCAAGCTGTTCGTGGAGATTCTGGATTTATATGACCGCTCCAAAGAAACGATTGCCCAGCAGATTGGAGGAACCTTGACGATTGGGACGATAGATTCGTTGGCCGCCTTTTACCTGCCACCTTTTCTACAGCAGCTTCGGACAACGTTTCCGGGGTTAAATATTCATCTGCAAACCGAACAGGAAGCCAATCTGGTGGCCAAAATTAGAGATGGCGAGGTGGATATCGGCTTGATGCTGGACCGCAGCACAGCAGATACGCAGCTTGAGCGTATGATCATCAGGGATGAGCCGCTGGTGCTGGTGGCACCAAAGGGGCACGCGCTGGCAAGACTGGACCAAGTGACACTGCAGGATTTGAATAAATGCGAGCTGATCGTCTCAGAGGAGAGCTGTATCTACCGCAGTCTGTTCGAGAATCTGCTGCGCGAGCATGGAATAAACTTCCGTATCGGCTTTGAGCTGTCCAATCTGGAGGCCATTAAGCGCTGCGTACGCAATGGGCTCGGTATTGCCCTGCTTCCGAGAATCGTAGCTGAAGAAGAGATTGAACGCGGAACGCTGGCCGAGCTTCCGTTTGTGCATCCCGAAATCCACTTCGATCTGCAGCTGCTTATCCATCCGAAGAAGTGGAAATCGCTGCCGCTGCAATCCCTGATACAGATGCTGCTAGCGGATGCTCAGGCGAAGGCTGTAGCGTTGTGAGATTGTGGGTAGGTAAGTGAAGATAGTCTGGCTAGGGTATATATCAAAAAAAGGTTGGATAAGACTCAGGAGTCTTTCCAACCTTTTTTGTCTTCGCTGGTTTAATATCGGGATAGACTGAAACACTGCGATAATACTGAATTTAGGGTTTCGTGATCATATTTTTGCCTGCGTAAGTTGCCTTCCAAAATCTTGTGAGCCCATGCCAAGCATGTATAGTAATGAGCAGGTTCATGCACCCGTATTCTAAAATTGCAAAAATCCAAGTGAGTCTGGTACTCCTCAGCGGTGGGTTCAATGTCGAGCAGACGTAATTGATCTCTGCGGATGCGTTCTGATTGTATGACTTGCACTTGTTGGTGAGTATTGGAAATCTGATTGGAATGTTGTCTGTACATGAGCAACACTTCAGGAAGATTAACCACCTGTGTAACTGCCGATAATCGGTTCCATATTTCGTAATCTTCAGCATGAACATAATTCAAATACTTGATCCCATGGTCCTCTAGTACGGATTTGCGGATCATCACCGTTGGATGCACAATCGTACATTGGAATAACTGCCAGCATCTGATCTCCTCATGATGTAACGGTTTCGTGGTAATAGCATCTAAACCTAACAAATAAACCTGAGAGCCGCAAACGCCGCAGTCCTGATGGATGTCCATGTAATTCATTTGGCGTTCAAAGCGGTGAGGCAATGCGATATCATCTCCATCCATACGGGCAATGTACTCCCCTGTACATAAATCGATGCCTTGATTTAACGTCTCGATTAATCCAACATTTCTTGAATGTGTAATCAATTTAATTCTACGGTCATCAAATTTTCTAATAATATCTAAGGTTCCATCCGTAGATCCGTCATCCATAATTAGTAATTCGAAATCTGTATACGTTTGAGTTAAAATACTGCAAATAGATTCTTCAATATAGGGGGCCATATTAAAAACTGGCATAAGAACGGATATTTTGGTCAATATCTACACCGCCCATCTTCTTTTCTAAAATTATTGTATGTGAGATTTGAGGTGCATGACCTGCATATCTGACTAATTCGCCTGAATATAGGCCTTACAGTCCAAACCCTTTTCTCTCTGTGTAATTAAATATAGTAAATGATGCAGGAGGGGATTGGGCATGAACTATAATCAGATCAAAGGGACTTACGATGTCATCTTTAGTTTAGGGGCGAATTGCTTACCTGCAGATCAATTATCACGGCATATGCTGAGGAAGATCGGAGGCGTTCTGGACTGGGTGGAGTCACCTGCACTGTCAGGGGTAAGCCATCTTTTACGGAACCGGTTTTTGAATTATATGGAATTACCGAATTTGGCGATTACAGGTATCAATGACAAGGCTGGGTGCTATATTGTGCGGGATGCTGCATACTATATCTTCTCTCATCATGACTTTCCGCTGAATCAGAATACACCTGTTCAACTGGTGAGTTACCCCGAGCTTAGAGAGAAAGTTAGCCGGCGTGTTCCACGGTTTCTGGATACCCTTAAGAACGCTAACCGAATTTTATTTATCCGTACTGAAGGAACTATACATGAAACGGCGGAACTGCTGGATGTTCTACAACAGTTGGTCCCCGGTGAATTCAACTTGCTAGTGATTAATCATGCTCCGGTAGACTATATGGTTGAAACTCCATGGCCATTTCAGAATGTGTGCGCCCTGCAAATCCCGAAGGTACCTGATGAGTTTCACGATAATGATGAACTTTGGAAAAATATATTGGACGGATTCTCGGTCCGCTAGCTAAGTATTTGCAGCAATATATTGACATCAAAAACGGGAATATGGTATATAAAAGGAAGTGTTAGCACTCCTTGCAATGGAGTGCTAATCTTCCGGACACTATATGAGGTTATTTTTGAAAGGAGATTTACTTATTCATGGCTAAAAAAGAGTTCAAAGCTGAATCCAAAAGATTGCTGGAAATGATGATTAACTCCATCTATACGCAGCGCGAGATTTTTCTGCGGGAACTGATTTCGAATGCAAGCGATGCCATTGACAAAATCTATTACAAAGCACTGGCCGACGAAGGTCTGGTGTTCAATAAAGAGGATTATTACATTAAAGTGACTGCGGACAAGGCAAGCCGTACACTAACGATCTCCGATACAGGCATCGGGATGACCCAGGAAGAGCTGGAGAACAACCTGGGGATTATCGCGAACAGCGGGTCGTTTGCTTTTAAGAAGGATAATGAAGCAAAAGACGGCCACAACATCATCGGGCAGTTCGGGGTTGGCTTCTATTCCGCTTTTATGGTGGCAGACGATGTGACTGTAGTCAGCAAGGCGCTGGGCAGCGACCAGGCCTTCAAGTGGGAGTCCCAGGGAGCTGACGGATATACGATTGAGCCCGCCGAGAAGGATGCCATTGGAACTGAAATTACACTCAAGATCAAATCGAATACAGAGGATGACAACTACGACGAGTTCCTGGAAGAATACCGCCTGAAATCGATCATCAAGAAATATTCTGACTTCATCCGTTTCCCGATCAAGATGGACATCACCGGCAGCAAGCCGAAGGAAGGCAGCGAAGGGGAGTTCGAGGAAACGAAGGAAGAGCAAACCGTCAACAGCATGGTGCCGATCTGGCGCAAGAACAAAAATGAGCTGACCGACGAGGATTACAATAACTTTTACACAGAGAAACGCTACGGCTTCGACAAGCCGCTCAAGCATATTCACATCAGTGCCGACGGCGCGGTGGTCTATAATGCGATCCTGTTCATTCCGGAGAACACACCGTTCGATTATTACACCAAGGAATATGAAAAAGGCCTGGAGCTGTACTCTAACGGCGTGCTGATTATGAATAAATGTGCTGACCTGTTGCCGGATTATTTCAGCTTCGTCAAAGGGATGGTGGATTCCGAGGATCTGTCACTGAACATCTCCCGTGAGATGCTGCAGCATGACCGCCAGCTGACGCTGATTGCCAAGAACATCAAGAGCAAGATCAAGAGCCAGCTTCTGAGCCTGCTCAAGGATGAGAGAGAGCAATATGAGAAGTTCTACACTTCGTTTGGCAGACAGCTGAAGTTCGGGGTCTACAATGACTATGGCATGGAAAAAGAAACCCTCCAGAATCTGCTGATGTTCTACTCTTCCAAGGAGAAGAAGCAGGTTACGCTGGCCGAATATGTGGAAAGAATGCCGGAAGACCAGAAGTATATCTACTATGCTTCCGGGGAATCGGTGGAACGGATCGAGAAGCTGCCTCAGACTGAGATGGTATCGGACAAGGGTTACGAAATTCTCTACTTCACTGACGATATCGATGAATTTGCGATCAAGATGATCATGTCCTATAAGGAAAAGGAATTCAAAAACGTATCCAGCGGCGACTTGGGTATTGAAGAGAATGCAGAGGACAAGCCATCCGAAGCAGAAGAGAATGAGAACAAGGAACTGTTCGAAGCAATGCAGGGCATTCTGTCCGGCAAAGTGAAGGCAGTCAAAGCGTCCAAGCGGCTGAAATCCCATCCGGTCTGCCTGTCCACAGAGGGCGAGCTCACGATTGAGATGGAGAAAATCCTCAAAGCCATGCCGAACGGCCAGGAAGTACAGGCGGATAAAGTGCTGGAGATCAACATTCATCATGATGTCTTCAAATCGCTGAAAGCTGCTGCAGAAGGGGACAAGGAGAAACTTGGCCTGTATACGAATCTGCTATACAACCAGGCACTGTTGATCGAAGGCCTCCAAGTGAACGATCCCGTGCAGTTCACCAACGATATTTGCAAAATCATGGTATAATCTGCAGCGGCTTCGCCCTGCTATATAAAATCCAACCCGCTTCCGGTCTGACCGGAGCGGGTTTTTGCGTGCGCCTCACAGTCGCACTATCTAGGTGGTTCAAATCCACCCGGTGACTTTACCCTTTAAAGTGCCGTAGCCGAAGCAGACTTCCGGCAACCGAAGGTTGCCGGAAGGGCAGGGTGTCTTCCGTAAGGAAGAATCCGAAGGGCCTGCAGGCAAAGTCCAGCCCGGAATGCAGTGAACCAGAGGTGGCGGCGATGCTGGGTGACCCGCCGTAAAAACGGGGAAACCTATACGAAATCGTATATCTTACAGGAAAACACACAAAGGGAAATGACCTGCAAGACTCATCGACGT
>NZ_LVWI01000040.1 GCF_001909055.1 Paenibacillus helianthi
TAAACGCCTGAACAAATACCATATGAAGGCGAGCATGAGCCGCAAGGGGAATTGCTATGACAATGCCTGTATCGAATCCTTTCATAGCATCCTAAAGAAAGAGTTTGTCTATTGCACCAAATTCAAAACAAAACAGCAAGCGCAGGATGAGATGTTCCAGTATATTGAGTTTTTTTATAACCGCAAGCGAATCCACAGTGCACTGGGTTATCTTTCCCCTGTCCAATTTGCAGCGAAGTTCAAAAGAAAAAGACCGCATAAATCTATTTTTTTATGTCCACTTTCTTGACGGAAGTCCATTTTTCCACCTAAAGCTGAGGAAAGAATAATATTTATAATAATAGGTGGACAAATTCCACTTAAGTTTCATCACTCGCTTTGGTGAGGGTCTTGGGGCTAATTCTGTACAGATTTCCGCCCTTGCAAGTACCCATTTTGAATAGCTGCAAGCAAATAACGGGACCCTCCTGAGTAGGAAGGCCCCGTTATTTAAGTTTGAGCTAGGATTAACCTGTCTTGTAATTGTAATTGTAATTGTAATTGTAATTGTATTTGTTTGTATTTGTATTTGTATTTGTATTTGTAATTGTTATTGCTTCACGATATCCTGTACAGCTTTGTCGAGCTTTTCCAGAAGCTGATCATGATTCAGCTGGCCGCCCAGGTATTCCTGCATGGCTGCACCGAAGCCTTGGGTTACACCGTCAGGGAACATATCCCAGTTCCAGCCGAGTGCGGTGGCGGATTGCTTCTGCACAGCAACGGCAACCTGACCGATATCTGCGGCATCGGCTTCCACATTGGTTTCAGCAGGAATGAATTTGAATTCCTTGGTCAGATACTTTTTACCAGTTTCCGAAGTCACAAGCCAGTTAAGGAATGCTTTGGCTTCTTCCGGATGCGCCGACTTGCTGTTCACCACATAGTTGTTAGGCACACCTACGAGGATCGTTCCTTCTTTGTCGCTGATCGGGAGTGGCAGGAGGCCAAGATTCATCGCCGGATTAATTTTGTCGATATCCCCTTGTGTCCAGTTGCCCTGCAGCATCATAGCCGCTTTGCCGGATGCAAATTCAGCAACCTGGGTAGCATAGTCTGTAGTCATTTTGTTATCCTGTGCGTTGTCAAAAATAACGTCTACCAAGTTGAGCCATTGCTCGAAGACCGGGTTGCCTTTGATGGTTGCCTTGCCGGCTTTGACATCCTCAATGAATTTCTTCGGATCCGGCTGGTGAGCCAGGCCTACGTTAACCAAGTGAATCCCCATCGACCACCATTCATTGGTAGCTTCAAAAGGCGTGATGCCTGCAGCTTTCAATTTGGCCACTGCATCTTTCAGCTGGGGAAGTGTTTTGGGTTCTTCGGTAATCCCTGCTTTAGTGAACAGGTCCTTGTTATAGATCAGTCCGTAGCCTTCAACGTTCATCGGCATGCCGTACAGCTTGCCGTCCACGGTTGCAGGCGTTTTGGAGGTTGGAATCAGATTGGCCGCCCAAGGCTCATTCGACAAATCAGTGGCACGGTCCATATAAGGAACCAGGGCTGTGTAACCGCCGTTATTGAAAATCTCAGGTTCGGAGCCGGAAGCAATCTCCGCTTTGAGCAGTGCGCCGTAATCTTCACCGCCGCCATGTGTTTCCACTTCAACCTTTACGCCGGTTTCTTTCTCATATTGTTCAGCGAGTGCGTTCAACTGCTCGGCAATTTCAACCTTGAACTGGAACATTTTGATCGTTACATTTTTGGCCGGAGCTGCGGTCGCCGCTGGTGCCGCTGTCTTTGTTCCTGAATTGACAGCGTTCCCATTGCTTGCGGAATTATTATTGCCGCCATTACCGCAACCTGCGATAATAAGTGTGCAAACGGTTGCGATAACAAATGCGAACTTTCTTTTCATAGTATAACCTCCCTGGTCTAGTGGTTCCTGCAACTTGATCGTAATGGATATACGATTGGACTTACACTTAATATTTTGCTCGAAAAGGTGGATATTGTTGCAAAGGAGTTATCCCTTAATGGAGCCGGCGGTCACACCTTCAACAATATAACGCTGCAGCGACAGGAAGAACAAGAGAATTGGCGTAATCGCCATAACCAGACCCGCGAGGGCAAGATCCCACTTCTTGGTGTACTGGCCGAAGAACTTGGTCACCGCCACCGGTAATGTGGTCAGATCCTTGTTGCCTCCAATCACAAGCACCGGAAGCAGGTAGTCATTCCAGATCCATAGTGTGTTCAGAATAATAACAGTTACGATAATAGGCATCAGCAGCGGGAAGACGATTTTGAAGAATACTCCATATGGGCTAGAGCCGTCGACCCGGGCTGCTTCCTCCAGCTCAATGGGCACACTCTTAATGAAGCCGTGGAACAGGAACACGGACAACGGCATCCCGAAGCCGAGATAGCAGGCGACAATGCCGTATAATTCACCGCGCAGCTCCAGTATGCTGGTTACCCGGACCAACTGCAGCATCAGGGACTGGAACGGGATGATCATTGCCGATACGAGCAGCAGGAATACAAAGGAATTGAAACGCGACGGCTTCCGGACGATCTGGTAAGCGGCCATGGAGCTGAACATCACGATGAAGATCACGCTCAGGACCGTAATTTGCAGCGAGTTCCAGAATGCCTGAGGGAAATTGATGGCGTCCCATACCTTGGAGTAATTATCCCACTGGTAGACCTGCGGGAAGGATGCGGCATCCATCAGAATTTCCTTCAGTCCCTTCACCGAGTTGCTCAGTACTAGGTAGAACGGAGACAGGAACACAAGAGCCAGAAGAATGGCGGCGATTTCCAGAATGAAATTACTGAGACGGTATCTGCTGCTCTGCATTATGCCGATACCTCCTTCCGTTTAGTGATCCAGACCTGGGTGACAGTGATTATGGAGACGGCGAAGAAGAAGAGCAGTGCTTTGGCGGTGCCGAGTCCATAACGGTTGTTGATCAGCGCTTCCGCATAAATGTTATAGGCGAGCGACTGGGTGGAGGTACCGGGTCCGCCTTTGGTCAGTGACAGGTTGAGATCGAACATTTTGAAGGCATTCGAAGTGGTCAGGAACAGACAAATGGTGATGGCTGGCATAATCAGCGGGACATAGACGCTTTTGAACAGCTGTGGAGCGCGTGCGCCGTCGATTTTGGCCGCTTCGATCAGGTCCTTCGGAATTCCAGCCAGTCCGGCGATGTAAATCACCATCATATACCCGGCAGTCTGCCAGACGAACACGATGACCAGACCCCAGAATCCGGTGCTCGGCGTACCCAGCCAAGGGAGCTTGAAGAAGGAAATGCCGGTGATGTCGCCAATCGTGGCGAAACCTTTGGTGAAAATAAACTGCCAGATGTAGCCCAGCAGAATACCGCCGATCACATTGGGCATAAAGAAGATGGTACGCAGTACCTTCTTGGTCTTCAGCGTCGTCATCAGCAGGAATGCGAGCAGGAGTGCCAGCACGTTAGCGGCGATCACGGATACGATGGTGAAGCGCAAGGTGAATAGCAAGGATTCCCAGAACTTGTCGTCATTCGTAAAAATTCGCTTCCAGTTAGCCGCACCCGTCCAGACCGCTTTGTTCAGATCCAGCCCGTTCCAGTCGGTGGAGGAGTAATAGAAGCCAAGGATGAAGGGTGTGACCACAATGGTCAGGAAAAAGAGCAGGGCGGGCCAGAGGAAGATAATTTGCTGTCCCCAGCCTCGTTGCAGGCGCAGAGTTTTTCTCATATGGAGTCTCCTTTGTATAGTTAATCTACGGGTTCACACCTTCATTATAGGAACAGGCAGGAATGATCAACACTCAATTTGATGATGATAAAAGTGGATTATATTGCAGCGGATGCTAACCAAATTTCCAGGAGGCCTAATCATGTTCAAAAACAGCATCCGGACCCGGCTCATGGCGCTTGTGCTGCTGGCCTCGGTGATTCCATCAGCCATTTCGGTTACATTCTCTTATCTGTATACCAAGCAATCGGTTACCGAACAGTCAGTGAAGCAGAACACAAAGCTGCTGACCCTCGGAGAGGCGAATCTGAGCAGCTATTTCAGCGGTATGAGTCAGCGGGCCATGTCGCTGTATAGCGGGATCAATGTGCCCAGCTCTTTTTATACCACACTGCTCACCTCCAAAAGCCAGAAAGATGTTCCGCCCGGCACCGCTGTTCCCGATACCCGGGCAGTGATCTCCACCCAGATGTATAACCTGTTCCTCTCCGACCGGAACACCTTTCAGATTCATCTGTATGTGCGGGCGGTCCAGCAGTCCAATCTGCTGCTCGGCGGATATTTCCGCCGGGAGGTAAACAGCCGCTATGCTCTGGAGAAGCACCTGGAAGGAACATACCGTCCTTACATTGAGGTCACACATATGGATCACCAATACGGGATGAAGTCCGGGTTCCCTAATTTGAAGCCGGGGATTGAACCGGTATTTACTGCCCATTTCCCCATATACAAAACCCCAAGTGCGGAGGTTCTGGCGGATCTGTCGGTCGACTACCGCCTTACAGAGCTGGAGGGGATCGTCAAATCCATGTACAATTCCGATACGGAACGTCTTTATGTGCTGAATGATCAGGGTCAGGCACTGTTCGCCTCCGACTCCAAATGGATTGGCAAGCCGTTCAAGGCAGGCTGGAGCCAGCTTCCCGGAAGCAAGGGCAGCGGCCATTTTACCTGGAAGAAGGATGGATTTGAGGGAATTGTCATGTATCGGCATATAGAAGACCCTCTGTTCAAGGGCAGTATTATCAAGCTGGTTCCCTACGAGGATTTGTACGGCGATGCCAGAATCATCACCCGGTTCAATGCCGGAATTGGCATATTGTTTCTGTTCGTGGGCGGAATCAGCGCGGTGCTCATCTCTATTGGCTTCACCAGACCGATCAAGAAGCTGATCTCTTTCACCCAGAAGGTGCAGATTGGGCAGCTCGATGCGCATATGGATGTGGAACGGGAAGATGAATTCGGCCTGCTGACGCGCAAAATCACCGGCATGACCCGGACGATCAATGATCTGATCCTCAAGGAATACAAGCTGGAGCTGGCGAACAAGACCAACCAGCTGAAGGCCCTGCAGGCCCAAGTCAATCCGCATTTTCTGTATAATGCCCTGCAGTCTATCGCCAGTTTGTCCTTGCGGTACAATGCGCCGAAGGTATATGATCTCATCTATTCACTTGGCAGTATGATGCGTTATTCCATGAATACAGAACGCACACAGGTGCCGCTCCGCGACGAAATCGAGCATGTGCAGAACTATGTTATCCTGCAGACAGAGCGGTTTGGGGAAGAGAACCTGCACCTAGATGTCGATGCTGAAGAAGAAGCGCTGGAGGTAGTGGTGCCCAAAATGATTTTGCAGCCTATCGTGGAGAATATCTTCAAGCATGGCTTCGCGGACGGCATCCAGGGCGGGCTCATTTCCATCGCCTGCGCGGTGGATACGCAGGGCCGGTTAGTGCTTGCCGTCAAGGATAACGGTAAAGGGATTGCACCTGAGCGGCTGGAGGAAATCAATGCCTTGCTTGCAGGCAACAGAGGAACGGAGCATGAAGAGATTGGACTGTACAATGTGCTGGCAAGGCTCCGTTTACAGATGAGCAGCGGGGCGGAGCTGCTGCTGCACGACAATGGAGACAGAGGCCTAACGGTCACGCTCATGATTCCGCTGGACAGCTTATACAATCATTTACACAAAGGGGCTGCGGGTAATGAAGGTGCTGATAGTCGATGATGAGAAGCATGTTAGAGAGGCAATCCGCTATTTTGTGCCGTGGGAGAAACATCATATTACCGATATCTATGAGGCTACCAACGGGCAGGAAGCGATGCAGATCATGCAGGAGCATCAGCCTGCGATTGTCTTCACGGATATGCGGATGCCGCTCATGGATGGAGCGGAGCTGCTGGAGTGGCTGCACACCCACTATCCGAATACGAAGACTATTGTGATCAGCGGTTATCAGGACTTTAACTATGTGAAGCCTGCGATTGTCTTCGGCGGAACCGATTATTTGCTGAAGCCGCTGAACAGCAAGCAGCTGATCGCTGCAGCCGAGCATGCCTTCAAGCTGTGGCTGGATGAGGAGGAGGGCCGGCAGCAGGCGCAGCGTAAGAATATGCAGTTAAATGTGCTGCGTCCGCTCTACTGGGATAAGGTACTCTCGGATCTGGTGGCTGGACAGGCTTCCTTTCAGGAGCTGAAGCATTCGCTGAGCGAAGAACTCGGTATGCCGCTGTTTGCGGCAGAGTGCAGAATTGCGGTCATCTCACTCCAGGGAGCGGACTGCCGGCTACTGCAGAGGTTTCATGGCGATGTGGGACTGACTTCTTTTGTACTGGCAAATGTCTGCAATGAGGTGCTCGCCCCGAAGCAGATCGGCTTCGCCTTCCGCAGCTGGCAAAGGGGGGCGAACCTGGTCCTTCTGTTCTGGGCAGCCGTCAGAGAGACGGAGGTAGAGCTGGGCCGCATTAATGAGTCCATTAGGCAGACCTATGGTGTGCAAATGGATATGGGGCTCAGCCTTCCCGCAGCCTTTCCAGAAGGATTGCAAACGGCGTTCTACCAGGCAGGTCAGGGTCTGAACGAGCGGAATCTGCTGCAGCGGGAAGGGCGGATTCACCTGTACCGGGAGCATTCGGAGGAGAGTGGGCCTGCAAGGGACTACGCCTCCGAGGCTCAGCTGGACAAGCTGAGAGTAGCAGTGCTCTCGGGAGACTTGGACAAAATGGAGCGGGTTGTAGATGAATGGTCAGACTTGTTGTCGGGACTGCCTCTGCTGACGGAGAGCCGGTTCCTGCAGCTTCAGCAAGAGATTGTGGAGGTCCTGAAACGTTGGCGGCCGGATGAGGAGATTTCGTTAGACATTTGCTATGACAGTGAGGGCCTCTTCTCCGTGGAGAATTGGCAGGATCAGTTCAAGGCGGTGATTCAGCGCTTGTTCAAGGGGAATACCCAAGCGCCGGATAGCCAGCTTGTGGAGGAGATCAGGCAGTATCTCCATCAGAACTATGCCCGGGATATGACGCTGCAGCATATTGCGGAGCGGTTTTTTATCAGCAGGGAGAATGTCTCACGGAAGTTCAAACAGATCACCGGGGAGAATCTGTCTGATTATTTGACCGGCCTCCGGGTAGACAAAGCCAAAACGCTACTGCAGAATACGAATCTCCGGCTGTCACAAATTTCGGAGCTGGTCGGGTATGAGGATGAGAAATATTTCAGCCGTGTCTTCAAAAAGTCCACGGGGCAAACGCCCAGGGAATACCGTAAGCAGGGAGAATCCCTCTAGCAAATTTGTCAGCCGGGCCTTTCAGCTTTTTTCTGCTTTTAACCGATAGTATAGGTATAGCTAAGCTACATATTCATTCGGTTGATTCGGGAGGACGGGGCATGGAAAGGTATTTAGGCAAAAAAATAAAAAATGACTTGATCAATGCCTATGGAGTAACAGTAATCCCCGCGAACAGTGTTCTGAATGTAGAGCACCTGGAGCTTATCCGCAAGCAGAAGATTAATGTACTTGACATCATCTTTGCAGGTGAGGCGGGTCAGGCACCTTCCTGCAAGGAGATGGCATATAACGTAGTTAACGTCTCCAAGAATTTGTTCGAATCCTTCAGAAACTCACGTAAGGTTCCTCTGGCAGATATCCGCAAGGAAGTCGTGCCTGTGGTTCAGGAAATATCCCGGAATTCCGATATTTTTGCGTTGTTCAGTGCGATTCAGGGCAAAGACGATTATACGTACCAGCATAATATTGGAGTGGGTGTATTATCCACGCTTATCGGCAGATGGCTTAATATGAGTGAGGCAGAGCTGTCCGTGCTGTCATTGGCCGCGACTCTTCATGACATCGGCAAGCTGAAGATTCCCACGGAGATCTTGGACAAACCGGGCAAGCTGTCCCCGGATGAATATGAAATCGTCAAAAAACATACCATTCTGGGTTATGAAATGCTGAAGGAGACTACAGGGGCCAATTCCCATATTACACTGACAGCACTTCAGCACCATGAGCGGAATGATGGCAGAGGCTATCCGTTGGGTCTAAAAGAAGAGCAGATTGATTCCTATAGCAAGATTGTAGCCGTTGCTGATATTTTTCATGCGATGTCCTCCAGACGCCCTTATCATGAACCGGTTCCCTTCCATACCATTGTCGATCAGATGAGAAGGGGAAGCTTTGGTGCGCTTGATCCGAATATTGTATCCGTATTTCTTGAGAATATCGTGAAGCGCACCGTGGGCCGCGAGGTGGTACTGACAGACGGGCGGATCGGTGAGATTGTCTACTTGAACCCCCATGATATTGAAACCCCTTTAGTGAAGGTTGATGACGAGTATATAGACTTGAGTAAGCTGAATACCCTTAAGATTAAAGAGATCAGTATTGAGTAACGCGTAAGATTGCTGTGTTTTTAGTCAAAATAGTCTGCCAGCCCATCGGCAATTGCCTTGGCAGCCTTTTTCTGATAAGACGCTTTGCGGACGATGGACTCGTCGGAACGGTTGGTCAGAAAACCAAGCTCCACCAGCGTTGCCGGGAGGCTGTTCTCCCGCAGAATATGATAATCCCCAAAGGATAGTCCATTGCTCTTCAGGCCAATCCCTTGCCTTAGCCGGTTCTCAATGGAACGGGCCAGCCGCAGATCATTATTCTCCGAGTAAAAAAAAGTGAGGGTCCCCGATACCTTCTTCGGAGAAGAATTGTAATGAATGCTAACGAAAGCATCCGCCCGCAGCTGCTGCCCGATCTGTACCCGCCTGGCGAGGGAAGGTTTCTGGTCTCCCCGTGTACGCGTCAGCTTCACCTGTGCTCCTTTGGCTGTCAGATAATCCCGCACATAAAAAGCGGTCTGCAGCGTCAAGTCCTTCTCCATTGTGTCAAAGCTTGTGCCCAGCATACCGGGATCACTTCCGCCGTGTCCGGGATCAATGACGATAAGCTTTCCGCGGATGCTCCCGGAGTTCCTGGCATTACTGCTCCCGCTGCTCCAGCTTGTACTTCCTCCGGCAATATATTGGCCTGATACCCAGCCAATCTCTCCGCTCGTGGTACGAATGCGTGCCCAATCTCCTTGACGAAGCAATACAGTAATAGAATCCCCTTCTTTCAAAGATCCCAGCACGTGATACCCGGTTCCCGGACCTCCCCTAATCCGTAGGGAAGAGGCGGTGACGTGCGCACTTCCGCCGGCACTGCCAGAGGGTTTGGCCGAGGTCTTCACGGAAGCTGCTGCTGCAGTGGTCCCCGAAGCTACGGAACTTGTTTCGCCGGTTCGTTTGAGATAATATCCGGCGACCCAGCCGGAGATGGAACCGGCCCGCACCTTGAGCCAGCCGTGCTGCTCGTCTGTTACGGTGACCAGTGCTCCACTTTTTAGTGAGCCGGTCACAGATGCGCTTGCGGCCGGCTCACTGCGCACGTTCAGGGAAGATGCGTAGACCTTTGCCGTATAGGCTCCGGCAGCATGGACTGATTCAGTCTGCAAAGTAGTAGATAGTAATAAGGTGACAGCCAGCATGGATGCAGATATTGTTTTTTTGAAATGATGTGAATTTATCTTTATTGGTTTCACGCTATAAATTTCCCTTTCTTCAGGAATAGATTAAAGGTTTATTACCCGCTCCGAAGGGAGAGAAACCGCAGATAGTTAAAATTTAAATTGAAAACTGGCAAGCGTCAAACCCAGCTTACCTTTATAACGAGCCCTTTCGATTTCCAGAAACGTTTTTCATGGATATATATAAATTAAATGGAAGAAAAAACCGATGTACACAGAGTGACGCTAGAATACTTATAGGTCAGAGTACTCATACATAATTAGTAAGGAAGCAGGGGGTTGGATTGTCTTCCGCGAAGGTAATATTTAATGTAGATGAAGTGAGGCGCCTACGGACGAAAATAAGCCAGGTAAGCCAGGATACCAACCAGTTGTATCTACAACTGAAAGGCCAGGCGAGCGGTTGGGGCGGGATCCCCATGAATGACCACTTGGTACAGGCCCAGGTGCTAATTAATGAATTAACCGTCGAAGCAGAGAAACTGGAGGATGTCATTCGAGCCGCGCTGAAGGGAGTCGAAGGCCTGCAGGAGGAGAATAAGCAGAAGGCGAACCAGCTTACCCAGTGGTTCAGTTTATTTGCTGGGATGTTTGGGAGCTTTAGAACACAGACGTTTGCAGGGCGGTATACGATACCAACGGCTGCCCAGAAGGCGGCGGCGAATCTGATCACTTCGTTTGCCGCCCTAGGGGGACGGGATGAGCTGGATAGCGATCCTGCGGTGGAGAAGCTCCGGAATACCATCCAAACGTCTAGACTCGGGACCGTTGAGAATATTGCAGCACAGAGCAAACTGAAGGATATCTTCGCTGCGCGGGATCAGATTGCAAAGGCGCAATGGGCTTATAAGATCTATGAGGAGTTTGGAAACAAGGCACAGATGAACGCAGTGAATCGACAGGCGGAAGAAGCACGTCAGAAGCTGGAGTCCATGGAAGTAGATAAGATCCACTATGAAGCGGGAAAGGATTTGAGCGTGTATTTTAAGCAGCCCGCAGTTCAAGCGTGCGACTACGATCCGTCGATCACAACTCAAAATGTTCCGCTATTACAAAACGAGGAGTATCTGCTCCTGCTTCGGTTGGCGATGGAAAAGACCCCCGCTGGAGAAAATGCAAAAAGTCAGTTGGAGGCAAAGCGGCTGGAGATTGAGGAAGCGGAACGTCAATTAGCACTGGATGCAGAGACAGGGAAAAAGACATATAACTTTGATGAGTATACTAAAACACTCTGGGGAAATACATGGGTGCTCAGTAAAAATGGCAAGACTGATCGTGAGGCAGCGCAAGCCTCCATGGCGTATAACGAGGCCATTAAGAATGGAGAGATTAAATCCTATCAGGAGAATGTACCTGTCGATTACCTTACGGAGCAAATATTAGCAGCCAAGAATGGAACTAACTATTGGACCGGTGAAAAAATATCTAAACTGCAAGCCTATGGTATAATAGTCAGCAGTTTAATCACTACTTTTCAAGGGATTGAATCATTTCGGGGGAGTCTAAAGAGGAATCTTCCGCTCCATCCCGGGGCAAATGAAATACCAGCATCCAGGGTGAAGCAGCCAAAAGTTTCGGTTCCTGAGGTAACGGTTCCCAAACCGGTGGAACCGGTGGGTAAGATTGCTGAGGGGACGGGTAAAGGAGTTAGAATTGGTTCGCGTTCTGTTGAAGAATCATTAGAAAAAATCAATGATATTCGACAAGCTGATAATATCGGTGGAAAACGAAATATAGCTTTTGCTGAGTATGAAATTAATGGGTCAACAGGTGAAATTATTGGCGTTAGTGGTAAGGCAGATAGAGCAGGAACAGCAGGAGTGCCCAATCAGCGTAAGTTCGAGACGATAACTACCCCTGACGGTAACCCAAGAACCTTAGATGCAGAGGTGAAAATTCTAGAGGAGTTGGCCTCCCAATTGCCCAATAACGCCTCAGGAAAAGTTCATATATTCTCTGAACTACCATTTTGCGAATCATGTTCAGGTGTGATAAAACAGTTTAAAGAGCAGTTTCCTAATGTTGAGGTTATAATAAGTCATGGACCAAGTAAAAGTAGGTGATAGCAATGGATAATAGAGAAGTAGTCAGTTTATTAAGTGAATACAAAATTGCAAATGACAATGAGATTCAAGGTTTTACTGATTCGGAAGTAGAAAAGTGTGAACATGTATTAGGGTCAAAATTGCCGAGTCAATACCGAGAGTTTCTCTTGGCAATTGGTCATGATGCAGGATTGCTTTTTCAAGGAACTGATATTTTATTTCGAAATGTAGATAATCTTTTAGAATTAAGAAAAGAAGCTGAAGACCTTTTGCTAGAAAATGAAGAAACCTTTGTCTTACCGACAGATGCTTTTGTTTTTTCTATGCATCAAGGGTATGAATTCAATTTCTTTATTATATCAGAAGGTAATGACCCTCCAGTTTATCAGTATGTGGAGGGAGACGGTCCACCAGCTTTAGTTTGGGACAGTTTCAGTGCATTCCTGAGAAAATCGATAAATTCATGTGCCCAAGCTATTAAGAATGGAATTATTCCATTGTAATGGGGGGGGGGGCAAATGAACCCAACATTCAACCAATAACACATATAACCCATGTAATACCCGTATGAAGATTTTGCCATTTGTTTTGTACGCACATCAGAAGTTCAGTGATATAACCCCAATAACGCAATTGCGTTACATAATACAGGTCGATTATGGTCAGATACCACCATGATTGACCTGTTTTTTGTTATGTTCGCTTCCTTGCGGTTTTTTCAAATTTCCGGCATCTGTAGCCTGAAGCGATCGTTATACTGAGAAAGAAAGAAGCCGCAACTTTCCCGTCACTTGCAACGATGATTACGCTGCAGGAAAGAAATTAACGTTTACGAAAACTGTCTCTGTTCACAGGTCCGCAATCACCTGTATAATTATTACATATCGGGGAAGACGACAAAGGAGTGCCGACGTGACCAGACCGAAATTATTTATTGGATCTTCCAGAGAATCCATCCGTTACGCACGGGCGATACATGAGCAGCTGAAACGGGAAGCCCAGGTCAATCCGTGGTATGCCAATGCTTTCCGGGCAAATGAATATACCATGGAAGCGCTGGAACGAAATCTTGATGAGAGTGATTTTGCCGTATTTGTGTTCTCGCCGGATGATGTAGCCAGGATCCGCGGTAAATACTATTATGTGACCCGCGATAATACACAGTTCGAAATGGGCTTGTTCTGGGCCCGGCTGCGGCGAAGCCGCGTGTTCTGTCTGCTTCCGGACCAGGTGCCTGTCCGCAAGGATTTAATTCCGGGAGAGAATATTGAGGAGTATCATTTGCTGTCGGATCTATCCGGCCTCACCCCGCTGGAATACGAATGGCAGCATGAGAATCCGGTGGCAGCCGTAGATGTCAGCTGCGGCAAGATTATCGACAGCATTCAGGAGCTGGGAAGCTTCCGTGATCCGCAGAAGGAACTGGAACATCTGAAGCTTGAACTTAGGCGGAAAGAAAGTATCCTTCACTTCTTCTGGCAATATAATAGTAATATGTCTATCACAGATGACAGGGAGAAATATCAGGCGCTCAGCGAGGCAATCCGCAATTCCTTTCTGCCGCCCAAGCATTGCCGGGTGATTGGCGCAGCTATGTGGCAGGCCCGAGAGCAGGAGGGGCTGGTGCAGGTGGGCGGTAATGTGGGGCGCGGACATTCCTATCCTTTTTCAATGACTGAAGAAAAGGGCTCCCGTCCGGGTGTGGTGGATGCTTTTTTAGCCAAAGAATGGACCTTTTTGCAGCGTACCGAAGTTGCTGAGGTATATATCCTATGCTATCCTTTAGGTGAGAGGCATGTCCTTTCTGTTCATTTTTCCGGAAACGACGGATTGTCTGCGGATGATCTGACCGAGGTCGTGTCGTACAACCGGGATTTGTTCCGTACCGTCAATCATTTAGTGGGAGGGGACTGACACGATGAAGAATATGAAGAATGCAGTCAGTTTATCCAGTGCTGTCCGCCGAACCGCGAACAACAGCACCGGCAGTGAAGGCGGCAAAGGCCGCATGAAGCGAAAGACAGGAGCGGGAAGGCCCACTAAGCTGTCACCTTCGACCATGAACGTATATATTGCGCCTTCTCTTGAAGGCGGAGACGATGAATACAAGAAGCTCATCAGCGGGAAGGTTGACAATACCAAGCCTTCGTTTGCTTAGCCGGTGCTTCACCAGGATAGGTCCCCAGTACATACTGGGGGCCCTCTTTTTGTGTTAAATGACCGATTCGTTTACAAAGGTTCTGAAAAGGTCGACGGAAACGCAGCCGCCAATCCTTTTTTTCCCTCTGCAGTTATAACAATGGCTCTTGTACGAGGGAGTCTGTTCACCCAATGGCGTTCCAGCAGAAGTTGAAGGATAGCAGCTCCCAAGGCCCCGGCAAGATGGTAACGCCGTTCGCTCCAGTCCAGGCATTTGGGGGCAAAGGCGCGCCTGCATTTTCTAACCTCATCCAGCTGTATTCCCAGCCTGCCCAAGACAAGTTCACCTGCGGCTGTGATGGAGAAGCCGTTTGCTTCCTCCGCTATAATCCCCTCAAGCAGCAAAGCTTCTGTTAAC
Organism: Paenibacillus helianthi; assembly: GCF_001909055.1. Lineage (GTDB taxonomy): Bacteria > Bacillota > Bacilli > Paenibacillales > Paenibacillaceae > Paenibacillus_AQ > Paenibacillus_AQ helianthi. The sequence continues at coordinate 14,179 of NZ_LVWI01000040.1, forward strand.
TGCACCCCGAATTTTCCGGCCAGATGGTCATAACAGGTTCTGGCTTCGCGCATGGCATGATCCTGTACGGAGTGGCGAAGGGAGTTAGATGAATATTGTAAGATCTCTATTTTACAATAGAATCGAATACACTTGCAGAGGAGCTTATAGGATGAATAATTTTGCAGAAACCCACCGAACGGTACCGATACATCCGAAAATTCTTTATTACGGGACGCCGGTCATCCTGTTGACGACACTAAATGAGGATTTAACCGTTAATATTAGTCCGATTTCCTCCTCGTGGGCTTTAGGAGATCATATTATTTTGGGACTGGGAATCAACGGGAAAGCATTGGAAAACCTCAAACGGATGCCTGAATGCGTGATCAATCTGCCGGATGCTTCCCAGTGGGAGCAGGTGGAAGGATTAGCCAGACTGACAGGGAAAAATCCGGTCCCTGTTGAAAAGAAGGGAGCCGGATTTATTTTTGAAAAGGATAAATTTGCTCATTCAGGCTTTACGCAGGCTGTATCCACTACGGTACAAACAGCCAGAATCGCCGAATGCCCGATCCAGATTGAAGCGCGGGTGAAGCATATCCGTATTCCGGAGGATTCACCGCATTTTGCTATTGTCGAAACGAAAAGCACACAGGTGCATGTCCATAAGGAACTGGTTGCCGGTGAACATTATATTCATCCGTCAAGCTGGAACCCGCTGATCTATAATTTCCGCCATTACTTTGGATTAAGTGCGGAGCTTGGTAAATCATACCGGTCGGAGACGTAAAAATTAACGGTGTTAAAGTTCACGGGCGGGCGAAATTCTGCTGCTCTTCTTGGCAATTTCTCTGCGCACAACCGGGGCTACCTCAGTAGCCAGCAGTTCAATCGCAGTAGCCACCTTATTGTAGGGAATTCCGCCAATATCCAATTGGGTCATGAAGCGGTTGTGGCCGAACAGCTCGTGCTGGTAGAGGATCTTCTCAATAATCTGCTGCGGGCTGCCGACAGCCAGAGTGTTGACCGGAGATACGAAGTGGCCAAAATCACTGCGGGAGACGCGGTATTCCTGGTTACGGCTTGGACTAATGGCATTGCGGTAGCTGTAATAGTAGGGATAATATTCATCCAGCGCCTGTTGTGAAGTCTTGGCAATGTAGCCATGGCTCGTGATGGCGATCTTCAGGTCTGCTGCTGCATGTCCGGCCGCAGTTCCGCTCTTCCGGTAAGTATTGGCAAGGTTCTGGAAAGGCTCCGGGCTGCCGCTTAGAATGGCGATGGCCATACCTATGCCGAGACGGCCGGCCTGTTCGGCGCTTTCGGCCGAGCCCCCGATGCCGACCCAGAGCGGAAGCTTCTGCTGCAGGGGACGCGGTGCGATCTCGGCATTGTGCAGCGGGGATCGGAAATGCCCTTTCCAATTCATGACTTCCTGCTGATTGAGCTGCAGCAGCAGCTCCAGATTCTCGGTAAAGAGCTGTTTGTAGTCTTCCAGTTCATAGCCGAACAGCGGGAAGGATTCCAGGAATGCCCCCCGTCCAGAGATGATTTCCGCGCGTCCGCCGGACAGCAAGTCAAGGGAAGCAAAATCCTCAAACACCCGCACCGGGTCGATAGTGCTGAGCACGGTAGTTGCGCTGGTCAGCTTGATCCGCTTCGTCACTTGAGAGATGGCGGCGAGCACCACGGGTACTGAGGAGATCACAAAGTCCAGCCGGTGATGTTCACCCACCCCGAATACATCAAGCCCCGCTTCATCAGCCAGCTTGGCGGCTTCGATGACTTCATTCATACGCTGCTGAGGGCTGATCCGCTGCCCTGTGTGGCAGTCGGTTACAATATCCCCCAATGTGTAAATGCCAAATTCAAATTCCGGTAATGTTTCTTCTATAGTATTGTTGTCCATCGTTCAAACCCCTTGTTATTTAAGTATTAGTGTTTTCCTATCCGATGTAAGGAAGAATATAAGTTATTGTATCACAATAACTTACAAAATGTAAGTACATGAGTGTAAGTTTGCAGATGTGTTGGAATCCATGATTTTACTTAGGATTAGTGTGTTGGATTTTTTTGTTTTCATCCATGGACTGCTGCTGCCCTGGGTTTTGATTTAAATTTTTTTGTGAAAAAGGTGATCCAAAAATATAAACTCTGCGATTCATTAGAGTAAGCAGGATTAAGCGTATGCGCTGATGAGCGAGCGCTTCTCCAATTTGGCACCCTCTACATGAGCCCAGGTTCACCCCATTCCAAGGAGGTAAGAAGATGAAGCTGAAGAAATTGCTAGCCCCTGTACTTAGTTTGTCCCTGTTACTGCCAGTGATGGCGAGTGCGGCAGCAGCGCCGCCCCAAGCCGTTGTGGATACACCAGCCGCCCAGCTCAGAGCGAGTCTCGATCACCTGCTGTCCGAGCATTTCGCCCTTGCGGTTACCGCGATGACCAAAGCCTATGACGGTTCCAGGGATGCTGCTGCCGCTTATCAGGCGCTGGACCAGAATGCGCTGGATATGCAACCGGCGATTACCTCGCTGTACGGCGAAGCCGGAGGTACAGAATTTGAACGGATCTTCCGCGAACATAACAAATATACGGATGATTTGGTCAAGGCCACCAAAGCGAACAACACCGCCGCCCGTCAAAAAGCAGAGCAGGAGGTTCAGGGCTTCGTCGCAGAGTTTGCTGCTTTTCTGAGTACCGCAACTGCCAGCAAACTTCCGCAAACAGCGGCAGAAGAAGCGATTCGGAGTCATGAAAATCATGTACAGCAGGTATTCAATGCTTATGTAGCCGGTGATTATAACAAGGCATACACGACCTATCGCACTGGTTTTCAGGAAATGTTCACGATCAGCAAGGTGTTGTCTACAGCAATTGCCACGCAAATGCCGGATAAATTCCAGAACACCCGTCCGGATACCAAGGCTGCTGACCTCCGTTCAGCGCTGAACAGTGTAGCTGCTGAGCACTTTGCGCTCTCAGTACTGGAAATGCAGAAGCAATTTGACGGCAAAGCCGACTACCAGGCTCTCATTAACGCCGAAGCGGGCAATACAGCTGATTTCAAAGCGGCTGTTGCCTCGATCTACGGCGCTGCTGGCGGGGATGCTTTTGAACAGATTTGGGTGGGCAACCATATCACTGCCCAGAGCGATTATGTGAATGCAGTGAAGAACAAAGATGCTGCCGCGCGTGCAGCCGTTCTGGCACGGATCGACGGCTTCACTATGGAACTGGGCAAATTTCTGGGCACTGCAACGGCCGGGAAGCTGCCGGCAAGTGCGGCACAGACTGCATTGAAGGCCCATGAAGGTCAGGTGCAGAGCACGTTGGACCAGTATGCTGCCGGAGATTATACGGCTTCTTATACCACAAACCGTGCAGGCTATAAAACGATGTTCGGCGTAGGATTGGCCCTGTCGGGAGCGATTGTCGCTCAGTTCAACGACAAGTTCCAGGAAGCAGCAATTCCCGCCAGCATGACCACGGTATGGATGAGGCTGAACAGCAAAGAACTGAACATTAACGGAATTGTAACGATGATGGATACAAAACCTTCGAATAGGAGTGGTACAACATATATCCCGCTGCGTTACCTTGGTGAGGGCATTGGAGCAAAAGTGAAATATGATCACCAGACCCGCACCGTATGGGTAATGGCGGGCAATGATACGTTGAAGTTCTGGATTGACAGCAATGTAATGGAAGTCAATGGTATGCAAAAATCTGTCGGCGCCAAAGTCATCATTAACAAAGACGGCAGAACGATGGTTCCTCTTCGCTTCATTGCTGAACTTCTGCAATGGAATGTAACCTGGAACCAGACGGAAGGTCTGATTACGCTGATGAAAGAGATGTAAAACTAAGGGGGGAATCCTCTCAAAAGACTCTCCTAAGCCCGGATGTGCGTGAACCTGTTCAGCTTGCTGCTGCGAGGCGCATGGCCTTCGGGCTTTTTTTTTGCTATCAAGGAAGATATGATAAGCTTTAGGGCAAGCCATAAGAATTTTACGGGAGGCATTATGGAACAGCAAGGGATTTGGGCAATAAGTATTTTTCTGCTTACATACGGGCTGATTATTTCGGAGAAGGTTCACCGCACGATTGTGGCGATGCTGGGAGCCTTGATTATGGTTGGGGTAGGCATTGTCTCGCAGGAAACAGCGCTGGAGCATATTGATTTCAATACGCTTGGCCTGCTGGTAGGAATGATGATGATGGTGGGGATTACCGCGGAGACCGGCTTGTTTAGTTATGTGGCGGTAAAGGCAGCCAAGGTGGCCAAGGGTGAGCCTAGGCGAATATTAGTGGCACTGGTCGTAGTGACTGCACTGGCCTCGGCGTTTCTTGATAATGTGACCACGGTTCTGCTCATGGTGCCGATTACCTTCAGCATTACGAGACAGCTGCGGATTAATCCAATACCGTTTCTGTTATCACAAATCGTTGCCTCGAACGTTGGCGGTACAGCGACGCTGATTGGGGATCCCCCGAATATTATGATTGGCAGCGCCGTAAAGGAACTGACATTCATGGCGTTTATCAGCAACCTCACTCCGGTGATCCTGATTATCATTCTGGCATATTTGCCGCTGTTCCTGCTCATGTTCGGCAAGCAGCTCAAGACCTCACCCGAGCTGCAACAGAGGGTCATGGAGATGGATGAACAGGCGATGCTTAAGGACCGCAAGCTGCTGCGCAAGTGTCTGTGGGTGCTGGGACTGACGATTCTTGGGTTCTTCCTGCATCAGTCGATACATCTGGAGTCGGCAACAGTGGCGCTGGCTGGAGCTTTTGTACTGCTTCTCCTGGCTGGGGGAGAAAAGATGCTGCTTAAAGCCTTTAAGAGTGTGGAATGGATTACGATATTTTTCTTTATCGGTCTGTTTGTGCTCGTGTCCGGCCTGGTGGAGACGGGTGTGATCGCACAACTGGCAGGCAAAGCGATGGAGCTTACCGGCGGGAATCTGGTGGCCAGTTCAATGCTGATCTTATGGCTGAGCGCGCTGGCCTCGGCTTTTCTGGACAACATTCCTTTTGTGGCAACGATGATTCCTCTGATTCAGGAGATGGGAACGTTGGGTATCCATAACCTGGAGCCTTTATGGTGGAGTCTTGCACTCGGGGCATGTCTGGGAGGGAACGGGACGCTGATTGGCGCAAGTGCGAATCTAATTGTAGCAGGCCTTGCGGCAAAAGAGGGACATCCGATCACCTTCATGCGATATTTGAAATTCGGCTTTCCTTTGATGCTGCTGTCGATTGTAATCTCAAGCGTGTATATCTATCTGAGGTATCTGGTCTAACCTTTGCCATTTGATTAGTATTCCAACTGATCTGGTTAATTTTACTGTATACGCAGAAGCTGGATAATATTATACTTAAGAGAACTGGCCATTTCTTTCAGCAGGCGGAGTTCTCCCCACACTAACAAACACATACACAAAAAATAATGCTGGGGGAAATTGAATGAGCACTACGGAACTTACTAGCCAACTATCCAGTTATACAGGAAGACTGCTTCGGGAGCGTTTCGGGAAAGGACCCGAGTCTATCCATGCATCTATTGGGAAGCAATGCATAGCCCTGCATATACGTAATTTTATCGGGCCTGTGGAGCGGTTTCTGCTGAACAAGGAAGAGGAACAGGCTTTCCGGTACACACGTGAACTTTTAATGAAATCGCTGCTTCCGGAGCTTTCAGCGTACCTGAAGGACATGATGGCTATTGAGGTCGGCGAGCTTTTTTACGATTGGGGGATACATAACGCTTCAGGAATGATCGTTGCGCTCATCAAGCAGGATGGAGCAGAAATTGACGATTATGCTGGACGGGATGAGGTTCATGCCCAAATTAACGAGGTAAGCAGAAAGGTGCAGAAGGAGCCGGTATATACTGATTCCTGGTGGCTGGGCCCCCGCACCCTGATTATTAAGCGTGAAGGTATTCTGATTCCTTTGGAGAAGGAATTAATTGGCCTTGGTTATGAGAACACACTCAAAACAACCAAACGCAAGATGGAAAAACGATACTTGGAGGATACCACCACGATTGCGCCGATGCTCGGCAAAGAGCTTGCCGACATTTATGTGGATTGGGATTTCGACAAAGATACCAGCGTAATAGCCTATACTTTTCTATAATCACCATCATATGAGGCGGAAATGAGTCGGACATGCGAATGAGCCGAACATGAGCCGGAGAAAGGGGAATGATCCCCTTTCTTCGGCTTTTTATTTTTTCTGCTGTCTCATAGGGAGAGTTACGCTGGGTATTTAGGGGGACATGCTGGTGGATCGTAAGCAGACAGTGCTGTACGTGGAAGATAATCATCTCAATATGGCTTTAATGCATCATATCTTCAAAAAAAATCTGCCCTCCGTACTTCTGCTGAAAGCTGAGACGGCAGCGCTGGGTCTGCAGATCGCCCGGCGGACACTGCCGGATCTGATTATTTTGGATATTGGCCTGCCCGACCTGAATGGATATGAAGCGATGGAACGGCTGCAAAATGATGAATTAACACGTCCGATACCGGTGCTGGCGATCAGCGCCTTTGCCCAGAGATCTGATATCGAACGGGCTCAAAATGCAGGATTTTCCGGTTATATGACCAAGCCGTTTCAGGTAAAAGCCCTTACAGAGGCTGTGGAGAAGCTTTTAGCCGGAATTGACTGATGCTACAGACATTTCAGGGGAGAAGGAACGGGTCAGCGATAGTGGAGAACTGGGGAGGACTCTGCCCTGAAGACCGGTTTTGTTCAGTTGACCAAGCTAGATTACCATTTGACATTCACCCGATAATGCAAGATATTAATACTGAAGATTTTAACTAAAATTCTTGCGTTTGATACTCCACAAACGGGCGGTGAAATTACATGTCAAAACAACATGCAGAAGCATATTCCCACTTTGGATATGCATGCAGAACGGGAGTGGTTGGAGTAGCTTTCCTTTCCATGGACGAGCATTGGACCAGCGTAAATCCGGTGGTAACCTCACTGCTTGGGTTTACGGAGGAACAGCTCCTGGGACAGCATTTCAGAGAGCTTCTATACGGGGATTCACTAGGGAAATATATTAAGATGGCAGGTGCTCTAGACGCTGGAGAGACACCTTTTTTGGAGTGTGAAATTAATTTGTCCGCCGCCTCCGGACCGCCGGTGCCGGTGCTGCTCCATATGACACTTGTGAGCGATCCCTCGACGGGAAAAAAGCTGTATTATCTGCTGCATCTGGCGGAGCTGGCTGCTGAAGAAGAAAGTGATGAGCTGGGTTCTCATACAGACATGCTGTATAAACAGATTGTGGCCAATATTTCCGATGTGGTCTATTATGCAACACCGGACAGTATTTGCAGGTACTGCTCACCTTCGGTAAGTGAGGTGCTCGGCTACGATCCCGAACAGCTGGTGGGCCGGGATCTCCGCGGGCTGATCCATCCTGATGATCTTGAGGGGCTTGATTTTCCTGAAACTCAAGATTTTCAGAGGGTGCAGATCCGGATTCAACATGCCGACGGCCGCTATTTGTGGATTGAGTTCACCCTTCGCCTGATTGAAGAGGGATCCCGGCACAGCGTACTCGCTGTCGGACGGGATGTGACGGAACGCAGGATTGTGGAACAGAAGCTGCAGGAATCCGTCGAAAGATATACATCCCTTAAAAAGTATAACCATGATGCGATTATTTCCCTTGACCTTGAGGGTAGAATTATTAACGGGAATGAGAAAGCCTGCCAGCTTACTGGCTACAGCATTCCGGAGCTGGTTGGTATGAATGTGGGCCGGATTATCGGCGAAGACCATCTGGAGGAAGTGATTACCTATCCCCAAAAAGACGGCTCTGCTGAGGTGAATATCGGCCATATTTGGCATCGGGAGGGGCATTCTGTAGAGGTGCTGACGACCATTGCCCCGATTATTATTAATAACATCACAGTAGGATTCTATATTATCGTTAAGGATATTACCGAACAGAAGAAGCTGCTGATTGCCAAAGAGTCTGCCGAAAAAACAAACCGCGCCAAAAGCGAGTTTCTGGCGATGATGAGCCATGAGATTCGTACGCCCATGAACGGTGTTATCGGGATGACGGACCTGCTGCTGGATATGTGTGAACCGGGTTCACAGCAAAGAGAGTACTTGGATATCATCCGTCAAAGCGGCGATACCTTGCTAGCAATCATCAATGATGTGCTGGACTTCTCCAAAATCGAGGCAGGCAAAACCGTCCTGCATGAAGAGCCGTTTATGCTGATGACCTGTGTAGATTCTGTGCTAGAGCTGCTGCAGCATAAAGCAGACAAGAAAGGCCTGAAGATTGACATGGACATCGGTCCGGATGTACCGCACCATCTGATTGGTGACGGTGACAGGCTGAAGCAGATCCTGCTTAATTTGGTGGGGAATGCCGTGAAGTTTACTTACAGCGGAGGGATAAAGGTAAGGCTAAGGACAGCAGCAAGAGCCGAGGGAAAGGTGACGCTGGAATTCACAGTGGCCGATACCGGTATTGGGATTCCCGAGCGTTCGCGCAGCCGGCTGTTCGAGCCCTTCTATCAGCTTGATCATTTCATGAACCGGCGCCATGAGGGGACAGGATTGGGACTAGCCATTACCAAGCAGCTTGTGGAACTGATGGGCGGCACAATCGCTCTGGATACTTCAGTGGAGTCAGGATCATCCTTTGTGTTCACAGTCGTGCTGCATGAAGAAACAGGCAGGCAGTCTGGTACAGAGACTGGCAAAGAAGGGACTGAACCGCTTTCGGGCGGACATCCCTTGCGGATTCTCGTGGCTGAGGACAACGAGATCAATCAGATCGTATTGCGTAAAATTCTGGAGAAACGCGGTTATTCCGTCGATGTTGCGGGAGACGGGCTGCAGGTCATGCAGATGGTTCACGGGAAAAGCTACGATCTTATATTTATGGATGTGCAAATGCCGCGCATGAACGGTCTGGAAGCCACACAGGCGATCAAAGAAATGCTGCCGCCGGAGAAGCAGCCGGTGATCATTGCCGTTACTGCCAATGCGCTCAAGGGAGACCGCGAGTTATGCCTGGCTGCCGGAATGGATGAATATATCAGTAAGCCGCTGAGAAGTGAGACCGTGAGCGCAATGTTAGGCAAGTTTTTCTGAAGATGGGCTGCGGAACCGTATATAAATCATTGTACTGCATTAAAGCTGAGATGCGGTGAATGGATATCTTGCATGTGTTATCTATTTTGTTTAAGATAGCAGAAACTGGTACAAATGTAGTGCCAGCCATAATGAAATGATGATGACGAAGAGAGTAAGCGCGAGAAACGGATCTTAACAGGGAAGGTGTGCCGGAGACTGAGAGCACCCTCAAGAGACGATTTGCGCCGAAGTTCACTTCCGAGTTGGCCCCTGAAGTACACTGCTGCAGCAGGTATGTGTAGGACGGCCCGCGCTCCGCGTTACCGGGTATAAGACAGAGTTGATTCCAGCCGGGCTTGAAGGTGTTTTTTGCCGAAGCTTCAGAATGGATTAATTTCTAAATTAGGGTGGTACCACGGCTCCTCGTCCCTTGCGACGGGGGGCCTTTTTGCGTTCATATTTTAAATTCAACTGACAAGAAGGAGTGGAAGGTAATGAGCAACGTGGAACTTAATGGGCTGAGAGCCCGCCTGGATGAGATCAATGGACAACTGCTGGAGTTAATCTCCGAGCGGGCCCAGGTTGTGCAGGAAATTGGAGCGGTAAAAGAAAAACAGGGTGTGCCAAAGTTCGATCCCGAACGGGAAAAACAGATGCTGGAGAAGCTGGTAGCAAGCAACAAGGGTCCTTTCACAAGCGGAACGATCCGCACCCTCTTCAAGCAGATTTTCTCCGCATCGCTTGATCTGCAAAGTACGGAGCATAAGAAGTCCCTGCTGGTAGCCCGGAAAAACCACGCGGAGGATACCGTTATCGTTCTGCCGGGAAATGTTACGGTCGGCGGATTATCGTCGTTGATGGTGGCAGGTCCATGCTCCGTGGAGAGTGAGCTGCAGACCCGTACCGTTGCTGCCGCTTTGCAGAAGGCTGGTGTAAAGGTTATGCGCGGCGGAGCCTTCAAACCCCGTACCTCCCCTTATGATTTCCAGGGTCTTGGAATGGATGGCCTGAGAATTCTGCGGGAAGCAGCTACGGAGTACGGTCTTCTCACCATTAGTGAAATTGTAGACCCCCGCCATATTGAAGAGGCCCTTGATTATGTGGATGTGATTCAGGTTGGCGCACGGAATATGCATAACTTCGAACTGCTCAAAGCAGTAGGCGAAGTGAATAAGCCAGTGCTGCTGAAGCGCGGACTATCGGCTACGCTGGATGAATTCATCCATGCGGCGGAATATATTATGTCCCGGGGCAATATGGAAATTATGCTGATTGAACGCGGTATCCGCACCTATGAGAAAGCGACCCGCAATACGCTTGATATCTCGGCCGTGCCGATTCTCAAGCAGGAATGCCATTTGCCGGTGCTGGTCGATGTGACCCATTCAACCGGACGCAAGGATATTCTGATCCCTTGTGCCAAGGCTGCTCTCGCCGCTGGAGCCGACGGCATTATGGTAGAAGTTCATCCTGATCCGGCTACTGCGTTGTCCGATGCCGCGCAGCAGCTGAACATTGAGGAGTTCAATACGTTCTTCAATGAAGTAAAAGCTTCCGGGTTGTACCGTTAAAACCGCTGAATCTGTCATACTCAAATTTGAATATATAGAATTTGGACGGATAGTGCAGTTAAGACGAGGATAACGCAATAAACAACGCTTACAAGAGCAAATTGAACTTTTGTGAAGGTTATGGATGGTCAGGTACAATAAGTAGCATTGGAGCTGCACCGGACCCGGCTTATACAGAAAGTGCCTCATCCCATAACAGTCACAGGAGGAACAAAAGATTTGAAGCAGCTTAGTTTGAAGAACGTGTGGTTTTTGAACACGAGGAACGATATTTTGTCCGGGATGACGGTGGCTATTGCCCTGATCCCGGAAGCGATTGCCTTTTCTATACTTGCGGGAGTCAGTCCCATGGTAGGCCTGTACGCTTCGTTTTGCATTGCGGTGGTTACGGCATTTGCGGGTGGAAGGCCAGGTATGATTTCGGCAGCTACGGGGGCCATGGCTCTTTTGGTCGGTAGCCTGGTGTTGAACCATGGTATAGAGTACTTGTTTGCAGCTACCGTACTGGCCGGAATCATTCAAATCCTCATGGGGATGCTGAAGCTTGGGAGATTTATTACCTTTTTGCCGCAGCCGGTGATGACCGGTTTTGTGAATGCGCTGGCGATTCTGATTTTTATGGCGCAGTTGACGCATTTCAGCGGACAAGGGTGGGTAATGTATGCCCTGGTGGCACTTACGCTGCTTATTATCTATACGGTTCCCCGTTTCACTAAGGCGGTGCCTTCGGCACTAGTGGCGATTATAGTGGTGTCCGTGCTCAGCATTGTTCTGGATCTGGATGTGAGAACCGTAGGTGATATGGGAGAGATCACGTCGGCTTTGCCAGTATTCCACCTGCCGGTGCTTCCGTTTACCCTGGATACACTGCTGATTATTTTACCTTATTCGCTGTCGCTTGCCGTAGTAGGACTGCTGGAATCATTGATGACCGCGACCCTGATTGACGATATTACCGGCACCGGGAGCGATAAGAACCGTGAAGCAAAGGGTCAGGGTCTGGCGAACATAGTCACCGGCTTCTTTGGGGGCATGGCTGGCTGCGCGATGATCGGCCAATCTATGGTGAATATGAAATCGGGCGGCCGCAGCCGGCTGTCGACCCTTGTGTCCGGAATTTTTCTGCTGTTCCTGATTCTGGTTCTGGGCGATGTGGTGAAGCAGATTCCCATGGGAGCTCTGGTTGGGGTGATGTTCATGGTATCCATCAGTACCTTTGAATGGAAATCACTAACTTCATTGACGAAGGTTCCGTTAAGCGATGCTCTGGTTATGCTCGTCACCGTGGTTACGGTGGTTGTCACCGATAATCTCTCGATTGGTGTATTGTTCGGTGTCCTGCTCAGTGCCCTTACCTTTGCCTGGAAAATCGCCTCCATCCGTATGACTATTCATACAGCGGCGGTCTCTACCCGGTATACGGTGCATGGTCAGCTGTTCTTCGGCACAACAAGCCAATTCATCCATCATTTCATGGTGGACAGCGATCCGGAGCAGATCATTATTGATTTCACCCATTCGCATGTATGGGATCAGTCCGCAGTAGATGCAATGGCCAAGATCATATCCAAGTATCAAGCTATTGGCAAGAAAGTAACCCTTACCGGTTTGAACGAACAAAGCGCGCTGCTGGTAAAACGGATCGGATTGTCACCATCTGGCGGTCATTAGTTGAATGATGTTCATTGAGAGGTTTTCTCCAATGCCAGATACCTGGCTGCGGAGAGGGCTTCTTTTTTTGTCTTTTGCCCGTATCTTCTGTATATCATCTGCATCGCGGCAGGGAACATAGCCATCCAAAGGGGATACCGGCTCGGCTGTGAAGGGTACGATTAGCAGCTACAACATGAAAATTGCCAGCGGCGAGTCGGATAGACCCGGCAGATCCGGGAGCTGACCGATCTTCAATTGGAGAAAATCAAAGAAGTGAAGTGTACAAGGCTTCAAAGGTTATCCGCGCAAACACGAATGATATGCGGGGCCATCCGCCAGGTGAAAGTGCAGGCAAGGTCTTGTTAACTATAATTAGACTAAAGGGACGCCCGCCCGCACAGCTTTCCAAAGTGCCTTACTATTGGTATGATTACAAGGAATGCGAGCGTCTACTACCGATTACCATGGAGGAATTAATAATGAGCGAAAACAAATTATCCGGGATTATTGACCATACGCTGCTGAAGGCGGATGCCCGTAAAGAAGATATCATCAAGCTGGCGGAAGAGGCCAAAACCTATACATTCGCTTCAGTTTGCGTGAATCCGGCATGGGTTGCTACTGCCTACGAGGTGTTGAAGGACACGCCTGAAGTGAAGGTCTGCACGGTTATCGGGTTCCCGCTGGGCGCTTCGACACCTGAAACCAAGGCATTTGAGACCACGAACGCGATTTCGAACGGTGCAGGGGAAGTGGATATGGTCATCAACATCGGAGCATTGAAGGATGGCGACAATGAACTGGTGAAGCGGGATATCGCTGCAGTAGTCGATGCAGCACGCGGTAAAGCACTGACCAAAGTGATTATTGAGACCTGCCTGCTTACAGATGAAGAGAAAATCCGCGCCTGCAAGCTCGCCGTAGAAGCCGGAGCTGATTTTGTGAAAACCTCGACCGGATTCTCCACAGGCGGTGCGACTAAGGAAGATATTGCATTGATGCGTGCGACTGTAGGTCCTGATATCGGTGTTAAGGCTTCCGGCGGTGTGCGCAGCGCAGAAGATGCGCTTGTTATGGTTGGAGCAGGCGCAACCCGTATCGGCACCAGCGGCGGAGTGGCTATTGCCAAAGGCGAACAGAGCCAGAGCAACTATTAATTGCAGTTAGTTTCAAAAAAAGCGGCTGCGGCGTCATTGTATCAGGGACGCTGCAGCCATTTTTTTATGAGATGAGAAATAAGCGGATTTCTCTAGGAAATGAGAAGGCGGAGAAGAGGCTATTGACGAAGATGAATTACCCTGTTATTGAAACAGATAGACTGAGGTTAAGAGTACTTACGCTGGAAGATAATGAGGCTGTATTCCAGCATTTCTCGGATGAAGAAGTAACGCGCTATATGGATATTCCGCCCTGCCGGGATATTGCCGAAGCTGATGAAATAATCCAGTTTCACATCGACGATTCGGGCTGCCGCTGGGGAATATTCGATAAGCAGCAGGAGCGAATGGCGGGAACCTGCGGATATCATTGCTGGAGAACTGGACCCTCAGGCACAGCGGAAATTGGCTACGATCTGTCCAGAGCCTTCTGGGGCAAGGGTCTGATGACGGAAGCACTTCATCCGGTGATCCAATTTGGATTTGAACAGATGGGGCTTGAGGTCATCGAAGCTACAGTTGATCCCGGAAATGACAGATCCATACGCCTGCTGATGGCGTTGGGGTTCTCTAGAGAGGCCGAGCTTGTGGACAATCTGGTATATTTCTATTTGCGGCGAAATCAATTAACCGGATGACTACTTTTGCCGCTTACGCAGCTTCATCAGAAGATGGAATTCCGAAGGAGAGCCTTAAGTTTGGCTTCGATAAATTTGAGAACGCTTACCATGGCGGGATGCTGCGGATCACAGTTTTTCTCAACTAAATAAAACACATTGGAATAATGAGATATTTTTCTTCCCAAATAACATGGTTTGTGAGAGAATAGGAACAATTCTTAGTTGTTAAGGTTTACCATCACACAGATCAAGGGAGGAAAACCCATTGTCAGAAGACCGCAAGCTGTCATTTGAAACGTTAGCCGTACATGCAGGCCAGGAGATTGATCCCACTACCTTCGCACGTGCAGTGCCGCTCTACCAGACCACTTCCTACGGATTCCGTGACGCCGAGCATGCCGCCAATTTGTTCGCGCTGAAGGAGTTCGGCAACATCTATACCCGTCTGATGAATCCGACCACCGATGTTTTCGAGCAGCGTATTGCTGCACTGGAAGGCGGGGCGGGTGCGCTTGCGACAGCTTCCGGGTCAGCGGCAATTTCTTTTTCCATCCTTAATATTGCCGGGGCCGGAGATGAGATTGTCTCTTCTGCCAGCCTGTATGGCGGTACTTATAATTTGTTCTCCACTACACTTCCGAAGCTGGGAATCAAGGTGCACTTTGTGGATTCGGATGATCCGGAGAACTTCCGCAGTGCGATTACGGACAAGACAAAGGCCCTGTACGCCGAAACCATCGGCAATCCGCAGGGAAATGTGCTGGATATCGAAGCGGTGGCGGCTATCGCCCATGAGCATGGAATCCCGCTGATTGTGGACAATACGTTCCCAAGTCCGTACTTGCTTCGTCCTATTGAATTTGGTGCAGATATTGTTGTCCATTCTGCTACCAAATTTATTGGCGGACACGGAACCTCCATCGGCGGGGTGATTGTGGACAGCGGCAAGTTTGATTGGAAGGCAAGCGGACGATTCCCCGGCCTGACCGAACCTGATCCAAGCTATCACGGACTGGTCTATGCGGAAGCTGTAGGACCGGTTGCCTATATCATCAAAGCACGCGTACAATTGCTGCGTGATTTGGGTGCAGCGATCTCGCCGTTCAACTCCTGGCTGCTGCTGCAGGGCCTCGAAACCCTTCATTTGAGAATGGAGCGTCACAGTGAGAATGCACTGAAGGTAGCCCGCTATCTGGAGCAGCATGAAGCTGTGGACTGGGTCAGCTATGTGGGACTTCCAAGCCATCCATCGTATGAGCTGGCCCGGAAGTATCTCCCCAAGGGGCAGGGCGCTATTCTCACTTTCGGAATCAAGGGCGGAGCGGCTAACGGGGTCAAACTGATCGAGAGCGTGAAGCTGTTCTCCCACTTGGCCAATGTCGGTGATTCCAAATCGCTGATTATTCATCCGGCGAGCACCACGCATCAGCAGCTTTCGGATGAGGAACAGATTGCCGCGGGGGTTACCCCGGAATTAATCCGGCTCTCCATCGGTACAGAATCCATCGACGATATTCTATATGATCTGGAGCAGGCCATCGCAGCCAGCCAACAATAAGTCAGAGTGTGTACAGGCCACTATCCAAATACGCAATCGTTCATCGATCGGTGAGCGGCGTAATGGGATAGTGGCCTTTTTCATGAAATGTAGCTGCTGCTTATCCGCTTAAATAATGCAGGATATCACTTGCGCTGTATGCCTATTCCTTAAAAAGGGATCGGCGGCAGAGTTACACTTTTCCCGGCATTGTTCCCCTAATAAATTGGTAACGCTTGCATATTTTGCTGCGGGTTCCCGTATTTATAAGATGAAGTATGCAGACGATGCCGGTGGTGGTCTGAAGCCCGAAGGAAGCCGGCAGCAATCCAAAGCTAAAAAGGTGGGTGCGGAAATGAAGGGTGAACGCGAGCAGGAGCATAACCGGAATAAGGAAGAGCGTCCGTTCAAGTATCTTGCCGGAGATCGGGCAATTGGGGTAGAAATGAGCCAATCTGCGTCTGTGGCTTCCGCAGCTGCAGAGTTTATTGCTGAAGGAGAGCGCACAAGCTTAATCGAGCCGATGCACCGTGCTTATTTCAGACGTCCGGGTGAACGTCCGGCTTTTTTGGTGCTGCGGGATGGGCGCGAGGAGCGGACGGTTCTGCGGGAAGAACCTGGAGCGTTGCCTGCGGGCCCCTGCCTGATCCGCAGCGGGGAGTGGCTGTTTGCTCCTGAGGTGAACGAACTCTACGCGGGCTGGCTGTTCAGCGAAACCGCCGAGCAGGAGGAACGGATTCTGCAGCGGATCTATTATCGGTTGCGTGCATCAGCAGCAGCACTGCTGGAGTCGGCGGACGGGGCCTGGGCCGCCGTTACGCTGCCCTTCATGCCGGAGCTGGCCGATCAGCCGGCCAGGCAGGCTGCGCTGCAGGATGCGCAGCTTGAGGCGCTTTTCGCTTCGGTCGCGGAGCGCCAGCGCCTGGGCGGCGACTGCCGCGTGGACCTGCTGGCGCCGTATCCCGCCAGCGCAGCCGAATTCGCGGCGCAGCGCGAATTCATCGAGGGCGTGGCCGAACAGACCCTCGGCCACGCTTACGCGGCGGCGTGCCGCATCGGGGCGATGATTCCGCCCGATGTGGAGCGCGCCGCCGCGGGGGAAATCGCGCGCATCGCCGATTTCCTGGTGCTGGACGGCGCGGCAGGCGAAGCCGCGCCGGAAGACGCCGCCGGAGGCTTCGCCAAGGCGGCGGAAGAGATCCTGGCCGCCGTGCAGCGCGTGAAGCCGGCGGCGGTACTGCTCGCCGCCGGTGCCCCGGCGGCGTATGCGCTGGCCGATCTGTACCGGATCGGCTTCGGCGGGATCTTTTGCAGCGCGGGCCAGCGGACAGAAGCGCTGCTGCGGGCAGCCTGCCTGACCTGGATGGCCCGGCAGGATCAGGCTAAGCCAGCCGCCGGAGGATGGCTGAGCAGCTAGTCCAGCTATGTGTTGATAACACACACTTTAACAAGGAAACCCGATCTCTTCTGCGGCTGGTGCAGGAAGAAATCGGGTCTCTTTTTATTTAGGGAATGATGATCTGCTGCTGCGAATAAAAGCTGAATCGGCCAAAGGAGGGGTTCTCTCCGAAACAACGGCAGAAATGCCGTTGTTGAAGCGCCGCAGGTGGATCTGCTCCGTAACAACGGCAGAAATACCGTTGTTGAAGCATCGCAGGTGGATCTGCTTCAGCCCAGGCCATTATCGTTGGAAACACTCCCGTTGAAATTCAGCCTTTGTCTGCAAGCTCCTGCCGCATCCTGCTTTAATCCAGCCGCACCGTAGCGCCTGCGGATATCTGGCGGGGTTGGTCCTCTGCCGTGATCCATACATCCACTGCTGACGGATTATACACGATGGCTTGGGAAGCGGAGAAGCGCAACCCCCGTACAGCAGACAGATAGTCGGCAATCTCGATATTGGTCGCATACCAGATCTCCTGACGACCGCCCATCAGGCCGGCGAACTGTTCTAATTCCTCCCAGTTGTGATTGTCGTTGAATTCATAGCTGTGCCCCCAGACATATAGGAGCTGCATCCGCGAATGTCTGGGCTTCTCCTCCAGGAATCGTTGTCCGAGCGGCAGCATATCACGGTGATGACAGGTGGGGTGCCAAGCCAGCAGATGATCCGGCAAGGTGAAGCCGCCGTGGGATTGCACAGTGCGTGCATACTCGATTCCCAGTGCAGGAAGAATGCTCAGCACCTCATCACTGTAGTCACCGAACGGATAGGACATACCTCTCACGGGATAGCCCGCAAGGGTTTCCAGATGCCCGCGGTCCTTCAGAATTTCTTCAGCAATGCCCGCCCGGGGGGTCATGGAGAGAAAGGGATGAGTGCTGGTATGTGCGGATATTTCATGACCCTTGTAAAGGGATGACACTTCTTCTCCGAGGATATAGCTTTCCTTGCCGAAAAACCCTGAATTCAAATGAAAGGTGCCCTTCAGACCCTGCCGGTTCAGTATCGCCACAAGCTGTCTGTCATAGATTCTGCCGTCATCCCAGCTCGTTGTTAGCGCTTTAGTAACACCGCCCGGAAAAAGATCAAGCTTGACTTTCATAACATTTCAACCTCCTGATTATTCAATGATTTCATTATGAACAATGCCAGAGACGGCGGCTATTAGCAAGATTCTTGTACATAGACGGCCTGCAATCACAGCCCCGCCTTATGCACCCGATATTCCGAAGGCGAGCACTGGAACACTTTTCTGAATTGCCTGGAATAATAGTTGTGATCCCGGAAGCCGCTGTCCATTGCCACCTGAGAGATGGACAGCTCTGGATTGCGCAGCAGCGTGCAGGAGTAGTCCAGCCTTTTGCGGATAACGTAATCCATAGGTGTCGTATGATAATTCCGGGTGAATACACGGAGGAACTGGCGCTTGGACATATAGGCCAGATCGGCCAGACCCTGCAGAGAAACAGGCTGCAAAAAATGCTCCTCAATATAGGTGATCGCCTCCCCGATCCGCAGTGCCTTGTTCTCGGTCCCGCCGCCATTCTGCCGGTAATACCGTGACAGCGTGCCGACGAGCGCCGTGAAATAGGTGCGGATCATCAGCCGGTAGCCGTCAATTTGCCGGTCATGCTCCTCCAGAATCCGGTCCAGCAAAAGATTCACCTCATCAAGCTGAGCAGGCTGCAGAGAGAGCATGCCTTTGAAGAACATTTCCTTGCGGAAAAAGGGCTCCAGATAAAACAGCGCCTGGAATCCCGGGAGAAGCTTAAGCTCTGGCAGCTGGAGCAGCTGGTCGGGATGGAACATGACATTGACGTATTGAATATTCTGCACATTTTTGTAGCCGTGGGAAATATCACTGTGTATAAAAAACACCTGACCCGCAGAAACGGGGTACTCCTTTCCTTCAATGATATGAATTGCGCTTCCCTCCAGAATGACCACCAGTTCCGAGAAATCATGGCAGTGCACATAATAATCATGCGTCAGCGGGCATTTTTGAATACGGAAAGTGAAGCCGGGTTCGAGTCCCAGATCCCGTGCATAGAGTTTTTTTGTCATGTCGTTATTATGCTAAAGATGGTCCTGATCGTCAAGGAAGCGGCCCGCCGGATGCGCTACTCTGAAGAGGAAGATGACATAAGGCTGGAGGGTGACTATGCAGCGCTGTTTATACAGGGCCGAGTGCAGGGAGGGCGGGATTCCAGAGCTCTTTTTTCAATCCCGGCTCCCATTGCTGAATGAACGAATGGAAATGCTGGATATTTCGCGGCTAAGCGTATTCCAGAAAGGGAACGAGCTGTTTCTTTATTACGAATGCGGCGGAGAGCGGCATGAACCGGAGCGGCTGTTTGCAGATGGGGAGGAGCTGCTCAAGGTTTGGCCGGGAGGACAGCAGCCCAGATGGTGGGTGCCCATGATGGACATTTTCCACTACCAGCAGCCGGTTTCCAGGCAGCATTGGAAGCGCACTCAACAGGAGAGTACTCCCTTTGGACGGGTGGCGCTTTTGAAGCCGGAACAGGTTTCAAGCTATATCTATTATCACTACCAATATCAGGAGGAGCGCCCGGGAGACGGTGACAAATACGGAATCATCGGACTTCATGAGAACCTGCTGTTCTTTTATGCCGAGCTGCCCAGTACGGTGGAGCCGGCGCCTTATGCGGGAAAGCTCGCAACGAATCTCAGACCGGATCAATGGGGGGAAGTAATGGACCCGCATTTTATGAAATGGATGGATGCCCCGGCTGACCAGGAAATTTGGAAAAAGCTCACTATCGTGCTTAACGTACCGGTCCCAGCCGGCAAAAAGGAGAGTGAATAGAGGATGCACACCTCGTTATGTTTAAACGGTGAATGGGATTTCATGCCGCTCTACGATCAGCCGCTCTGCCGGACACTTCCTGAGAGATTGGTGTATGAAGCCCGCAAGATCCAGGTTCCTTCAAGCTGGCGCCACAGCTATCCGCAGCCGTTCGGCAGAAGGTTTGGGGAAATCGCGGAGTATGGGTTCGCCCCTCTGGATGTATACGGCTATCCTAGCGAATGGGATGCAGCGGAAGCCGGTGTGCTGCACCGGTCCTTTCAGATCCCGGAGGGTATGCTGGGGCAGCGGGTGGTCCTGCGTTTCGATGGAATGATGCAGAAGGCGGCTGTGTATCTGGACCGGGAGCGGGTCGCCATCTGGGAGGACGGGTATCTGCCCTTGCGGCTGGATATCAGCACCAGGGTGAAGCCAGGTCAGGAGCAGCACCTGCATGTGGTCTGCGGAAGCTTTGATCAAACGGTGCTTCCCTCCGGGGATAAGAAGATTACGGGCCTTGCCGGCTCCTGGTTCGGCAGGATCTCAAGGGGGATATGGCAGGATGTATTCCTCGAAGGCTATCCGCCTGTAACGCTGGAGGATATCACAATCCGCACCCTTTTCCGCCAAGGCCTCCTGGAGGTGGATGCACTGATAGGAATGGAGCCCGCTACCTCAACGGCGGATTCGCTGCAGGTCATCCTTAAAGTGAAGGAGCATCTAACGGGCACCTTGCCTATGGATGGAAAAGGGGAACTGCCGGTTCTTGAAGCAGAGGCTGGTGCAACAGCGGTGTCTCAGGAGGCTGTGAAAGGCCGGCAATTATGTGAGAACACAGATCACCGGAAGTGGCGGGAAGCCCGGTTTGTTTTACCCTGGCAGGAAGCCAAGTTGTGGAGCCCGGAAACTCCGGTTCTGTATGCGCTGGAGCTGGAGCTTCGGGCAGGGGAGGAAATCCTCGACCGCCGGACCGAGACGTTCGGCTTCCGGGAATTCTGGTGCGAAGGCCCGCAGTTTATGCTGAATGGAATTCCGGTCAACATGCGCGGAGACTCCTGGCATTTCCAGGGGGCGGCACAGCAGACAGAGGACTACATCCGCAATTGGTACCGTATGTGCAGACAGGCAGGTGTCAACAGCATCCGGCTGCATGCCGAGCCATATCCTGCGGATTATTTGCGGATTGCCGATGAAGAGGGGATGCTCATCGTTGACGAGAGCGCCATCTATGGCTCTGCCAAAACAATGGACGCCGCCCATCCGGATTTTATAGCCAATTGCAAGGCTCATGTACGGCGGCTGGTGCAGCGGGATAAAAACCATCCTTCCGTCATCCTGTGGAGTGTACAGAACGAGATGCGGTGGGTGGACGGGCGGGATGACTACAAACCATACATTCCGGGTCTGATAGATATTATGAGAGCGCTGGATTCCACCCGTCCGATTATGGTGGAAGGGGATAACCGCCTGCTCTCCAAGGAGCTTACAGAAGTGGAGAGCCGCCACTATAACATTGACGGCACGATCTCCCAGTGGGACCGCACAGTCCCGCTTACCTTTGGAGAGCATGGCAGCTGGTGGTACATTTGCCCGCAGAACAGCAGCATGTATACGGGACTTGGCGTATATCGCCATACTGACGCAAGTGCTGCCGGCCTTGCACAGAAGGAGCGGCTGTTCATAGAATACGCGCGGCGACAGGGGGTATCCGGCATCGCCACCTTCAACTTCGCCCATTATTTTATGCGGGCAATGCCTGACCGGAATATTTTCCTGCCGCCTGCCGACCTGACAACGCCAGGCCCTAAGCCTGCGCTTATTCCGGCATACTCGCTTTCACTGAATAACGGGCTGCTGCCGGAGGAATATCCGGTCTACCGGGTCAATCCATCCTTTGCAGTCATGTCGGAGGCCTTCAAGCCGGTAACGATGATTGCTGCCGAGTATAACCGCTGCTTCTTCGACGACTCGAAGATCCGCCGCAGCTTCGATGTCTATAACGATACGCTGGCGGAACAAGCGGTGACCATTGAATGTACTGTGCAGCAGGACGGGCGGGTGGTGCATACACAGAATTTCGGGTTCCGTCAAGAACCTGCCGAACGCCGGAGTATCCGCCTGGAGTGGATGCCGGATGCCGTCGCCCGCGAAGGAGAAGCAGTCCTTACTGCAAGGCTGTTCCACGGCGGAGAGCTGAAGCATGAGCTTAACCTTAGGTACCGGCTGCTGTCCGGCAGCTTTAAGACCAAGCCGGTCGAATTAGGACTTCCCGCTGTTTATATAGGTTCCGAAAAGGACTATCAATCCATCTGCGTTCTGGTCCCCAACCTGATCCGGGTGGAGGCAGAAGCCATAGAGCAGTTGCCGGGCGGCATCCTCTTGATCGCCGGCAGTAAAATGCAGGATGGGGACGGGGAGCTGGACCGTCAGCTGCGAGCTTTTGTAGAGAAAGGCGGCAGGCTGCTGCTGCTGGAACAGCTTCATCTCTCTCTTGGCAAGCTTCCGCTGGTCCGCAGAGAATTCATCCGTGCCCATGGGGGGGATTATGGACATCCCGTGCTCCAAGGTCTTGGAGATGAGGATCTCATGTTCTGGCATGAGGAGCTCCGCGAGGAAGGACCGGTCCCGATTATTAAGGCTGCCTTTGAAAAGCCTGTAACGGGAGACTTTACCCTCCTGCTGGAGTGCAGCAGCGGTGATTTCGGGGACGGCGGAGACCTGTGGTCGCCGCTTCTGGAATACCGCAGCGGAGCAGGAATGTTCCTGGCCAATCAGCTGGAGATTATGGACCATATCCAGCAGATCCCCCAGGCCTGTCTGCTGCTGCGGAGTCTGCTCCAATACGCGGGCCGCGCCGGTCACCCGGCTGCGGCACCGGTGCCCGCTGCGGCATGGGTCCGCAGCGGCGGGGCAGCGGAAGCTCTGCTCGGCAAGCTTCGCCTAAAGGGCACAAGGCTGGATAGCGCCGCAGGCTTATCCAGCCTGAATCCCTGCCTCCTCGTGGTGGAGGCAGGGCTGCTGAACGGCCCGGGCGCGGCGGAAGCCGTCCGGCAGGCTGCAAGTGCCGGCAGCAGAGTGCTCGTGCTGCCGGCAGAACCCGGCGGGCAGGAGGCGCTTGCCCGCCTGCTGGACCGGCCCGTGCGCATCGCACCGCACGGGACGTACCACCTGGAGGCGGACTACGCTCACGCCGCCGTCCGCGGAATCAGCCCTGTCGACCTGTTCGGGTTCGACAAGGTGCATCTCTCGCCCCGGGACGTAGTGAACCGGGAGCTGGCGGCGTACAGGCTGGAAGTGCCGGACGCTGCGGTTCTGTGTACCAGCGTGGAGGGGACCGCCTGGAAGGATTACTTTGCCGGGCAGCACACCGGAGAATACAGCAGGCTGGCGCTGGTCGAGCTGAACCGCGACAAGGCCTGCGAGCCTGGAGCCTTTCTGATCAGGCTAACCGCAGGGGAGGGGGAGGTCATCTGCTCGCAACTGCTTATAGACTCCGACAGCGAGAAAAGCCTGCGGCTCTATACCCGCCTGCTTGCCAATCTCGGAGCGGAATTCACAGACGAACTGCTGATCCGCGATAAGGGCGATGCGGAATGGGCGGTGGAAGCGGCAATGACGCTGTACTGCCCACCTTATGTGGATTACCAGGCCATGAAGGAATACTACACCGATCCGGAATTTTCCTTGAACAATCTGGGCGAAGGCCTGTACGGCTGGATGAAGAAAAAAGAACGGCGCGAGGGCGGAACACTGCTGATTCCTGACCCGGCAGGCCGTCCGCTGTTCCTGAGCTGCTTTGTACATCTTCCCGAAGCGGGTACAGGGACTTCAGCCATCCGCACCGGCTTCCTGCGGGTGAAATCGGACTGTGCATTTGAGATATATATGAACGGTCAACAGGTTGCCGCACCGGAGAAGGAGATTGAACTGAGAAGCGGAACCAATCGGCTGATTGCTATTGTGCAGGGAGGCGAGGAGGACATTGCTTTTGGCATGGTCTTCTTGAACAGGGACGGAACGTATATGAACGATTTGGAGTTCCGCATGACGATGGATGAGGTTGAGCCCAAGTAAGCATTGCGAACCCGAGAGGAGCCAAACCAATGATGAAGCAATCCGGACCCTTAAGTCCAGCCGGCCAGTCAGGCCGCGAAGAGCTCAAGAAGGCTGCCGCGAAAACTGCTGGTGAAGTTAAGCTTGCCCGCATAGAGGAGCTGGACGCGTATTTCTCGTTCCGTGACGAAGCGAAGGAAGTGGAGTTCAAGCGTCATGATATGCCGACGCCATGGATGAATTACTTGTCCAACGGCACATTCCACACCATGTTGTCCCATGCGGGCGGTGGAGTCGCTTTTTATAAGTCGCCCCAGATCTGGCGGATTACCCGCTACCGTTTTTTTCATCTGCCAACCGACCGCTCCGGTCCTTATATTTATCTTCAGGATGCCGGAACGGGCAGTTACTGGTGTCCTACCTATGAGCCAGCCTCCCAGAAGCCGCAGGAATGGAAAAGCAGTCACGGTCTGGGCTATACCCGTTTCGAGGCGAGGGAGGATGAAATTTCAGCACGGACGGTCTATTTTGTCGGACCTTATGAGAACTCATTAATCTGGAATCTGACGCTGACCAACAACAGTCCCACGGTGAAGATACTGAATGTGTATGCTTACGCCGAGTTTGGGATGATGGAATTCATGCGGGAGCTGCAGTGGCAGTGCTACAACAAGCATCAGGTATCCGTGCAATATCACCCCGGGGAAGCGCTTGTCTACAAATACGGTGTGGAAAATCAGCCGAAGCCGGACGAGACACCGCTAGTGTATATGATGTCCGATGCGCCGCTGTACAGCTATGACGGTGACCGTGAAGAATTTATCGGCAGCTACCGGAGTGAGTCCAATCCTGTTGCCGTTGAGCAGGGAGGCTGCAAGGGCTCAACACTCCTGGGCGGGGACCCCTGCGGTGCGCTCCAGGTACAGGTGACCCTGCAGCCCGGCGAAACCCGCACCGTGAATTTCTTTCTCGGGACGGCGATGAACGAAGCAGAAGTGGCGCGGGCCATCGCCCATTCGCGTGAGGAGGATTTCGTCGCCCGCTCTTATGCGGGGCTTAAGGAGAACTGGGACCATTATCTGGGCGGATGGAAGTGCGAGTTGCCGGATCAAGATGCGCAGCGGATGATCAACCTATGGAATCCGTATCAGGCACAGCGGAACTTCCTCTTTTCACGCAATATCTCCTTCTATGCCACCGGTACCTTCCGGGGAGTGGGCTTCCGCGACACAGCCCAGGATATATTAGCTGTCGTCCCGCTTGATCCCGAGGCGGCAAAAGAGAAAGTCCGTTTGCTGCTGGGGCAGCAATATCAGGATGGGCATGTGAACCATTATTTCTTCCCGAATGAGGGATGGGAACCGGTGACCAGCATTCATTCCGATGACCATCTGTGGACGGCGCTTGCCGTGTGGGATATTCTCGCGGAGACCGGCGATGCAGGGTTTCTGATGGAGAGCCTTCCCTTTTATGACGGCGGTGAAGGCACGCTATATGAGCATTTGAAACGTGCCATCGATTACACTGCCTCTCATAGGGGACCCAACGGCTTTCCGCTAATGCTGCGCTCGGACTGGAACGATCAGCTTTTCCGGGTCTGCCGCCAGGGCAAAGGGGAGAGCATCTGGACTGCGATGCAGCTCGGAACAGTGCTTCTGCACATGAAGGATCTGGCTGTGGCCTCCGGTCATCCGGAGCATGTGGCAGACTACGAAGCTCTGTACGAGAATCAGAAGCAGCTGGTGAACAGTCTGGGCTGGGATGGACGCTGGTTCCGGCGGGCGGTGATGGATGACGGGCGTTTCCTGGGGACAGACGAGCATGACGAGGCCAAAATCTGGCTCAATGCGCAAACCTGGGCCACCCTGTCCGGCATGGCTGACCCGGATAAAGCTGTGCAGGCCATGGACAGTGTGCGTGATATTTTGGATACAGAGCTGGGCATTAAGAAGCTGCATCCTTCCATCACGACCTTCCCGGATCCTGCGGACCCGCTGACCAATTATAATAAAGGCACTGGGGAGAATGGAGCGGTCTTCTGCCATGCAAACACCTGGGCTATTATTGCCGAATGCTTGCTGGGAAGAGGCGATCAGGCCTACAAATATTACCGCCAGCTGATTCCGAACGTCGCTATGGAGCAGGCCGGGTTATGGCGTTACAAAGCAGAGCCGTTCGTCTATGCGTCCAATCTGTTCGGACCTGAGTCTGACAAGTTCGGACTGGCTAACGTCTCCTGGCTGACCGGTACTGCCGCATGGATGTATATCGCCGCAACCCAGTATATTATGGGAATTAAGCCTGTATTGGAGGGACTGTCCATTGATCCATGCATTCCTGCGGAGTGGGAAGGCTTCAAGGTGAGCCGGAAATTCCGCGGCTGCCTGTATGAGATTTCCGTGACCAACAGCTCTCACAGCTGCAAGGGTGTGAAGGAAATCCGTGTCGATGGCCAGCGGCTGGAAGGTAACATCGTACCCGTCTATCCGGGAAAAGCAGCAGTAAAAGTAGAAGTTACACTATAGTCTCCATAAATTCATGAAGCATGCAGCCCGAGATCCCAACATGATCGGGCTGCTTTTTTACATAATATTAGTTAACTGTATATAGCTATTCATCCTGTTAAAGATTAATATCCTAAAAAGAGGGGATTACGCACCTGGAGTCTAAGAATAAGCATCTCAAATCAGGTCTGGTTCTGGCTTTACTTTTTCGCAGATCGTGATATATTATAGCTATAAGTTGCACTAAGGAAATAAAATTGTACAATGGCAACAACGATTATCATTCTCATTTACCATGCTGTCCCGGCTGAGCCGGGGCAGCATGTGTCATTTTAAGGGCCTTAAGAATGGCTCTCATTCTCAGTCAGTATTTCAAAAAAAATGAATCAGGAGTGTGATTTACTTATGCAAGCTACATCCAAACAACTGCCTAAATCCATGGCGCGGGGAGAAGGCGCGCAGCAGCCGCGTACCCCGCAGCCGCGCCGTTTTGATCCCAAAGCCATGCTCCACAATTCCGAAATGCAGGCTGCACTTGGCAGCGGGCTCCTCATGCTGATCGCCTGGGCCGTCAGTGGCTGGTCGGAGGTGTTCTCGGTTCTTCTGTATGTGGTTTCTTACACGGTAGGCGGATGGATCAAGGCGAAAGAAGGCGTGGAGACACTTGTCAAGGAACGTGATCTGGACGTGAACCTTCTGATGATTGCTGCCGCACTGGGCGCCGCATCAATCGGGTACTGGAATGAAGGCGCGATGCTGATCTTTATTTTTGCGCTGAGCGGGGCCCTGGAGAGCTATACGATGGAGCGCAGCAAGAAGGATATCTCATCACTGCTGGCTCTGAAGCCGGCGACTGCCGTTCGTATCGAAAAAGGGATTATGAGTGAGGTAGCGATTGATCTGCTCGCTGTAGGAGATCTGCTGCTTGTGCGTCCGGGTGAGCTTATTCCGGCAGACGGTACCGTCTACCGGGGAGAATCGGCGGTCAACCAGGCATCCATCACGGGTGAATCCCTGCCTGTAGAGAAAAGTACGGGCAGCGATGTGTTTGCCGGAACCATCAATGGGGAAGGCCCGCTGTATATAGAGGTGACCAAGTCTGCGGAGAACACTTTGTTTTCGAAAATTATCAAAATGGTGGAAGAAGCCGAAACCGAGGTGCCCGAATCGCAACGCTTTATCAAACGGCTGGAGTCCATCTATGCCCGTGTAGTGGTTGCTGCGACGATCGTACTGATTGCACTGCCGCCATTAGTTCTGGACTGGAGCTGGAGCGCTACCTTCTATAAAGCAATGGTGTTTCTTGTAGTGGCTTCTCCTTGCGCCTTGGTTTCATCCATTATGCCAGCCATGCTGTCGGCAATCTCTAAAAGTGCCCGTAAAGGCATTCTTTTCAAAGGCGGCGTCCATTTGGAGAATATGGCGAAAACCTCGGTAGTTGCTTTTGACAAGACCGGGACTTTGACTGCTGGGCTTCCGCAGGTGACTGATTTTATAGCCGGAGAAGAGTATGACCGCAATGAGCTGCTGAGGGTCAGCGCGTCGATTGAGAAGCTGTCCCGCCATCCGCTGGCAGAGGCAATTGTCCGCAAGGCAGAGGAAGAACACCTTGTGCTGCATGTAATTGAAGAGAGCACATCGGTTACCGGCTGGGGGATTGAAGGACTGATCGCAGGGCAGCTGTGGAGAATCGGCAAGTCCAATTTGCTGGATGAACGTAATGAACTCCAGGATGAGCAGTGGAGATCGCTCCGCAAGCAGCTGGAGAGTGAAGGCAAGACAGTATCGCTGATCCTCGACGGCGAACGGATTGCCGGGATGATTGCGCTGCAGGATACGGTGCGTCTGCAGGCGGTTGCGGCGGTTCGGAAGCTGCAGCAGCTTGGCATTAAAGTGGCTATGCTGACGGGTGACCGCGTGGCAACAGCAGAAGTGATAGCCGGGCAGACCGGTGTGGATCTTGTATTCGCAGGACTGCTGCCTGAGGACAAAGTGACGCACATCAAAGCACTGCGTGAACAATACGGGAATGTAATTATGGTGGGGGACGGGGTGAATGATGCTCCGGCACTCGCTACAGCCACAGTTGGCATGGGGATGGGCATGAACGGAAGCGGCGCAGCACTGGAGATTGCCGATGTGGTATTGATGAATGACAATATTGAGGAAATCGCCTCAACAATTAAGCTGGCCCGCCGTACCCAGCGGATCGTGAAGCAGAATATGATCTTTGCCGTCACGGTCATAGCTACCTTGATGCTGAGCAACTTTTTACAGGGGATTGCCCTTCCGTTTGGAGTCGTTGGCCACGAAGGCAGCACGATCCTTGTCATCTTGAACGGACTGAGACTTTTGCGTTAAAAAAGGTCTGGAATCCTTACTGTTTACCCATTTCTCCTAATAGGTTGCTTAAAATTGAATTGTTCACAAAATAGAGCGATTACATCGTGTCTGGCATATTGACAGATTCCCTTGAGATGAGCATAATTAGTACTACATTATAATAATTTTAATTAAGGAAATATAGAGCGGTGCCTTAGCCGTCCATCTCAAGGAGGATATAGTCATGTATAAATCAATTATTATCGGAACCGGCCCTGCCGGATTGACTGCGGCCATCTACCTGGCCCGTGCCAATCTGAATCCATTGGTTATTGAAGGGCCTCAGCCGGGCGGACAGCTTACCACCACCACGGAAGTGGAGAATTTTCCAGGATTCCCCGATGGCATCATGGGTCCGGAGCTCATGGATAATATGCGCAAGCAGGCTGAACGCTTTGGTGCCAAGTTTGTTACAGGCTGGGTGAACAGTGTAGAGCTTGGGGAACGCCCTTTTAAGCTGAATGTTGAAGGGATGGGCGCACTGACTACGGATACTCTGATTCTCTCGACAGGTGCAACAGCTAAATACCTGGGCATCCCGGGTGAACAGGATAATATCGGACGCGGTGTCAGCACTTGTGCAACCTGCGACGGATTTTTCTTCCGGGGCAAAGAGATCGTGGTGATCGGCGGCGGCGACTCAGCTCTTGAAGAGGCGGGTTTCCTGACCCGTTTTGCTTCCAAAGTAACCCTTGTGCACCGTCGTGAAGAACTGCGTGCCTCCAAAATCATGCAGGACCGGGTCCGTGACAATGAAAAGGTTGCCTGGGGCCTGAACCGCACTCCGCTGGAAGTAACTGCCGGCGATAGAGGTGTGAACGGAATTAAAGTGCTTAACAATGAAACCGGGGAAGAAGAGTTCATTGAGGCCAGCGGTGTGTTTGTCGCTATTGGGCATCATCCGAATACGGCATTCCTTGGCGGACAGATTACGACGGATGCGAACGGTTATATCGTCACGAATCCAGGCACTTCTGAAACCAACATTCCCGGCGTCTTCGCTTGCGGAGATGTACAGGATACCCGTTACAAACAAGCGATTACCGCAGCGGGCAGCGGATGTATGGCGGCTATGGATGCTGAGAAGTACATTGAGAGCCTGGAGCACAGTGCAGTTATTTTGTAATATGCCCTTGGTATTGCAGGCACCACGGTGCTATAATATAGTAAGCTGATGTTTTAGTGTAAGTCGATAAAGCTTTTAGGAGGAGATTAGAACATGGAAAACGTAATTGTATACACCTCGACCAACTGTCCCCATTGCCGTCAGGTCAAAAGCTTCCTGAGTGAGAAGGGCGTCTCCTACGAGGAGCGCAACATTGAACAAAATGATGATTTTGCCCAGCAGGTGTGGGATATGGGGATGCGGGCTGTACCTGTAACCGTCATCGGCGATTTCAAAATCGTAGGCATGAATAAAACCCAATTCGACAAGGCGTTGGCTACTGTATAATCGTCAGACCAGGTACTCCTCTGCTTGAGGAAACAAGGGCCGCTTCCGCGCTGGAGGCGGCTTTTTGTATACATATTAGGATAAGGAGGCGATGAGGAATGTTGATCAGTTTGGAAAATTATTGGGATAGGAATGCTGTTGAACGGCTGCTTGCAGAGTGCATGATGGCGGACGAGGAGCGTGTACGGGAGGAAGTGGACCGCTATCTTGCTGAAGATTCACGGGAACTGCAGGGCACCTTCATAGATGGTGAACTGGCGGGATTGATCGGCATCCGGCGAGGTCCGGGAACGGAAGCGGAAATCCTGCATATCGCCGTTCAGACCCGCTGGCGGGGCCGTGGAATTGGTGCTGCAATGATCGGAGAACTCCGGAAATGCGGCGGCATCGAAACGCTTCAGGCTGAGACGGACCGGGAAGCTGTGGGTTTTTATAGCCATTGCGGATTTAAGATTAGCAGTTTGGGCGAAAAGTACCCGGGGGTGGAGCGGTTTAGCTGTAAATATACATAATGATTTGAAACAGGGCATAGACAGCAATTCCGCAGGTAATAAGCAGCAATCCTGATTTTTTTTTCGACTGGAACAGGCGAAGAACGCCGAGGCTAATGAGTGGAGCGATGATGAGCAGCAGCAGCAGCACAGTGATGAACATCTGCGCCGAAATATCAGACGTATCAACATAAGTCATGGACTCTCTCTCCATTCAGAAAAAAGATTGTAGTGACATTTGTCACACTTTTATCCCCTATTATAAAGGATTGATCTTCCTTTTTCTGTACTGCTGCCCCTATAATTGCGGCAATTTTACGTCAATTTTGCCTAGAGCGTCACCCGGATGTTCCCAAGGAAATGCATCACTGCTGAAAAACCCGCTCCGACCATGGTCCCGCGGCTGCCCAGCCGTGAAAAGATGATTTCGAGCTGCTGCTTATGATACGGCAGGGTCCGCTCGGCAACCACTCTGCGCAGCGGCTCGCCCAGCCAAGGCTCGGCTTCCGATAGAGCACCGCCAATCACGATCAGCTCGGGGTTAAAGCTGTTGATAAGATTGGTAACACCGATCCCGAGATATTCGCCGATGGTATTGAAATGGCGCAATGTGTCTTCCTGCCCCTCCAGTGCATGCCGGACCAGCTCGGATGTGCTGCGGGCAGGCAGCGCCAGCCCGGGATTGTCGTAAGTTTTCTCTGAAGCGTATAGTTCCCAGCAGCCACGGCTGCCGCAGCTGCAGGGTTTGCCTTCCGCCTCTATGGTCATATGGCCGGTCTCACCGGCATATCCGCGTGCCCCCTTGTACAGCTCTCCGCCGATAATAATTCCAGAACCAATCCCCGAGCCTGCACTGATATAGAGCAGATGGCGCACATCACGCGCCGCTCCGAAGTTCAGCTCCCCTTGGGCGCCTGCATTCGCCTCGTTGTCGATCGTCACCGGGACTTCGAAAGACTGCTCGAGAATGCCCCGCAGATCTACCATTTCCCAGCCCAGATTGGGTGCAAACAGCACCACACCATGCTCATCCACCATCCCTGGCACCCCTACCCCAATCCCCACTATGCCGTATGGCGAGGAAGGGGCTGCTGCAATCAGCTCCGAGATCATGCTCTTCATTTTGTCCAATACATAAGGCAGGTTATGGACTTCCAGCTGGCGGTCCAATTCGTGAAGAATGCTCCCGTCCAAATCGCATAAGACCGCCTTCAACTGCTTCACCTGCAGTTCGATGCCGATTACACTGCCAGCCTTGCTGTTGAAATGCAGCATCAGCGGTTTACGGCCGCCGCTTGATTCACCCGGCCCGGCCTCGGTGACCAGTTCCTGCCCGCAGAGCTCGGCCACGAGATTGGATACGGTAGCTTTATTCAGTCCGGTCATTTCGGATACCCGGGCCCGCGATACCGGAGACTGCATCCGAATCGTATGTAAAATAATCGATTTATTGATTTTTTTGACCAGCGCCTGATCACCCGTAACCTTCACAAACTACACTTCCTTCTTGGGAACGTTCTCATAAGAGTATGCCACTTAGTCTAGTGCGATGCGCGCTAAAATGCAACAGTGGCGCTGGATATGAATTGGCTTCAGGAGTTCTTGCAACCATGCTAAACAAGGAGAAAGCGTAAGCAGCAATCTAGAGCTTGCCGGACTGCGGGCCTAATGGAATAGACGCATAGGCACAGGGGCCGGGGGGTACTTTATGTTAGTGAAGAATAAGAGAGAGGATTGTCCGCAGGGGCTGCGGGGCGCTCCAATTCGAGAAATAATAAGTTACAAAAAAACTTTGTTTAACCAATATACAAAGTCAAAAAGATGTGTTAAGATGTTGCTGTAAACGCTTGCGGGCGAAGCAAAATATCGAGGAGGATTACACAAATGGCTTATTTTGAATCAGTGAGCAAGATCTCTTACGAGGGAAGCCGTTCCACCAACCCTTATGCATTCAAATTCTACAACCCGAAAGAAATCGTAGCCGGCAAAACCATGGAAGAGCACCTGAAGTTTGCAATGGCTTATTGGCATACACTAACAGCTGGCGGCGCCGATCCGTTCGGCGCTGAAACTGCAGTCCGCGCTTGGGATAAGCTGAACACGATTGACAAGGCAAAAGCCCGTGCAGAAGCAGCATTTGAGTTCATGGAAAAAATGGACCTGCATTACTACTGCTTCCATGACGTGGATATCGCTCCTGAAGGCGCGTCTTTGCGCGAGTTCTACAGCAACATCGATACCATCGTAGACATCCTTGAACAAGGCATGAAGGCATCCGGCAAAAAATTGCTGTGGAACACTGCCAACATGTTCACCAACCCGCGCTATATGCACGGTGCAGGCTCCACCTGCAACGCTGATGTGTATGCACACGCAGCTGCACAGGTTAAGAAAGGTCTGGAAGTCGGTAAACGTCTGGGCGCTGACAACTATGTATTCTGGGGCGGCCGTGAAGGCTACGAAACTCTGCTGAATACAGATATGGGCCTTGAGCAGGACAACATTGCCCGCCTGTTCAG
Source organism: Paenibacillus helianthi (assembly GCF_001909055.1). GTDB lineage: Bacteria > Bacillota > Bacilli > Paenibacillales > Paenibacillaceae > Paenibacillus_AQ > Paenibacillus_AQ helianthi. The sequence continues at coordinate 47,481 of NZ_LVWI01000040.1, forward strand.
CATGGCTGTAGACTACGCTAAGGAAATCGGCTTCGACGGCCAGTTCCTGATCGAGCCTAAACCGAAAGAGCCTACCAAACATCAATATGACTTCGACGCAGCAACAACGATCGCGTTCCTGCAGAAGTACAACCTTGATAAACACTTCAAGCTGAATCTTGAAGCTAACCATGCGACACTTGCCGGCCATACTTTCGAGCATGAGCTGCGTGTAGCCCGCATCAACGGCATGCTGGGATCGCTGGATGCGAACCAGGGCGATCCGTTGCTCGGCTGGGATACAGATGAATTCCCTGCAAGCATCTACGATGCTACCCTGACCCTGTATGAAGTGCTGAAGAATGATGGACTGGGTAAAGGCGGTATTAACTTTGACTCCAAAGTACGCCGTCCTTCCTTCGAGCCTGAGGACCTGTTCCTGGCACACATCTCCGGTATGGATATCTATGCTAAGGGTCTGAAAGTTGCCGCTAAGCTGATTGAAGACCGCGTATTCGACGACTTCATCGCTAAACGTTACAGCAGCTTCACTGAAGGCGTAGGCGCTGACATCGTGTCCGGCAAAGCAACCTTGGCTTCGCTGGCTGATTATGCATTGAACAATGAAACTCCGCGTCCGAACCAGTCCGGACGTCAAGAACTGCTCAGAGCTACATTGAACCAGTACATCCTGACAGCTGAGTAAGACTACACCGGATTACCGGTGCTGTCCGTAGATTGGGCAGATCACTAACGCAACGGGGGTTGCTGAAGAGAGCATTCTTCGGCAGCCCCTTTTCTATTGAATAGACAAGCAATTTTGAGGAGGATAACGATGAAATATGTAATCGGTGTCGATCTTGGAACCAGTGCTGTAAAAACTGTATTGGTAGACCCGCAGGGAAAGGTGGCTTTTGAGCACTCCGAATCCTATCCCTTGAGCCGTCCCCAGCCGAACTGGAGTGAGCAGAATCCTGAGGATTGGGTACAGGGGACGCTGGTCAGCTTACACCGTCTGATTGAAGTATCCGGAGTGGACCCGTCGCAAGTGGACGGCATCAGTTTCTCCGGCCAGATGCACGGACTGGTGCTGGTGGATCGTGAAGGCAAGGTGCTGCGTCCGGCGATTCTCTGGAACGACACCCGGACTACGGCGCAATGCCGGAAGATCGAGAAGACGCTCGGCGCCAAGCTGATCGAAATTGCCAGAAACCGAGCTCTGGAAGGCTTCACTCTGCCTAAGATTCTGTGGGTGCAGGAGAACGAGCCGGAGGTGCTGGCACAGGCTGAGCTATTCCTTCTGCCGAAGGATTATGTTCGTTACCGGCTGACAGGTGATTACGCCATGGATTATTCCGATGCCGCAGGCACGCTGCTGCTGGATGTGGCCTCCAAAACATGGAGTGCGGAAATCGCTGAGGCCTTCGGCCTGCCGGTGTCCCTTTGTCCAAAGCTTGTGGAATCATTCGACCTGACTGGCACGCTGCTTCCGGAAATTGCTGAAGCATCCGGCCTGCTCCCGTCCACCAAAGTATTCGCTGGTGGCGCAGACAACGCATGTGGTGCACTCGGTGCCGGCATTCTTGGTGAAGGCCGGACCATGTGCAGCATCGGGACCTCCGGTGTGATCCTGTCCTATGAGAGCAATAAAGACCTGAACCTGGAAGGCAAGGTCCATTTCTTCAACCATGGGGAGAAGGATGCCTACTACATCATGGGGGTTACACTGGCTGCTGGTTATAGTCTCACCTGGTTCAAAGAAACCTTTGCAGGGGACAAAAGCTTTGATGAACTGCTTCAAGGAGTCGATTCCATCCCAGCCGGCAGCGGTGGCCTTCTGTTCACACCATACATTGTCGGTGAGCGCACTCCGCATCCGGATCCTAATATCCGCGGCAGCTTTATCGGCATGGATTCCGGGCATACTTTGGCTCATTTCACCCGTTCGGTACTGGAGGGAATTACGTTCTCGCTGCGGGAATCTATTGATATCGTGCGTGACTCCGGCAAGGAAATTACTGAGGTTGTAGCGATTGGCGGAGGTGCCAAGAATGAAGCCTGGCTGCAGATGCAGGCGGATATTTTTAATGCTTCGATCATCAAGCTGGAGAGCGAGCAGGGACCGGCTATGGGTGCGGCTATGCTGGCAGCTTACGGTGCCGGCTGGTTCGAATCTCTCGGTGAATGCGCAGAAGCCTTCATCCGTCCTGCAGAAGTGTACAAACCGAATGCTCAGCAAGCCGCAACCTATGATGGATTGTTTGGGCTGTATCAGGAAGTTTATGGGCAGACACGTTCACTAAATGATAAACTGGCACAATACCGTAAATAGTCAGAGCCTGGGCAAGCTCGGGCCTATATCTTGGAATTGCCGGAGGGTCCGTAAGGGCCTTCCGGGATTCTGCCTTAGGGGTTGACCGCAGATGATAAAAGTGCTGATTGTAGATGACGAGCCCAAACTGAGGGAAGGGATGCGTACACTGATTCCATGGGAGGAGTATGGCTATACTGTAGTCGGGACAGCCGCGAGTGGGCTGGAAGCACTTGATAAATTCCGGACACTTGCACCCATGCTGATGATTGCTGATATCCGTATGCCGGGCATGGATGGTCTGGAGCTGGTTGGCGAACTGCGTAAAGAAAACGCTAACTGTCATGTGCTGATCCTCAGCGGTTATGCGGACTTCGAATATGCCAAACGGGCCATTTCCTATCATATTGACGGGTATTTGCTGAAACCGGTGGATGAAGAGGAATTGATCTCCTATTTGCAGGAGTTGCGGGACACCATATCCCGGGAGGAACGTGCCAGCGAATGGCAGAACAATGAAACTGTGCGCAATGAGGATACTTTGCTGCGTCATTTGCTGCAGCCGCAGGAGGAAGATGCCCCCAGGGCTGAAGCTGCTGTGGAGCTTGGTCTGGAAGGGCATAGCTGCGAGGTCGTGCTCCTGGAATTCAAGGGACTGCATAAGGGCGGAGATATCCGTGAAGAGCAGGTGAGAAGCGAGCTTGAGCAGCAGTGGCAGCCGGATACGGGATTAATATTCACTTTGCCGCCTTATTTAGGCATCCTTCTGAAGGAACCGCTCCAGGATGATGTCGGCCGTGCCGCCTTGTGGCGGAAGCTGAATGCAGTCATTACCGGGTATGGGCTCGAATTTTGCGCCGCTGCAGGGGGGAGCGCAGCCGGACCCGAGGAGGCATCACGGTCTTTTACAGCGGCCGCCGGGCTGCTGGAAGAGGCTTTTTTTGGCCGGAAGGGTATTATTCTGAGTGGAACAACCGATGATTGGGCGGAACCTGAGCCGGAACCGGAGGAGGAGCCGGACCCCGAACGGGATGTAGAGGTACAACTGCTGCTGGCCATAGAGACCGGAAGCAATGAGGCCATTCCCATGCTGGTGGGGCAAATTGTCCGTAAACTGGTTGCAGCAAAGCGTGATGAAACCTATATTAAGGAAAATCTGATGCGAATTGTAAGCAGTACTATCGCCCGTCTGGAAGCGGCTAACCCCGATTTCCGCAGCTTCATTCTTAGTCATCCTTCTCCTATAGGCGAGGTGTACGGCAGCGATTATCTGATTGACGTAGAGAAGCAGGTCGCAGATTATATGGAGCAAATCTCCAGGCAGATGAACAGCGGCGGCCGCGGCGACGAGATCAAACGGATTACCGATCTGATTCAACGCCGCTATAATGAGAACCTGAAGCTGGGATCGCTTGCCGAAGTCTTCAATTACAACAGCGCATATTTAGGTAAAATGTTCAAAAATCAGGTTGGCGAGCACTTTAATACTTATTTGGACAAAGTCAGAATCGAGAAGGCCAAGCAATTTTTGAATCAGGGAATGAAAGTATACGAGGTTGCTGAAAGAGTTGGATATATGAATTCCGATTATTTTAATGCCAAATTCCGCAAATATGTCGGTGTGTCCCCAACCGCTTTCCGTAAGGAACAATAAATGGATCTGCTGAAATGAATATATATCTGTATAATAGTCGTTAAGAGGTACAGGCTGTTCCCACGCTGCAGCAGATGCGGGGAGCAGCCTGTTTCTCATGGTTTGGGCGGAAACATTGGGAGGAGGGATTGGCATTAAAGGGCTGGTGCGAATGATCAATAATTTAAAGCTGAAGTACAAGCTGATTTTTTTCTACATTATTGTGGTGATGATACCCGTGTTAATCGTCGGGATTATACTGACCAGCTATTTCCGTAGTGCGGCCTTGGACAGAGCCATTGAACAGGCAACGAATAATGTGGAGAAGATCAAGAGTCAAATGGTAACCAAACTGCGGGTGCCGACGGACATTTCCAATCTGCTTTATTTTGACAGTAATCTTGAAAAGCTTGTCAATACAAAATACCCCGGCATATTGGAGCTGACGAAGGCCTATCTGAATTATACGGATTTCCAGGATTATATTCTGCAGTACAGGGAGATTTCCAACATCCGCTTTTTTATAGATAACCCTACGCTTGTAGATAACATGTCTATCGCTCCGCTGACTCCAGAGATCAAATCGAAGAACTGGTATAAAAGTGCCATGAAGGGCCCGGGTCTCAACTGGATGTATATCCCGGACAAAGAGGCCTATATCAACAGTACTAAAGGAACGATCAACAAGCTTAGTCTGGTCCGGCAGGTTTTTTACCCCGAATATCAGAAAACGGGAATATTGATGGTGCAGGTGGTACAGGATGAACTGAACCAGATGCTCTACCAGGAGCCGTTTGAGACGATTATTACAGATGAGCAGGGATATATTGTGGCCGCCAAGAATCCGCATCTGGTGGGCAGCACGCTCGCCGCGTTTGATATCGGGATGGATCTGCAGAAAACGGACAAAAATGTCATCCGGACAACAGTCAAGGGCAAGGATTCTTATGTCATCGTAGATGAGATCCGGCCGCAGCTTAGTGTAAGCCGGCTGAAAGTAATCTCTGTCTTTGAAACCAAGAGTATACTGAGCTCTGCGAACAAGGTAAGTCTTCTGGGGCTGCTGATCATTGGCGGTGTCCTGCTGATTGCACTGGTGCTGGTGTATGTTATTTCTTTTTTGATGACCAATCGTCTGCTGCGGCTGAGCCGTCAATTGAATCAAGTCGCCCTCGGCAATCTGAACGTAGTCTCGCAAATGGACGGGACCGATGAAATCGGCCAACTCTCGCGCCAGTTCAATTATATGGTAGCCAGTATTAACCGTCTGCTGTCACAAGTCGTGGAGAGCAATGAGAAAAACAACAAGCTGGAGATCGCCCAGAGAGAGATCAAGCTGAAAATGATGGCGAGTCAGATTCATCCGCATTTTCTGTTCAATGCGCTGGAATCGATCCGTATGAATGCCCACCTTAAGGGGGAGAAGGAGATCGCCAACATTGTACGGCTGCTGGGCAAGCTTATGCGTAAAAACCTGGAAGTAGGCCGGGACCGGGCACCGATCAAAGAAGAAGTGGAAATGATGCGTTCGTACCTGGAGATTCAAAAGTTCCGCTATGAAGAGCGGCTGGAATATGAAATAGAGTTCGATACCAAAGCCGCAGATATCCTGATTCCGCCCCTGATCATTCAACCTATGGTTGAGAATTCGGTGGTTCATGGGCTGGAGAACAAAGCAGGCACGGTGCATGTCCATGTCAGCATATCACTCCATGAGGATGAAGTTAAGGTATGTGTTACCGACGATGGAATCGGCATGACGGAGGAGCGTCTTACCGAGATTGTCTCTGTCATCTCCCAGGCAGAGGAGGAACCTCAGAGCCGCATTGGGCTGCGTAACGTTCATCAGCGACTGGTAATGTATTATGGGGAATCACATGGGCTCAATATATCCAGTAAAAAGGGGATAGGAACAGAAATTTCCTTCTCGATTCCCCGATTGTGAGGTCTCAAGGGTAGCGCTTTCACTGAATGTCTAATTAGCACTGGTTTTACGTAAAATCTGTCGGGTATTCTCCCCTAGTGGTGTACGTTATGATATGTGTATACAAAACGAAGGGGGAATATTGAACGTGAAAGCGCTCACGGAGAATGGTGTTACAGTTAATGAAAGCGTAACCCCTGTCCCACCTACGAAACGGAATAGTGGATTTTGGAAAAGCGTACTGCAGCAAAAGTACTTGTATCTGATGTCTCTACCGTTCGTGATCTGGGTATTTGTTTTCAGTTACGTGCCCTTATGGGGATGGTTGATGGCATTTCAGAATTATAAACCGATCAAGTCGTTTAGAGATCAGAAATGGGTAGGGCTTAAGAATTTTAAGGAGCTTTTCCATGATGAACGTTTCTATCTTGTTCTGAGAAATACCCTGGCCATGAGTGGACTTGGACTCGTATTCGGATTCGTTGTTCCGATAATTTTTGCGGTAATGCTAAACGAGCTGCGGGGGAGTGTTTTCAAGAGAACGGTTCAGACCATATCCTACCTGCCTCACTTTGTATCCTGGGTTGTTGTTGGCGGGATTGTCTATAAGACACTCGCGATCGACGGAGGGATTGTCAACGATCTGTTGACACATCTTCATATCATAGACGAGCCGATTCAGTTCATGGCGAAGGCTAAGATGTTCTGGGGTGTTGTAACGGCAGCGGATCTGTGGAAAGAAACGGGCTGGAATGCGATTATCTATTTGGCAGCGATTACAGGGATCGATAAAGAACTCTATGAAGCTGCAAAAGTAGACGGTGCCGGAAGAATCAAGCAAATGTTCAATATTACTTTGCCGGGTATTCGTACCACTATTACGGTATTGCTGATTATGTCCATTGGACATCTGATCGGTATTGGCTTCGAAAAGCAGTTCCAGCTCAGCAACAATCTCGTTACGGATTATTCCGAAGTGTTGGATATCTATGCGCTTAAGTACGGGATTCAGATCGGGCGGTTCTCCTATGGTACAGCCATTAGCATGTTCACCTCGGTAGTCAGTGTAATCTTACTGCTTACAGCCAACGGTGTTATGAAGAAATTCACTAAAGAAAGCATCATGTAAGGAGGGGATAAGGGTGGCAGGCAAAGCTTTTCAAATGACAAAGTCTGAACGTGTGTTCGACATCTTTCTATACATTTTTCTTGGGATCATAATGCTCGTGACGTTGTATCCCTTCTTGAACGTGCTCGCGATTTCTTTAAATGAATCTACAGACACCGTCCGAGGGGGCATTTACATTTGGCCGAGGGTTCTGACGCTTGATAACTATAAACAGATCTTCAGCTACACAGGGCTGATTCAAGGCTTCAAAATCTCAATTCTCCGGACTGTATCCGGTACGATTCTAGGGCTTATAAGCTCTTCGATGCTGGCCTTTACACTAAGCCGTCCGGAGTTCAGAGCAAGGAAATTTGTTTCGTATTTCCTGGCAATGACGATGTATTTCTCTGGCGGTATGGTACCTATGTACATTCTGATGAGAGATTTGAATCTGATTGGAACGTTCTGGATTTACATTTTGCCGGGTGCAGTTTCCGCTTTCAACGTGTTCGTCATCCGTTCCTTCATGGACGGGCTGCCTTTCGCCCTGCAGGAATCGGCGAAGCTGGACGGCGCCAATGACTTCGTGATTTATTACAAGATCATCATGCCGCTCTGTATGCCCGTACTAGCAACAATCACTTTGTTCCTGGCTGTAGGACAATGGAATGAGTGGTTTTCCACCTATCTGTATAACGGTAATAAGCCGCATCTGACTACGCTCCAGTATGAGCTGATGAAGGTGCTGGCAACAACCAACCAGGGCAGCGGCATGGTCAATGCTAATGATATGGCGAAGCAGATGGCGCAAATATCGCCTGAATCCATCAAGATGGCTATTACTATTGTAGTAACAGTACCGATTCTTGTGGTGTATCCATTCCTGCAAAAGTATTTTGTAGGCGGTATGACGTTAGGTGCAGTTAAGGCTTAGGCCAAGCATGGAACAGATTCATGGGATCGTGTTTCCTGATTCAACAATGGACGGATCAGGAAACATTCCCAATGATCTTTTTCAAAGAATAAGAATTGGAATTATATTTATATTGGTTTTGCAAGCGTTATCAATGGTATATTCAGGACTATCCTGATATGCATAGATGAAACACACATTACAAGGGGGATAAAAAATGAAAAGCAAGAGTATCAAGACTGCTTTCACGCTCATGCTCATGAGTTCCATGCTGATTGCCGGCTGTGGCGGAAACAACAACGCTGACAACAGTAAAAATGCGGCTAACACCGGAAATAATGCGTCGACTGCAACTGCTACCGATAGTGCAGCCAATACAACTGCAGATACCAGCCCCGTTACATTCTCATTCTTTGGTGCTGATGCCAGCCCTAACTGGAACAAAATGCAGGACGAAGTAGGTAAAGTCATTACGGAAAAAACCGGTGTAACCCTGAATGCTGAATATGATGTAGGCAGCGGCGGCGGTGAACAAAAGATTTCTCTGATGGCAGCCAGCGGTGACGTGCCTGATCTGATCTTTGCTAAAGGTAATCTAAGTAAACTGGTTGATGCAGGTCTGGTTATCGATATGACAGATTTGATCGACAAGTATGCGCCTAACTTGAAAAAGGTCTACGGCGATAATATGAAGCGTTTGAAATACAGCAAAGACGATCAAAAAATCTACTCCATTCCTACAAATGCCGGGGTTGACCAACAATCCTTTGACGCCGGAGGCGGTTTTGAAATTCAGCAGCGTGTATTGAAAGAACTTGGATATCCTCAAGTGAAGACCGTTCAAGATTATGAAAAGGTGCTTAAAGACTATGTAGCCAAACATCCTGAAACCGACGGTCAGCCAACCATTCCGCTTACGCTGAATGCAGATGACTGGAAAATCATGATCACGGTTACCAACCCGGCATTCCTAACCACTGGGGCACCGGATGATGGTGAATATTATGTAGATCCAACGACATATGCAGCACAACTTCACTACAAACGTCCAGCTGAAAAAGAATATTTCCGTTGGTTGAACCACATGTACAGCGAAGGACTGCTGGACAAAGATACCTTTGTACAAAAAGATGACCAATATAAAGCTAAAGTGGCCAGCGGACGCGTGCTCGGTCTGATCTCCCAGGAATGGGAATACCAAGACGGTGAGAATGCTCTGAAGGCAGCAGGTAAAGACGAGTATACTTATGCTCATTTCCCTGTAACTTTGACCGATGAGTACAAAGACCATTCTTTCCAATCTGCAGGTGTTGATGCATCTGGAATCGCCATTACTACCGCTTGTAAAGATCCGGTTCGCGCCATTAAGTTCCTGGACTGGCTTGCTTCTGACGAAGGCCAGGTGCTGATGAACTGGGGTATTGAAGGAAAACAATATACGGTTAACGCAGACGGCAAACGTGTAATTCCTGCTGATGTTCAAAAGAAGAAAACAGATGACGCTAACAATTTTGCCAAAGAAACAGGGATTGGCCTGTACACAGCTTTGACTGCTCACTATGGTGACGGTGTGAAGGATTCCACAGGCAACTACTACACTACTAACTTCCCTGAACAAATCGTAGCTGCATATTCTGATGCTGAGAAAGAAACCTTGAAGGCTTACAAAGCTACAACATGGAAGGACTTGTTCCCTAAGGAATCCGACTTCCCGGTTAAGGAATGGGGCGCGTTGTACAACATGCCTACTCCTACAGATGGCGATTATCAGGTTACCTTCAAGAAAACGCAGGATATTATCCGTAAACGTATTCCAGAAGCCATCCTGTCCAAACCAGCTGACTTCGATAAGGTATATGATGCATTCATCGCTGAGCTGAACAAAGCCGGTGCTGAAAAGATGGAAGCTGAATACACTGATCTCGTAAAAGCAAGAGTATCCCTGTGGACTGGCAAGGATTTGTAATCTAACAAATTAGTAATTGAAGCATTTATCTGCTATCTGCTAATGTAAAGCAAAGGCCCGACTTTGGTCAGGGCCTTTTGCCTGTAGTTAGGGACTTGGAGGAGGAGAGGGAATGGCGGAGGAGAGCAAAGCACACACCTGGATATTGAAATATGACCAGCCGGCAGCGGTCTGGGAAGAAGCGCTGCCGCTCGGTAACGGGCATATGGGAGCTATGGTGTTCGGCGGAGCAGCCAAGGAGCGCATTCAGCTTAATGAGGATACATTATGGGCAGGGTTTCCCCGTGACAGCAACAATTACGAAGCTCAGCGTTATTTGAAGAAGGTGCGCGGGCTGGTCTCAGAAGGCAACTATGGCGGGGCTGAGGATCTTATTAACACGCGTATGCTTGGTGTAAACACACAGCCGTATTTACCGCTGGGCGATCTGTATCTGGAGCATCCGGGAGTGGAGAATACTGAGGGGTACCGCCGGGAGCTGGATCTGGACAGCGGCATTGCCACCGTGTCCTATCGAACGGATGATTGTACATTTACCCGTGAGGCTTTTATCAGCGCTCCGGATGGAGTCTGCGTGGTTCGGGTGGCAAGTGAGATAAAGGGGAAGCTTGAGCTGGTCATCTCATTGGATAGCCTCTTGAAACATAGTGTACAAAGCAGCGGACAGCAAAAGCTGACGATGCGCGGGCAGTGTCCTACGTATGTAGCCGATAATTATTTTGGGGATCATCCGTACCCGGTCCAGTATGAGGAGGGACTAGGTATTGGCTTTGAACTGCAGCTGGAGGCGAAGGTTACCGGCGGAAGTGTGCAGACAGTAGAAGGAAAGATTGTAATCTCCGGGGCGGATAGCGTAGTACTGCTGCTTGCTGCGGGTACAACTTACGAAGAGCTGAAGCAAAAGGCGGCGCATATCCGCACCGACCTGGCTGAAATCTCTACGACAATTCCAAGTCCTGCGGAAATTTGCGCAGAGCGATTATCGGCGGCTGCGCAGAGGCCGCATGAGGAACTGCGGCAACGTCATGTGGATGACCACCAGGCCATCTTCCGCCGTGTGGACCTCAATCTCGGGGGCTGGGAAGCAGCTGCACTGCCGACGGACCAGCGTTTAGCTGCATACCGGGAAGGTCAGTCCGATCCGGCACTGGAGGCTCTTTTATTTCAATATGGCCGTTATTTGCTGATGGCCAGTTCCCGGCCGGGTACCCAGGCTGCCAATTTACAAGGAATATGGAATCCTCATCTGACACCGCCATGGAACAGCAACTATACCACCAATATTAATGCACAAATGAACTATTGGCTGGCTGAGGTCTGCAATCTGAGTGAATGTCATGAACCTTTGATCGATTTGATTCGTGAGGTCAGTGTCACCGGGTCAAGAACAGCCGCTATTCATTATGGGGCCCGTGGCTGGGTTGCCCATCACAATGTGGATCTGTGGCGTCATTCATCCCCTTCGGGCGGGGATGCCAGCTGGGCCTTCTGGCCAATGGGCGGGGTATGGCTCAGCAGCCACCTGTGGGAACATTATGCGTTTAACCCGGACCGCGAATACCTTGCACAGACGGCATATCCGCTGATGAAAGGGGCGGCGTTATTCTGTCTGGACTGGCTGACGGAAGGGCCGGATGGCATGCTGATTACGAGTCCCTCTACCTCGCCGGAGAACCGTTTTGTAACGGAAGATGGCCGGCCGTGCAGTATCTCTATGGGTTCGGCTATGGATATGAGCCTTATCCGCGAATTGTTCGGAAATTGCCTCACAGCCGCAAATATTCTCGGTGTTGACGAAGACTTCCGGCTTCAGTTGGAAGAGACGGCTGCCCGCATGTTCCCTCTGCAGATCAGTAGAGACGGGCGCTTGCAGGAGTGGTTCCAGGATTTCACCGAGTCTGAGCCGGGGCACCGTCATGTCTCCCATTTGTATGGGCTGTATCCCGGGAATATGATTAATGAGAAGGAAACTCCGGATCTGCTGGAAGCCGCCCGCTTGTCACTGGAGAAGCGGATCGCCTCCGGTGGAGGCCACACCGGCTGGAGCTGCGCATGGCTGATCAATCTGTACGCCCGGCTTAAGGATGGAGCCGCCGCATACGGTTTTGTGCGTACGCTGCTAACCCGTTCCGTGTACCCGAACTTGTTCGATGCCCATCCGCCGTTTCAGATTGACGGGAATTTCGGAGCTGCCGCAGGGATTGCGGAAATGCTGCTGCAGAGCCATCTGGGTGAAATCAGCCTGCTGCCCGCACTGCCGGATCATTGGAACAACGGCCGGGTGGAAGGGCTTAGAGCCCGGGGTGGCTTCGTGGTGGATATCGAGTGGCAGGACCATGTACTTGTCTCTGCCAAGATTACAGCCGGGCAGGATAGCTTATGCCGGTTGAGCTATTCGCGTGAGCTGAAGCTTCAGCTACAGGGCGGCACGGTGGCAGAACCCGGAACTCCGCTGTACATGAAGGCTGGAGACAGTATTATTGCAAGCGTGTAAAAGGGCATTCATGCAGAACTGAAGCTGTGGTAATATGGCGGCGGACATTGTATACTGCTTTCTGGCAGAGGAACTGCCGGGAAGCAGTTTTTTTGCATATTCAGATTTATATGTTTTACAATCGCTAAGGACATTGTTTAGCTGCGGGCCTTATTCTGCGGCTGTGGCGAACCGATAATAGAGAATATATAGCAAGATTTTACGATGGGAATTGCTCCAAGAATAAAATGCAAGGTATATGGGATGCTACGGTTGTGCAGACTGGATTTTCGGCATCTACTATACAGTACATACTATTGGGTGAGCCATTATAGGGCATGCAGGAGGAACAGGATCTATGGGGAAAAAGCATTTGTCGCTGATGAAGACCATTCTGGGAGGCGTGCTTATATGTGCGGCTCTGCCGCCGGCACTATACTGGGGTTGGGACCAGGCTTATGCGGCCAGCACTCAAACCGTGCTTCAATCGGGAACGGAAATGGCCCAGAAGCTGACTGCAGCAATGAATAACCGGAGAGAGAACATCACATTCGTATATGAAGGAAAGACCGCCAATTTGAAATCCTTGGTGCAAAAGGCCATTGACCAGGCTATGGGCAGTGACCCTTACCTCTACTATATTATTGACAGCTACGCTTTTTCTTACCAGGGGGGCAGCCGCTCAGCCAACATAACGGTGCAGATGGAGTACCGGGAGACATTGCAGCAGACCGCTCTGGTGAACAAGCAGGTGAAGACGATTCTGCAGCAGATTATTACTCCTGGGATGAACAATCACCAGAAGGTGAAGGTTATTCATGACTGGGTGGTGCTGCATCTGCAATATGATGCTACGTACCGCAAATATACAGCTTACGAAGGATTAGAGACCGGTAGTGCTGTCTGCCAGGGATATTCTCTGCTAACTTATAAATTGCTTCTGGGTGCGGGTATCCCTAATAAAATTGTTGAAGGTACAGCAAGACCGGCAGGTGGACCTGCCCAATCGCATGCCTGGAACCTGGTCCAGCTTGACGGGCGCTGGTACCACTTGGATACCACCTGGGACGATCCAACACCAAGCCCGGAGGGCGGTATCAGTACGCTTTACTATCTGCGGACTGATGCCCAGATGCGGCATGATCACAGCTGGACCAAGTCCTATCCGGCAGCATCCGTCGGCTACGCGCAGACCTTGTCCGAGCTGGTGAGCCGCGGAGGGCAGAACGTGTCTGTATACAAGGACCTTCAGCAGAAGCTCGACTATCGTCTGTATGAGGAGGGACAGGTGGTTACTTCTGCGTCAGAGTTGAATACCCTCGTGAAGGAAGCGGTGGCGTCAGGTAAACAGTCCCTTTTGTTCCGTTACCGGGGCACCGAAAGACTGCTCAAAATCGATCTGCAGGGATTGTACGGCTTAGGCCTGGAGAACCTATCGTATAACACTACTCCGTTTGATAACACCGGGGATTTGAAGGTATATGTGACCTGGAAATAACCCTCAGCGGTTCAGCAAAACAGGGATGCCACCGAGCCATTTGGCTGCGGGACATCCCTGTTTTGCTATTGACTATTAAATTCACCTGTTAATCTGCGTGAGTGCTCAGATCGCATTGATCCAGCGGGATAATGCGGCTCTGGCGGAACCAGCGGTAACCGATCCAGATTAGCAGGAACAGCGGCAGGCTGACGTAGGAGACGAGGATGCCGTACCAATCGATGGTGCCGCCTGTGAAAGCACCAAGGTTCTGTCCGAATACGGCAATGAGACATAGCGCCAGTGCGAACAACGGCCCAAAGGGGAACCATCTGGCCCGGTAAGGCAGCTCATCCAGCGAATGGCCCTGGGCTACAAAAGCCCGTCGGAAACGGTAATGACACACCGCAATGCCCAGCCAGTTAATGAATCCGCACATCCCCGAAGCATTAAGCAGCCAATTATAGACGGCACCGTCACCAAAGAATGAGGCCAGAAAAGCCAGCATGCCTACGGCAGTAGTCACGAGAAGAGCGCCTACGGGTACTCCGCGGCGGTTCAGTCTGCCGAGCGCACGCGGTGCCATGCCATCCTTGGCCATTGCGTACAGGACCCGGGTGGAAGCGTACATGCCGGAGTTTCCGGCTGACAGTACAGAACTGAGAATGACAGCATTCATGACGGATGCGGCAATCGCAAGTCCTGCTTTATTGAAGACAATGGTGAACGGGCTGACACCGATATCATCGATGCCGCCGCGGAGCAGATCCGGATTGGTATAAGGGATAAGCAGCCCGATCACAAGAATGGAGAAAATGTAGAAGATCAGGATGCGCCAGAATACCTGGCGGATGGCCAGTGGCACATTGCGGCGCGGGTTTTCGCTCTCCCCTGCTGCAACCCCGACGAGTTCAGTACCCTGGAATGAGAAGCCGGCAGCCATGAAGACTCCGACGAAGGCAAAGAAGCCGCCATGGAAGGAGCTCCCGCCAAGCTGGAAGTTGCTGAGGCCTACCGCCTTGCCGCCCATAATCCCGAAGATCATCAGCACACCGACAGCCAGGAACACCACTACGGTGATAATTTTGATAATTGCAAACCAGTACTCCGATTCGCCGTAACCGCGTGATGACATGAAGTTCAGTCCGAACATCAGCAGCAGGAACAGAAGGCTCCAGAGCACGGAAGGACTGTCCGGGAACCAGTATTTTATAATCACTGTGGCAGCGGACAGTTCGGCAGCGATGGTGACGGCCCAGTTGTACCAGAAGTTCCAGCCGATGGCGAAGCCGAAGGCAGGGCTGACAAACCGCGTGCCGTAGGTGCTGAAGGAGCCGGAGTCCGGCAGGTAGGTTGCCAGCTCTCCAAGGCTGGTCATAAGAAAATATACCATAATGCCGACCGCTGTATAGGCCAGCAGCGCGCCTCCCGGTCCGGAAGAAGCGATAGCGCCGCCGCTGGCCAGGAACAGCCCGGTTCCGATGGATCCGCCGAGCGCGATCATGGTTAAATGTCTGGCTTTGAAGGTTTTGCGCAGCCCCGGAGCGGCAGGATTACTGCTCTGTGCCGTTATGTGCTGCTGTTCGTCTTTCTTAGCTTTCATGAATAGAACACTCCCTTAATTGTGATGTTTCTGTTCAAGGGCTCTAACCAAGTAGCATATCCATCCTGCAAGCACAAAAAAAACCGCAGACGGATTCTGCGGTTTCCTGTATTTACAGCTCCGCACCATACTCCCTGTTCAGATAGCGCAACACAGTGCCTGGCCGCAGTCTCCTGACGGGCCAAGCCCTGTGACAGTTCCGTGCCTTTCGGCGACGGCCCCAGCCTGCACTGCTTAATAAGAGCAGCGGCGCAGACTTCGGCGGATATTCCTTTCGGCGGCGTTTCACAGACGGCTCTTATAGCGTCTCCACGCGCGTACTCTTTATATCCGCGACCTCTACCTCATCTTAGGTATGATGAGGCTATCTTGTAACGATATGAACACAACAGGGATTAGTATAATGCAACTTGGCTGAGCAAGCAATGACAATTTAAGGCAGGTTAACGTCAGGTTCTCCGGCGCTCCGACATCTGCTGCCAGACGGTACCGGCAGCCTCTTCACCCGATGCGATGCGCTCCAGCGCCATTCGGGCCTGCAGGCCGACCTCGAATTCCGGGTCGTCCGCAGCAAGGCTCAGCGCGTCCTGAGCTTCAGCTGTGCCAACCTCGTAGAGGAAGCGTGCCGCCCGCCAGCGGACGAGCTTGCTCTTGTCTGTAAGCGCCGCTGTCATCACCGGCGTCGCTGCCGGATCGCCGATGTCGGACAGCGTGTCTCCAGCCGTGCGCCGCACGGCCGGGGCGCTGTCTGCCATCGCCTCATAGAGCAGCTCCATCGCCTCGGGCGTGCGGATGTCGCCCAGGTACACGACCGCAAGCCTGCGGATATGTAGCTTGGGGTCGTGCAGCGCCGTGCGCAGCTCCGGCAGGAGGTCTGCCGTAGGCTGAAGATCCTCCAGCGCGGCGTAGCGCACGCGCCAGTCCTCGTCCTTCAGGTCTCGCAGCAGCTCGGCCTGTTCCTTCTTCTGCCGCTGCTCGATGAACTCGCCGCCAGCCCCGTGCGCGATGGCCTGCTGCACGAGGGAGTCGAGGCGTTCCTGCGGATACGCCGCTTCCAGCTCCTGCTCGACCTCGCGCGCGATAGCGCCTGGCTCGCCATAGCGCACGCCGTAATCGGTGAGCTTGCGCTCTTTGATCATTACGGCGCTGGCCACATCCGTTACCGCCTTCGTGAACCGGGCGGCGAGGGCGATGCGCTCCTCACTCGCGCCGGTCTTGACGCGGATCTGGATCGGGATCCCGCGGAACATCTGCACGAATACCTGTGATTCCCCGAAGTGGGCACCGGCATTTTCATCCTCCAGATTGAAGTCGGCGCTCAGGCCTTCCGCACCGAAACGGGTCTGGACCTCGCGTAGAATCGCTGCCCAGTCGGCATTGCCTCTACGCTCCAGAGCAGCAAAATCGGCCGCGTGATAAATGCTGGTGACTCCAGGAATAGTGAGCATCTCCCGCGCCCAGGAAGGGGCGGAACGCTGGCTCTCCGGTGTATAGGTACGGCGGACTCCGGCCTCCAGAGTCTCATCGAGATGAAGCTTCATCGTATTGGGACTGGGAGTCGGTTCAATAAATGTAATCTTCATACGCTTGGCTCCTCTTTAAACGGCGTAAGCACCGTAAGTACTTTACCCGCATTTTACCTCATTTTGGCCACTCAATACAAAAGAGTTGCAGCACCGTTCCGCTTAAGCCTGGGACCAAATGGTTAAACTTTGTAACATAAGGGTTGGGTATTACGCGATTTTGCAAAACCATTCGTAGAATCCTATAGTTAGAATAAAGTATATTTTCCGGCAACTTGTTAAGGAGAGATGCGGAATGGCCAGATTACGCTACAATAACATTGACAATGTCAGTACCGACAAAACGCTCAAGCAGCTCCGCCAGTGGCGCGAGGAGCGGCGGATGAAGAAGAAGGACTACTCCTATAAAGTGCCGAATCATCCGCCCAAGCTGGACTATCTAATTAAGAATCGTCTTGATACGACAATAACCTGGATTGGGCATTCGACATTTTTGCTTCAATATGAAGGGATGAATATCATTACCGATCCCGTATGGGCACAGCGGCTGGGGTTTGAAAAACGGATCTGCCAGCCCGGTATTCCGCTCAGCGGCATCCCCCCGGTGGATCTCATTCTGATCTCCCATTCGCATTATGATCACCTGCATCTGGCATCTATACGCAAGCTGTACAGGGCGGGGACCACCCTCGTGGTGCCGGTGGGACTGAAGCGCAAGATGGTGCGCAAAGGCTTTGCGAACTGCCTGGAAATGCAGTGGTGGGAGGAGCTTACCCTGGGAGCCGTGAAGCTGACCTTTGTTCCGACACAGCACTGGACGCGGCGGACGCCATTTGATACCAATACCTCCCACTGGGGCGGGTTTGTGCTGCAGCCTGCTGAGCCCGGCAAGCATCCCCGGGGTGACGGAGCCGCGCATGAGCTGCCTCCCAATCTGTACTTTGCTGGAGACAGCGGCTTTTTCCCGGGATTCAAAGAAATTGGCAGCCGCTTCAAGCTGCATGTGGCGCTGATGCCGATCGGTGCCTATGAGCCGGAATGGTTCATGAGCTCGCAGCATGTGACTCCCGAGGAGGCCATTCAGGCCTTTATGGATGTAGGCGCGGAATTGATGATTCCCATGCACTTTGGAACCTTCCGGCTGGCGGATGACACGGCCCGGGAGGCGCTGGACCGGATGGAACAGGCCCGCCTGGCACATGGAATTGACGGGAAACGTATACGTACACTGGCTTATGGGGAAACGCTGATTGTACATCCGGCGGAGCGGACACCAGCCCAATAGAGATTACATGTATCCGTTTATTGGGTAAAACTATACTTTATAGGCGGATCTTCGGGCTTTTTTCCTTGTTTTTATGCTATAATGAGCCGGAACCCTAAGTGAAAAGGATGGTAATGCTTAATGATCAGTACAAGCGGCGTAACACTCCGCTACGGAAAACGCGCACTATTTGAGGATGTCAACATAAAATTCACACCCGGCAACTGCTACGGCCTGATCGGAGCGAACGGCGCGGGTAAATCCACTTTTTTGAAAATTCTGTCCGGAGAGATAGAAGCCAACATCGGCGATGTGCATATCACACCCGGCGAACGTCTGGCCATACTGAAACAGAACCATTTCGAGTATGACGAGTATCTGGTACTGGAAACGGTAATTATGGGCCATACCCGCCTGTATGACATCATGAAGGAAAAAGATGCGCTCTATGCCAAAAGCGATTTCACCGAAGCTGACGGACTACGCGCCGGTGAGCTGGAAGGCGAATTTGCTGAACTGAACGGTTGGGACGCAGAACCTGATGCTGCTGCTATGCTGATCGGGCTTGGTATTATGCGTGAAATGCATGATAAGAAAATGGCCGAACTCAGCGGCAACGAGAAGGTCCGGGTACTCTTGGCGCAAGCCCTGTTCGGACGTCCGAATAACCTGCTGCTCGATGAGCCTACCAACCATTTGGATCTGGAATCCATCGGCTGGCTGGAGAACTTCCTCATGGATTATGAAGGTACTGTTATCGTCGTATCCCATGACCGACATTTCCTGAACAAGGTATGTACACATATTGCCGATATCGATTTCGGCAAAATCCAGATGTATGTAGGCAACTACGACTTCTGGTATGAATCCAGTCAGCTGGCCCAGGCGCTGCAGCGTGACTCGAACAAGAAGAAGGAAGACAAGATGAAGGAGCTGCAGGCGTTCATCCAGCGCTTCTCCGCCAATGCTTCCAAGTCCAAACAGGCGACCTCCCGTAAGAAACAGCTGGAGAAGATTACGCTGGACGATATCCGCCCGTCGAACCGCAAATATCCGTTCCTCAACTTCAAACCTGAGCGTGAAGCCGGCAAGCAACTGCTTACCATCAGCGGGCTGAGCAAATCGGTGGAAGGCGAGAAGATGCTGGATGAGATCAGCTTTGTGGTCAACAAAGGCGACAAAATTGCT
The DNA here is from genome assembly GCF_001909055.1 of Paenibacillus helianthi. Classification (GTDB taxonomy): domain Bacteria; phylum Bacillota; class Bacilli; order Paenibacillales; family Paenibacillaceae; genus Paenibacillus_AQ; species Paenibacillus_AQ helianthi. The sequence goes on from NZ_LVWI01000040.1 coordinate 66,843, forward strand.
TTTGTCGGTCCTTACTCTCAGCCAAAATCACTGCTGTTCGATGTGATTATGGGCGAGAAAGAGGCGGATGCCGGCGAATATACTTGGGGCGTGACAACAACACAGGCATATTTTCCGAAAGACAACTCCAGCTATTTTGATGGAGTGAACATGAATTTGGTAGAATGGCTGCGTCAATACTCCAAGGATCAGGACGAAACCTTCCTGCGCGGATTCCTTGGACGGATGCTGTTCGCTGGTGAGGAAGCGCTGAAGAAAGCAAGTGTGCTGTCCGGGGGCGAGAAGGTTCGCTGCATGCTGGCCAAGATGATGCTAAACGGTGCCAACGTGCTCGTGTTTGATGAGCCCACCAACCACTTGGATCTTGAATCGATTACTGCACTCAATAACGGACTGATTGATTTTGATGGCACGATTCTGTTCACTTCCCATGACCATCAGTTTATTCAGACCATCGCCAACCGTATTATTGAAATTACACCGGCAGGGGTTATCGACCGCTCCATGACCTATGATGAGTATCTGGAGAATCCGGAAATCAAGGAAATGCGTGCCCGGATGTATCCTGTAGAAGTGTAAGAATGATATAGAAGCCTTGAACAAGCAATGTTCATAAGAAAAACGGCTGCGTCGTCCCGAAAGGGATAACGCAGCCGTTTATGTTCCAAATATAAACAAGTACCTTACTTAGGAACCGCCAGTACGGCGGCGCTGATTGTTGGGCTTTTTGTTATTCTGGCTTTTCAGCGGTTTGGCAGAACCGGCTTGAAAGGTGGAACCAGGCTTGCCGGAAGCGTGCTGTTTCTTCTGCTCCAGTTTTTGACGGATGGCATCCGCCAGATTGATTTTTGGTTTTTCATGGTTCTCGCTCATTATGTTAACCCCCTTAGGTAGCAAGTCCTTTCCTTTATTCTAATTGTTTTTAAATGCTGCCACAAGGGCAAGAATAATTCAAAGAATGATCTGCCAGGGCACGGGAACAGTATAGAGAGTAGTAGGGGGGGATGAAGGTTGGTTGATATTTATGATGATATACGTAAAGGTGAACGGGGCGCTCTAATTAGTGTTATCGCCTATCTTATTCTATCGGCCTTCAAATTGATCAGCGGCTATGTGTTCGGTTCGAGTGCGCTGCTTGCGGATGGGTTCAACAACCTCACCGATATTGTTGCTTCGCTTGCGGTGCTGATCGGTCTGCGTATTTCACGGAAACCGCCTGATTCCGATCATACGTACGGACATTTCCGTGCGGAGACGGTAGCGGCGCTCCTGGCTTCCTTTATCATGGCGATGGTTGGCATCCAGGTGATTGTGGAGGCCGTCCGCTCCCTGTTTGAGGGAGCCAAGGCCACGCCGCAGCTATGGTCAGCCGGGGTGGCAGTCGTCTGTGCAGCAGCCATGATGGGTGTATACATATATAACAAACGGCTCGCCAGACAGATTAATAACAACGCACTGATGGCTGCAGCGAAGGATAATTTCTCGGATGCTATGGTGAGCATTGGTGCCGCGGTAGGAATTGCCGGGGCACAATTCGGTCTGCCCTGGATTGATTCCGCCGCAGCCGTCGCTGTCGGTTTGCTGATACTGAAGACGGCATGGGATATTTTCCGTGATTCAACGTACCGCCTGACGGACGGATTCGACCAGGATCAGCTGATGGATCTACGAAGCACGATTGCCCGCACACCCGGAGTCGAAGGTATCAAGGACTTAAAGGCCCGTGTTCACGGGAATCATGTGCTGGTGGATGTGGTTGTGGAAGTCGATGCCCAGATTACAGTGAAGCAAGGCCACGCCATCAGTGACTCTATTGAGGAGCGGATGAGCAAGCTGCATAACATCATGAATGTGCAGGTTCATGTCGAACCGAAGCCTTGAGATTCCTTAATTTCTTCTAATTAGCTGTAATTTCCACCAAATCCAAGGAGAATTCGAGACTATAGACCCGGTAGTTACCATAAGTTGGCAAGCTTTTTTGTGAAATTTGGAGCATGTTCCATTTCCCGGTCAAGCCTATAATGAGGGCAGAAAGCAACAAACGAAGCGCGCGCCGTTGTTGAATTTCTCATTATGCTAAGCGGGGGAACGCTATGATCGTATCATATAAAGGGCTGGCATCATTTTTGCTGGTCTCGGCATCACTTGCGGTATCACTGGGGATGTTCAATCCTCAGCAGGCGCAAGCCGCTTCTGTTTCTGCCCAATCATCCGTTTCGGCATCCGCAGCGCAAACAGGTGTTATTGTATCATCTGTCCGTCTGCGTACAGCTCCATCAACAACTGGAAAAGTGCTGGGATATTTAAATAAGGGCGACCAGGTTGTTATCCTGGAAGAAACGAACAGCTATTGGTACAAAGTCAGAACCGTAGACGGTAACGTTGGATATACAAGCAGGGGAGAGCAGTATATCCAAGTGGCCGCAGCTCCGGCAGTACAAACAGCAGTGATTCAAGCTACAGTCCGTCTTCGGGATACCCCTTCAACGAGCGGGCAGATTACGGGATATCTATATAAAGATGATCAGGTTGCCATTTTGGAAGCACCGAATAGCTACTGGTACAAGGTAAGAACGGCTAATGGTAATGTTGGATATACAAGCTCGTCGGATCAATACATTTTAGTGGATGGAGGTACGGCATTGCCGGTTCCTGCTCCGACACCAGTGCCGACACCAGTGCCAACACCAGTACCGACGCCAGCACCAACACCTGCACCGGTGCCTACGGCTCCGCCACAGGCGGCAGTCATTGAGAGTGTAATTGCTGCAGGGATGGGCTACCTTGGAACCCCTTATGAGTTCGGCTCCAGCCGCAGCGATACCAGCACCTTTGATTGCTCCGATTTTATCCGGCAGATTTTTATGGATGCAGCCAATCTGAAGCTTCCTGCCGATTCCCGGCAGCAGGGTGACTGGATTAAGCAGAACAGTACGGTAGTCACCGATATTTCCGGACTGAAGCGTGGAGATTTGATGTTCTTCACGGATTACCAAGGCAGCTCGGTTTCCGCATATGCCGGAATTGACAAGTTGACGGCCAGAATTACGCATGTAGCTATGTATTTGGGGGATGGTCAGCTGCTTCAGACCTATTCAGTGGCTTCAGGCGGAGTACGGGTTGATAAATTAAGCGCTTCTTGGGTGAATCGTTTCCTTTACGGGGGCTCGGTCATCCGCTAAAATATAGAATAGTAGAGATGCGAAGCGACAGCAGGACAAGTTTGTGACGGGTGAACTAGGGCGGGTGTTTTGTGAGGCTATCCCTTTAGTAGATTGATTCTACTGAAGGGATAGCCTCTGTTTTTATGTTCATTGAAATTCCCCGTTGCAGACCCCTGACATAAATAAGCCGTACAGGATCATTTAGATCTGCACGGCTTATCGTATGTAGGCCCGTAAAAAGTACGAAAAGGCTGGGATTTACGGGCGCTCGGCCGGGCATAGAATATGCTTCATAGCATGTTCTTCCTGCCGGAGGTACAATTATGGAATCGTTACATCGCTGGAGTGATTACATAAGCAGACGCAGGCACCTTGATCCAGGCTGTACCCAGCCATGTGTAAATTTCTCTCCATTCATTGCCCCAACTGTCGGTCTTGACAGCCCCAGTGGTATCAATGGTCTGTGCACTCAACCAGCCCGCTGGAGTCATGCTGTCCATGGAAAGGTGGAAAGGTGTTGCTTTGGTCAGGATAATCATAGGCGTGGCTGGCTTAATATCTGCTTGTGTGATTACAGTCTCGAATTTCCCACCGTAGGTGTTGCCTGTTACGGTTGTGGTGGTACCCGATACTTCATCGGCTGAAGCCGTTGCGGCAAAAGAAGCTACAAGACCCATGGCTACTGCGATACTGGCAAATTTTTTCATCTGTGATTCCTCCTGGGATTGGTTTGTTTGTAGCAGGTTTTTCCTTATTCGTGCTAATAAGCTTGTAAACAGAAAGAAGGCCCTATGAACCAAACGTCTTATTTTTTTATTTTCACAGTAACGGTCTTTGGTGCAAGGCCTACATGTTCTGCAGCGTGAATAGGATAGAAGAGAATTCCGAAACGGGTATGAGGTTCAGTGGGGAAAAGGCCGCAGGATGCCGCTTCACACACAATGAACCCGGATACTCCATCAGGAGTCCGGGCTCAGGTTGTGCCTGTATATGGAGAAGATCTTAAAGGCGGCTAATGCTATTTACATCGATCTTCCCCTGCGTCCCATAAACAGTGAAACAATGAAGAGAATCAGGAAGATGTAGAACAGTATTTTTGCGATGCCTACAGCGGCAGCTACAACATTGAAGAATCCGAAAATACCGGCGATTAAAGCAATAACAAGCAGAATTACCGACCATTTTAACATGATGTGTCATCCTTTCGGTGTGTAGGGTGTAGTCGAATGTAGTCATTGTTTAAACGGGGAGTTTTGTTTTGAAACAAACAAGGAGGGGGGATTTGACTTTTGTTTCGGGCTATTCACGTAAGGGTAACTATGCAGTAATAAGGCAGAGCAAGCAGACATTCAACGATTTGGAAGGGGTTTTGGAAATGATTATTGATCTAAGCGTCGCACTCGTGGCGATTGCATTTGCCGTACTCGTCTACTTTTTAATTAAAACCTTGAAATCAGCGAAGGAATCCCTCGATAAGGTCAGCCAGACTCTGCAGGAAGTGCAGAAAACGATTGACGAACTTACTTATGAAGTGAAAACCACAGTCAGACACGCGAACGATATTACCGCAGATGTTCAGAGCAAAATTCAAAAGATTGATCCGATTGTCGATTCCGTGAAAAACCTAGGTGACGTCATGAATGAACTGACGCTGACCATGAAGCAGGTATCAGTAACCGTCATTGAGAAGTACCGCAAGTCGCGTGAACTGAAGGAAAAGGCTAAAGCTGTATCGGTAGAAAGTACTCCGCCTAGTCCGGCAGAAGAACGCACCGTGAAGTCATACGATAGTGCAAATGCCAAGAAGTCACCTGGAAAAATAGCCATGGCGTTAAAAGGTGTAGACACAGCCGCTACCATTTGGCAGAAATTCCGTCATTAATTCATAAGACTGAGAACACGCAGCCGGGACGGCCATACCAAGCAGCAGAACATGAAAGGCGGGATGCTCCATGAACGTTATCCTTCTTTTGCTAAGTCTCCTGTCTCCCTATTTATCTGTATCTCCGCAGAAGGAGTCTGTTCCTGCCGCTTGGTTGTTCCCGCAGTCGCCGGTAGTGCTCGCTACTGAGCACAGTGTAAATGCCAGCCCCTATGTCACTGCCTTTGATTCCCTTGCCGGGGTGCCCTTGTATATGCCGGAAGAGGAGCTGCTGCAGGTTAAAGGTACGCCGCTCTCTGTTACCCCGGATCCTTGGCAGGGGTGCGAGGAGTACCATTATTCGGATATGTCCGCCGGAATTTGTGATGGAGCTGTTCTATACGTGCATGTCACTCCGGCTGAAGCGGGGGAATACGGACTGTACTTGAATGGACAGCGGATTGAACCGCAGAAGAATAATCTGCCTGAACTCCTGGGCTCTCCGGATTTTGTAGCTGAAGACGGGGATGTATATATGAGAGGAAGCACCGCACTTAAGATATACCGCAATTCACAGACAGGTGAATGGAACGGTATTGATTTGTTTGACGGGAATTCTTCTTGAGGCGTTTCAAACGCGTGGAAAGATGGTTAATGAAAGTCAGTCATCTTTTTAGCGTTGCCCTCTTATATAATACAAGGAGCGTGATTTCATGGATTCAATCCGTACGCAGGCTTATGCCAAGTTGCTTGAGAATGGTATTCAGGCGATAGAAGAAGTGAATCGGCTGCGCGATAGTGGTTACACTAGGGATGACATTTATGTGATCAGCCATAATGCGGATCGCGAAGGCCGAATTGTGGATGCGGCAGATACGAATGAGGTAGGTTTACACGAAGAGGGGCTGTTCGGCTCTATTGCCAACATGTTTCGTTCACGGGGTGATGCACTCCGTAACAAGATTACTTCACTAGGTTTCAGTGCAGCAGAAGCTGGCTTTTACGAGAAAGAGCTTGATACGGGCAAGGTTCTTGTTATCGCCAAAAAAAACCTGCATTAATTCGATGGCATTCACATGGAGAGACCTATAGTCCAATAGCGTAACCTCCAGTCCCACTGCAAGTGGTGGGGCTGGAGGTTACTTTGTTGAATACAAGTACATGGATTCATTCCAATATCTTGCTTTATGGAAACTGGACTTTTAGATATCGTATGATAGAGTTGAATATTTCTGAATTTTACGGTTGAAATACTATTCGTGCGGGGTGAAGAAAAATTGAGAATTTTAATCGTAGACGATAATCCGACTAACGTAATCATAATCCGTGAAATTCTAAAGAAGGAAGATTACCGGAACTTTATAACTGCAGCTTCAGCCAAAGAGATGCTACAGCTGCTGGGGATCGGCACAGGGACTGAAGACAAGCGGCCGAGACAGTCGGATATTGACCTGATTCTGCTGGACATGATGATGCCGGAAATGGATGGAATTGAGGCCTGCCGGGTAGTCCAGCAATATGAGCATCTGAGAGATATCCCGATTATTATGGTTACTGCGGTTGGTGACTCCAAGAAATTGGCCGAAGCGCTTGATGCGGGTGCTGTAGATTATGTGACCAAGCCCATTAACAAGGTTGAACTGATGGCACGTATCCGGCTGGCCCTCCGCTTAAAGCGCGAAAAGGATTGGCATGTGGAGCGGGACCAGCGGATACAGGATGAGCTGAAGCTGGCTGCTTTGGTACAAAATGCAGTCCTGAGTCTGCCGCTCAAGGAAGAGGCTTTTGAAGTTCATGCCCTTTACCAGCCCTCAGCAGAGCTTGCAGGTGACTTGTATGCCTGGTATCCGCTTGGAGACGGCCGGTATGCTGTTATACTGCTGGATATGATGGGACATGGTATTTCCTCGTCCCTATTCTGCATGTTCCTTGCTTCTGTACTCAAGGATACCGTAACGACGTATGTGCAGCCGGAGAAAGTTATTCAAGAGTTGAACCGGCGGTTTAACCAGTTATATATTGAGAAACAGCTGGTGCAGTATTATTTTACGGCGATTTATCTGGTTATAGATACCCGGATGAAGCGTATTGATTACGTGAACGCGGGACACCCGCCGGGGCTCTTCTTCGAAGGCGGCTCCCTAAGTCCTGTTTTGCTGGAGAGCAACTGTCATCCGGTTGGCCTATTTGACAGCATTGATATTGAGCCGCAAACGCTGACCTTTGAGGATGAAGGCCACTTGGTGCTCTATACCGACGGGCTGCTCGAAATGTCAGAGGGCGGACAGGAAGAACAGCTGGACTTTATGGTTGGTTATTTGAACGGAGGGCATGAGTGGCACGAGCAGCTGATGCGCGCCTCCTTCTTCCATGACGTTCCTGACCAGGAACGTGATGATGACAAATGCCTGGTATGGATTTCGCTGAAGAAAGGAACAGATCCGGAATGAAAATAAAGGCTAAACTGCTGATCGGCTTCAGCGCAATGCTGGCCATTATGTTTTTGTTAACCTTCATTGGATACGAACGGCTTAATAATATGAGCAGCCAGCTGGACAGCTTTCAGGACAGGTACAGCAAGGGCCGCTCATCCTCCGGACTCCGGGGTGAAGTGAACGATATGGCGCGTATACTGACGACCTCCATGCTCAATGCGGACAAGCTCTCGGTTGGTTCCCAAAAAAGCGAGCTTGAGGCTAAAGTCAAAAAAGCCGGAGGGTACCTTCAGAATATTGAAGATTCGATGGAAACAACAGAAGAAATGCAGCTGCTGAAACGGATTGAATCAGCCTATTCGGGTTATATAAATTATCAGAACAAAGTGCTTGATATGCTTTCTGCCGGCTATTTTCAGAATGCCAACGCCTACCGGAATGCAGAAGGGCAGAACATTCAGGAAGAGGTGCTGAACAGCCTGAATGCCCTGTCGGATTACAACGCATTCAGAATGACGGAGGAGAATACCAACGCTAAGAAGGCTTATGAGAGCTCCATCCAGATGGTGACCTTAATTATGGTTATAGGGCTGCTGCTGGGGCTTGGGGTTATTCTATGGGTGATTCCAAGCATCACACGAGGGCTTAATGTCGTTTCCATGATGATTAAGAGCTTCGGCAACGGCAAAATGAGGGCTATCCGCCGAATCAGGGTTACCTCCAAAGATGAGATTGGGGATGTTGCCCGGGTATTTCAGAACATGGCCAAAGATCTTGAACAGAAGCAGGAGATGGAGAAGGCCTATGCACAGGCGCAGAGCGATCAGGCTTGGCTCAACGCAAATATTGCCCGTGTAACAGATCTTCTGCGTGGCGTCAATTCGCTGGAACAGGTGACCCAGACCTTCATTGGTGAGTTCACCCCGGTGCTTGGTGCACAATATGGGGCAATTTACCTGAAGGATCAGAACAATCCTAATCTGCTTGTCAGTAGCGCATCTTATGCGGGAGAGGGCAGCGCCAAACTCAAAGCAAGCTTTGAAATGGGTCAAGGGCTTGTGGGGCAAAGCGCGCTGGATAAAACTCCAATTAAGCTTATAGAGGCACCGGAAGACTATATTTCTGTTACATCCGGTTTTGGGGGTTCGCATCCGGATCATATTCTGATCTATCCGGTCCTCTTCGAAGATGAATTGATGGGGGTTCTTGAATTTGCCTCCTTTACTCCATTTAGTGTCCTGCAGAATGAATTGCTGCATCAGCTTGCAATCAGCATGGGTGTGATTCTAAATAATATCAGCCGCCAGCTTGTAGTGGAGGAGCTGCTCCGGGAATCCCAGGCGCTTACTGAAGAATTGCAATGCCAGTCGGAGGAGCTGCAGACACAGCAGGAAGAGCTTCGCCGCTCCAATGAGAATCTGGAGGAGCAGACGGATGCGCTTCGACGCTCCCAAGAATTACTGCAGCGGCAGCAGGGAGAATTGGAGCATTACAATACCGAGTTGATCGCTAAGACCCGTGCATTGGAGGACCAGGTGCAGGAGGTGGAGGAGAAGAAGGATGAAATCGAGCATGCCCGCAGCCAGTTGGAGAAGCAGGCGATGCAGCTTGCCGTGACCAGCAAATATAAATCCGAGTTTCTGGCCAATATGTCACATGAGCTGCGCACTCCACTCAACAGTCTGCTGATTCTATCCCAGCTGCTTACAGAGAATAAGGATGGGAATCTGACGGAGAAGCAGGTGGAATTTGCGCATACGATTTATATGTCTGGCGCGGATCTGCTTAAAATGATTGATGAGATTCTTGATCTCTCCAAAGTGGACGCCGGCAAAATGGAGCTAAATTATGAGGAAATACCTCTAACCGAGCTGAAAACCTTCGTGAAGCAGAATTTTGCACCGCAGGCTGTGAAAAAAGGATTGTCTTTGCGCCTTTTGTTCGATGAGCCGTTGCCGGATTCCCTCTTCACAGACGGTCACCGGTTGAAGCAAATTCTGCGGAATCTGCTGTCCAACGCCTTCAAGTTCACGAGTGAGGGCTTTGTGGAATTTGCGGTAAGCGCCGCAAATAAGGAGCATCTGCCCGCCTTCCTTCCGCATGAGTTCGAATATATTGCGATTTCTGTGAAGGATAGCGGGATTGGGATTCCTGCAGACAAGACAGACATTGTCTTTGAAGCGTTCCAGCAGGTGGATGGAACAACCAGCCGCAAATATGGCGGTACCGGACTGGGACTATCGATTAGCCGAGAACTTGCACGTCTTATGGGTGGAGCCATTGGACTGGAATCGCGTGAAGGTCAAGGCAGTATTTTCACCTTGTACTTGCCGGTTAAAGGTCATTACAGCCTCCTTCCTGGAGTGCTCGAGGCTGCAGCCTCCCGGGAGCGTGAGGTTTCGGTGATATCTCAATATAACAGTGAGTACCGGATAGAACGTACAGAAGACACTCCAGCTGCGCCTATGGAGCCTATTATCATGGAGGATGACCGTGATCATTTGTCTTCCAAGGATAAGATCCTGCTGATTATTGAAGATGATGAGAAGTTCGCCAAGATTCTGCTTGATATGGCCCGGAGCCGCGGTTTCAAGGGTCTGGTAGCCCTTCAGGGAGATATTGGCCTGACTATGGCCCAGACGTATCTGCCGGATGCCATTATCCTGGATATCCAGCTTCCAGTTCTGGATGGCTGGGCGATTCTGCGGGAGCTCAAGGGCTCTTCACAGACCCGCCATATTCCTGTTCATGTGATTTCTGTGAATGATGAAGTGAAGCAGGGACTGATGATGGGGGCGATGGCTTACTTAAGAAAGCCATCCTCAAGAGAAGCGCTGGACCGTGCATTTTCACAAATTGAGAACTATACAGCCAGTACCCTGAAGCATTTGCTGATTGTAGAGGATGACGCTACTCAGCGCCGCTCCATCATGGAGCTTATCGGGCATGATGATGTGGCCATCACCGCAGTTTCCACTGGGCATGAAGCGCTGAGCGAGCTTCGCAAGCAAAGATATGACTGTATGGTTCTCGATCTGATGCTGGACGATATGACCGGTTTCGAGCTGCTGGACCAGATTCGTGATGATGAAGATCTAAATGATCTGCCGATTATTATCTATACCGGCAAGGACCTGGACAGCAAGGAAGAAACTAAGCTGCGCAAGTATGCTGAATCTATTATTATTAAGGATGTGCGTTCACCGGAAAGACTGTTAGATGAAACCACGTTGTTCCTGCATCGGGTGGAAGCCAATCTTCCTGAAGACAAGCGTAAAATCCTGCAAAAGCTGCACAATAAAGAAGAACTGTTCGACGGTAAAAAAATATTGCTGGTTGATGATGATATCCGCAATGTATTCGCCCTTTCCAGTGTGCTGGAAGGGTATCATATGGAAGTTAAGTTTGCAGAGAACGGCCGTGAGGCGCTGGACATGCTGGTGGAGCAGGAGGATTTTGATCTGGTGCTGATGGATATGATGATGCCGGAAATGGACGGATATGAGGCCATGCGCCGGATCAGACAGATGCCGCAATATCAGAAACTGCCCATTATTGCGCTTACGGCTAAGGCAATGAAAGAGGACCGGGCCAAGTGTATAGAAGCCGGCGCCTCGGATTATATGAAGAAACCTATCAGTACTGAGCAGCTTCTTTCTCTAATGCGTGTGTGGTTGTATTCGTAAGCCCGCTTTTGGGGTAATAGGATTACAGTACTAAATTACAACCCATCCGGAGATACGTTAGGTGCAAGGGAGCCTTGATAATAATGACAGCTATGGAACGCGGGTATGAAGAGCAATCTGCCCAGACCGGGATCAAACAGGAGCTTGAGCAGATTGAAATTGAACTGCTTCTCAGCGGTGTACACCGCCTTTACGGATATGATTTCAGGAATTATGCGCTGCCTTCCCTGAGGCGGCGGATCTGGCATCATGTGCATACGGAGAATGTACCCAGCATTTCCGCCCTGCAGGAGAAAGTGCTGCATAACCGGGACTGTTTTGAACGGTTTGTATACAGCTTGTCCATTCCGGTAACGGAGATGTTTCGGGACCCCGGCCTCTTCCTGACCTTCCGTCAGAAGGTCATCCCGCTCCTTCGGACCTATCCCTATATCCGGATCTGGCATGCCGGGTGCTCCACCGGAGAAGAAGTGTATTCCATGGCCATCCTTCTGCATGAGGAAGGGCTGTACGACAAGGCGCGCATTTATGCCACGGACATGAATGCACGCTCCCTGCAGCAGGCCAAAGAAGGGGTATACGAGATCAGTAAGATGAAGCAGTATACCAAGAATTACATGGAAGCGGGAGGGACCCGCGCATTCTCCGAATATTATACAGCGAAATATAATTCTGTGATTCTGCAGCCTTATTTGCGCAAAAATATTATTTTTGCAGAGCATAATCTGGCTACAGATACCTCTTTTAATGAGTTCAATGTAATATTTTGCCGGAATGTCATGATCTATTTCAACGACGAGCTCAGGGATCATGTGCATGGCTTGTTCCATGAAAGCTTAAGCCGTTTCGGAGTTCTGGTACTGGGCTCCAAAGAGTCTATACATTTTACCAGGTTCAGTGACAGTTATGAGCCCCTGGACAGAGTGGAAAAAATATACCGTAAGAACAAATAGCGGGTGAGGAGGGGCCAATGGGGGTTCAAGAACCGATTCATATACTGCTTGTCGATGACCGTCCTGAGAATCTGCTGGCGCTGGAAGCAGTGCTTGAAAGCCAGCATTATAAGCTTGTCAAAGCGAATTCCGGTGAAGAAGCACTGCGGTGTTTATTAAGACATGAATTTGCAGTGATTGTACTGGACGTACAGATGCCGGGTATGGATGGAATTGAAACTGCCAAATTGATCAAAGCCAGAGAGAAGACAAAGGATATTCCAATTATTTTTATCTCAGCCAACAGCAAAGAGGCGGAGCATCTGTTTGCGGGATATTCGGCTGGTGCGATTGATTATATGGTCAAGCCCTTCATCCCCCAAATTCTGAAGTCCAAAATCGAAGGCTTCGTCGATATGCACCTTACGACCAAAAAGCATCAGATGCAGACCATGCTGCTGCAGCAAAAGACGCAAGAGCTGGAGAGAATTAACGGAGAACTGACCAAAGCCAAGGAAGAGGCGGAGATTGCCGCCAAAGCCAAGACGGAATTCCTGGCTATGATGAGCCATGAGATTCGCACGCCAATGAACGGTGTGGTGGGCATGATTGACCTGCTCATGGAGACGGAGCTTGCTCCAGACCAGAAAGAGTATACGGAGATCATCCGCAAAAGTGCCGATACGCTCATTACCGTTATTAACGATATTCTTGATTTCACCAAGATGGAATCAGGTAAAATGGAAATGGAAGAACAGTTATTTGAGCTACAGACCACTATCCAGGAGGTATTTAGCTTATTTTCTGCGGAAGCTGGCAAAAAAAATCTTGAACTGGCCTATTTTATTGACCAAAAGCTGCCTAGGCTGATTTACGGGGATATGGCCCGTTTGCGTCAGGTATTAATCAATTTAGTCGCGAATGCCGTTAAATTTACCAATCAAGGCGGTGTTTACCTTGTAGCCTCCAGGGTGTCTTCGGAAGATCATAAGATGACCGTAGAATTCACCATTAAGGATACAGGCATTGGGATTTCTCCGGAAAAATGTGACCGGCTGTTCCAGCCGTTTTCTCAGCTGGATTCTTCTATGACGCGCAAATACGGCGGCACAGGTCTGGGACTGGCCATCTGCAAATCCCTGGTTGGAATGATGGGCGGTGAAATCCGTGTGGAATCCATGGAGGAAAAAGGGGCGACCTTTGTTTTTACAATTAAGACTACAGTGCCGGATGATGAACTTGGAAGAACCTTTCAGGAGGAGGAGCATCCTGCTGTAGAAACCGGTCAACATTGGCAGAAAAAGATCCTTGTAGTGGATGATCATCCGATCAATCAGCGCCTGATGGTAAGTATGCTGGACAAGCTGGGCTATGACTCCACAGTTGCCAAGGATGGTCATCAGGCAGTGGAGCTGTCTCTCCGCGAGGATTTTGATTTCATATTTATGGACCTGCAGATGCCTGTTATGGATGGATTGACGGCCACCTCCAGAATCAGGCAGGGCTCTGGACATAATGCTACCCATGCTGTCATTATTGCGATGACCGCGAATGTAATGGAGGGGGTCCAGAACCGCTGTTCTGCTGCTGGAATGGATGGGTATATCAGCAAGCCGCTGAAAATGAGCAGCTTGAAACAAATTATTTTACGTTATGCCTCCAGTGACAATCCGGCTGAGATACGGAACACCTCACTTTTCAAGGCATGATCCATTAAGTACCAATGTATGAATGTGGCGTTTTTTGTTTCAACCGTATAGCTTTAGGGTTATTGGTAAAGAAAACATTTATCAGGAGAGATTGTCTATGAATACAAATAAAAGCGAAAAGTTCCACGCAAGAACCGAAACAGAAGGCAATGTATGCACGGTTTACTTAGTTGGCGAGCTCGATTTGTCGGTAGCTCCCGACTTTCGTCTGGTGATGGAACCACTGGTAGGGGATACTGGGCTTGACCTTGTGATTAATCTGAAGGAATTGAGATATATCGACAGCACAGGCATTGGTATTCTGCTCTCGATTCTCAAAGCAAGACATGGAATGGACGTTAAGTTTTCAGTTGAGGAAGTTCCGCCGCAAATACAGAAGCTATTTGATATGACAGGAATCTCCAAGTTTTTTGCCCCCCAAGAGAATTCCCACTAGGAAAGGATCGAACTAAGGATGAGTGATGACGTGCAAAAAGTAGTTCTTCAGTTACCCGCAAGTGCAGAATATGTCGATATCGTCAGACTGAATTTATATGGCATTGCCTCCAAAATGGGCTTTACTTATGAAGACATTGAGGATATGAAAGTGGCTGTATCCGAAGCATGCAACAATTCGGTTCTTTACGCTTACGGGCAGGAAGACGGGATGGTTGATGTAATCTTTGAAGTTGGAACACGAGCCTTGTCCATCACCGTCAAAGATGAGGGGGAGAGCTTTGACGGATTGGAAGAGTCCGAGGAACGTATGACGCTGCATGATAAAGAGCTGAATGATGTTCAGGTAGGCGGGCTGGGCTTTTATTTAATGCAAGCGCTCATGGATGACGTTAGCGTAGTGAGCGAAGCAGGGAGAGGGACAGTCGTCACCCTGACCAAGCGGCTTAATTTCAGCGAGGAGAAAGTATGAACGAAAAAGTGACTCCCCCCGAGTCCATGAACGAAGCGGTAAGTCTGATCTGGGAATACCAGCAGACCAAAGATAATGAAATTGCAACAGTTTTGATCCGTAAATATGAACCCATGGTGAAGATGGCTGCCGGTAAAATTGCCCGCAACCGTCCAGATCTGTACGAAGACTTATATCAGGTAGGACAAATGGCGCTGATTAGGCTGCTGCAGCAATACGACATCAGTCTGGGAATTCCTTTTGAACCGTATGCCATGAAAAGCATGATCGGGCACATGAAAAATTACCTGCGCGATAAATCCTGGTACATACAGGTTCCTAGAAGGATCAAAGAAAAGGGTGCCCTTGTCCAGCAGGCGATTGATGAGCTAACCATCAGATTGGAACGTTCTCCTGCCGTAGAGGAAATTGCTCATTATCTTGATCTTACCGTAGAAGAAACTGTGGAAGTACTAGCCGGTCGAGAATGCTACCATTACGTATCCCTGGATTCGCCTCTATCCCAAGAGGAGACAGGGGCTACACTTGGTGAGATTATCAGCTCTGAAGCCAATGATTATGAGACCGTAGAGAAACGCATGGATTTGCAGCAGGCCCTCGGGCAGCTTAAGGAACAGGAACAGCAGGTGTTGCTGCTGGCTTTCCAGGACGGGCAATCCCAACGTGCCATCGCCCAGAAGCTTGGAGTGTCGCAAATGAGCGTATCACGGATTCAAAAGCGGGCTACAGAAAAACTGAAGCAGATTATGGCGAATTCATCCTATTAATATAAATTTGGGTTATAACAAAATGGACATGCCTGATTCCCGTGCGGGGAGGGCATGTCCATTTTATATATATCATTATTTAAATGGATCAGCTGTTGGCATCAATGTACTTCTTGATCTCTCCGAGGTATTCTCCGATTACCGGCACATTCAGGAACAGACTGAGAATATAGCCCAGTAAGCCCAGAATCACAAAGGTGCCAAGGGAGAGTCCGAGACCACGGGATATGCCTGCCATGAGATTGGTGATAATCCGTTTTTTAGGGTCCGTATAGTTTTCAAGGATATCCTTAAATTCCGATTTTTCCAGCGAATCGGCAATTTTGTCAAGCCTGGCGTTTAGCCGTTTCACTTCATGCCTCAGCTCGAAGGGATGCTCCTCTACATCGTAGGTTTTCGTGTTGTTCCCCGCATCTCCCATAAGGTTACCTGCTTTCTATAGCCCGTAACCGGACTTTGATAAATAAACAAATATTACATAACAACAGCCAGCTGCAAGTGAGCTGGCTGTTTCCGGATTTAGATCAAGCCGCGGATCACCGCTTTTAGTAAGAAGATTTATAAGAAGCCTTAACTTCTTCCTTGGCTTCCTGTGCCGTATCCGATATATCCTTGGAAGAAGCGGAGGCTTCCTCGGCAACGTCCTTTGAAGCGTCTTTGACATCAGAAATGATATCTGCGGATGCGCTTCCTACGGTTTCGCCGATTTTTTTACCTGTTTCGGATAACGTAGCGGCAATTTGTTGTTTACTGTCACTGACTGTAGTGAAAATATCAGAAGCTTTGGCGGATACCGTGCTGGCAAGGTCAGTAGTCTTTTCTAGGGCGGTAGCAGCAATCGTTTTGGTTTTATCCGTTACGACACCTGCAACCTCTTTGGTTTTGTCCGTAGCGGTCGAGAATTTCTCAGACAAGTCACTGCGCATTTCACGGCCTGGCTTAGGAGCGAACAGCAATGCTGCGGCAGCTCCAATCAAACCTCCGATGAAAATACCTTTGAAAAATGTGTTTCCGCTCTCTACCGGATATTCTGTCTCTGCTTTATTCATAACCAATCACTCCTCATTCGATTATTGTATTCCAGTTCCTGGCGGCAGGGAGTAGAGCATATAGTGTAGATGGTTTCCCTCGCCGCCGGTAACCGGATTTCAGGGTGGCCTGAACGTTCTTACTTCGTATATAAACTTGGGCGTATGGGCTGAAACAGCAAAGAAGGACGGCAAAGATTCCCGGAGCATGCTTCAGCATTTGTGATGTTAAGAGACCTATTGTGATAAAAACGGGGGATTTTGCGACTTTACAAACTGCCGAAACTTTAAAGTCAAAACAAACCATTCTGGCTTCCTTGATTGACAAAGAAAGGAAGAGGGTAAGGAATACATAATTACAGCGCCCTTGCACTTGAGGATAAGATTCATACATCATTGGAGGTGCACGCAATTATGATCAAAGTCATTACTTCAGCAGAGCGCCATACTTCGAATAAAAAATGGATACACAGTGAATTCAGCTTTTCTTTTGCCGATTACGATGATCCAAGCAATGCGCACTTTGGGGCACTGCTGGCCCATAACGATAATGAGCTTAGACCGGGGCAGGGCATGCATGAGCATCCGCATCATGATCTGGAGATTATCACTTATGTAGTCTCTGGAGTGTTGAAACATCAGGATGATCAGGGCAATCATGCCGAGCTTCAGGGCGGCAGCATTCAGATCATGAGCGCAGGTACGGGCATTAATCATTCCGAAACCAATCCGTCGGACACTGACAATACGCGTTTTCTGCAAATTTGGCTGCTCCCGGATCAGCCGGGCCGGCAGCCCAAATGGGACGCGAAGTTCTATCCAGTTGAGCATAAGACCAATACCCTTCTGCCTGTAGTTTCAGGAAAGGGGGAAGAAGGTGCGCTTGAGATCCATGAGAATATAACGATCTATCTGTCTTCTCTGGAAACGAACCGGGAGCTGAAGTACCTTCAACGTGAAGAGAGGCGGACGCATATCTACCTTATTTCCGGCAATTTGGAGATCTCGTGCCCGGACGGAACGTTCCACCTTCAGCCGGGCGATGCGGCCCGCATCCGCAAGAGCTGCGATCTGAATTTGAAAGGAACGGGCAGTGACATGAGCGCGGAGTTCCTGCTGATCGACCTTCCTTAGCTTCAACTTTCGGCAAGACAAAGAGAGTCCCATGCCTTAGGTATCCATCTGCTGATGGCCGTAAGGCATGGGACTCTTGTTCGTACTTGTATCACATTTTTTATTTCGCCCGCAGGCGTCCGAGTTCGGAAACCAGCGCTTCGACTTGGGAAATGCTTAGTCTGTCACTGCCCATAGCCACTTCGTAAATATCAAGAATGTCCTCATAATTCTTTACCGAGAAGGCTGAAGCCTGCATGGCTGCAGCACTTGCCATTTTCAGCTTGCTTTTAATGCCCTCAATCATATATTCAACATTTTCCTGGGTAGGCTGGGATAGATCCATTGGGGTTAACAGTCCTCTCTGCATATTAATTCAAATATTCTATCATGTTTGGGGGTGCAAACACCATTTTTTTGTCCATTCCATGGATATCATGTTAAATTAATAGAAATATATTCGGAATGAATCGTAGAAAGGGGCGGGGAGATTGGCAATCAGGGAGCAGGAGAGCAGAAAACGCAAAAAAATGGATGCTTCCGGGCTGACTTCCTTCTTCCGGGAGATCGCGTTCCGGCATCCGCTGGAGCAGATCACATTTTTGTGCATAGGAACGGACAGGTCCACTGGGGATGCGCTTGGACCGCTGACCGGAAGCCGGCTTTTGGAGCATGGATTTCCGCATGTAAGCGGCACGCTGCCGTCACCTTGTGACGCGGATAATCTGGAGGCACGGATAGCAGAGATTCCTACAGGGCAGATTATTATTGCTATTGACGCATGTCTCGGTCCTCCGGCATCGCTTGGCTATTTCCTGACGGCTGCTGAGCCGCTGCGTCCGGCACAATCGGTGGGACTGATGCTTCCGGCTGTGGGACATTACAGCTTGGCTGCCATTGTAGACGTGAACGGACCACGTCCTTACCGGACACTGCAGAGTACTCCGCTGAACAGAGTGATGGGAATGGCCGGGCAAATTGCCCTGGCTGCAGCGGCCGGATTCGGAATGGATGACCGGAAAGCGTTTCAAGAGTGAAGAAATGGCTTAATAATTAAGACAAGCAAACCGTCTCAAGCCTCGGATCGTTTAGCTGTCCGCGAGCCGCGTTTGGCTATTACATAGAAAGAGGGAAGCTGACATGGAAAACATTCGTTGTGAGGGAAGCAATATTTGTTACAGTGATCAGGGCAAAGGTGACGTTATTGTGCTGCTGCACGGTTTCTGTGGAAGCTCCGCTTATTGGGAGCAGGTAATCCCGTCTCTTAGCAGTAATTATCGGGTGATCGCTCCGGACCTGCGGGGCCATGGGGCCTCGGACGCCCCGCTCGGGGCGTATACTGTGGATCAGATGGCTGATGATGTACTGTCACTGCTTAATGCGCTTGAGATCCCGGAGTGTTACCTGCTGGGGCATTCACTTGGCGGATATATCACTCTATCCTTTGCACAGCGTCACGCATCCCGTCTAAAAGGGTTCGGGCTGATACACTCTAGTGGCTACCCGGACAGTGAAGAAGCCAAAGAGAACCGTCTGAAAAGTGTAAGCACGATTCAGAATGAAGGAATCTTTGCGTTTGTGGATGGTCTGGTACCAGGTCTCTTTGCACCAGGGGCCGCTCCGCAACTGCTTGAACGCACGAAGGAGATCGGTTACAGAACGCCTCCGCAAGGGGCGGTGGGTGCAGCGATGGCGATGCGTGAGCGTCCTGACCGCCGCGACGTCATCTCAGCTACAATGCTGCCGGTGCTGCTGGTAGCCGGTGCAGAGGACAGTAAGGTACCCCCTGAACGGACGTTTACCTCGGACAAACCGAATGTAACCCAGGCGACCATTCCAGGAGTAGGACATATGAGCATGTATGAAGCTCCCGGACGCTTGTCGGAAATCATTAAGCATTACGTGCATGCGGCTGTGCGCACATAACTAGAGATTGGAACAAACCGCAAGACCTTTTGCTAAGCATACAGAAAACCTACAGAGGCAGCACCCGCCAGACTACGCGGGTGCTGCCTCTGTTATTGGAACACTATTCCTGATCTCTTCGGCCATAGGCTAGTTAAGTAGCGCATAGATGTGTAATGGTTTAAGATGAATTCAAAGGGCAGCCCAGCCGTAAGGGGTGGCCGTTAAGAGAAGCATAGCAGTCCATGCGCTGCAGCTATGGAAGGAGTGTGCCATATGTTCCGAAGAGACTACATCGTGCGGATGATTGAGGATATGACGGCGATGGTTGCCAAGGTAATGACACTTAAGCAGGAGAAAAAGACAACCGAAGCTTTGTGGGAGGTCGATGAGCTGCTGATCCGGCATTTCCGCCTGAATTCCCGGCTGCTGAATTCACTGTCCGTAGAGGATATTATCGATATGTATCTGCTTGGAGGCGTTGTGGAATCCGATAAGCTTCAGGGTGTGGCGCGGCTGCTTAAAGAAGAAGGACAAATCTATGCTGCGGCTGGAAACCAAGATGCGGCTTTGTTCAGAGCGATGAGGTCACTGCATCTTTTTTTGTACGCCGATCTTCATGGTGCAGAACGTGAATTGCTGCAGATGCCGGCTGACATTGATGAGCTGTTAATAGAAACGCAGGCGTATAGGCTTCCGGCAAAAACAGAACGGCTGCTGCTCACCTACTTGGAATCCATCGGACGGTATGCCAAAGCAGAGGACAGCCTCTACAGACTCTGGGAGCAAGGGGAGAATGTTGCCCGGGAAGGCAAAGAACTGTATGACCGTCTGTTGCTGAAAAGCCCGGAGGAACTGGAACTCGGCGGTCTTCCGGCACAAGAGGTTAGAGAAGGCAGCGATGAATGGGAGAGACGGCTACAGTTCCACTAAAAAAATGCTATACTACATTAAGAAAATTCAGGAGAACAATTGTCTCCCATGTTATGAATAACTATGACCTAAATGTATAACGCTATAATTTATTTTTGCGTGACGAAAGTGAGATGTACCCTGTGGAATCTTTGAATGCATTGATTGAACAAGTCATAAGCGGCCGTACTCTGATTACGGCAACTCTTAGCCAGCTGCGCAGCAAAGGCGAGACCCCCTACACCAAGGTTCAGGTGAAACCTGTGGAATTAAAGGGCAAGCTGAATTATCAGTTTGCCTATTATACCGGTCCCAAGGTTGAACACCGCAATATTCCGGCTGAGGCTGCTGCGGAGGAATTGATGTCATTGCTGAGAGAGACGTTCCGCCAAGGACTGCTCTGTACCATTGAGGCAGATTATCAAGTGTTGATCAGTAAAAAGTACAAGGTTTCGATTCTGACCAAATCGCCGAGCAAGCAGGAGGCTCCGGACTTGGCCCATAACCGCCGCAAGCGGTATGTGCTGGATGAAGGAGAACCTGTGCCGTTTCTGGTGGAGCTGGGCATTATGAACAGCGAAGGAAAGGTGCTGGCTAAGAAATACGACAAGTTCCGCCAGATCAACAGGTTCCTGGAGATGGTGGAGGATGTGCTTAACGATCTGCCGGCTGACCGTCCATTGACCATTGTTGATTTTGGCTGCGGCAAATCCTATTTGACCTTTGCCTTGTATCATTATCTGGCCATCCGCGAGCAGCGGGAGCTGAACATTGTCGGACTCGATCTCAAAGCCGATGTCATTGAGCATTGCAGCGCGCTTGCGTCAAGGCTCGGCTACGACAAGCTACGCTTCCTGGTTGGTGATATTGCGGACTATAACGAGCTGGATCAGGTCGATATGGTCGTAACACTTCATGCCTGCGATACGGCTACTGATGCTGCACTGGAAAAAGCCGTCCGCTGGGGCGCATCGGTGATCCTGTCAGTTCCCTGCTGCCAGCACGAGCTGTTTGCCCAGATCGAAAGTGAGGTGCTGAATCCGCTGCTGTCGCACGGAATTCTGAAAGAACGGTTCTCCGCCCTCGCTACCGACGCGATCCGGGCGAAGCTCCTGGACCTCATGGGTTACCGGACACAACTGCTGGAGTTCATCGATATGGAACATACGCCGAAGAACATCCTGATCCGCGCTGTCAAAAGCGCAAGCGGAGACAATGCCGCCAAATGGCGCGAATACAGTGCATTCCGTGACTTTCTTGGTGCGGAACCGTATCTTGAACGCGCCTGCACTGATCTGCTGCCGATAAAAAGCAGCCTGGAGGGTTAAACCCTTTAATAGGATGAATAGTTAATACCATGACAGGACGGATGGTTCCCGGAGGGAACAACCGTCCTGTTTTAAATTTATGCATTAACATGGCCCCGCTATAGATGATCCGGATATTCAGCTACGTTATCTTTTGTTTCAGACTAAATCTGGAAATACTGAAGGTAACTTGATTCATACAGGAGAAATTCGAATGCGGTGGAATAAGCGGCTGAACAGCCCGGAGCTGAATATAGTGTATGTTTGTGCAGGTGCGGTATTTACTGCGGGGGTGGCAGCCTGTCTGTTGAGGGGGCTGTTTTTTACCGGGGAAATGTATCCGTTTCTCACGGTGTGGTTTGCACTGTGCGGGCTTCTTGTCGCCCCGGTGCTGGCTGTATTTGAATTGCACAAGAGGACTGACGGAAGAGGTCAAGAATCCGGGGGCCCTGTGATGAAAAAGGCCGCTTTGACCCTGCTGGGCTGTCCGCTGGCGATCCTTGTTCTTTATGCATGGGCAGGGCTGCGGGGGCCTATATCTGCGCAGGGGACACTGGATGAGCTGCTCCGCTGGGGATTTTATGCTTCTTTTGCAGTACTGGCCTATTTCTGTGCGGGATACCGGCAGGGTGCCCGGCTTCTGGGGGCGATGTGGCATGCGATGGGAATGGCCATCAGTTTAAGCGCATTGTTTGCAGTATGTGCCGGGTTCAAGCTCCCCTATGCGGTAGCATATACTTCAGCGCCTGAAGTCAGCGCCACAGGCGCCAGACTGGCAGGTCTGCTCGAGTATCCGAATACGTTTGGAGCAGTGATGGCTGTTTTCCTGCTGGAGCGCCTGTTTGCTGCTGCTTCTCTGATGGAATCGGCTAAGCCCAGGCCATCAGCGATCAAACAGTCCGTAGCTACTGGAGTGTATGGCATGCTGCCGCTGTTCCCTTATGCCGCCGCGCTGCTCCTCAGCGAGTCGCGCGGCGCGTGGTTGTCCGCGGCCTTCGCCGGCGCCGCGGTCCTGCTCTGGAAGCGGCAGCTCTGCGCGCCGCTTCTGCTTGCCGGCGCCGCGCCTATGGCTGCTGCGGCGCTGTTCTACCGCCAGCTGGCCCGTGCCGGGCTGGCGGTAGAGCCTGCACCCGGCCTGCTGCTGCTGGCCGGGCTGTGGGGCGCCGCGCTGCTTGGCGGCGCGTGGCTGTGCTGCCGCCGGCAAGTCGCGGCAGGCGGGGGCTGCGCCGCCAGGGTGGCTCTGGCGGCGGTGATGTGGACGGCGGCGGGCAGCGCCGTCCTCTTGCAGGTACGCGAGCGGATAACCGGACCGTCATCGACGGTCGCCGCTCGCGGGCTGCTCTACCGCGATGCCTGGAAGCTCGCGGCAGAGGCACCCTGGCTGGGACGCGGGGGCGGGACTTGGCGGAGCTCGTATCTCGCCGCCCAGTCCCGCCCCTATGTGGGCAGCCAGGTGCACAATGGTTACCTCGACCTCCTGCTGAACCTGGGAGGCGTCGGCCTTGCCATTCTCCTGCTGCTGCTGATCGCAGCAGGATGGCTGGTGGCAGCAGCAGCGCCTAGGCTGCTGCCGTCCCTGCTGGCGCTTGCCCTGCACAGCGCCGTCGATTTTGACTGGAGCTACGGCCTCATGTGGCTGCTGCTGTTCCTGCTGCCAGCGCTTGCCCGGGCCGAGAAGCTTCACAGCGTTGACGCAGGCGAACCGCCACAGCTCCCCGCATCCGCTGAACCGCCACCCGTTCCTGGCGGACCGGGAAGGCCTGCTGCGGCGGCCGCACTGCTTTTCAGTGTGGCGCTGGCACTTTTCATCCTTTCCTTCCAAGCGATGAGAGGGGAAACACTATATAAGCAGGCGGCTGGTACCTCGCAGAATAGAGAGAGAATTGTTCTACTGCGGCAATCCCTGCAGTGGAATCCTCGTGATCCCATGACAGCTGCCGCTTTATCCCGCATGCTTCCAGGGAACCAGGGTCGTGACCTGATTTTGAAGAGTCTGAAGTACTCCCCAGAGAATGCTGCTTTGAAGTGGGAGCTGGCAAAACGGGCTTTGGAAGGGGAGCATCCGGGAACGGCAATGTACTGGGTGCGAAGAGGCCAGCAACTTGATGTTTTTAATGCGGCCAAACGCATAGAAGCGGCAGAAGGAATGCTGGACATGAGTGTACGCAGACTCCGGGAGGGGGACTGGACAAGCGCGCGCCAGAGTGCGGAAGCCGGTTTGGAGCTGCTGCGGCAGTACCGTCTGTTGGGGGAACGGGAGAGTGGGAAGGGAATTCAACACAATGACCGCCGTTTTGGCAATGTGCAAGAAGCCGAAGGCTTAGGCCTTCGGCTGAAGGGAGTACGTTCTGAAGCCTGGCATTTGGAGATGGCAATCCGTTTGTAAGCGGGCAGACGCGTTGCCTGAACCAAAGTCTTAATCTTGTGAAATCATGCCGTTACCCAATTCCTTCCTTATCAGGGTCGGCAGCACAGCGTGGGTTGCTTTATTCTAAGAAGTTGTATCTCCTGTTCTTAAGCTCTACTGCGGGGAGAGATCAGCCACGAATACGCCAAAGGCAGTAAGATGGCAATCACCAGTGCTGCAATAATCATACTCATAGACAAGCTTTTGGGTAAAAAAGCTCCCAGCACGATCAGCAGACCGCCGATCATCCACATTCTACCGGAGAAACGGTGTGTCTTCCGCCATACCTCCGGGCTGGCCAGCGTCCAGGCTGTGCGGATGCCTGTGAAATAGTTGTCCCGGATCTGGGGCATAAAGTTGCCGATTACAACAAACAGCAAGCCCAGAACGACCATAGCAATTTTTCCGGCAGGAATGCTTTGATCCAGACCATAAGAGACGTTCAGAATGAGCATGGCATCGAACACAGCTGCGATCACTAGACGAATCATTTTGTAGGCAGTTTGAAATTTACTGTAATTCTCTTTCTTTGGATCAATATTGCGGATGAACTGCATCGCGAACGGAAAAACCAGCCCCATAAAGCCCGTCAAGGCGATAATGGAACCTTTGCTCCAGTACGAGTTAACCTCACCGCTGATGCTGAAATGGGCAGGGAGCTGGTCGGGCAGTCTGCTGTAATTGACCAGTGCATAACCCAGTGAGAGAACACCTAGAATCACAATCATCGTGTCCTGCCATTTCCATTTGAAATCCTTCATCATCAATCAACCTCCTTGTTTTTCTCTTTACTCTGCTTTGGTTTGGGTTCTGTACTGCTTGGCGTTTCACTCTCTTTTCCCGTACCCGTAAACTCAAGGAACCAGCCGAGCACCTCTTCCAGCACAGTTGTATCGAGCGAATACAGAATGAATTGCCCCTGACGTTCGTCCTGTACCAGTCCCGCATGTTTCAGGGCATTAAGATGATGTGAGATACTGGGCTTTGACATGTTAAAATAATCGGCGATCTCCCCGGCAGTACGATCCTTTTCCCTAAGCAGCCGTAGAATCTGTCTCCGGGTTGGGTCAGCCAGCGCTTTGAAGGATTCGTTCATCATTCACCTGGCCTTTCGATATTTAAATAATTATCTAAATATATAATATTTCTTTTAGGATTGAAATGTCAATGGGCATTTTCATACCGGAGCTGCAACATTGATTTCTTCTTGAAATATAAGGATTTATATGTTTCACGCTATAAATCATCCTTCTATTTCTCGCTGAAACGGATTCCGTCCCTAAAAAGGACGGCGAAGCCGTTTTCACTTGCCAGAAAGGTTTTCAGTTTCCCTTAAGTAGAAGTCGTAAGCCCGCATATGCTAGAATAGGCTAGGAGAAGCTGGGTACATAGAGTGGAATCGCTAAAAATCTATAAAACGTAAAGCGAATTCCGCGAAAAAAACGGGAGGAGGAGCTGCATTTGCATGTTATTTCTGATCTGATCTCGCAGTTATTTGAATGGATTCAGAGTCTTGGGTATTTCGGGATTATGATCGGACTTATGATTGAGGTTATCCCAAGTGAAATTGTACTGGCCTATGGCGGTTATCTGGTCTCGCAAGGAGAGATTAATTATTTCGGCGCGGTGCTCTTCGGTACGGTAGGCGGAGTTGTGGCCCAGATATTTGTATACTGGATTGGCCGTTATGGCGGCAGACCCGTTCTGGAGAAATACGGGAAGTACATTTTTATCAAGAAAAAGCATATTGATCATTCCGAGGAATGGTTCAATAAGTATGGCACCGGTGTTATCTTCACGGCCAGGTTCATTCCGGTTGTGCGCCATGCCATATCCGTTCCAGCCGGGATCTCGCGCATGCCGCTGGCCAAGTTCACCTTGTTGACCACGCTTGCCGTAATTCCATGGAGTGCGCTGTTTGTCTATTTGGGTTATACGCTTGGCGACAGATGGGAAACAATTGATGAAGTAGCTGCCAAATATACGAACGAGCTTATTCTTGCGGCCCTTGCTGTCATTGTTATATACTTCCTGTTCAAATGGTACAAATCCAAGAAGAAAGGTAGTGCAGTATGAAGCAGAATGTAGCCCCTAAATTCGGTCAAGGCCTTACTCCGCGCCAGTTCGTGGAAGGCATGACGAAGAACCAGCAGGTATTCGAATCATGGTATGAAAAATTCGCCTGGGAAGATGCAGACGACCGGGAGTACTTTGAAAGTTTGAACCACCGGGATGACCTTCGGGTACTGATACTCGCTGCGGATTGGTGTGGAGATGTTGTACGCAATGTGCCGGTCGTGTTCCGTATTCTGGAAACAGCAGGCATCCGAACCGAAGTGCTGATTGTGGAAGAAAATCAGGACGTTATGGATGATTATCTAACCATGGGCGGCAGATCCGTGCCAATCGTGATTTTTGCCGATACAGGCGGTTATGTGCTGGGTCATTGGGGACCCCGTCCAGAGCATGTGCAGTCGCTGATGAGAGCGTTCAAACAAGAGAATCCTGACCGCGAGGCTCCTGACTACGAGAGCAAAATTGCCGAAGTTCGCAAGGCGATGGGCCAAGCCTACGGGGAAGGAACGGAATCGCACGCAGTAATCGCCAAGGAACTGCGTAGCCTGATCTCCGGATTCTAAGAAGCGATGCTTAATATTCGTTCATATAATTTGGGATCACTTCAGACAAATGCTTATTTGCTTACCGGAGCGGACCCCGGACGTGGCATTATTATTGACCCCGGTGCCAATCCGGCAGCCCTTCTGCGGGCTGCTGAAGGAATGGAGATTGAGGCTGTTCTGCTCACCCATGCCCACTTTGATCATATCGCCGGGCTTGATGAGATCCGCAAAGCCAAGAAATGTCCCGTGTACCTGCATCCTATGGAGAGTGAGTGGCTGGGCAGTCCCAAGCTGAACGGCTCCCTCATGTGGCCGGATGTCACACCACCCATTAGCACTGAACCTGCCGAGTATGATCTGGCAGAAGGGCAGGTACTTACGCTTCTGGGGCTTACCTTCCGTGTCATGCATACGCCTGGTCATTCTCCGGGCAGTGTCAGCTTCCTCTGCGGAAATGATCTCTTTTCCGGAGACGTACTCTTTAAGCTGGGAGTAGGACGTACCGATTTGCCTGGAGGCCGGGAACGTGATCTTATTGATTCCATCCGGGGGAAATTATACCGGCTGGATGAGGAAGTCAGAGTATTTCCCGGCCATGGGCCACGGACAACGATCGGTTTTGAGCGGCTCCGTAATCCTTATGTCCCCATGTAGTGTTCTGCCTCGCGCCCAATCGACAATAAGCGGGAAAATACTGATGGACAAGAGACTACAAAGTTGCTACAATAATGTTAATTAAATGTAACATTTAACCTCGCGAAGCACGCAGACTGTGGAATAATCCCGGTTTGCGTTCTTTTTTTTGTCTATTTTTGAGGGGAAAGGGTGCTAGGGGACGGGATCATGAAAAAAATTGAACAGAAAGTACATACCGGGGAAGAATATCCGGTACCAGTATCTATTACGGAAGAACAGGAGAAGAGGGAATGTCTCTTCTGGAGCTTCCCGCACGGTAAGGGTGCGGTTCAGCCCTGGCGGCGTAGATTGTGGGAGTTGCAAAATAATTCAGATGGCGAATGAACGATTCACTTTACATATTCGTATTACATAGGAATGAACGTTACAGATGGAGGAGCAGATGAGCGACGGGACGCACGATAGGATCATCAGAGCGCAGCAAGGCGATGCTTCCGCGCTGGCTGTGCTACTGCGGGATCATTATGCCTTTCTCTACAAATATCTGATCAAGGTAACCATGGACCCCTCGCTTGCGGAAGAGCTTGCCCAGGATACCATGGTCCGATGCATGGAGAAGATTGCAGCCTATAACGGAGCTTCTTCTTTTTCCTCATGGCTGATTACCATTGCTACCCGTCTGTATATCGACAGGAAGCGCCGCTGGAAGCTGGAGATGCAATGGAAACGGCAGGAAGAGGGAGTAAGGTCCATCCGCTGGCGTTTTGAGAGCCGGAATATGGAGTGGAGTGAGGTCCTTGATGCACTCTCACGCCTCACCTCCGCTCAGCGCATGGCAGTACTGCTCAAGCATTATTACGGTTATGGGTATGAAGAGATTGCTGATATTTTGCAGATCCCTTCCGGCACTGCCAAATCTCGGGTAGCATCAGGGCTAAATCAACTGCGGAAGGAGCTTAGTGAGGATGAAGAAGGAGAATAATGAAGAATTACTTCGGATGCTATCGTCAGACCTTGCTCGGCTTGACGCACAGTACGATGATATATCGCCACCATCCTTGCCCGGACTGGAGCAGCTAATCGCTGATGAAGCTCTCCGCAGGCAACGTCAGAGCCGCAGAGAGTTTCAGAGATTTTTGCTAGTGGGGCTGTTCTTGGTGAGCGTTGTCCTGTTTAGCTTGGGGTTTGCACCAGTAACGTACTGGATCCTTCAGGCGGCATTTCCGGTTGCCGCGCTTGGGGGCTTGACGGTTATGCGGTTCAGGCTTCGGCGGGAGGACACAGAAGAGTGAATGAACTGCAGGAAGTGCCTTATTGGTTGTGGGGTTGTCTGGCTGTGGCACTGCTGCTCCAGGGTACCTTGCTCTTTAGGAATGCACAGAAGCGTGGCCGAGGCAAAGTGGCCTGGTTCTGGGGCTTATGGGGGTTAACCGGAATTCCTACACCGCTCATTTGCTATCTGTTGTTTGTGGTCTATTTTGACTGGAGAAAAACAAATAGGAAGCCTTGATCAGCCGGACTGTGGTTCCGGAGAAGAATTTAAGGGGTGGGTGTACTCATGGATGAAATCAAATGGGGTTTAATTTGGCCGCTGCTTGTACTGCAGGCAGTGTTGGCCATAATCGGCTTAATTTCTTTGGCTAAGGCAGAACGGACACGGGGACCCAAGTGGCTGTGGGTTATAATATTGATTTTTGGCAATCTTCTGGGCAGCGTGGCCTATTTTACGATAGGAAGGAAAGAAAGCTGATGCCGCTGCTACAAGTTGCAAATTTACGCAAAGTCTATGGAGAGCATACCTCAGTGGACGGAATCTCTTTTGATATTGAAGCAGGGAAATGTGTAGCTTTACTAGGCCCCAACGGTGCAGGAAAGACCACCACCCTGCGTATGCTGGCCGGTCTGTTGCAGCCAAGCTCAGGGTTGATTTCTTTTGATGGCGGCAGCGGTGTGGATTACCGCAGTCTGCTGGGTTATTTGCCGCAATCTCCGGCATTTTACAGCTGGATGAGCGGGCAGGAGTATGTTGTATTTGCTGCAAAACTTTGCGGTATCTCTTCTAGCGAAGCCGGGAGACTTGCGGCGGATGCGCTGGAACACGTAGGTTTGAAGGACGTATCCCGCCGCAAGATCGCCGGATATTCCGGTGGGATGAAGCAGCGGCTTGGTCTTGCCCAGGCGTTGGTTCACCGTCCCCGGCTGCTGCTTCTGGATGAACCGGTTTCTGCCCTTGATCCTATTGGACGCCGGGAAGTTATGGAGCTGCTGCGGGGGATCCGGGAGGAGACCACCATTATTTTTTCTACCCACGTCCTGCATGACGCCGAAGAAATATGTGACGATATTATCCTGATGAATCATGGTTTAATAGCAGAGCAGGGAACGCTATCCCGGCTGCGCTCACAATACAGCCTGCCTGTGATTCGCTTGAGTACGGGAATGGATGAGAAGGCACTGGGGTGGCTGCAAGATCTTGCACACAGATCCTTTGTTGAGCAGTCCGTGATCTACTCCGGGTCTGCTACCCTGAATGTCAGTGATATGGAACTGGCACGCCGGACTATTCTTCAGGAAGCCGCAAGCCTGGACATTTCATTGCTTCAATTCGAAGCAGGCTCTTCCACCCTTGAGGACTTGTTCATGAAGGTGGTGGGGGCATGAGGAAGGTATGGACGCTATACCATAAAGAAATGTTGGAGGCCCTGCGCAGCTATAAACTGATTTGGGTCCCGGTAGTATTTATGATTCTTGGTATTATGCAGCCGCTCACAACCTATTACATGCCTGAGATCCTCAAAGCATCCGGGAATGTACCGCCTGGAATGCTGGAGGGCTATGAGATGCCGGGAGCGGCTGTGGTAATGGCGCAGACACTTGGTCAATATGGTACCATCGGTATGCTGATACTCGTGCTGGGCGTAATGAACAGTCTGGCAGGTGAACGGAGCGGAGGGACTATAGAGATGCTGATGGTCAAGCCGGTGGCCCCCGCAGCTATCGTCTCGGCCAAGTGGGCTGCCCAACTGACTACTCTTATTGTTGCTCTTGGACTGGGCGTAGCAGGAGCGGCCTATTATACAGAGCAGTTGATGGGTCCTCTTTCCTGGGGCAGGTTATGTGCAGGAGCCGGGTTATACGGGCTGTGGCTGCTGTGTGCAGTCTCGCTGACGCTGCTGTTCAGCGCATGGCTGCGCGGACCAGCGGCTGCGTTTCTGGGCTTGGGGTCTGCAGCGGCGATGTCGCTGGCCCATAGCCTGCTGCCGTCGCAGCTAGGTTGGACACCCGCGGCGCTAACTGCCCAGTCTGCTGCAATTATTACAGAAGGAAGAGGCGGTACCTGGGGGCCTGCGTGTTCTGCAGGTGTTCTGATCGTAGTATGCCTTGCCGCCGCATCCCTCCTGATTCGTAGGAATAAACTACCGGATTGATAATAGCATGCGAAATTTGACGAATTTAATCGATTTCTAGAATGTTATCTGCAAAAAAACAGCTGAACCCGCTTGCTGGTGCTGGACAGCTCTATCTTTTTTTAGTAGACTGTTGGAACAAGTAAGAGTTATGAAAGATTCCAGGTCAGGAGGTAGGGCGATGCTGCGTTTAGGTGAGAAGATTGTCATTGTCGCGGACGCTTTCGAGCAGAGTCTTCCTATCGGAGACTATGGCTACCTGATTGCTTATGACCGTAATCCTGACAATGCGTTTGATTACGTCATCCGTGTTCCGCAGGCCAACAGAAATTTCTATGTTACAGCTGAGGATGTCGAAGCGGAAGAGCAGTTGCTGGCAGCTCAGGCTGAAAGTGCAACGCATGAAGCATTGATAGATTATGCTTTGTCCACGCACAACGAGAAGCTGTTTCATCATTTGATGAATGGCGAAGAAGTGGAAGCAGTAGAGACAGAGACAACCACTAAGGAAAGCCTGTCCCAGGCGGATTTCATCAAACAGGTGAATCTTCGCGCTTGGATTTAAGGAAAACCGGCGAAAGCCGGTTTTTTTGTATTTCGTGTTTAATTTTTTGATATATAGAGCATCGCTGCTTCGGAAGTATACGCTCTTCTTACAGAGACTGGCGAGGCCGTTTCTACTTGTTACACAATAACAGTTCATATATTCAGCAATATGTATCAAATTCTCACCCTTTTTTAGAACAGTTTGCTCCTTATCCCGTCCGTAGCAGCTATGCTACGCTTACAGCGAACGGACACCACTACGGGTGAAGCCTGCTTTCAGCAGTGGGCGGGGACCGACAGACTGCCAGGGGGAGATAAACAAATGAAAGCTTTCAGGAGCGCACTTTGTGTGCTGTTATGTATGTTGATGATTGTTAGTATCGCCGGTTGTAAAGGTGAAAAGGCTGGAGAACAGGTGATTCCTGCGGCTTCTGCACAGCAGGAGGACGGTACAGCAGCGGCCGCAAAGACAGAAGGAAAGGCTGATCAGGTGGCCACAGGAAACGCAGCAGTAGTTACATACAAGCCGGGAACCTATACCGGATCAGCTAAGGGCCATAACGGATTGATAACGGTAGAGACAGTATTCAGTGAAACTGCTATTGTCTCGGTGAAGGTTACGGAGAGCTCGGAAACGGCAGGGGTTGGTGATGCCGCAAATGAGAAAATTCCCCAGCGGATTGTTGATAACCAATCTTTGGCTGTCGATGCTGTTTCGGGTGCGTCGCTAGCGAGCAAAGCCATTATTGAGGCAGTGCAGGACTGTGTCAAGCAGGCGGGTGCCGATCCGGCAGTGCTGCTGGTGAAGCAGGAGAAGAAGGGTGGCGAGGTGCAGAACATGGCCTTCGACGTTGTGGTGGTTGGTGCTGGAGCTTCGGGAACTGCCGCGGCGTTAGCCGCAGCAGAAGCAGGTAGTAGTGTGCTGCTGTTGGAGAAGACTTCGGTACCGGCCGGTGCAGGCACAATGGCTGGGGGAATGTTCACTACGGGCAGTAAGCTGCAGCAAGCGGAAAATCTGCCGGATTGTTCGCAGTGGCTGTATGACCAATATATGGAGACGAGCAATTATAAGGCCAACAGCCGTCTGGTCCGTGAAGTGATCAGCAAATCAGGCAGCACGGTAGACTGGCTCATGGAGAACGGTGCTAAATTTACGCTGATTGATCCGGGTGTAGGTGGACAGCCGGTGCATAAGGGTGACCCTAAGGCATTCGTCGGCTACGTGGACGGCGGTTCGGCAGCGATCGGTGCCCTGCATAAGTCGATTGAGAAAAAGGGCGGGAAGATTCTATTCGATACAAAAGGCGAATCGCTGATTATTGACGATAAAGGTGCTGTAATCGGTGTGAATGCTACACAAACGGATGGCACCAAGCTGGTGATTTCCGCTAAGTCCGTTGTGCTGGCTACCGGCGGTTATGCCGCCAATGCCAAGATGATGAAGCAGTATCTGGGCGACAAAGCGCCACTTGGCTCCATTGCCTCAGCTACCGGGGATGGAATCAACATGGCTTGGAAAGCCGGGGCGGCTGAACTGGGTACAGATGTCGGGCAGTTCTTTTTCCTGAACGGTACAGAGAAGGGACAGGCCATGAAGCATGCTTCCGATATATGGACAGTGGGAAGTTATCCGTTTCTCTGGGTAAATAACAACGGTGAGCGTTTTACAAACGAAGAGGTGATCTTTGAGTATGCTGCGGCAGGGAACGCGCTGTATGAACAGCCGGGTGGAGCGGCCTGGATCGTTTTTGACCAGGGGACTGTTGATCAGATCAAGCAGAAGGGCTTTGTGTCTATTGCTGACATTTACGGCACCTGGAAGAATGATCCGCAGGCCTTCAAAGAATTTAATGAGCCGGTCGATACGGTAGCGCTGAACAAGTTCCAGGAGACACCTTATGACCTGACTCCTTTTTTGGAGGAAGGAATTGCAGCCGGGGCTGTGGTCAAAGGCGAGACCTTTGGTGAGCTTGGAGAGAAGGCGGGCATGAGCAAGACTGTCTTCGAGTCTACGGCCAAACGATACGCGCAAATGGCCAACGCTGGCAAAGACAGCGATTTTTACAAAGATCCCAAGTATTTAAGCAAGCTGGATAAAGGGCCTTACTATGCAGTTAATATCATGACACGTACACTAACGACTCTTGGCGGAGTCAAGGTCAACCAGAATATCCAGGCGGTTGATGACAATGAGAAGGTGATTCCGGGTCTGTGGGTAGCCGGAAGCGATGCGGGAGGCATGTACTCCAGCAGCTATGTGATGTTTGAAGGTGGAACCTTGGGCTTTGCCTATATTTCGGGACGGATGGCCGGCGAGAATGCTTCCGGTTACGCCGCAAGTATTCAATAACTTAGTTTTAATAAGGGGCTATACATGCCCCTGCCAGAATCGGGACGCACCTTGTCCCGGTTTTTTGGCATATCCGTCCCCGTTCTTCCAGTCTCCTGCTAACTCCAACATTTTAAAAGACATGCCCAGATGCAGCCCAAGCTCAGCGTCTCCCAATTGAATGTCGGCAATTTCCTGGATTTTTTTGATCCGGTATACCAGCGTGCTGCGCTGGATATGAAGAGCTTGTGCAGTCTTGGATTGATTGCAGATATTCTGCAAATAGCAGTACAGCGTTGAGGTGAAGCATGTATTGTACTGGCTGTCATATTCCAGCAGCACAGCCAGCGCCGGATGGCAGTGTGTTCGCAGCTTCTCTACGGATGTTGAGAGCTCTAGCAGGTCGTAGAGCACATATTTCTCATAGAAATAGAGGACTTCTCCTTTGTGAAGTGTAGAGCCGAGCTTCAGTGCCTTCCGCGCCTGCTGATAGTGTGGGCGGACTTCCGAAAGACAGTTGAAGCGTTGGCTGATGCCGCATTGCAGACTGTGGGCCAATAGGAGTGTCTGCAGATCCTGCAGATCTTCCGGCAGCAAACGTCTGCTGCTGCATCGCGTTGCTGCGGCGATAATGCAGCCTTTATAGATGAGTGTTATGGCTCCGGGCAGAATTTCCTCCAGCTTTTTGCTGAGAAATTGCAGCATGGTATTCTCCCGTTCGTAGTCCCGGATGGAGATGACAAGCATATAGCAGCCACTAGCCTTAGAGGTAGCCGAGGACAGGCGGCTCAATTCCGGAATAGGGTTCGGCAGAGAATCCTTCTCCAGAAGATGATACAGCAGATACTCGTCATATTTCCCGCTGGCATTGCTCAGGAAGCTGTCCTTCTGCATTTCCAGGCTGACCATTTTGCAGAGAACGGCGACAAGCTCATAATCAAATTCATGGAACGGGCGCTCGTATTCGAACACGGAGATAAAAGCTGCCAGCTGGCCGTTGATCCGAATGTTGGAAATCATATAGGCGTAGTTATCGATCTCATGTTCAATGATCAACTGCGGGTAGTCGTTTAGGTTGACCATTTCGAACCGTCGTTTGTTTCGGTACACGTCGTAGCAGGAACTGAACCCGCCTTTGCCGTCATAGGTTGCAAGAAATTCCGCAACGGGTGCATCCTGCTTCAATTGGCGAGGTGTTGCAATAAGAGTGAAGGACATATCGCATAAGGCAAAGGGGTTCTCCAGCATCCCATAGGCTTCATCGAGAAGCTTCTGCAAGTCGCAGCCCTGCAATAACATATTGTGTAATTTTTCACAATTGGTATTAAACCTCCGCCAGGCATACAGCAGATCTCTAAGCTCGTGATATACGGCTGCACCGCAGGCGGCATTCCGCAGCAGGATGAGGTTCTTGGCAACAGGCAGGTCGGAACAGCGGTTCAGCGCGTCATTGGCTGCGGCTGCACAGGGTGCGGCATACAGAATATTGATGCAGTCGCTGTCTAAGAGCAGCCCAAGACTCTCTTCGGAGCTGGTGATATAAAGAACTCCGGGATCCAGTAAAGTCAGGCGTTCCGTGTTCAGTTCCACCCCATATATAACGGTACAATCCTGACGGGATACTAGCAATTCAGTGTCATATTGTTCCAGCCTGGAGGAAATGGAGCATAGCGTTATTTGCATCGGAGATCATCCTTTTCACTGTTTTGGTAAGCCGAAGCTATTTCTGATCGCTCCAGTTTAACATGCTGCATAAGCGGTGAATTAGGAGGAAGCGCACAAGCACATTGAATTGTAGAGGCTTCTACAATATAATTAACACGTTATCCGGGCGCTTTAGCCCTTTAAACAGGAGGGATATTTCTAATGAGCATTACCATTAAAGATGTGCAGCATGTGGCCAAGCTGGCCCGCCTGCAATTAAGCCCGGAAGAAGAGGCAACCTTTACTGAACAGATGAATGCGATTTTACAATATGCTGAGAAACTGAATGAGCTTGACACAGAAAATGTAAAGCCGACAACCCATGTATTGCAAGTTAGCAATGTGATGCGTGACGATGTGGTGAAGGAGAGCCTGTCTCAAGAGGAAGCGCTGCTTAATGCACCGGAAGCTGAAGACGGACATTTCAAAGTTCCCGCAGTTCTGGAATAACTATAGAGAAAGGAGGAAGAATGTTGAGCCTGTTTCAATATCGATTACCTGAATTACATAACATGCTGCACAGCAAAGAGATTTCAGTTAGTGAACTGACCGAACAATCACTGGCTGCCATCGCTGAGCGTGATGGGAAGGTGCATGCATTTTTGACTTTAAATGAAGAGGGGGCCCGCGCTTCGGCGCGGACGCTTGATGACAAGCTGGCTTCTGGAGCAGCCCGCGGACTGCTGTTTGGCCTTCCAGCTGGAATTAAGGATAATATTGTTACCAAAGGGCTACGCACAACATGTGCCAGTCAATTCCTCTCCAATTTCCAGCCGATTTATGACGCCACTGTTGTTTCCAAGCTGCGTCAGGCTGATGCTGTTACGATCGGGAAGCTGAATATGGACGAGTTCGCCATGGGCGGCTCCAATGAAAACTCTTCTTTCGGCCCGGTTCGTAACCCCTGGGATTTGGAGCGTGTACCCGGCGGCTCCAGTGGCGGATCTGCAGCAGCGGTGGCTGCCGGAGAAGTATTGTTTGCTCTGGGCTCCGATACCGGCGGCTCCATACGCCAACCCGCTTCGTATTGCGGAGTAGTCGGCCTTAAGCCTACTTACGGTCTAGTGTCACGATATGGTCTGGTAGCATTTGCGTCATCACTGGACCAGATCGGCCCGATCACACGAAATGTGGAAGACTCTGCTTATGTGCTTCAGGCCATTGCCGGCTATGACGCTCAGGACTCCACCTCGGCCAAAGTTGATATTCCTGACTATCTCAGCTCCCTCACAGGCGATATCTCGGGACTGCGAATCGCTGTGCCGAAGGAATATATCGGTGAAGGTGTAGATGCTTCTATCCGCGATAAAGTACTGTCCGCACTGAAAGTGCTGGAAGACCTTGGCGCAGTGTGGGAAGAGGTCTCTCTGCCGCATACCGAATATGCGGTGGCGGCCTATTATCTTCTTGCTTCTTCTGAAGCTTCCTCCAATCTGGCCCGCTTTGACGGTGTGCGTTACGGTACGCGCGTGGATGATGGGGGAGGTCTGCTTGATCTGTACCACAACTCCCGTAGCCAAGGCTTTGGAGCAGAGGTTAAGCGCCGGATTATGCTGGGTACCTATGCACTCAGCTCAGGCTATTATGACGCTTATTATTTGAAGGCGCAGAAGGTGCGTACATTGATTAAACAGGACTTTGACGAAGTCTTTAAAAAGTATGATGTAGTCATTGGACCAACTGCGCCAACCACCGCCTTCAAGCTGGGCTCGCAGACGGAAGATCCGTTGACGATGTATCTAAATGATATTTTGACGATTCCGGTTAGTCTGGCTGGCATTCCTGCCGTCAGCATTCCCTGTGGATTTGCCGAGGGACTTCCTGTCGGTCTGCAGATTATCGGCAAAGAATTTGATGAGAGTACAGTTCTGCGCGTTGCGCATGCTTTTGAACAAAATACAGATTACCACAGAGAGTGTCCGCAGCTGTAAGTGCAGTCTTTGAAGCCAGGACTTCAGAAGCAGGTATTGCATGAAGATACTCACTGGAGTATAGGCTCACAAAACATTTAAGGGAATGAGAATAGATATGGCTAAATACGAAACGGTCATCGGACTGGAAGTTCACGTGGAGCTTCATACCAAGTCTAAAATCTTCTGCGGCTGCTCCACGGAATTCGGAGCTCCGCCCAATACACATACCTGCCCTGTCTGTCTGGGACATCCCGGTGTTCTGCCGGTACTGAACCGTCAGGCGGTGGAGTATGCCATGAAAGCAGCGATGGCACTGAACTGTACGATTGGTGACGTCAGCAAATTTGACCGCAAAAACTACTTCTATCCCGATTCACCCAAGGCTTACCAAATTTCGCAATATGACCAGCCTATAGGCCTGAACGGCTGGATCGATATCGAGGTAAACGGAGAGACCAAGCGGATTGGCATCACCCGTCTGCACCTGGAAGAGGACGCAGGTAAGCTGACCCACGTTGATGGCGGTTTTGCTTCATTGGTCGACTTCAACCGTGTGGGAACGCCTCTGATCGAGATTGTCTCCGAGCCGGATTTGCGCTCACCGGAAGAGGCCCGCGCCTATCTCGAGAAAATACGCGCGATTATGCAGTATTGCGACGTATCCGATGTGAAGATGGAAGAGGGCTCGATGCGCTGTGATGCTAACATCAGCCTGCGGCCGGAAGGCCAGGCGGAATTTGGCATCCGCGCAGAGCTTAAGAATATGAACTCCTTCCGCGGTGTTCTCCGGGGTCTGGAGTATGAACAATTCCGTCAGGGAGAGATTCTGGACGACGGTGGTATTGTGATTCAGGAGACCCGCCGCTGGGACGAAGCTCAGGGCAAGACTTTGTCCATGCGTGGCAAGGAAGAGGCTCATGATTACCGCTACTTCCCAGACCCTGACCTGATTGTGCTGCATATTGATGATGCCTGGAAAGAGTCGATCCGGGCCACCATTCCGGAACTGCCGGATGCACGGCAGAGCCGTTACACCGATCAATATGGCCTTACAGCCTACGATGCGGGTGTCCTGACTTCCTCCAAGCCACTGGCTGATTTCTTCGAAGGCAGTCTTGCCTTTACTAAGGATGCCAAAGCGGTTGCCAACTGGATGATGGGTGATTTACTGGCCTACTTGAACGGTGGCGGTTTGGAATTGTCCCAAGTGAAAATTACACCGCAAGGACTGGGTGAAATGATCGGTCTGATCTCAGGTGGAACCATCAGCAGCAAAATTGCTAAGACCGTCTTCAAAGAAATGCTAGAGAGCGGCAAGCTTCCGGCGGCAATCGTTGAAGAGAAGGGTCTCGTTCAAATCAGCGATGAGGGAGCGATCAAGCAGATCGTTGAAGCGGTTGTAGCTGGCAATCCCCAATCCGTTGAGGATTATAAGGCGGGCAAACAAAAGGCGATTGGTTTCCTTGTGGGACAGGTTATGAAAGAAAGCAAAGGAAAAGCGAATCCGGGACTCGTAAACACGCTGCTCGCAGAAGTATTGAACAGCTGAGTTTACCCGCTTTCGGGGTAATATACATTTGAAGCATAAGCGCTAGGGCTTGTCGGCAACGGCAGGCCTTTCGCGGCATATAAGGGGAATGTGCGGATGAACAAAATAATGAAGCTGGATCTGCAGGACGGGGGTACGCTCAGTGAGCTGTGGAGCCTTCAACACAAGGCTTACAGGCTGGAAGCAGAGATTATAGGGTTCCATGAAATCCCGCCGCTCCTGGAGACCAGAGACATGCTGAGCCGCTCAGAAGAACTGTTCTATGGCAGTTTCGATGATCATGGGGATTTAATGGGGGCTGTTGCCGTTCTTGAAGAATCGCCGGGCAAGCTGACAGTGACCCGAATGATGGTGAATCCCGATTTTTTTCGTCAGGGGGTTGCGGGTAAGCTTTTGGAATATATTTTTGATTTATACCAGGACATGGAGCAATTCATCGTATCTACAGGCAAGCTTAATGTTCCTGCTGTTACACTGTATACCAAAC
This sequence comes from Paenibacillus helianthi, assembly GCF_001909055.1. Taxonomy (GTDB): domain Bacteria; phylum Bacillota; class Bacilli; order Paenibacillales; family Paenibacillaceae; genus Paenibacillus_AQ; species Paenibacillus_AQ helianthi. Next base: position 106,168 of record NZ_LVWI01000040.1, read on the forward strand.
ATGGTTTTATTCCAGCCGGAGTAGAAGAAGTGGCTCCTGGCGTAGAATTAATCGAATTTCACCGGAACGGCCGGCTTTGATGAACAAGAACCACAGTCCCGATGACAGGAGGAGTCCCAAAATGAGTCCCGAGCACAATGATTCTACTATGCTTCCCATCAAGGAGGAAGGGGAGTATGGTTCTGCCGCGCAAGCAGGAGACGACGTACAGGAACAGACATCGCCTTTGATTCCTCCGCGCCTGAAGCGCCGTCCCCGCCGCAAACGCAAATTCATTGCCGGACTTTTGGCAGCGCTAATCCCGGGCACTGGACATATCTACTTCGGGCTGCTTCGTAAAGGCATTTCTTTTATTTTCATTATTCTGCTAGATATTGCTGCACTGCTCTACTTCTCATCGATCGGCATGCAGATTAATGTTCCACTGCTGATTCTGCTGGCTTTGATGATTCCGGTACTGTATTTCTACAATGTGTTTGATGTGCTGCAGTCGGCAGACCGTCTTTTGCGGTTGCCCGGAGAGCTGGACCCTGAATTGTCCCCTCTCCCGGAAACGAACAGAAAACGGCACCGTCTCGTCAGTGAACCGGGGATTTCGTTTGGGCTGATGCTGCTGCTAGGGGGGGCACTACTCTTTCTTTTCCGGCAAAAACCATCCTGGCTGCAATATTTTATTGAGCATTCTGCTGGTGTAACAATTGCAGCGCTGCTAACATTTTGTGGGATAGGGTTAGCCATCCGGGAGATCACCAAAGGGCTGTCCTGGCAGAACGGCAATGAATTGCGCAGCAGGCGGGTGGGCAGGTACACCGCTTCTATATTGCTGGTATCGGTTGGGATTTTGTTGTTCCTGGACTGGAGAAACGGAACCGATAATATGCTGTTCTTATTGAAATGGTGGCCGATCATAGCGGTACTTTGGGGGATGGAGTATCTGCTCATTTACTTCTCCGCACGGCGCCATGGACAGGGGAGGAAGCGATCCCGTTCAAGAATGGATTTGCGCGGACTGCTATCCGCTGTAGCGCTCGCATCCTGTGTATTTATGGTCTCAGAACAGGAACATTATTTGCATCTATGGAATAAGGTGAGTCTTAATTTGACCGCTGCAGCTGTGGATTACGGCGAAGCCAAGGGAAGCAAGTTCCAAAAAGCTCCATTCGTGATTCCAGTTGAACTAAGCACTTCCAAAATCACAGTGGATGGCATCAACGGGGATATCCTCATTCATCGCGCACCTGTCGAGGATATCGAAATTGGAGCTACCGTTTGGGTGGATCAACTGGAAGGGGCAGTCGCAGAGGCTATCTCAGAACAGTCCTTTGTAGAAGTAACTGAAGGTTCCAACATCAAGATCACCCCCAAGGGCAAGGCGTATGGAGATTCCGGCAAACGTCAGCCTCGGATGGACCTTGATATCTCGTTGCCTGAAGACCGCCGGTTTAACCTGGAGGTGCGGACGATGAATGGTGGCATTACCTTGCAGAATGTGGAGGCCATAGAGAACATTAATCTGGAGACCGGGAATGGGGAATTGATTCTCCATCGCATTTTTGGCAATGTCAAAGGAAAGACGCTAAATGGTGCGGTTCGTGCCAGAACGGTTCAGGGCACAGTAGATTTGGCGACAAGCGGCGGGGATATGGCAGCCTGGGATGTAATGGGTTCGCTCAAGCTTTCGACTGCTGTCGGCAATATATCGGCAATGGGAAGCAGAGATGAGGTGGACCTGTCCAGCAAGAACGGAAACATGGAGATTAATGGGGCCAGATCGAAGCTGCATGCTGAGTCTCTCAATGGCAAAATCGATGTGCGCTCTTCCGACCTCGGGGGCAACTGGGATATCTATAGCGCTGTGGGGGATATTGATCTGTACCTGCCTATGTCAGGAAATTACACCATGGATGGCTCCAGCGGCTATGGAGACATCATTTCGAATATACCAGAGCTGACCATCGACAAAAAAAACATCTCCGGAGAAGTAGGCACGGGTGAGTTTAAACTGCATGTCGAAGGAAACAGCAACCTAAATGTGAGGAAATATTGAATTAAGTAATTTTTATTATATAATAATGAATATAATATACAGACTGCGTTGACAACATTGAAAGTCCAGTCTTACAATTACTTTAAAGTTATTATTATGTTCTTTACTAAAGGCGGTGGCATTGATGGGTAGTGGCGTACAACATGCATTGGAACAATTGAAGACAACCGGTGTCCGTATTACGCCCCAGCGTCATGCGATTCTTTCGTATTTGATGGAAGCAATGAATCATCCAACGGCGGATGATATTTACCGCGCGCTTGAGCCGCAGTTTCCGAGCATGAGTGTAGCAACGGTTTACAATAACCTCAAGATGTTTATGGAAGCAGGTATGGTCCGCGAGCTAACCTACGGTGATAATTCCAGCCGTTTTGATGCTAATGTGTCTGATCATTATCATGTGATCTGCCAGGAATGCGGCAAGATTGAGGACTTCAGCTATTCATCGCTGCATGAAGTGGAGCTTCGTGCTGAGCAGGCAACAGGGTTCAAAATCCATGGTTTGCGTATGGAGCTATATGGAGTCTGCAAATGCTGTGGCGAGAAAGCACATTAAATCTGCATCGTGTGAATTTCTTTAACGTGAGGAATCCGGTATCGGAATCCTCACGTTTTTTCGAAAATATAAGGATTTATATGTTTCACACTATAAATCATCCTTCGATTTCTCGCTGAAACGGATACTGTCCTTAGCAGGACGGTATCCGTTTCTACTTGATTTACAATGACTTTTTTCATGCGTTCCTATCAGATAAGACCAATCCTTCCAGCAGATTTACGCAACCAAAGAGTCTGAGATAGCGTATACTTAAGATTGGTTCACCGCATTCTAATTCTACTAGTGATCTGGAGGTACATTTTGAATACAAGACAGAGACAAAGACGCGTCAAGAAACGCGGAGGTCTTTTTCGCCGTTTATTAGCCCTTGTCATCATAGCCGCAGCAGCTTATTGGGTAGTTTTCTATGTCTTGCCGAACCGTCTGCACACCGATCCCGATTGGAAAGGGCTGGAACAGCCTGTTTTCGTCAAAGGAGAGCTGACCGACTATTCCGCTTCAGGTACCGGAGATACGCTGCTTTTGCCGCTTCCGCTGCTGCAGAAGTATGTAGATTCATCCATCCGTTATGAAGAAGAGACCAAATCCGTTATTTTATCTACAGACAATGAGCTTTTATATATGCAAGAAAATACAACTGCTGCCAGTCTGAACAACAAACCGCTTCAGCTTCGTCTGGCTCCAGAGGAAAAGAACGGAGTAACCTACCTGCCAGCGGACACGCTTGAAAACTTGTATGGTTTTGAGGTGGAAGAGGACAAGGATACCGGGGCTGTTCTTTTGATGACTGCTGGAGAAACGGTCCCGCTTGGTAAAGTCAAGGGTGAAGAGGGCGGGAAAACAAAAGCTCTGCGCAGTAAGGCGACCGTCCATGCTCCGATTATTGCCGACATGTCCCCTGGAACCGAGGTGAGAATTTGGAAATCGGACAATGAAAAATGGCTGTATGTGCAGATGAGCAGCGGATTCGCGGGCTATGTCAAAGCAAATGATATTATCAAGAATGGGGAGAAGAAAGTCGGTGTGAAACCGGTCACTCCCTCGCGCGCGGAACGCAGCTGGAAAGGCAAACCGGTGAATCTTTTCTGGGAAGCTGTATATGAACGTAAGCCCAACCCGGCCAAATTCGGTGACCTTCCCGGGGTCAATGTTGTCAGTCCTACCTGGTTCGAAATTGTCGATACCAAAGGGAATGTGCGCAGCAAAGCAGACAGCGCCTACGTCCAGTGGGCCCATAAGCAAGGGATGGAGGTTTGGGGGCTACTGACCAACAGCTTTAATGCTGATCTCACCACCCAGGCGTTATCAAGCTATGAGAAGCGGATGAATACGATCGTGCAGATGTTGGAATATGCTGATCTTTACGGTCTGGATGGAATAAATATCGACTTTGAAAATGTCTACACCAAGGACGGAGAGAACGTTACGCAGTTCATGCGGGAGCTGAAGCCGATGGCTCAAGCCAAAAATCTCATTGTTTCTATGGATGTCACTCCAAAATCAAACAGTGAGATGTGGTCGCTCTTTCTGGACCGTAAGGCACTTGGTTCAGTTACAGATTTCCTGATTGTCATGGCTTATGATGAGCATTGGGCGTCCAGTCCTACCGCAGGTTCTGTTGCTTCGCTTCCATGGGTGGAGAAAGCTGTAAGCCGCATCCTTGAGGAGGACGACGTTCCTGCGGAGAAGCTGGTTCTGGGTATTCCTCTGTATACCCGTATTTGGTCGGAAACCAAGGTGGATGGAAAAACCAAGGTTAGTTCCAAAGCTGTCAGCATGAATGCCGTTCAGGAAATCCTTGCCGAAAAGAAGCTGAAACCTGTGCTGGATAAGAAATCAGGACAGAATTATGTGGAGTATACGGAGGATGGAATTCTTCGCAAGATATGGATAGAAGACAAGGTGTCGTTAAAAGCGAGGGTTGAACTGGCTCAATCATTTGGGCTGGGAGGCATAGGTTCCTGGAACCGCAGCTTTGCCGTTCCGGAAGCGTGGAAAACGTTGCAGGAGATTAGCGAATAGACAGCATCTATTGTAGACATAGCACAGGGGTTCCCTTAGGGAACCCCTGGTTTTTTATAATAGTATCTGTACTTACTTAAAAGAAGAAGAGGCAAGGTTGGCCGGATTCATGCAGCAATATGACTCGCTAATGTTTTAACTGCTGCCCTTCAAGTTGCTCCGCAGTGATCGTTGCTTGTGCGGGGTCCATCGTGAGGATGGTATGGCAGAACATACAACGGTCCGTTTTTCCCAGCATTTTAGTCAGCTTGCGGCATTCTGGACATTCTACCTGGACTGCACTCGTTGAAAGCATGCCGGCCCAAAAATAGATCGCCAGACTGGCCATCATGGAGATCAAACCAATGACAAGGCCGATTGCAGCAACAACCTTTCCGGCCGAACCCCAGAATACAATACCCGCTGTTCCCAGGATCATTAGACCCATTCCGAGCATGGTAAGCAGCAGTCCCCAAGTGCGAAAAGCATTGATTTTAGCCGATTTAAATTTCATGAGTATTTGCTCCTAACTGAAATATAGTTCGGTTGTCCAGGAGGAACTGATATGAACATGTAGAATATTAATATTTAAGAGAATTATAACTGACAGACGCAAATTCGCCAAATTTGATGGAGGGAAGCATGGAACTGTCCAATTTGACCTTGTTTAGTGGAGAAACATTTGACGAGAACGTCCTTGGCGCTGTAGCTCTGCATCAGACCGGCAATGCTCCGGTTCAGAGCGCGCTTCTTCATGATTTTGATGTGGTAGTACTAATGCTGCATGAGGAGCAAGAGAAGGAACGTATTATTACGCATACGATAGCCGGAGAGCGGCGCACACAGTCAGTGCATGTCGGCCTTTCTGCTCTGGAAAGAGCGGTAATGGCTGGAGATAATAATGAACTGCTTACCAGTCTCATAGCGGGTGAAGTCATTTGGGACCCAAAGGGAATTCTAGGCGAAATGCGCCGGGAAATTATACAGTTTCAGGGGCCGCTCAAGGAACGCATACTGTTCATGGAGTTTTCCAGGTTTCTGCATATGTATGTGAAATCCAAGCGGTATATGGAAGCAGGCTTTACAATGGATGCCTACAACTGTGTATTGATTGCTTTGTATCACTGGGCACGTCTTGAAGTTAGTGAGGCAGGTTGTTTTCCTGACCCCGCAGTCTGGGAGCAAGTAAAAGGCCTTAATTCGTCCGTTCATAAGCTGTATGAGGAGCTGACTGTCAGTACTGAGACACTGGATCAGAGAGTGGAGCTCATTCTGCTAGCCTGCGAATTTGCCATTATGTCCAAGATGTCCGATTGCTGCACCATATTATTGAATATTCTCGGCAGTCGTAAGGAACCTTGGAGTGTAAAAGAACTTCTGCAGCATTCGGGACTTAGTCAACTTGGCGCTGAACTGCCTCTGGTGTTGCGTAAGCTTGTATCCCGTTCACAGATTAGGGAGATTGCTTCTTGGGCCGAGGAGGCCGGAGATGGTCACACAGTACGGTACACCTTGTAAGTATAAAAGAAAATCACACATGGATTAAGGAGAGGCAACCTGCTCTCTTTTTTTTGTTGATTTTTTTTGCATGAGATGAGCAATAGAGGGAATATTTATAGTTGACGCCTATGTTAATGTTGTGTTAAATTATAACTCGTCCCTCTGACGCAGGTAATAAGCTTCAAAGCATGGGGAAGACAACCGAAAAAAAGAAATTAAAAAAAGGTTGACTAAATCGAGGGTGCTATGATATATTATAAAGGTCGCTGCTGACAAGCAACGGCGAACGGAAATGAGAATTTGATCTTTGAAAACTGAACAACGAGTGAGTGGGATTTCACGCAAGTGAGATCCAAAAATAGAGAATATTTTATTCTCGTCAGATGTTTCAAAATGAGCAATGGCTCTTTCTAAATACCAATTTGGAGAGTTTGATCCTGGCTCAGGACGAACGCTGGCGGCGTGCCTAATACATGCAAGTCGAGCGGAGCTTATCCTTCGGGGTAAGCTTAGCGGCGGACGGGTGAGTAACACGTAGGCAACCTACCCTCTAGACTGGGATAACTACCGGAAACGGTAGCTAATACCGGATAATTCCTTCACCCTCATGGGCGAGGGATGAAAGGCGGAGCAATCTGTTACTAGAGGATGGGCCTGCGGCGCATTAGCTAGTTGGTGGGGTAACGGCCTACCAAGGCGACGATGCGTAGCCGACCTGAGAGGGTGAACGGCCACACTGGGACTGAGACACGGCCCAGACTCCTACGGGAGGCAGCAGTAGGGAATCTTCCGCAATGGGCGAAAGCCTGACGGAGCAACGCCGCGTGAGTGATGAAGGTTTTCGGATCGTAAAGCTCTGTTGCCAGGGAAGAACGTCCGGTAGAGTAACTGCTACCGGAGTGACGGTACCTGAGAAGAAA
>NZ_LVWI01000041.1 GCF_001909055.1 Paenibacillus helianthi
GACAAGCAGTCCGGTATCTCGCCATTTGCAGAAGCGACTGTAGACCGTTTTCCATGAACCATAGCGTTCCTCCGGTAGATCGCGCCAGGCAGCACCACTTCGAGCGATCCATAGAAAAGCATTAAACATGGTTCTTTCACTTAATTTTGACGGACGCCCTGTTTTGTAGGGTGGAAACATGTCCTTAATTTGTTCCCACTGTTCATCGCTTATTTCGTACCGTCTTTGAATCATGCTTGACGCCCCATTCGTTTTCTCAAATCTTACCATGTTATTTAGTTTTCAGACACATCCTAGATTGCCACCAATGGCAAGTGGAATATCCGACAGATAAGAAAATCGGCTTGTTCTCGGCTTGAGCTTTGGTAAAAGCCTCTTCTCCCCAGGGGAACCAGTGCACGGGGTTGTATGCGTGTTGTAGAAGGTAGGGTGATTTTTCGTGTATTAGTATATTGGTTGCATTGTGGGTTGTCATGGGGCTATCCCTCATTTCGGCTAATTTTGGGTAAAGTACATCTAGGGTTAGTCTACCCAATTTGGCGGGAGAAGTCTCAAGGAATACAAAAAGGTAACTCCATGTGAGATGGGATACCATGCAAAAAAAGAAAACGCGGTACAAAGTTTACTTTGGCCAATAAGTGAATTACATTCATATTCCTTATATATGTATTGAAGGGTAGACTCTATTTAAAGTAAAATATTCCAGTAGATACTAATATAAAGGGGATCTGATGATGAAAGACAAAGTTAAAGGTTTGATATTAGGTATTGCTATAGGAACTATTTTTACAGGAACGACCATTTTCGCTGATTATGGCTCAAAGCAAACGGTATGGTATAAGCCCATTAACTTTTTTATGAATGGTGAACGAAAGCTCACTGAAGATATATTGATTGTAAATGGCACTTCATATGTTCCATTGAAAACAGTAGCTAAAGTTGCTAATGTCCCTTTGACTGCTGACTTTGACCGCTACAACATTTATCTTGGTAGTGTTCCTACGAATAAAGGAATTTCTGTTGCCCAAGCTATTCAAAAAGTTAAGAGTACATACGGAAGCAAAATACCTAAAGGTTATCGTGTTGAATTGGATAATATTGATGAAGCGGGGAACTATAGTATACACGTTTATGAGGTAGTTATAGATAATAAAGTTACAGGTGAAGGTCATACTGCCACTTTTAACTGGTACACTGTGGACAAATATACTGGCACAATCTCGGCAATGTTTGATTTCTGATTATACAAAAACAAAACCACTCCCGCCCCTCGGAGTGGTTTCTTACTCTCTTTGTTTAGATCTTACTTTAAAGTTCTTCATTGCCCCCATTCCTTTCGAAATATATTTTACAAGTCGTATCTCCGATGCTCTGTATAATGCCGAATACGATTCTCTAATATGTCTAAGGTTTCTTCGATATTAACTCCATCATCATACTGAAGAATCTCAATATAATGATGCACAATCCCTGAACCCAACAATAAATTAACACTATTGTCTTTAACATGACCCCTATGACGTAAACGTTGAATAGACGCTATAATTGATTGTTCGTCTAGTCTCATATCTTTTAACTCTTTTGATTTCTCTTGTATGTTCGTTAAGTTTACTTGTAGTTTATTCTGGAAACGAAGTTTTAACATACAAAGCGTTACTAAAGCATCTATTCTATTATCTTCCATCATCGTAGCCCCTTAAATGAGTCAAATAATGCTGACTTTTGCAATATTCTTTCCTGCCCAAAGATTAAACTATAACCTGTTCGAGCAATTGACCAAGGGAACCAGTTCACCGGGTTATGTGCATGTTGCAGCAGATATGGCGACTTCTCCTTGGCTAATCTATTGGGTACTTAGGTTTAATCCATTTTGATTATATTCACAAGTTTTCACGATGTCATTGTACTTTCATCCATAAAGCATTCTGCCGATCATCTGGACTTGATAAAACTATCATTCCAGATTGATGACCTTCAGGAATTAAAAATCCAACCCAACCGTTGAATGGTTTTCCTCCTGATACGCTGGGCGAATACTTGGAGAACATAAAAGAAGGAATTCTCATTTGAGTTACCGAGTCAATATATTCAAACCTATAATTATTTATAGGAAACGATGCACCGGCTTGTTCAGATGCTAAGATTTCAAGGTTCACTTTTACGAAAACATAGGTATAACCGCTTGGGGCAGGTTCTTTTTTCTCCTGAAGGATTTTCAATGCATCCTTTCCTGTGCTCGTTTCTTCGATAGAGACTGAACCGATGAATTTATCATAATTTTCATTTATTTCAAAATATGCTTTTGAACCGGAACGTAATGGATTGGACTCAGTATACCCGCCATACATGCTTATGTCTCTTCTCAGAATACTGATTGTATTTGACTCAGGCATGACGTGGTATGACCCTCCCAAACCTTCAATAACTGTGCGTAAAGGTACATAGGTCACTCCATCAATGACCTTTGCTTCTCCTTTAATATCAGCCCCGTTTACCCTTAAAGAGTATCCGGCAGCGGCCGCAAAGACTGTAATGGATAGACATACTACTGAAAACATACCAAGAAAACTTAAAAGCATTAACTTTTTGTTCACTATTGACACACTCCTTTACCTATCCTCATTCTCTAAAAAACAACATTCTCCTTCCTTTTTTTAACTTGGAACAAAAAATACAAATATTTATTCGTTTAAAAAAATAAAAACCGAAGCGTATCTAATCCCGCCCCGGTTCTGCTACGATTATTATTCACCTTCGTTTCACAGATTCGCTATCTCCATCTATCACCTCAATCATCATCAATGACATGTTGAATAGCCGACAGACAGGAAGATCGGCTTGTTTCCAGACTTTGCTTTGGCAAAAGCCTCTTCTCCCCATGGATACCAGTCTACGGGATTGTGGGCATGTTGCATAAGATACGGGGATTTTCTATACTCACCATGTTTTAATCAATAAAATCCTCCACTGCGGTGCAAAGTAAATTTTCTTACATATTATAAGATAAAACCTTCGATGAAAGGAAATTTAGTATATGGAGTATTTCGACATGCTGTCCAAATTAGGTATTGGTAGTGCTCATCCTGGAGGATTTTCTGCAACCTTGAAGCAGTTTGAACATTATCCCCTACCCACTAGCTCCAGAATTCTTGAAATTGGTTGTGGCACAGGTAGAACATCTTGTTATTTAGCTGCTCAGGGTCATGATGTAGTAGGTATAGATATTCGCCCAGATATGATTGCAAAAGCAAAAAAGCGGGCTGAAAAAGAGAATGTAACCTTGAAATTCTTGGAGGGAGACGCACTTTCACTGCCTTTTCCTAACGAATCATTTGATGTGATTCTTGTCGAGTCTGTATCCATCTTCACCGATACAAGGAAGGCATTCTTGGAATACTACAGGGTTTTGCGGTCTGGAGGCCAACTTTTTGACAGAGAAATGACCCAACGAAAACCCATGTCTACTGAAATCAACCAAGAAATCACTAATTTTTACCACGTTGATAAGCTATGGGACATTAAGGAGTGGTTAGCTTTAGTACAAATCATAGGATTTAATCGTTCAAAGATAGAGGGTCCCTACCGGTTTCCTAAAACAAGTCTGGATTTGTTTGAGCAACCTGACGCTCATCAACAAATTGATGAAGGTTCCTTTCTTGACCCCTCCATTTGGGAAGTAATCCGTAAGTACAACAGTATAATGGACAGTTATGCAGAATATATCGGATTTATTCTTGTGATTGGAACTAAATAAACTTGTTGTTCACCATGCTACAAAAAAAGAACAAAAGCCTAGCAATATAGGCTCTTGTTCATGGCTTCATACGCTTCAGAGGCTTTGTTACTAAACAAAGAAACCAGCAGATAAAATAATTACCAACAAAATATAAAGAACCAAAATTGCAGTCGTAGAAGTAAACCCGTGACAAACTTCAGGATATCCCATTGATTTCCCCTCCTCATTCTTTTCTAACACAGGATATGCGCCGTCCGTTCTGAATGTATGGATTATAACCCAATTATCATGGAGGAATATATATGTCTGATTTGAACCGACAAAACTTAACCGTGAAATACATTCCGCCTGCCACTTCACTGCAACCTCTTTCTGCTGAATTATATTTAGATAATGGATATGCACACAATAATCCTATCTATATATATTATGAATCCAATGATCCGCAATATAAGCAAAAGGTTTACTTTGGGACTCCACACCAATATTCAAACCAAATATACCCAGACCGAGGGTATGGTAACTTGACTCTTTCCAGAAACATTACTTTGCTGGATATAAAGCAAGCCGATGTAAATGGGGACAGAACGCTTGATAACATATATTTATTCGGCAATAAACCAGAAGGAACTGGAGACTTTGCTGATCAAATCACACTTGCGATCCAAGATGGACATTCTAACATAACTACAACGGTAAATCTTCAATACAATGCTGGATATAATGCCAGACTTTTTCTGGGGGATTTTTCTAAAGATAGCGTAGCGGATATTTTAATAAGTATTGACTCTGGAGGAAGCGGCGGATATGGCATCTTCTATGTGTATTCCTTTAAGGATAATCATCTACAAGAAATGTTTAATGTTGAAAAATACAATACTGAATATAAATTCAATGTAAATTATGAGGATTTTTACAAGGTAAGCATAGGGAATCCCCAATTAAACGTGCTATTCACTATAGACATCAGCTATAAGGGCGTAGAATATTTATCGCAATACTACAACGAAGATGGCAAACTAAAACAACCCGTAAAAGGAGAGGTTCTTGCTTTAGGTGCGTTAAATCCCATTGTTACAAACCCAAAAAGTAATAGTTATGATTTACTCGCGATTCAACGAATTATCGGCACTACTAATTCGGATACATTAGGGTATGTAGAAAATATTTTAACATGGGAAGGTACTCGATTTATTTCAACAAGATTGTTAGTAGCCATACTTGGTACCAATTTAATTGCCCTTTATTGATCAATTTTATGATGAGGTAGTTCTTCAGTAACTACAATTGATAACATGCAGCATCACCACTTTTCGGTGGGATTTGGGTAAAGTATTGCTAAGTTACACATAAAAGCGACCATGCACGGAGCATAGTCGCTTTTATGTTTTCGAGTATTGCTATTGTCTAGGGTCTGATTGGAGCAAGAGAATTTAGCAAAGTAAGCGAATGAAGCGGTGGCCTTTATTGTAACTCAAATCGCGTCTGCCTGTTAATACTAGCTTTTAAGAGCGTATGAATAATTACTGGTTTATAGCAAATACACCAACTTGCTCTCCGAACTGTCCCATCCACAGCTCTCCGTTGCCAATCATAACACCTTTCGAATTAATAAATACTTTATCGAGTTTTTGAGCTAATAACGCCTTCTTGACTTTAGCAGTCATGATTTTGTCATATTTTGCAATAAAATCTTTCTTGGTTTTGATTTCTATGGTTTTCCCCTTATTGTTCACTTTCAATGGGTACACCATCAAATGGGCGACCTCAGATTTTTTTCCTTCTTTAACGTGTTTCTGCAGCAAACTGAAGTTATGCTCAAATACGACTGGATTTTTGATGCCTGCTATTTCATATGGATTGTTAGTGATATTAACCGCAATAACTCCAAGTTTATTGTTTCGCACGCCCATCCACAATTCTCCATCTCCAACCATAACTCCTTGATAGTTCACAAACAGCTTATCGACTTTTTGAGCTAGAAGAATGTCACGTACAAGCGAAGTGAAGATGCGATCGTATTTCTTAATAAATTCTTCTTTGTTATAAATAACATACGTTTTGTTGTCTTTGTTCAAATTCATGGGATAGGAGATTAGATCTGCCACTTCTGCAGGTTTGTTATCCTTAACCGCTTTTTGTAATTTGGAAAAATAAGCCGTAAATTCTGCAGGATCGTCTATTCCAGCAACCTCATAAGGATTTTTGCTATCTGAACTCATTACATATGCAGGTGTTGAAGTATTTGTACCTTGCTCCGCCCAGGCTTGGCTTGAAAATGTTGTTATAACCATTGAGAAGCTCAAAATCATTGCGGCTTTTTTTATGCTACTATTGGTCATCATTCTTTCCTCCAAATGAATACATTTATACTCCAAGTGTATAACTATGATGAGTACGACAAGTGTAAAAAATTTAATTATTCATGGAATTTTTGTAGCAGCTTCTATACATAATTGGTAATACTACGAAATATCAATGAGAGGTTGCCTACTAAGCCTTTCTTGAGCAATCATCTAATATTACTTTAAGTTTTAATGCCTTTTTATTAGTGGGTTCTATTTCAAGTATTCTTTCTATCCAGTTTATTGACTCAATATAGTTTCTGAGCTTGTAATGCACCCTACTAAGTTCAAAATACAACTCCATATCAAATCCTTTATGGTTAAATAGCCTTTCCAGATATTCTAAGGCTGCATAATAATTACTATCTTGAATATTCATCAATCCAAGGTTCCATAAAACATCTTCATGATATGGATTTTGTTCAAGAAGCTTATTACACTCTAATTTGGCGTCTTCACGTTGACCTAACCTCCAAAGCACTCTTCCATAATTTATTCTTGTTTCTTCTTGATCGTTATTAATACTTAAAGATTCTTCATAAGCCTCCTTTGCTTGTACTAAATTATTGATACGTTCGAAATATACACCAAGGTAAAAGAACGTATCTTCTGATTGATCGTTTACATCAATTGCTCGAATAAATTGTTCATAAGCTTCAGTAAATCTTCCTTGCTTTAAGTATACACGCCCTATATTTGTAATTGGCCGTTCCCAATTCGGCACCATCTTACTAAGCCTAATAAACCAATCTAACGCCGCTTCATAATTTTCGACCATTAACTCGCAGCATCCTAAATAATTCATTGAGTCTGTAACTTCAACATTGTTTGTATATGATTGTAAAAAGCAACTATACGCTTCCTTGTACTCGCCCACTGCATATAGATCTTCTCCTTGTTCATATAAAGACATGATAATCCTCCTCGGAAATTCATTCTTTTAATCCTGGAAAAACCTCTGTATACCAAGGGCCATACAGCCTGCAGTGTGTATACGTTGTTAATGAAGGTGCTGACTTCTTCGAAGTACAAGTTAATCTTTGAATAGATGAATTAATTTATCTTTGGCCCTTCAAATATATCATTTTCATTTGGTTTTCTTACAAATAGCATACATCTCTCTTCACAAAATCTGAATCTAAGAAAATTTGATTGTCCCTTTCCCAAGGATACTGCATTGGCCCCGCCTGCATAATCAGGTTCATCCAATTGAACTCCATACACTCATCTAACAAAATATAGAGTCCAAAACTTATTATTGTCCATATATTTACATTTATTGATACATATGTTATGTTTTCTATGAAAGCGCCATCATGAATCGGTAGATTGAACAGGTATTCATCATATTCCACATCGAAAGGAAGATGACAATGAAAACTTGGCTCAAAAAGGTAAGTGTACTGATGCTGGCAATGAGTCTAATGCTTGGATGGGTAACAGCAGCCCCCGTCCATGCAGACACTAACACCAACCCCGCACTATTCACGATTGAAAGTGAGAACGCACAGCTTAGCTCCGACCTGCAAGTGGTGACGCAAATTTATGGACAGCCGAAGCCCGGATACTCTGGAAGCGGATTTGTCTGGATGCAGAATTCCGGTACATTAACCTTCACCGTAGCGGTCCCGGAAACTGGTATGTATTCCATCCGGACCCGATATATGCAGGAGCTCAGTCCAGACGGAAGGCTTCAATCTTTAAGTGTTAACGGCGTTACCAAAGGTTCGTATATGCTACCCTATACAACTACGTGGTCGAATTTCGATTTTGGCTTTCAAAAGCTGAACCAAGGCAATAACACCATCCAAATAAAGGCCGGCTGGGGATTTGCTTATTTTGACACCTTTACGGTCGATGTTGCTGTTCTTGATCCTTTGGATGTGCTGCCTGTCCTTACCGACCCTAAGGCTACACCGGAAACGCAGGTTTTGATGAATTATTTAACAGAGGTCTACGGCAAACATATGATCTCCGGCCAGCAAGAGATTTATGGAGGTGGAAATGACGGCAACTCCGAGCTCGAGTTCGATTGGATCCATAATCTAACCGGAAAGTATCCGGCCATCCGCGGCTTCGATCTAATGAACTATAATCCGCTGTACGGCTGGGAGGACGGTACAACTGCCCGTATGATCGATTGGGTGAATAACCGGGGAGGGATTGCGACGAACAGCTGGCATATCACGGTGCCGCGTAATTTCACCAGCTATCAGCTAGGACAGCCCGTGGATTGGAAGGAAGCCACCTACAAGCCGACAGAAACCAATTTTAAAACAGCCAATGCGGTAGTTCCCGGTACCAAAGAATATCAATACGTAATGATGGCTATCCAGGATTTGGCGGAACAGCTGCAGATTTTGCAGAATAACAAGGTGCCGGTTATCTTCCGTCCCTTTCATGAGGCAGAGGGCAACGGCGGGTTGAATGGCGAAGGCGCGTGGTTCTGGTGGGCTTCGGCAGGCGCGGACGTGTATAAACAGCTATGGAATTTGCTCTACACCGAGCTTACGGAGACGTACGGATTGCACAACTTGATCTGGACCTACAACAGCTATGTGTATAGCACTTCTCCCGCATGGTATCCCGGCAACGATCAGGTGGATATGGTCGGTTATGATAAATACAATACGATCTACAACCGCTATGACGGTTTGTCCGGCGTGCCCAATGAGGATGCCATTACATCGATTTTCTATAAGCTTGTTGACTTGACCGGCGGCAAAAAAATGGTTGCGATGACAGAGAATGATACCGTACCGAGTGTGAAGAACCTGACCGAGGAAAAGTCAGGATGGCTCTATTTCCTACCGTGGTATGGTGAACATCTCATGAGTACTGCTTTTAATTATCCGGCTACTCTGAAAACACTGTATCAAAGTAATTATGTAATCACGCTGGATGAGCTGCCCGATCTTAAGGTGGATGATCCCACTCCAAGCGCGTCTATTACACCTGCAAACGTTGAATTTGACAAATATGCGCCGTCTCAGAGCGACAAAGCCATAACCGTGAATGCTAACGGCAATACATTAACCGCTCTTCGGGCAGGTGGAAGTGCATTGACCGTGAATCAGGATTATACCTTGAGCGGAAGTACACTGCTGTTAAAAAAAACCTTCCTGGGTGGGCTGCCGGTTGGCGAGCATTCGATCATCTTTGATTTTAACCAAGGTCAAGATCCTGTATTAAAAGTCAAAATTGTCGATTCCACACCGGGCGCTGCGATTTCGCCCGTGAATGCGGCATTTGATAAAGCGGCGAATCTAGCACAGGATATTTCCCTATCCCTTACCTTAAACGGACTCCAGCTTGCAAGTATAACGAATGGAAATTATACGCTTATACCAGGCCAGGATTATACGGTATCTAGCACTGCTGCCATTCTGCGCAAATCTTATCTTTCCACACTGCCGCTGGGCCAGAATGCGATTACCTTTCATTTCAACGGGGGAAATAATGCCGTTCTTACTATTAATGTAGTGGACAGCAGTGTTCCTGTTCCTTCGGGAGACTTGACGATCCAGAGCTATAACGGCAGCACGAGTGCTTCTACCAACGGAATTTCACCCAAATTCAAAGTAGTCAATACCGGCGATTCACCAATTCAGCTCGGTGATGTCAAGCTCCGGTATTACTATACCATTGACGGGGACAACGAACAGAGTTTTTGGTGCGACTGGTCCAGTATCGGGGGTGCGAATATAACCAGCAAATTCGTTAAACTGGCGACTCCGGTTACCGGGGCCGATTATGCTCTGGAAATTGGCTTTACGAGTTCAGCTGGAACACTGAATCCCGGCCAGAGCGCAGAGATTCAAGCACGGTTCTCCAAAACCAACTGGTCTAATTACAACCAGGCTAACGATTACTCGTTCGAGGCATCCAGCAGTCAGTTCGTAAACAATGAACAGGTTACCGGGTATATGAACGGTCAGCTGGTATGGGGGATTGAGCCGTAGAAAAAAGGGTTGGATCAGGGTTTCACCCTGCTCCAGCCCTTTCTGTTATGTTAGACAAAAATGAGAATCAACTGATTTCTCATACATTTTTATGATGAAATCAAATTCAAAGGCCTAAATCCGTGTTTTCGTTCACATAGAGCTCACTGGGCTGAATTCGATGCTGACCGGTGTTCATCAGTTCCGGCAAACGCCCCATCCGCTCGGCCAAACGGGAAAGCTTTTGCTCATGAAAATTAGATAACCCCGTATGAATCCGGTCCTGGAAAGGCTCAAGCCACCTTGACTCTAAGCCATCAGAACCAAAATAAACCCCGAGCAGAGAGCCGGCTGTTGCCCCAAAGCTGTCCGTATCGTTGCCTTGCATCACCTGCTTGCATATCCCGTCACCTGCATGTTCTGCAAATCGAAATGTATTTATTAAAGTGCCTATTTCCTGATAAACCTGACAGTGGGAATAATTCGCATACTTATCGTTAATGCTCTGATAGGCTTCCAGCCAGTTATCTGCATTCTCTACCATCTGCAAGCAATCCTTAGTAATCTCATAGAATCGGCTCCTTCTCGGTACGAATTGCAGTGCAGTACTAATGATTTTGACAGGATCGCGCAGCACATGTGCGACAGCAATCGCAGCAGCAATGAACATCGTGGAGTAAATACCGGTCCGGCGATGTGTAAAACTTGCATCCCGCCAAGCTAGCTCAGCCGCAAGCGCGGGTTGACCGGGACAGGCATAGCCGTAAGCATCTGCGCGAATCGCTGCCCCGCATAGTTCCGTATCCTGTACCAAAAGATCGGGCCAAGCCTCTATTTCAGAGTGATTGAATATTTCCCTGTCATGCTCCAAATAGCTAATCCCCGATTGAACCAGGATGGACCTCTCCGGACCCCAAGTTGTACTTATCGGAAGATGATTTATCCATAAATCCCTTACATTTCTTTTCGTAAAACCCTCGCCGAATTGCTCCAGCACTAGCATTCCCATTAAGGTGTAATTGATATCATCGTCAGGTGCCACATAACGAATTCGCCCCCGGGTCGTCTCATACCAGGACCAATGACGACGATCCAGCGCATGGAGGATTTCATCAGAGATGTAATCGTTCAGTGGCCATTCCCCTACGGAAGTAAGCGCTTGACGCAATTCCGACAAGCTGGGGTTGACTTCGATCGGTTTGCCCAGCATGGAGCCGCAGACGGAAGCGAGGAATCCCGCCTCGACCCGCTTGGAGCTGTCCTTCAGATTCAGAATTCCGACCTGGCCTAGAGGTCGGGCCGGATCGCATTCCCGCCATATCTCCTCTAAATCATCCGGCTCATAGTAAGACCAATTATCCCGCATTGGAATAGCAGCCAAGCTCTGAGCGAATTCCAGATAGGCATCATAACTTGCAGGAAGCTGTTCCAGCTTGGCTAAATAACCCGAGGTTTGATGCCCCTGCGCGAATTTATTGCGGAGAACCCCCTCCAATTGACGTTTAAGAAATGTGAGTGATGGTAGCATGCTGCATCTCCTTTGTCCAAATTAGAATTTATTCTTAATTCATTGACAACTTACCTCAATGTGTCAAATGATAGAAGAACATTCTAAATCGTTCCATCAAGAACTATTCGAGAAATGCATTAAGTTCTCCTGCCCCAGAATTTCAGGATAAGCTGCACATTTTCAGATCCGTCTCATTGTAAAATAAATCTAATACTCTATATTCGTTGGACGAACCCGGAGGGATACCCATTTTGATTAAGAAACTAAAACTCTTTTGCAGGAATTTGAATCAGATGATTGAGTTCTACACGGGTGTATTGAATCTCCCAATAAGTAGGAATGATGCACAATCATTTTGTCTCACAGTTGGGAGTTCTCAATTGGATTATGAATACCAGCGTAATCATAATTCACCATATCATTTTGCATTCAACATACCAGAAAACCAGATTGAAGATGCAATGAATTGGCTTAAAAATAGAGTGGAATTGATGGATGACAACGGGGATTTAATTATTTTCTTTGAGGATTGGAACGCCCACTCGATTTATTTTAAGGATCCCGACGGAAATATAGTGGAATTGATAGCCCGTCATAATCTTAATAATAGTTCAACTCATGAGTTTTCTGGTAAAAGTCTTTTGAACGTAAGTGAAATCGGCTTACCTGTCCCAGATGTATTATCTGCTGCAACGTTTTTTGGAGAGAAATACAATCTTTCTCCTTGGAGAGGCCAAAGTGAAACATTTACAGCCGTTGGTGATGAGAATGGGTTGATTATTTTGGTGAAACAAGGAAGAGTATGGTTTATGTCAGATGTGAAAGCAGAACCACAATATATCTCTGTCCTGCTTAAGGGACACGGGGAATTTGAAATTCATAAGGCGGTAAACTATCGGGAATGAGTGGCATTTCATCAACTAGCTTCTCATCTATTATAAACAGGCTCCGCATCCAAGCTCGATCCCTCGGACGACGAAGCCTGTTTCTTCTGTCATTTACTTAGCTCTTGCATCCATTCCAGGCTCAGTTTCCAGTCTTATCAGCAGCGTTGCAATCAGAGCGATAAGAAAACCAGTCGCACAGGCGATCAGGAAACCGCCGAACCCGTCGCCCAGGTAAGCAGGTAATGTCGGCAGTCCCGCAAAAGCGAAGGAAATCGCGGACGATCCGAACATCCCGGCCATTCCGCCGCCGACGGCTCCGGCACAACATACAATGACCATCGGCTTGCGCAAGGGCAGATTCACACCGAACATCGCGGGCTCGGTGACTCCGAACAAGGCCGAAATGGAAGCGGATAAGCTTAAGGTTTTGAACTTTTTATCTTTGGCTTTGAAGAATACCGCGAGCGCTGCTCCTGCCTGTGCGAACGAGGCCGGGCCCATCAGAGCCAAGAGGGTATCCGAACCATTCAGGCTGATATTATTAATTGCGAGCGGCACCAGACTCCAGTGCAGGCCGAAGATGACCATCGGCTGAATGATTGCACCCAGGACCATTCCCGCTCCTACCGGACTGAGATGATATACAAAGCTATACCCTTTGGCGAGCGCATCCCCGGCAAGTGTGCCCATCGGTCCGAACACCAGCAGCGTCACGGAGGATACCACAACAATAGAGATCAATGGTGTAAAGAACTCACGAATGATCTCAGGTAACACTTTAATACATATTCGTTCGACATAGACCAGCAAGCCAACTGCGAGAATAATTGGAATGGCACTTGCCGGATAGTTGACAGGAGTAATCCCCATGCCAAAAAACTGTATCGTCTCGTGGTCTGCAAACTGAGTGGTCAGACTCGGGTATAGTAACACCCCGGCGACCACAACAGCGGTAAATGGATTTGCCCCAAATTTTCGGGCTGCTGTATATGCCAGAAGAATGGGAAGATAGTAGAACAGACTGTCCGCCATCGCGTTCAGCGCTGTATACGTGCCTTCTGTTTTACTGATTAGCTCCAGCGCCGCCGCGCCAGCCAATAACCCTTTCATAATGCCTGCTGCACTCAGAATATTAACAATCGGAAGAAAGATTCCAGAGATGCCGTCAATTATGATATTAACCGCGCTCTTTTTGGAGTGCTGCACAGATGTTGCCTGATTATGTACTTCCATATGATCCCCCTGCGTCCTTATGGTGATATCTGACTGACAATAGATTTCAGCCAATCTTTCGACGTCTACTATAGCATAGTGGTCTGCGGGTAAGGCACCCCAATAATTAGTGCATTTCATGCAGGCTAAGGCGGATTTCAGATATACGGCACCTATACTTCAAAGACAAATGACCCGCAAGAGGGTCACTTTTTTCAAAGTTTCCATCTTACGGGTCACCGGTCAAACCCGCATTCCTGCAGGTTGTTTTAAAATACTTTTGTCGTCCAAGATTCGCAGTTCCACGTTTCTGTCACGATATCACGATAGAATTCGGGTTCATGCGAGATCAGCAAAATGCTGCCCTTATAGGCTTTGAGCGCACGCTGCAGCTCGTCCTTCGCATCGACGTCAAGATGGTTGGTCGGTTCGTCCAGTACCAGCAGATTGGTCTCGCGGTTAATCAGCTTACACAAACGGACTTTGGCTTTCTCGCCACCGCTTAAGACCGCGATCTTGCTCTCGATATGATTGGTCGTCAGACCGCATTTGGCAAGAGCCGCCCGTATTTCAAACTGAGTGTATGACGGGAACTCCGTCCAAATCTCTTCAATACAGGTGTTGTAGTTCGTTCCCTTGATCTCCTGCTCGAAATAGCCGATTTCCAGCAGATCGCCGAGTCTGGCCGAACCTGAAATCGCCGGGATCTGGCCCAGAATGCTGCGGAGCAATGTCGTTTTACCGATCCCGTTCGCGCCGACGAGCGCGATTTTTTGTCCGCGTTCCATTTGGAGATTCAGGGGTCTCGACAACGGAGAATCGTATCCGATTACGAGCTCCTTGGTTTCGAAAATAAGCTTGCCGGAAGTGCGCGCATCCTTGAAGTTGAACTGCGGTTTCGGTTTTTCTCTGGCGAGTTCGATAACGTCCATCTTATCCAGCTTTTTCTGCCGGGACATCGCCATATTACGTGTAGCCACACTGGCTTTGTTCCGGGCAACGAAGTCCTTCAGATCCGCGATCTCCTGCTGCTGGCGTTTAAACGCAGATTCAAGCTGCGATTTCTTCGCCTCATACACCTGCTGGAAGTACTCGTAATCGCCCACATATCGCGTCAGTGACTGATTCTCCATATGATAGATCAGGTTGATGACACTGTTCAGGAACGGAATGTCATGCGAAATCAAAATGAAAGCATTCTCGTATTCCTGCAAATACCGCTTCAGCCATACAATGTGCTGCTCGTCGAGATAGTTCGTAGGTTCGTCCAGCAGCAGAATGTCCGGCTTCTCCAGCAGCAGCTTGGCCAGCAGGACCTTGGTCCGTTGACCACCGCTGAGATCATGGACGTCCTTATCCAGACCGATATCCGTCAGTCCCAGCCCGCGGGCGGTTTCATCCACCTTGGCATCGATCATATAGAAATCCTGGCTTGTCAGTGTGTCCTGAATTGTTCCGACATCCTCCAGCATCTGCTCCAGTTCCTCAGGAGACACCTCGCCCATTCTGCCGTACATGTCATTCATCTCTTGTTCCATGTCAAAGAGATATTGAAAGGCACCCCGCAAAACATCACGAATCGATTGTCCCTTCGTCAGTACTGCGTGCTGGTCCAGATAGCCGGCCCGCATGCGTTTTGCCCATTCGACTTTTCCTTCGTCCGGCTGAAGCTTGCCTGTGATGATGTTCATGAAGGTGGATTTACCTTCACCATTGGCTCCGATCAGTCCGATATGTTCGCCCTTTAGCAGACGGAATGATACATCGGTGAAAATCGCGCGGTCACCGAATCCGTGACTCAGCTTTTCAACATTTAATATGCTCATGTAATAAACACCTTTTCCTTTATACTGTACTCTTGTCATATTATAAAGGCTAAAGCGGCACAACTCCAGACAGGTTTTAAAAAATCACAATTTCACAGCTCCGCTATCCGCCGCTGAATGCGCGGGAACAGCCCTATGGCATTCTGATAAAACACCTTCTCGTGGTGCTGCTCGGGCACAAGCCGGCGGACGAACTCAGCATACAATCCGATCGGTGCGAGCGGCCAGTCGGTTCCGAAGAGCATTCTCTCATAGTGATCCGAGTACACCAACGCCCTGCGGAAATGGTCCATGAATAGCGGTTCATTCATGAACCGTTCAAAATGAGGCCGGTCACCGACGACAAGTCCGGACAAATCAGCATAAACATTCGGGTTCTTGGCCACCACTTCGGCAGCGTCCATGACCCAGGGATCACCCAAATGACAGATCATGAAGTTCACCCCGCGCTGCTGATAGGCTAATTCATCTACGGTAAGCGGATGCGAATACTTCAGCAATCCATTCATCGAATAGGTATCACCGGTATGAATGACCACAGGAACGCCGTACCTCGCAGCCAGTTCATACACGGGTGTGTAGATGTTGTCGTAGACATAATGATGGTAATACCCGGCATACAACTTGATCCCCGCCACCTCCGGCGCTTGCAGCCGTGCTTCGATCCGGTCCAGCTCCTGCCGGGCTTGCTTCCCGGTGAGCAGATTCGGATTGATGCCGACGCATTCCATCAGAAATGGCGGGACACTCTCTTCCAGATCAAGGCCCATCGGGTTAGGTGATTTGGAATCGGGAAAAGCTCCTTTGGTCTGCTCTGTCACACCCATTCCAATACCAAGAATGACATCGTTCTTGTCAAACTCCGCCTTAAGGCCTGCGGCCGTGTAATCAACCTTGGACAGATCCGTTGCTGTCTGGCGAAAGCTCTCGATATCGGAGAGATGGATATGAATATCAATGATCGGCATGTAAGGTCTCCTTATCTACGGCTGGGCTGGCGAACTTCAGCTTAAGCAGGCTCTGGATATCCTTTGGATTCAGCGTGGTTCCTCCCAGGATCAGAAAGGTCGGCTGTGTCATGGCAGTCTCCCCGTTCATAAGAGCAAGCTGATGTTCCGCACCATACTCCATTACCTTGTTGTTTACATAAGCTGAGGCGTTTGTATTAGGATAGTTATTCACTGCATGCAGCATATTGAGGCGGGTAACAGCGCCAATCCGCAGCAGTTCCTTGGCTTGAAGCCCGGTTTCCAGGTTCCCGGTGAGGAATCGTCCTTCTCCGGGAACTTCGATCCAGCCTTCATTGATGGCTGGTGAAGGCCGGAAGAAATGAGACTCTTGTAACTTATACTCTGGCAGCATCATACCACTCTCATTGGTGACCGAATGCAGCATACAGAGGACTGGAACACCTGGCAGCATAAGGTAGAACTGCTTGATCGACATTCCCCGATACATTTTATGCTGCTCGATCCGGGTGGTTAGACTCAGTCCTGTCCAGACGTTGCCTTGATCATCCGTACATTCCGCCCATGCCGCATGTCTTGGCTCCTGCTGCCGGCTAAAGCCATTCATTCCGGGAATATGTACGCCTAGTCCGCCATACCAGGGATTCCACCAGGAACGCGGAGCCGGTACAGGATACGAGCTATCCAGCCATTCTTCGCCCTGGTGCTTCAAGGAATGCACAACACTGCCGAATCCGGGGTCAGCCGCTATAGAGAGGACGCCGTTGTTCACTGTATATAATGTCCCGGCCGTTCCCTCCTGAGTTTCACAGCTGACACTCGCATCTGTCTGAGGGAACCACATTGCTGAGCGTTCCTGAATCCGATCCTCACCGCGATAGACGGCACGCACTTTCCAAGTGGATTCTCCGGTTCCCTGAACCCTCTTGTCCTCAGGAGAGAACTCCACATTTGCAGAATGCAGGTTCTGCTCTGGGCGAAGCACAACACTCGCGATTCTTTGCTCTTCTTCCCCATCACATTGGACATAAAGCTCGAATTCCCCGGCAAGCGGAAGCAGCTTTCGTTCGATCAGCTCCGCATGAAGTACCGGCGACTTGAATGGATTGCCGCCTCCAAGCACAATTTCGAGATGATTATCCAGCACAGGTACAACCGGAGCCGGACATTTACGGGCGAAGGAACGGAAATCCGACCAGTTAGCGAAGGTGTTCAGCGCAAATATCGTCGGCTTCGTCTTCACTGCTGCTCCGGGAGCGATTCGGCCGAGATCATGCTCTAGTCCGAGCGGATATTCCGAGCGAAGCAGCTTCAAGGAAGGGTCCCAGCAGATCCCGCAGGCAACGTCCTCTTCCTTGTTGAACAGCCAGTTCTCCGAGATCTGAGCGCTGTCCCAATGATCCGGACTGCCAGCGTACGCCTCGCCCATATCGACATAACGGCCCTGATACGGCAGAATGAGCCGATTGCCGAAGAAACCGAAGTTCGTCAGCAAATATACGTTCTCCTCCAGCTCGATGCTGCTATTCATTACTTCATAATGAAATTCGGCGATCCCGCTTGCAATCAGCTTGGTTACGGATTTCAGTTGCAGACCGGAAAAGTTCTCCGACTCGTACAGGGCTTCCAGAACCTGACTCTCTCCTTCCGGATAGATCTTCACTTCTGTAGCTTGCTTCTTCGAGAATTCTTCCGCGAACGGCTTTCCAAGCTTGGGATAGTTCCACCAAAAGTTGTGGCGGGAGCCCGGATATTCGATCCACATGCTATTACTTAGCTTGTGAAGGTGAACCGAAAAAGCACCGTTCACGGCGACCCATTGCTCCCCATTCTGTCCTCCGTAACGCCCCTCTGTTCCCTTCATTAGTACGGACAGCTTGCTTGTAAAAATAACTGGCTTACCGTTTACCGGAACCGCTGTGACCTGAACCTCGTGAGAGTAAAGACCGTATGATTGCAAGGTGAAGGGTACCCGAATAGAGGTTTTGCCATTAGCCGGTATGGTGATACGGACCGAACGTTCAGCCCATTCCACGATTTTATCCTCAGGCCAGTCAAAAGTGAACTCCGCTGGTGAGGTGAAATTGTTCTCCACATTCAGATACAGCTCGGCCGGAATACCCGGATGCAGTTCTTTGGCTGGCAGTACCATCTGCATCTTGACCGGAAATTTCGGATCGATGCCCATACGGAACTCGGCCCGTCTGCCACTGATGATCCAAGTGCTCTTGACAACAGGATGGGTCTTCTTGTTATTCTGCTCCTCCAGGATCGGGTCGAGCTGGAAATCCCCCTCCACGATTACCGCTTCTCCCGGAGCAATCGTTCGGGCGATATCCAGGGCAAAACGGATATTCTTGTCGTTCTGCCCCTTGATTTCTATTGAAAGCTCGGTTGCCAAGCGGTTTTCGATTCGGTAGCGGACCTTGTAAGCAGAACCAAATACGAGGTTATGCTCTTCGATCTCTGTTGAGATCGCATATTCTGGCGTATCCAGAGCGGTCAGCCCGCGGCCCGTCGTCTCAAATTCTACCCGCAAAGCCAGTTCTCCCTTATGCCACGTATAGTCCAGAAAATCGAAGCCGTGCTTATGGCGGCCATCCGGTTCGATCACAAGTTCACGGGTGCTATCTGCGTACCAGTCAAGCTCCTCGAAATACGGTGTGAGCGCTTCCGTTTGTAATATCGTTGGAATGAAGTTCATCAAGTGAACGTAATCATCATTTTTTTCCCAGAAGAACCCGCATTTCTTATACATGGGCACAGCCTTGGTATTGCCCGCCCAGGTGAACAGATCGAGCCGTGGCCAACCCGCTTCGACGGTCTTGCGGACAGCGTTCAATATCAGATTGCGGCCGACCTTACGTCCGTGATAATCGGGCCTCACATTTAGCAGCGGTACATACAAGGCGCCTTCATCTTGCTGGTAATGGGCGAAGCTGCAGAAACCCACAACCTCCTCGCCATCGACGGCAAGAAAAGCATGCAGATTGGACGAAATCTCCATTTTCCGGCGAATGCTGTCCTCTGTTCTGAGATTGGTACCCCCGCCCCAATTTTCGTTGCTGCGGTTCCACATGTCAGCGAGCGCTCCGGCGTATGAAGGATCATATTCAACCATACGAATGGGTTCAGCAGTAATATTGGTTGTCATACTCATATCCCCTTATCTTCATTTGATAGTGCAACTCTATGCCTTGCTATATGAAATCCGGACCTTCCTCAATATCGCCGCAATATATTTTTTTCTTATAATTTCGGTTATTATATTCGACTAAAAATTGCTCTTCAT
Organism: Paenibacillus helianthi; assembly: GCF_001909055.1. Taxonomy (GTDB): domain Bacteria; phylum Bacillota; class Bacilli; order Paenibacillales; family Paenibacillaceae; genus Paenibacillus_AQ; species Paenibacillus_AQ helianthi. The sequence continues at coordinate 19,718 of NZ_LVWI01000041.1, forward strand.
AATGTAAACAATATTCAATTTGCTCTCTGAAACTCTTCCAGGTTATCTTTTCAAGTGCCTCTTCAATAGAAAAATACCTAATCTCTAAGCTTTCAGCCGATATTCTAAACTCTCCACCGATGGGTCTTCCCATAAATAAGGTGTTATAAACGGATTCCTTAACATTCTGAAAAAAGCCACAAAATTTAATGATTTCTATATCCATGCCTGTCTCTTCTTTCGTTTCCCGCACAGCTGCAGCTGACAGTGATTCCCCCACTTCGACTCTGCCTCCTGGGATTTCCCATCCACGCTTCGGTCCGTATTTTAGTAGTATTTCGTTACGATCATTAATCACAACCACAGCAGCGGTCACAGTATGCTTCTGAGAAACCTCCATTTCACAACTCCTTCCTTCATTCATTTTGTCCATACTTCGTCTAGCGTTAATTATACTATTAAATGGAAGAATATTACGATTACTAAAAAATTCATGAAAAAAAACCTCCGCCAACCTCTGGCAGAAGCTTCTAACTGTTGATTCACTCGTACGAACTCCCGGAGATTCACGCCTCTGGAGTGTAGTTTACTGTTAAATTGGCTGCATAACTTGCCACAGTTTCCAGAACATCTCACTATCGATTATAAAATACACCTCTGCAAATCCATAGTTGATGTAACCATTTCTAATTATTTTCAAGTTCACCTCCGTACCATCACTTAGCTGAATGATCAATCGTCTATACTTATCGTCATTTCTAAAGTCACCCAGTGCATCACCAACGATTTCCCTTGATAAAAGATTCGCATGATACAGCTGATCCACCAGCGTGTTTATTAAATCCATATCTTTTATCGGGTGATATTGGTCCATGCTATTGTTCCACTCACTATAACTTTGATATCGGGCACCAACTACATTCCCTTTGATATTAAATCTCCCAAAAAAATCTCCACCATCTCTTACAAAAATATCGTTTAAGCGCTCATAAAATGCAGGGCTAACCATTCCATTCTGTTCAGCTAACGTCATAATTCTAAAATCCTTATCGTACCCATTTACCGTATAAACATCTGCCTTATGTATCGTTGAAGCAAATTCAATATCATTTTCATCTTGCGTGTCCCATCCTTCAATATTGCCTTTTGCAGTCCCAAGCTTCTCTCCGAGTAGATCTTTTGCCCGTTCAGGAGCGATTTCTGTATCCGTTTGGGTATATACTTTGCCGTTATAATAAATAAGTCCTATCATCGTGGCATTTCTAAAATTTTTCGTCTCAGGCAATTTGATGACAGGTAATTTCACCCCCGGCTCATCAGGTACAACTGCTACATCATTATAGGTTGATATCTGATCGGATATCTGATCATTACTGGCTTGTATGTAGATAATGCCACCAATCAGGATAAATAACCCAGCTGCCACTACGCCTATTATTAGCCAAAAGTGTTTGGAGCGAATAAAGGACAAGATCATTGTTCGAATTCTTAACAAAAGATAGCACCTCGCATTTTCCGATTCTGATATCAGCAAAAAAAAGTTAATATAAAATCAATCATACCATATTCTGGTATACGTACGCAGATACTTATAAACCGAGGCGGCAAAAAAACAGCAAAAAAAAGACTGTCGATACCTTAGATCAGCAGTCTTTCATTCTGGCTGGTTACCATCATGCCATTATTAATTCTTCTTGAGGAGCGGCCGGTCCTGCAAATACAGCTCCAGGTCAGGACTATGTCCTTCGACAATTTCCTGAACGATAATCTTGGCCAGCAGTTGGCTGTAGACTGTTCCGTTGTCGCCATAAGCGAGCAGGAAGTAGCTGTTCGGGAATTCATCATATTTTCCGACGATAGGCAAGCCGTCCACGATCCCGCCGTAAAATGCCGTGGAATAGAAGGCAGGGTCTACCTTGATGCCGGGAAACATTTGATTAAAATCTTCGATCAGCTTATCCTTCTTGTGCATCAGCTTGCTGTCCCGGTCCTCTGGTAAAGTCGTGTTGTCATCGAGACCACCGATGATAATCCGGTTATCGGCGGTGCTGCGGATGTATAAATAGGGGCGTGCCGTCTCCCAGAGCAGGGTCCGGTTATACCAGGAGGAGAAGTCCGCTACTTTCTCAGTGGTGACTGTATAGGTACTCACGAAAGAGGCTTGCTTTTCTTTTCGGATATCCATATTTTCATAGCCTGCTGCAAAAATGACATATCGGGCGCTCACCTCACACCCTGTTTTCGTGTAGATAATCATGCGCTGCCGTTCCCGGTCGTAACGGTGGCCATTCATCTCCGTGTGCTCATAAACAGCGACTCCCTGTTGCCCCGCATACTGAAACAAAGCATGGGTGAACTTGTAAGGATTCAACTCACCATCATTGTAGGAGTAGATCGCGGCTTCCCGGCTGAACGGGTACTTCGCCTCAATGTCCTCTTGTGTCCAAAAGTCCAATTCTACGCCATGCCGCTTAATAAAAGCATATTCGTTCCGTAAACGATCTACGTCTTCGTGACAGCTAGCGGAATAAAGTGTATCTCTCCGGCGAAATTCACAATCGATATCAACTTGCCGTGAAGCTGCTTCGATCTCATCGATCGCCTCCTTAAGCAGTTTCAGATGCCGCCCGACATATTCATCCCCGAAGGTGTGGGCCAAGGCCGTGAACATTTTTTCGCCCGAATATTGAATGATAGCGGTGTTCGTACTCGTGCTTCCGCTGCCTATGGTCCCCTTTTCCAAAACAGTGACTTGTATGCCTCTGTCGGCTAAGTAATACGCACATTGCGCTGCGGAGCTTCCTCCGCCGATAATCACCACGTCACAAGTAACATTCTCCTTCAAAGGAGGATAGGACGGAGCTTCTGGAAAGGTGGTCGGCCAATAATAAGTTCCCGATTGTAAGTTCATGGAATTCCCCCTGCAAGTAACAGACTGGAATTTATTATTACCCGGTTGTTAGGATTCATACGGTTTACTGCAGGCTGAAGCTTTATTTTTTTCTGCCGATATAGAGCAAGTGGGATGCGTTTGCCCCTAGAATGTAGGGGTCTTCCGCTGACTCGATTCCTGTTGAAGCAACTAATTTGGGTTCTGTTCCAGCGACCTGATGAATTCATCTACTTGTTTTCTTGTTTTCAAAGTAATAACTTGTTGTGGTTCTTGGATACGTTCCAGTTTCTTTATCGTGTTCTTGCGGCTTCTTGTCCGGTAATTCCAAACCCACTTTACAAAGTCCCAGTCTATTTTTTCCGGGCACTCTTCGTTCATATCAGGTCTGGCCTTCTTGTGGTACATGATACGTCGTTTAAATATCCGGTACATACATAGAACTCTGGGCATGTCCAAAAAAACAATTAAATCTGCTCTCTTTATTCTGCTATCCATCGTCCTGGAATAGTTGCCGTCAATGATCCATTGATCTTCGTAAGTGAAGCGCTCTACGGTCTGATCCCATTCTGCATTTTCTTTGGGGACCCAGTTCGCATTCCAAAAATAGGTGTCCAAATGGATAACCGGAAGCTTAAGAATGCCGCCAAGCTTCCGGGAAAGTGTAGATTTCCCCGATCCTCCCGAGCCAATAACCAGTATCCTGTCCACAGTTTCTCCTTTCATGAAATAGACTAAGAGCCAGCAAATCAGGTTCCGCAAAAGGTTCGATAGGGACGCGAAGTTTCCTCCGGCAATGTCGAGTAATCCGTCTGTTCGTCAGAGTAGGCATACGGGTCTGAAAGTACCTTCAGGAGCTGCTCCATAACAATGTAGTTTTTTTGTTTCACGGCAGCTTCCAGCGCTTCTTCCACTCTGTGATTCCGCGGAATGACCGCAGGATTGCTGCTGCGCATCAGCTGCTGCGAGGAAGCCGGGGATTCGCCTTGTCTTCCAAGTCTTGCCTGCCAGAGCTTATGCCAATGGGCGAATTCCTCCGTGCCAGATAAGACGGTATCTTCCGGCTTCCCCAAAGTCAAGGCACGAAAAGTATTCGTGTAGTCCGTACGATACGTTTGCATCATACGGAGGAGTTCTTCTATAAGATGGATATCCTCTTGTTCTTCGTTAAAGATTCCGAGCTTCGCTCTCATTCCTGCCACCCAAATCCGGTCATACTTTACTGAAAAATCAGCAATGGCAGCCTCAGCCATTTGGATAGCCTCCGACTGGTTGTCGTGCAGCAGCGGAAGAAGGGTTTCTGCAAACCTCGCAAGATTCCAAGCAGCAATACGGGGCTGATTGCGATAGGCGTAGCGGCCCTGAAGATCAATGGAACTAAACACGGTTGCAGGGTCATAAACGTCCAGAAAGGCGCATGGGCCATAATCAATAGTTTCTCCGCTAAGAGCCATGTTGTCGGTGTTCATCACCCCATGAATAAAACCTGCAAGCTGCCATTTGGCAATTAGCTCTGCCTGACGTTGGACCACCTCCTGAAGCAGGATCAGATAACGGTTCCCTTCCGCCTCCGCATCCGGATAATGTCTTTGCAAGGTGTAATCTGCCAGAGCCCGGAGCTCCTCTGTGTTGCCCCTTGCGGCAACGAATTGAAAGGTCCCGACGCGCAAATGACTGGCAGCCACACGGGTCAAAATGGCACCCGGCTGCTCGGTTTCCCGGAATAAGGACTCACCGGTTGATACAACCGCCAAACTGCGGGTCGTAGGAATGCCAAGCGCATGCATGGCTTCGCTGATGATGTATTCCCGCAGCATCGGACCGAGCGCCGCCCGGCCATCGCCCCCTCTGGAGTAGGGAGTTCTGCCTGATCCCTTAAGCTGAATATCTACTCGCACACCAAGTGGGTTGATCTGTTCACCAAGGAGCACTGCCCGGCCGTCGCCCAGCATATTGAAATGACCGAATTGATGTCCTGCATAAGCTTGCGCAAGAGGTTCGGCGCCATCGGGAACCTCATTGCCTGCGAGAACCGCTGTCCCGTCATTGCTGCGCAGAGCCTGGATATTTAACCCTAAAGAGTTGGCGAGCGGGTCATTAAAAATAACCAGCTCCGGCAAGCGGACAGGTGTCGGCTTCTGTAAGGTAAACAAAGATTCCGGCAGACTGGAGTAACTATTGTCAATGTGCCACCCGGGATCTGAACTTTCTTTTTTCTCCGTCATAGTGCCTCCTTGTTTTCTTTTAGTCGTAATTCGTTTCCTACTAGTGTATACTACTGCAGCTCTGCTAATTCTTGAGGCAACGAAAAACCGCCATCTACATTAGGCTCGAACGCAACGAACTTCACTACAGCATCAAAATTGAGTTCACCATAGATATGAGGATATTCGCTTCCTTCATTATATAGATCTTCCCACCTAACCTCAGCCTTTACTTTTGACGCCTCAATACACAGCAAAATAAGCCCGTGAACTCCCTGGAAATTATCATTGGCGACCGGCACTATTTTATGAATTGGTGAGCAATGAATGAAGCCTTCTGTTTCTAAAGTAGGACCTTTATATACCCCGTTCAAAATCGCTGACTCCCATTCCGTTCTGAGTACAGCATGTACAAATATCATTACAAAACCCCTCCTTATATAGGTTGTGTCAAAAAAATGCAAAAAAGAAACCAACCTTTGGAAAAATGGAAGTGCGACCAACCATTTCAAAGGAGAGGTTTCGTCTTGCAGGAAATCCCGGCTGATTACCGGCAGGCTCGTTCATAAGCATAACACGGATTGCTCCTGCCCCCTGCCGGATGATGTTTGGATGAGCTTTATAACTTAATAATCGCTGCCCTGACTCACTCTGATCACAACACTGCCTTTCTTATGCCCTTGTTCCACATACCGATGGGCCTCGGCCGTATGTTCTAATGCATAGTACCTGTCAATCACCGATTTAATCTTCCCTGTCTCCATTAGATCTTTTAGGAATTGCAGGTCTTCGATGCGGACCCTGGCCATTCCCTGCCCGGCTACCGTAACATATACTCCGGTTGGCTTCAGTGCTTTTTTGCACCCGGATTTGGGAAGCTTGCCGGAGGCATCGAAGATAATGTCATACCGCCCGCCTCTTGTTGTAAAATCCTCTATCGTATAATCGATCACCTGACCCGCGCCCAAGGAATGTACCCATTCCAGATTTGCTGTACTGCATACCGCGTCTACCTCTGCCCCAAAGTGCTTCGCAAGCTGTAATGCGAATGTCCCTACGGTGCCTGAAGCTCCATAGACCAGAACTTTTTGTCCCCTTTGGACACCTGCTTTTCTAAGAAAATACAATGCGGTGGTTCCCCCATAAAGCGCTGCAGCAGCTTCCTCAAAGGTCGTATTGGCCGGTTTGAACCATACCATTCCGTCCTCATGTAGACAGGCATACTCAGCATGGGCGCCAAAGTGCATTCCCGTTAAAGCAAAAACCAGGTCACCTTGCTTGAAATGCTCCACTTCAGGGCCTACGGCTACTACTTCACCGGCTAACTCTACACCCAAAACAGGTTTTCTGGGTTTGCTTAGACCTAATACGATCCGCATAGGCAGCCATAGCAAGGCAGGACTCTTGAAAGTCCGTACTCTAACATCCCCTGCGGTTACGGTTGAAGCATGAACCTTGATCAGCAGTTCTTTACGCTTGGGCAAAGGCTTCTCCAGCTCTATGAGGCGCAGTGTTTCTGGTGATCCGTACTTGGAGCATACTATGGCTTTCATGAGTTTCCCCCCGGGTGTCGATTTGCAATAAGTATATCTTCAGCGGGGAGGATCTTGTAGATACTTAAGTATGCTTTTCGTCAAAACTGTGACAGTGCTGTTGAATGACATTACAACAAACCTAGCCTACGGGCACGGGCGACAGCCTCTGTACGCCGCGAGACCTGAAGTTTGTCAAAGATATTGCGGTTGTACCCCTTAACGGTACTTAGTGCTAGAAATAGCCGCTCGCTAATCTCGCGGTTCGAGAGACCTTGTGCAATGAGCTGCAATATTTCAAGCTCCCGCCCGCTCAGTGTCTCAATAAGGGGCTGTGACGTCCTGGGCAGTTGCTGAGCAGATCTCAATTGGCTGTGTTGTGGATTCTCGGCTTCAAATGCAGCCAGCAGTTTCCTCCGGTAGTCCAGTAGTTCCCCACCAACCTGTGCTTCGCGCAGCAGCCTTTCAACCGGCAGCCCTTCGTCGACAAAAGCGCGGATAAAGCCGCCAGGCTGGGCCATTGTCATAGCCTCAGCCAATGCTTGCGTCGCTGCAGACTTATCTCCGTTTCTGTAAAGGACTGCTGCATAAAAAATCATTCCCTTTAGCCGTTCGTCCGGACGACCCTTGACGGCTGCTTCCCCAAGCATTGGCTCAAGCACCGCAAGCATGGCAGAAATGTCTCCGCGTGCCATGTATACCTTTGCCTGGCAGAGTGAAAGCCCGTGCTGCTCAGCAAGGATAGCGGCTGCATCCAGGTTCTCCTGATGAAGCAAAGCCGACACTTGCATAGCTGCAATCTGGGGAATCTGTGCCCAGAAATGTTCCTTGCGGGCGAGAAGCTCTGCTTTTGCTAAAATAGCAGCTGCCGCAATCACCTCTCCCCGTGCAAGCTTCAGCTTCGCGAGCAGCACCTCGCCTGCCACCCCCCGGTCCGAATCTTCAAACTGTTGCGCAAGTTGGACGCTTTGCCGGCTGTGCAAGAGGGCTTGATCCCATTCATTCCATTCATAAAAGATCCGCGCTAATCCCAGGTGTGCTTCGCATGCAACCGGCAGTGGCGGTTCCCCAGCCCATTCCAGCACACGAAGATAGCTCCCAGCCGCAGCCGGTAACTGGTTCTCCGCTTCCTGAATGTTTCCGAGGCCTAGGGTCGCCATGATAGTGATCATCACATGCCCGATCCTCTTGCTGATCGACAAGGCTTCGGCATAGGCTGTTTCGGCCAGGCTGAGATCTCCTTGGAGCTGATAAGCATACCCCAGCGACCACGCGGCCGCTGCACGCACCGGCAGATTGTCAGGATGGAGGTATTCCAAGGCCCGGCGTGATTCGGCCATGATGGGTTCAGCCTGGTGTTTGCTTACCGCGAGCGTAGCACGTATAGAGGCAATATGTCCTGTAAGATCACGGGTTCTCTCGTTCTGTACAGTGCCGTGCAGCGCTTGTTCTGCAGCTTGCAGCTTCTGTTCAACACTCGATATCCGGCCTTGCATGAGGAGTCCGGAAGCATACATAACCCACAATGAAGGCCTTGAATCGAGTATTTCCCTTGGCATGGATTCCAGCCAGTTCAGTACGGGAGTTACTGCTCCCCGAAACAACAACGGCATCCCCTCCCCTTCCATCAATCGGGCAGCGCGTTCGATATCCCCGGCAGCGGCTGCATGGTGGAAAGCTTCAAGTTCAAATCCATTGTCCTCATACCATCCGCTCGCCCGAATATGCAATTCAGCAACGGTCCTCTTCTCTTCCTCTTCTAATGGAGGAAGGCCTTGAGACAGACGTTCCCGCAGCAAATCCGCAAAGAGATGGTGATAGCGGTACCAGCGTCTTTCGTTGTCCAAAGGGATAAGGAAAAGATTCGCATGTTCAAGATATTCCAAGGTGCGTTGTCCGGAAGAAAAAGGTGATCCTCCGGATTCTGCGCCCATTACAGCATCACACAGCGGGCCGCACATCCGGCTCAGGACCGATGTGAACAGCAAAAAGGCCTGAATACTTGCAGACTGCTGCTGCAGCACTTCTTCTACCAGATAATCCAGGACAAACTTGTGGCGCCCCGAGAACGACTGGATGAAGCCGGTGACGTCATTGCGCCCCTGCAAAGAGAGTGCGGCTAATTGAAGGCCAGCTATCCAGCCTTCTGTGCGGGATTCAAGGTGCATGACATCTTCAGCGGAGAGCATCAGACCCATCACCTGGCCTAGAAATTCTGCAGCTTCGGTGGCATTGAACCGCAGGTCTGCAGCATGCAGTTCAGTCAATTGATGCCGCACGCGGAGCCTCGGCAACGGTAAAACCGGTTCTTCGCGTGTGGCGATGACCAGATGTATCTGCGGCGGCAGGTGCTCAATCAGAAAAGCCACGGCTTCATTGACCGGCTTCGAATCAATCAGATGGTAATCGTCAAGGACAAGAATGGTAGGCTCAGATACAGAGGTAATTTCATTCAGAAGTGCCGTCAGCAGTGATTCGATTGGCGGGGGCTGGGGGGATTGAAGCATGGCCAACATACCCTCTCCGATGTTCACGCCAATGGTCCGGCAAGCGGCGCACAAATACGTGAGAAAACTCGCAGGATCATTATCTCCAGCATCCAGAGACAGCCATCCGGCTCTGCGTCCGCAGACAGAGAGCCAGGCACTGACGAGTGTCGTTTTACCATAACCGGCGGAGGCGGAGAGGACAGTCAGCTTGCCTTGCAGACCCTTGTTAAGTTGCTCCAGCAGACGCGGGCGGACAACGATTTTTGACCTGGCCGGGGGGATATACAGCTTGGTAGATACAAGAGATATTGTCATATCTAGATTATAATGATTGTAATCCTGCAGCGTCAACAAAGCAGTTCGTTCCCGGATCAGCTTCATCCGTGTACCCTAATTTAAAAAGAACGATATACTCGTACAAGATGAACCCTCTATTCGGACCCCGGGTTAGTTAGAGATTTACGGAGGCTTACCCGGCTAATCCCGCAATAACATATAAGCGCTCAAAGCATAGGAATAACTGCTTTTGAGCGCTTTTTAGGTTCATGGGTTGGATACAGCTTTATTTTCCCGTCAGCAAATATTTATATATCTTGCCATCCCGTACATACTCATTAGAGAACAGCAGCGCATCCCCATCACGCTTGATGAATTTCAGATTGTCTCCATAGAACGGAATATCGTTGGTTTCCGCATATTCCTGCTGCTTGGTGTCGAGCAGCTTTTGGTACAATAACGTCTGTCTACCCGTCTTGCGTTCGATCAGCATAAGCAGCCCCTTCTGATTCGGACGAATCAGAAGATAATCATCATCCATTCCTTCCACCAAATAGTTCTCAGCTACACCCCCAAGCTTCGCCATGTCTATGGATGAGGTTACCTTCCCTGTACCATCTTCAATCAGCCGCAGCGTTTTCCCGTCCGTAAGCACCAAGTGATTGCCGTACATTTTCACATTATCCCCATAGCGCATCCAGTACTTCACACTATCCTGACGGATAACCATTCCATCCTTGAGAATCAGCGTATACCATGTATTGTTGATATGGGGTTCCCCGTAAATATCCGTGATGGTCAGGTAAATCAAGCCCTTTGGAGTCTTTTTAAAATCAAATTGAACCATATCATACAGCTCCGAACCGAGTTTTGCCAGCAATCTGGGCTCACCCGAAGGAGCAGTTACATAGAGGTTACCGGTTTTTTTATCAATTGTATAATCGTCACCACCGTAGACAGCACTTGCGGAGTTAAAGGACTTAAGCCCTTGAGCAGTATAGACTCTATGCGCGGCATCCCAGCCCACCGTGGTTCCTCCCAGTGAACCTACTACGAAACGGGCGGGAACATACAACTGCTCCTCATAGATAAAAGGAGTTCCTCCAAGATCAACGATTACTCCGTCAAGAACGCCCTTTGAGCTCCCTACTCGAATACCAACCTTTTTCTTCCATCCTATAAATTGCACCTTTTGATGAGCCTGATCCCAAGTGGCCTGAAGACCTGCCGACTCCAACAGATAAGCGGGCACATAGGTAATTCCATTCTTAATCAGCGCCGAATTGGTGCTCTGACCTCCGCCCTCCATTGAGTACTTGAAATATGCCGAAGAAGCAGCATCAGTAATTGGAGCCATTAGCAAAGAGGCCGCGAGCAAAGGGGCAACCAGCCATTTTCTAACCATACATCTTTCCATCCTCTCTTATTCATACCTGTTATGTATAGACGCAAACGGTTCAGATAGGTTTCACCAGGTTTTCCCACATAAGGAGCTTGATCCAATCGTATCCTTAACTTTTTTTCCAGCGGCATGCACCTATCTTAGGCTCCAGTCATACAAAGATTATAAGGAAGGCGGGATGCAGGTGAACAACAATCAGGCTTTTGATGAACGGGCCATCTTTCTGGCGGCGGTCTGTGGACAGACCTATGTCCAGTTTAATCATACGGATGGTGCATTCACCGTTCCAACAGGATATTCAGTCACCCATATCATTCAAGCGAAATCGTTAGGCCGTGTATGGGAACCGTTTGGATTCATTATGGAATCGCCGCAAGAGATCATAATTGCCTTCCGCGGGAGCAGTTCAACGGCCAACTGGATTTCTAATGCCAATGCCACGCAAAAAAAGTACAAATACATCAAGGAAAACTGCCTTACCCACCGCGGCTTTACCAACATTTATTCCTCTGCACGAAGCGGTATTCTCTCTGCACTCTCCCGGTTGTCCCCCGGCAAAAGGCTATATATAACAGGTCACAGCCTCGGTGGGGCACTCGCGACACTATGCGCTCCCGATGTTGCTGTTCATACTGCATTCAATACTCCACACCTATATACCTATGGTTCTCCCCGTGCCGGTGATCCGGCCTTCGCAAAGGCTTGTTCGCGATATGTTCCGAATAGCTACCGTATTGGCAACCTTTTTGATGCTGCCGTTTATGTTCCGCCCTCGATCTTCATAATGCCTGGCCGGGACAAACGGTATTATTACAGCCATGTCCAGACCTTTTATCCCCTTTCTTTTCAAAATGGCTCCGTCAGCCTCAATCACGCACTCAGCAGTTATTTCAGGGAACTTTCCAAGCTCCGTCCGGAATTCACGAAGCAGCTATGCGCTTCAACCCCCGGTTTTTGTCCGGTTGTGGAAGAACTCCCCCAAGCGACTCGAGCTTAGCAGGCCTTGGATAAGCAAAAGACACTAGCCTACGGGCTAATGTCATGGATCATTCTTACCTATGTAATGGGAATTTTCATTAGTGCTTGCTGATGAATCTCTTTGCCGCGTCACCTGCTGCTGCCGGAAGCTGCATCCACACATAAGCATGGAGGGAGTTCTCAATACGTTCGATTTCATAGGTATCAAGCAGACTGGAAAAGGTATGCAGACTGCCTCTTATCTTCTCATCTGCCCACTCTTCTTCGCTCGGCAGGAAAAGAACCGGACATTTCACCTTGTTGTAATAGTGTTCAAATTTCACATCCCAGTATTTTTGAATATATTCGGTTCTAACCCGATTTAAAAAACAACAGGCAAAATGACCGTTTGGCAGCTGCTGCAGATTATTTTTGATAAAGGCAGAGAAGTATTCGTTCCACAATCCGTGCGCCTCGAATTCCATCTGTTCTTCTTCCTCATAGGCTTCTTTAGTGGGAAATTCACGTTCCCTCCGCTCTGCCAATTGAACCCGCAGGGCTTCCTTCTTCTGCTCGATTTCTTCTTCTGACCCCTGAAATAAACCATACTCACCGAACTCATTATACAAGGCACCTTCACAGATAAGCGATTGAACAAGTTCGGGATGTGATGCAGCCAGACTAAGTCCTACCTCTGCCCCCATGGAGCTGCCGACTACATGACAACGCTCCACATTAAGATGCTGCAGCAGGATATACATATCGTTCGCCATATCATCAATATGATAGCCTGTTTCAGGTTGATCTGATTTGCCATGCCCCCGGCAGTCCGGAGCAATGATACTATATTCCTGCTCAAACTGCGGGATGATGCCATCCCACATGTTCAAATTCCCGCCGCTAAAGTGGAGAAAGAGAACGACTTCCTTATGTTCTATTGCGTATTTCACATTAATGCCTACGTGCCCTAAGTCTATTAGTTCCTCTAGCATGTTCTTTGCCTCCAATATGTAAAATCATTCACTTCATTATACCCTATGGATTCTGTCAGATTCAGTGTGAAAGTTGAGTTAAGTATAAAAGCTGTTATACTGCAATTGAGAACGATTATCAAATACGAAGGTAGTGAAAGTACATATGCTCACTCAGCGTTGTGACAGCTCCATCGCTCATCCCCATAGCTTCTGTATCCCCACGCGGATGGCAAATCTTAACGGTTTATCGATCAGTGGAGAACCCGATACCGGGCAACAGCATTCTATTTTGATGATTGTAACCGGCGGGAACGGCACCATTGAGCTTGAAGGGAAACAGCATAACCTTACTTGCGGAACCTTGCTGTGCTGCTCCAGAACGCTAAGCGTTTCCTTACATCCACAATACCAGCTTCATGGGTTATGGATTGAATACTCCACCTTGCCTCCGCAGCAAGCCGGGGCCAATCCCTTGAACAACGGCATACCTTTGAATGCAGGCAGCTCAAAAGCTTGTACACTAGCTTCAGAACTGCTAAAAATCTGGGAGGCGCCGGCACAGGATAATCCGTTCGCCCTGCAGAAGCTGTTCTCGGAGCTTCTGGTAGAGCTATACCGCACAAAAGTGGAGTGTGCCCAAACATCCGTGCAATGGCTTGATCAAGTACTGCAACATATAGAAACGCATTATAACGAAGATTTGACAAGAGTACAGATGGCAGAACTGGCCGGGGTCAGCCCGGAACATTTCTCACGTACCTTCCGCAAGGCCACGGGTCAAACCTTTAACGAATATCTTACCTTACTTCGGATCCGAAGGGCACAGCAGCGTATACTGACAGACAGACCGAATTTAACCGCACTGGCGCAGGAGGTTGGCTATGGCGAAGGAACCTATTTAAGCAGAAAATTCAAGCAGGTGGTCGGCGTATCTCCGGCAGCCTACCACCGCAAGAACAAAAGAATTGTTACTCTGAATTTCAATCACACCGCCAGCCTAAGAGCGCTAGAAGTCATGCCTGAACTGGGTGTGTATTCAAGCTGGATGGAGCGTCTTGAGCTTGCCCCTTCCCAGGATAAATTGCGGTTTGAAGAGACAAGCACCGCTTCACTCTACCAATCAGTAGCCGCAGCACGGCCTGATGTTATCATCAGCTATAGCCTTACCGCTGAGAGCAAGCTGCTGCTGCCGGTAGCACCGGTAATTGAGCTGCCTTTTATGCATATGGGCTGGCGGGAGCAATTCCGGCAGATCGCCGCCATTGCAAACCGAGTGCCGCAGGCTGAGGCTTGGCTGAGCCGCTATGGTGAGCTGTGTCATGAGGCCAATCTGGAATTGGACCGGCTGATCGGAACGCGCGGGACAGCCATAGTCTGGGAAATTGGCGAAGATACCGCTTATTCCTACAGCAGCAGCTTTGGGCATGGATGTCAGATCCTATATGGTGATCTGGGTTTCCGCCCGCCTGCTGCCCTGCTGGAGCAAGGCCTGCAACGCAGCGGTTATTTGAAAGCACCCACCCAGACTATCGCTGCTTATCCTGCTGAACATATTTTCATTACCAGTATACCCACAACGCATGAAGGACTGGAGCAGTTCTCAGCGCTGCTGCACTCCTCAAGCTGGAAGGAACTTGACGCAGTTCACAATGGCCATGTCTATCAACTACACCAGCCGGATTTATTCTATGGCTTCGATCCCTTATCCTCGCTGGCGCAATTGAAAATGATCATGCAGACAATCACATCACAAATTTACATAGTGTGAGATCACATCAGACCATAGTCTTCACTGGGTGAAGTCTGTAAAGTATAAATGAGAATGATAATCATTGTACATAAGGAGGCACACAAGTTGAATCATCTGCAACAACGCAGCGCGAAACAAAGACATTGGCTCATCTTTTCCCTGCTGCTGGCAATAACCTTATTAGCTTCAGCTTGCGGAAACAATACTTCCAAGGGAAGTGCCGCAAATACAGGAAACGCCACCGAAGCCCTCCCTGCTTCACAGCAACCGGAGCAGACGGTGGAACCCGCTGCATTCAAAACGGTTACAACCATAAACGGGGAGATTAAAATCCCGGTTAAACCGAAACGCATCGTTGCCGAGGAATACCTGGGCAGCCTGATTGCCCTGGATACTATTCCTGTCGGCGCTCCCGGTCTGACACTGGAGAATATGTACTTCAAAGAAGCCCTTGCCGGCATAGCTGATACCGGAACCTACGGGAAAATGTCACCCGAAAAGATCCTCGAACTTGAACCCGATCTGATTATTTCCGGTATGGCCGACAGCTACGAGGCCTTAAGCCAAATCGCTCCAACCATCATCGTGCCTTATGGGGATCTAAAAAATACTCATGAAGAGTTAACTTATTTCGGAAAGCTGCTGGGTAAAGAGCAAGAAGCCAAGGACTGGCTGGCTCAATACGACAAGCGTATTGCTGAAGCCAAAGCCAAGGTGGACGCAGTCATCCCTGCTGATGCTACCTTCAGCATCCTCGAGCATGGCGACAAAGCCACTTGGGCTTATGGAGACAACTTTGGACGCGGTGGACAGCCTGTCTATCAGGCGCTGGGCCGCAAGCCTCCTGCTGGAGTTGCTAAGGAAATCATGGAGAAGCAGTGGGCTGAAATTTCTGCTGAGATGCTGAACAAATATGCCGGGGATTACCTCATCGTAACCGACAACGAACAAACCGTGCAGGACTACAAGGATGATCCGATCTGGGGCAGCCTACCTGCGGTCAAAAATGATCATATTTATGTCTGGAAGGAAGGGAAATCCTGGTACTATGATCCCATTGCCGTTCTTTCCCAAACGGAAGAGCTTGCGGCTTGGCTCACCGCCGGACAAAAATAATGCAAGTCAATCCATAAACACCAAAAGAGCCAGATTCCTATCTTAGGAAATGGCTCTTTTGCGTTATTTACCGTAAAGTTATACCGGAAGATATATTGATTAGGTACGCCGCATATATGCCCGCACGGTGATGGGCGCAAAGACCGCCACAATGACAGCAGCTCCGACGAGGGAGTAGACCAGATCCGAGCCTATGGTTCCTAAGTTAACCAGATTACGGACGGCTGTAACCAGATGCGATATCGGGTTCATTTTGACGAACCATTGAAGCCAGTCCGGCATCGTATCCACCGGCACAAAAGCATTCGACAGGAAGGTCAGCGGGAACAGCACGATCATGGATATCCCCTGTACACTGGAGGCTGTACGTGCAATAACACCGAAGAAAGCAAAGATCCAGCTGATGGCCCAGGAGCAGATAATGACTAGCACACCGGCCATGACGACATGCCCGAATCCGCCTTCAGGACGTAGTCCCATCACATATCCCATCGCAAACGTAAGCACAGTCGCTATCGTATAGCGGACTGTGTCTGCAAGCAAGGCTCCGGCAAGCGGGGCTATCCGTGAGATCGGCAGAGACTTGAAGCGGTCAAAGACGCCCTTTTCCATATCCTCACGCAGCTGTACGCCTGTCACAATCGAAGTTGTGATTACGGTCTGCACGAGAATTCCGGGGATGATCACCGGCAAATAATTGTGAATATCCCCGGAGATCGCTCCCCCAAAGATATACGTAAACATCAGGGTGAAAATAATCGGCTGAAGCGTAACATCGAACAATTGTTCAGGGGTGCGTTTGATTTTGAGCAGCCCCCGATAGGCCATCGTTAATGAATTCCGCACCGATTGGCCGAAGCTCGTGTGGTTTTTGAGCTGGCGTTCAGCACCTGGCTTAATGAATGTACTCATACTGTTTACCCCTCCATTTAGTTTGACTTGGCGGACGCCAACGTGGATTTATCTTCTGCCCCATGCCCTGTAATACTTAGAAAAACCTCATCGAGCGTTGGCTTCTGCACACTCAGCTCAGCCAAAGAAATCCCCGCCTCACGGAGGGCAATCAGCAGATCAGTGACCCGGTCCGCATCCCCCATAGGTGCAGTAATGTTCGCAGATTCCGCAGATATAATGGTTTTTACATTTAGCACCCGTTCAACGGTCTGACGGGCAAAGCCGATGTCAAGCGGATTCTGAACTTTTAACTGCAGGGACGAAGTACCCACAGATGATTTCAGCTCATCTACTGTGCCCTCAGCGACTACCCCGCCATGGTCGATTACAGCGATCCGGTCAGCCAGCTGATCCGCCTCTTCAAGATATTGTGTGGTTAACAGAACTGTTGAACCGGACTGAATCAACCGCCGGATGGTGTCCCACATCTGATTCCGTGTACGCGGGTCCAGACCGGTCGTCGGTTCGTCCAGGAAAATGAGCGGCGGCTGCGCAATCAAACTTGCGGCCAAATCCAGCCGGCGGCGCATTCCGCCCGAGAAGTTTTTAAGCGGACGTCTGGCAGCCTCTGTTAATCCAAATTCCTCAAGCAGTTCCTCGGACTTGCGCCGTGCTTCGGCACGTCCCAGGCCGAGCAACCGGGAGAAAATCACCAGATTCTCAGTGGCACTGAGCGACTCATCTACTGAAGCATATTGTCCGGTCACACCAATCAGCTGACGCACAATCTGCGGCTCCTTCACCACATCATGCCCGAAAACCCTGGCGGAGCCGGCATCCGGCCTTAGCAGCGTCGCAAGCATCCGGATTACTGTAGTCTTACCTGCCCCATTCGGACCCAGTACGCCATATATTGAACCTGTAGCCACTTTAAGATCCACACCATCTACCGCGCGATTGTCCCCGAAAATTTTGACAAGCCCCTCTGCCTCGATGGCCCATTCTTTCTTCGAGGTTGCTGCCCTAAGTTGACTCATTTGTTACTCCTCCTTGACAACTAATATAGTTGGATCATAAATCGCTTATTTAAACTGAATATAAACATGTTATGTATTTCTTCTGTGCCGCTTCATTATAACGCCAACGGGTAAGCAGCTTAACGGTCTCCAAACGCATTTATCCCTCAGTCTCTGGATGTAGAAAGCAACCATTTCATGACAAAAAAAGGCCTGGGAAAAGGCATTTCGCCTTAAACCCAAGCCTTATATCTATTCATACGGCTTCTATTACTCGACAGGTACATTTGCTATAGTGACCGGTTCAGTAAATTTTGCAGTACCGCTTAATCTCAAGCGCATATTGGCTGCACCGGTGGTAGCTGGATTAATGGTTAGGGTTAAACTTCTGGTGGCAATACCGCTTGAATTGGCCGTTAGCGAAAAGGTTGAGCTATAGCCATACGATGACGGCCACGAACCGTCACTGTTCTTCACCTTTGCGACTTGCGTACCTGAACTGGTATAGACCCCAAGGCTATATCCGGAGGTCGTCGAGCCCGGTGTCAGACCGGAGAGTGTCACTTTCACCTCAAACTCATAATGATTAGGAAGCGTCGTCTGATGTTCGAATGCATATACAGGTGTTGTTGGAGAAGTGGAGCCGGCACCGTAAGAACCGGTCTTGAAAGTGGAAGAATCATACCATTTGTAGCCGGCAGCCGGCGCTGCCCAAGGTTCAGCCTGCGGCTCCGTGGAACTGGCAGGCGCTTCCCAGCTGTATACCGGAGTGGCCGTATCCAGGGTTAGGCCCGGTACCGAGGAGAATGTTGTATAGCTCTCCGGCGTAGCGAGCCAGTTCACCATATTGACCAAAAGTGTGGCGTCATCCGCCTCCTCATACCCGTCATAGGTTGTTTTGGTGCCGCCCGTCTCCTCTTTTTTGTATTTAGGCGTTGCATCCTCTACTGGAGAGGAGTCGCCTATAAAGCCTGCTTTACCTGCGTTAACCTTGGCTACCGCGACAAACGGCCCTTCCGCGACACCGCCGCCGTTATACACACCGGCATCCACTGCGCTGGACCAAGCGGTAGCCGTTGTCGGAACATAGACAATTCCCTTTGCCTTTGCCGGGTCGGTGATGGCAAGTGTGGAACCGGCGTGAACAGCCACGCTGGATACCCCGCTTGTAATATTGAAGGCTTGCGAAGGAGTCACGATATGGTTTGCCGTCACATCGCCTAGCGCGTTATAACGGAATCTCACACCGAAGTTCGAAGCCAGCCAATCCGAGCTCGATACTCCAGACATCGCCGGTGAAGCAGCTTCCTCCGCCCCCATACCCAGAGCAGGACTTCCCCAAGCTCCCCGCCGGTAGCCGTTGAAGACCTCGGAGGCATCGAAGCGGTTTTTGTTCCGGTCTGCGTTGTAATGGTCGCTGATGAAGAAAATGCTTCCCCCGCCTTGAACATAGTCAAGCAGTGCACTCTGCTCCGACGTCTTATACGGGATATTGGCTTCCGGAATGATGAATACATCGTAGCCAGACAGATCGGATAAGGTGATCGCAGTAGTCTTGCGAAGCTCTTTAATGTAGTAACCTTCGGCTGCCAGCCCGTTCGCAAAATCCGAAAAGCCGCCATCAATCACCCAATCGGCCGCACCGGCAGTCTGGGCATGCGTGTTATCGAACAATACCTTCTTGCCGTTCGCGGTGGCGGGGGTAATGCTGGGAGCCGGATCTGATGCTCCTTCGGCTTGAACCAGGGGTGCAGGGATAATTACGGCAGATGCCAGCATTGCGGCAACCGCCAGACTTGTCCAGGTTGTACGCAGACGCGGGAAGCTTGGAAACATTCTTCATTCCTCCATTCTCTTCATAGGATTGAGGCCATTTCGGCTGCCCATAGAATAGCATAGTAAAATTTGGAATAGAAGAACTATTTGCTATTTTTTACATTTTTAAAACAATTTTATTCAAAGGATGACAAACCGGCGGGATGACTGAGCCAACATCCGCTATCGACAAATAGGTAACCTGTTGCGTATAATATATATGTAATAGATTACTTATTTAATTGGAGGAGCTGAGTAAGTTGGATGATAAGGATGAACAGGCTTACATTTTGGGTGCTGTGCTGACACTTGCCAACCGCCTTCAGGTACTGGGGGATAAATTGGACGATCAAATGACCATGAAGCAGTGGCTGCTGATTGCAGTCATTCTGAAGAGCGGTTCATCCTCCCCTACCTTAAGTGATGTTGCCGAGATGATCGGCAGCTCGCGGCAAAATGTTAAGAAGATGGCCCTTCTGCTTGAGAAGCAGGGGTTCGTTACGCTTACAAAAGATAACAAAGATGCCCGTATCCTCCGGCTGCAGTTGACCGGGAAATGTGGAACCTATTTTGCCGAAAGAAGCGAGCGGGAAGCACGTTTCATGGATTCACTATTCCAGTCATTCGATCACAGGCTAACCGAAGGCTTATTCTACGGCTTGATCCGGCTCACTGAGAACATTGCCCAAATGGAAGCAGACTTATCCGAAGACAGAGAGGTGTAGAACATATGGCCCTTTTATTGGTTATTCTAGCTGGCACTGCAGCTGCCCTGATTGTTTTTTTCAAGATTCCCTATTCCAAAACCAAAGCAGAATTCCGGAGGATTGCAGACAAGTACCTCTCCAAACCTTCCATCCCGAACGAAACGTTCACAAGCGAAGACTGGAAGCTGCTGCCTTCCCCTGTCCGGAAGTATTTTGAGACCAGCGGATTTACCGGCAAGCCGAAAATGTCCTCGATGAAAGCCGAATTTAACCAAGTAGACTTCATCCTGTCCCCCAGAAAACCTGCTATTTCCATAAAATATACACAGTACAACTTCGTTCAGCCTCCCGCCAGAATCGCTCTGATTGAGACGGCTATATACGGCATCCCTTTTCAGGGCCTTGATTCCTATGTAGCGGGTATCGGCAGTATGAAGGGCGTCCTGGGCAAGACATTCACACTCTTTAACCAGCTAGGCGAGGAGATGGATCAGGCGAGTCTGGTTACCTTTTTGTCGGAATCTCTCTGGGTGCCAAATGCCATAATACAGGACTACATTACTTGGGTTCCTATTGACGATCATCATGTGCAGGCGACTATTTCGTGCTATGGGATTACAGCAAGCGGAATATTCAGCTTTAACGACCAGGGAGAATGCCAATCCTTTACAACGGACGACCGCACCGCCATTGGAATGGACGGCTCCAAGCAGCGTGTACGCTGGTCCGCCCTAATGAAGGATTACAAGTGGATTGACGGTATTAGACAACCTACACACCTGCAGGCTGTGTGGCATTATGACAGTGGAGATCTGGTCTATTTTGACAGCAGGAATCTTCGGGTGGAGTATCGTTGAACGTCCACTCTGCCACATCGAATCAAGCTAAAATGACAACCCATTTTTGCAGTTGCTTCCACTGTTGATATTTCAAAACCAACGTTGAATTCAGTTAAGGTATGATCGGCAGCAATAAATAAGAATCAAATTCATCCCCTGTATATAGAGTAACGTCTGCTTCCCAAATCCTGTCATCGGCCGTCTGAGTCAGCAGCGCGCAGCCGCTCTGATTCTGGCTACCAATTTCAAGGAGCAACCGATTTCCTTTAGCTACAACCATTGCGCTATCCCATATCTCAATTTCCAAGGGATAAATTCTTCCCGGAACAAGCTTCTGAACCTCATCGAAGGTGTAATAAGGCTTATACTCTGTCGATAATTCATCATCTGTTTTACGTAATGAAGCGCGCAGCCAGCCCTGACTAATGGGGAATTTCTCTGTCTGTGCTCCTGAGTTAACCACCTCATTTCCTTGTGGGTCAATATTCCGCAATGATACGAAAATGTCCATATCATCTGTAGTTGAAGATGCCCACAAACGGAGCTTGATAGGCCCGAGGATCTCTGTTTCGATGTCAAATGGAGCGGTTTCAAATAGAACTCGCTTAGCGCTGTTTTCCTCTCTCGAAAATGCTTTCACCATAAAGGGATTTGCCCAGTGCTTGGATTCGCGATCCTTATCCCCTTCATAGCAAAGTTGACTCTTTGCTTGCACAGGCTCCACCGAAAGCAGCTTCGCACTTGCATCAAGGTAAAATCGAGTCCATTGGGTGCGCTTAAGCGGATACTCATTCTCGTAACGCCATGTGTAGCTATTGCCTCCGCGGGGAATGGCAAGCTTAACTTGTGGCTCTCTCGTTATACCGGTATCAATTCCCTTGAGCCAATAATCAAGGAATTTTTTTTGCAACTCACGACCTTGGGCGGTGTAGAATTCACCAACATGGCTGCCAATATGCACTTCAAGCCACTTGTGCTCCGATGCTGCATTCTGAAATCCCAGAAAGTTCCCCCGGGTATGCATTCCGGCGCTAAACCAGTTGCTAGCGGATAATAAAGGTACCTTTACTTTGCTCAGGTCAGCGAACCGATTTGTCCACGATGGATCACGTAGTGGATTATTTTTCACCATCTCCAGGAAGTCCACGCGATTTGCTTGCAGTTGTTCCTCGGAAAGGTTTCCATCGGGATTGTATTGATGTGTCAAAACTCCGTTTTTCCACCAGAATGAAAGAAAACCGTTCGCCTGGATTCCACCCGGATAGCAGAATTCCGAATAATAATCTACTGTGCCCTCCCAAGGTATAATACAGGCTAGATGTGGAGGTTGTTCAGATGCCACAGCCCATTGACTCATGGCTAAATAGGAGATACCCAGCAGTCCGATTCGTCCGTTGCTCCAGGCTTGCGTTCCGGCCCATTCAATTGCATCATAATAATCCTTTTTCAAACCAACTGATAATATATCAAGCTTTCCTGGAGAATTACCGATACCACGTTCATCTACCCGCAACACAGCATACCCTTGCGGCACCCAAAATTCAGGATTTGGTGTCTCCCAGCTAAGTAAGGGCCCTTTATCCTGCGAATGAGTATATTCTATTGCAATAGTCGGGTTAACCGGAGCAAATTGTGAGAAATGCACATCCTTTCCATACGGGCACATCGTCATGATGACTGGAAAAACCCCGTCAGCATCAGGCTGGTAAAGATTAGCGGCGAGGTAATTCCCGTCCGTCATCGGAATCTGCACTTCCTTCCAGGTAAGCTCATAAAAGTGATTACTTCTTTCGTTAATGTCAATCGATAGTGGATTCATAGCTTTGCCTCCATTGGATAGTTTTTTTTGAAGTCAGTCAATCAATAAGCAGTGTGCTTCAGTATCCTGTTCAAGCGCATTGTGAACTTTCCCTAGATAATTCTAGGCTCTTATCTTCTTGCAAATGGATTCACTCCTTCTATCATTTATTATTTAGAAATATTAGTACACGTGTACTAAAGTAAGTGTATTCCTACGAGTGAACTTATTCAACTCTGATCTTTTTTGAGAAAAGCATTCTTGGCTGAGAGTACTCTGTAATTATCTCTTGAATCCTTCCGTATCCTTAATCTAGCTACTTATTTCCGCTTTTAGGACCCATTTATGATATAATGCTCTTGATTTAAAGTGCATTTCGCCAAACGCTATAAAGGAGATAGGTATGGATAATAATTTAAGAGATAAGATCCTTGAGACTTCAATTGAGTTATTTAACAAAAAAGGATATGCATATGTAACATTGAGGGACATTTCTGATGCGTTAAATATAAGTCCTGGTAATTTGACATACTATTTCAAAAAAAAGCATGATCTTATGATTG
This sequence comes from Paenibacillus helianthi, assembly GCF_001909055.1. Taxonomy (GTDB): domain Bacteria; phylum Bacillota; class Bacilli; order Paenibacillales; family Paenibacillaceae; genus Paenibacillus_AQ; species Paenibacillus_AQ helianthi. The sequence continues at coordinate 42,919 of NZ_LVWI01000041.1, forward strand.
GTGTTATGGCAATGCAGTATGAAGAATACAAAAACTTAAATTTCTCAGCAGACGTTTCCATTGAAGGACTGAATCAGCAGTTTTTAATCCTTAATGCATTCCGTAAAAAATATTTCTTTTATTTCTCAAGTTTTACAGAATTGCCTAAGCTGTATCCTGAGATAGCCAAAATGCAAATTGAGGTCGTTAATGATTTCTATACACTTTTCATCAACACGTTTACTATATTTGTTAACAATGGAATTATGAAAGAAGAATTATATGCTGGGCAATATGAAGATTTATCGATTTCTTTATTATCGATCAATATGTATGGCACACAGGAAATAATTCTCCTCCAAGAATTTCTACCAAAGCAGAAAAGTATCTTGTCCATCCTGTGGAGCCTTATTCTTCCTCATTTGACAAGGGAAGGGATGGATATGTACAGTCAGATGACACAGGTTTTCCCCTCTTAACTATTCCGGAAGCCAGTTATACCGAATGGAGGCTTGAATGGGTCAACAAAAGGCAATCAAGTCCCATAAGATCCGACTAAGTACGGCAAGTTTGAAGTCAGAAGCATATTATATTCATCCGGTTTTTACATGGTCTTACTATAGATATCAAGTAAAATCGTAACAAAAAACCAAGCTTAAGCGGATCACTCTCCGCCCCGGCTTGGTTTTACTTGTGTAACTAAATACTCTCTTTCTGCAGACTAATGCCGAACATCATGCAAAAGATGTTCACACGACAGCTGCGTGATCTTAAGCAAGGCGGGATGAGGAACGTAAAGTGTACAACCAAGATTAACGGAGTATGGCTGGTCACTCAAGTTTATTTCTGGATTCGTTGTGCAAGTGGGGCGTGCAGCATATTGAGAAGGTGTATGGCAACAAATACGATGTCCTGGAAGTAAGTATCCTGAGCAAGTAATACAAAGTGGAGCAGCACAAAAACAGGCCAGACTGAAAATTCAGTCCTGGCCTGCTTTTTGTCTTTCGGTATGACCCAAATTTTCAAATAGCAATTGCGGCATTTCATATTTCAAAAACACTCAAACCCCATAATGTATAACGTACTTCTTCTCGTTAATTGCCCTTCTTAGCAAAACCATCAAATCTATCAATTCTGATGATGACTTGGATTGTTTATCTTTTAACACAATGCTGTAAAAAGCTTCTAAGGATTCAGGCGGTATAAGCGTAACTCCCCATCTGGCAAGGGCCAAATTGGGTCTGTTATAGCTGTGGAAGTAGGTTTTGATCAATGACAAATCGTCCCACCAATCATTCAGGAAATCATCAGCAATCGCGATGCAATGATAGGTTTCAGGTTCATATTTGGAGTAATCTTTATCCGTCTCGAATTGATCTATAATACCGAACTCAGCAACACAAGCCACTTGCACCCTCCTTTACTTTCTGCTTATTTGGTCACAACGACTCGCGGATCACTCTTTTATAATACAGCACTGACAGGAAGCCGAAAATTGAATACAGCGCCGTGTATAGCAGCATGACCAGGATCGTCGGTGTGAGCATTTCTGTGCCGAAGAAGAACCAGCCGGATTTGACGGCAAAGTAACTATGGCTCAGGCCAACGACCAGCGGAATCCCGAAGTTGAACAACTGCTTGAACTGGATGCCCCGCAGGAGGTCGCCTTGGGTAAAGCCCAGTTTCCGCAGAATGGTGTAGCCTCCTTTTTCTTCCTCGCCTTCATCCATTTGCTTGAAGTACAGAATGCAGCCTGAAGTAACCAGGAAAGTTAAGCCCAAGAAGCCGACAATAAACATAATAACGCCCATATTGTTGCGCTGTTTGACTTCAAAATCATACTGCGAAAAGCTTGGATACTCGGGTGACTGATTCGTAAAAATTTGATTTGCCTTTTCTATTTGCGAGCGGTTAGCAAGCTCAATCCCGTAGTAATCCGCTTTTTCTTTTGCTTTTTGCAGCTTGGGATTCAGGCTCTTAACCAGCTCCTGGTAGACCGTCTCATCGACAACAAATATGCCAGCGCCTCCACCGTAATAATAGGGCACAATAGATTCCTTGGATATGCCTATAAGCTTCTGCTCAATCGTCCCTTTCAAAGTCTTAAGGCCAATCTCGCCGGTTTCATTCAATTTAAAAAGCGTATCCATAGCACTGTTGTACCCCATAATTCGGGCTTCGCCAGGCTTTACATCTACCCCTTCTACAGTGCTGTCGCTGACTACGGAAGTAGAAAGAACCGTGTCTTTGGAATCCTTCTCCATAATTTTCGCAGCATCGACTTCCATCTCCACGGGCTGCATATGAATTTCTTTGTATTTGATTTGCGCCGCATCCAGTGCCTGTACAAACTTCTCCTTGGCCTCCACCCGGGTGAACCCAAAATCGTTAGGTGAGCTATCCTTAGCGTTCGCTTCCGCCGAATAATAAGAGATATAGCTGAGCGACAGCAGACCGATAGCCAGCGCGGATACCGTTGTAATGATCGTCAGCAGCAGCGCATTCGACTTCATACGGAACATAATAGACGAGAGCGAAAGTACTTCATTGATGGAGAGGTAGCCTTTTTTACTCTTACGGATTGCGTTGAATACGAAGCTGACTGAGCCTTTATAGAACAGATACGTGCCGACAATAACCAGACCCAGGATGAGAATCATCGAGGTCATCAGTCCGTTCATGCTGTTTATTTTCCCGCTGAAGAGCAGAGTGGACAAATAATACCCTGACGCGATAAAGGCGAGGCCAAGCAGGCCAAAGACAATCTCCCACAGCGGCATTTTTTTAATGCGCTCCTGTGTGGTGGAAGTAGCCTTGAACAGGGAGAGAATGCTCTGCCTTTTGATGAACGTGTAGTTCATGAGCATGATGAGCAGGTAAACTGCGGCAAAGACGATAATGGTCTGCTGCAGCGCCTCAGGAGAGAAGCGAAGCTTGGCCACGGCGTCAATCGCCAGGATTTTGAACAAGATCATCAGAATCAGCCGTGACATCGCGAACCCGACTCCAATCCCGATTATCATGGAACCGAAATAGAGGATCAGGTTCTCCGCGCTCAGTAGTTTGAAGATTCTTCCTTTCGTTAATCCAATCAATTGAAACAGCCCAATCTCACGGCTGCGCCGCTTGATGAAGATCGTATTGGCATACAGCAGAAAAATCGCAACAATCGCGACTAGCAGCACCGAGGATGCACCAATGGCTGCTCCTCCTTTAACCGTTCCTTTAAGTTCCCCCATAGAAGGGTCATATTGCAGCGTGACGAAGGAGAAATACAGCGCCACACCGAAGATCAGCGCAAAGACGTACAGGTAATAGTTTTTGATGTTTTTTCGCAGATTGCGCAGGATGATATAATTCAGGCTCATTGCTGGACACCGCCCAAAACACTCGTGGTCTTGATAATATCATTAAAAAAGGACTGCCGGGATTCATCGCCTTTGTTCAGTTGAGTGTAAATTTGCCCATCGCGGATAAACACCACCCGGCTGCAGTAGCTGGCAGCAACAGCATCATGCGTGACCATTATGATCGTCGCCTGGCGCTTCGTATTCATGTCGGCAAGCTTGTTCAGCAGGTCGGAAGCTGATTTGGAATCAAGCGCACCTGTTGGCTCATCGGCAAATATAATGCTCGGATCATGTATAAACGCCCGTGCCGCTGATGTCCGCTGCTTCTGTCCGCCGGAAATCTCTGCCGGGTATTTGTCTTTCATTTCGAAGATCCCCAGTTCACCGGCTACCTGTTCAAACTTCTGGTGGGCTTCTCTCTTCGAAATGCCGGTGATGGAGAGCGGAAGCAGCACGTTTTCTTTGACGGTTAGGGTATCCAACAGGTTATATTCCTGAAAAATAAATCCCAGATGCTGTTTACGGAATTCGGCCAGCTGCTTCTCCTTCATGCCCGTAAACTCTTTGCCTTCTATTTCTATCGTTCCCTGACTTACCCGGTCAATGGAGGAAAGCACATTCAGCAGCGTCGTTTTGCCTGAACCGGAAGCCCCCATGATGCCGACGAATTCGCCTTTGCTGACTTGAAGGTCAATTCCCTTCAGCACTTCCTGTTTGTTGAATTTGTTGCCATACGTCTTATAAATTTTGTTGGCTTCTAGAATCATCATGTTCTGTATACACTCCTTAGATAGTTTTGAATCGTTTCGATCCCTCCCAAACCCTCCCTTAGCCAAGGGAGGGCCCCAAGGGCTCTGCCCTCTGGACACCCGGTTAAGTGCAATTAACGTGGGCGTTCAGACTGGCTGGACTTGGAGATGTTGGGAGTAGGAACGCTTTCCGTCCCTGCGGGACACGCTTAACTGCAGCGGCACCTGGATACGGGGTAAAGATTAAGATCAAAAGATTAAGATCAAAAGATTAAGATCAAAAGATTAAGATCAAAAGATTAAGATCAAAAGATTAACATCAAAAGACGAAGTACAAGACCCCTTGATCTTCTGATGTTGCACTATGTCTGATCTCTAAAAAGATAAGATCAAAACCCAAGATCCCTTGATCATCTGATGTTGCACTATGTCTGATCTCTAAAAAGATAAGATCAAAACCCAAAACCTCCTTGATCATCTGATGTTGCACTATGTCTGATCTCTAAAAAGATAAGATCAAAACCCGACACCCCATGATCTTCTGATGTTGTACTATGTCAGATCTCTAAAAAGATAAGATCAAAACCCAAGACCCAAGACCCCTTGATCATCTGATGTTGCACTATGTCTGATCTCTAAAAAGATAAGATCAAAACCCGACACCCCTTGATCATCTGATGTTGCACTAAGTCTGATCTCTATAGTTCTATCATAAGCGGGTTGCTTTCTGTTTTCCTGCGTTTCACCGAACAAAACAAAGAGGCATGTGACATTGTTGTCACATGCCCGAAATTCTCAGAAAATCATTTTTGCGCGGAAAGGTCAATGTAAAGGTAGTGCCTTCCCCGGGTTGGGATGCTGCCTGAATATCGATCAGCAGCGGCTCCGCCGCTTGTTTCGTCAAATAGAGGCCCATGCCTGTGGCGGCACCTTCCTGGCGGCCGGTCGTGGAAGTGAAGCCTTTATCATAAATGCGCGGCAAGTCTTTGGGGTTAATCCCTCTTCCGTGATCCTGGATGGTCAACACGACATGCTCCCCGGTGTCCTTGCTCTGAATGAGGATATCGGAGTACTCGCTGTATTTCACAGCATTTGTCAGCAGTTGTCTAAGCATAAAGCCAAGCCATTTGCCGTCAGTGAGCACTTCTTCTACAGTAAGTTCAACGTCAAACCCAACTCCTTTGGGAATACACCATGATTTTAGCGCCCGGATCTCTTGATTGAGGATCGGTTCAAGCCGGGTCTTCTCGATATACAGATCATTATGCATGAACGGAATCCGTTTCTGATGAAGCTGCTGGTCAAGCAAATGATGGATTCTCAGCCATTCGTACATTATTTGCCGCTTTAGTGTTTCGTCCGGCAGCCGTTCAATCATGAGCTGCATGGCTGTAAGCGGGGTTTTGACCTCATGAATCCAAGACAGCAGATCGTCTTTCTCCTGCTCCAGCAGATGGAAATTCGCTGAAGATTCCAGCCTATAGCGTTCGGTTTGGGCAGTCACCGCTTCCTCGACCATCCTCTCGAACGGACTGTCCGCTCCCTTGAAGGTACTCAGATCATAGACCTCATCCCAAGCCCCGATCCGGTGATAGAAGCGGGTTTCCTTATGATATCTGAGAAACACAAAAGCAGTACATACCATAACATTCAGTCCGACAATGTACAGCACGGGCATGAAGGGAATGGAAGAATCTACATAAGCCACGAACAAAAAAATGATCTGCAGCCCGCCAAGCAGAAGGAGCCAGCTGAGTTTCTCCTTTATGTATTTCTTGATCATAGTGCCGCCTCTTCGGTCGCCATATAGCCTTGCCCCACCTTGGTTTCAATATAAGCGTCCAGACCCAGAGGCTCCAGCTTCTTACGCAACCGGTTCACATTCACAGTCAACGTATTGTCACTCACAAAATGCTCGTTGTCCCACAGGTTTTTTATGAGCTCCTCTCGCTCTACAATCCGGTCTTTGCACTCTATCAGGATTTTGAGGATTAGCATTTCATTCTTCGTCAGCAGTGCGGAGTCTTGGCCTCTTGTTACAGTATTCTTCACGTATTCAATCGTTGCTCCACGCCACGTCTTCAGCTCGATTCGTTCGGTGTTATAGTTATATACCCGACGAAGGGTGGCCTGGATTTTGGCGATAAGCACATCGAAATGGAACGGCTTCTGTATAAAGTCATCTGCTCCGAACTGCATGGACATGACCATATCACTCGGGTGGTCACGGGAGGACAGAAAAATAATCGGCACATTGGAATGGGCCCTTAATATCCGGCACCAATGAAACCCGTCAAACTGCGGCAGCTGGATATCAATAATGACTAGTTCCGGCTGGACCAGTGTAAACTCCTGAACGACTTTTCCGAAATCGGAAATGCCGTACACCTCATAAGACCACTGAGATAACCGCTCCTTGATCTCACCGAATAGGGTGATATCGTCTTCAATAAGCATAATTTTGAACAATAGAGACACCTCGTTTCAAATCTGTGCAGCTCAGTGATAGAATCCAGGGTTATTTTAACATAGAACCTGTGAATTGGGTTACGTTCTCCATTCTACAGCATACTTCAGCCCTTGTTTTTATCGAATAATAGTCACATATTATGTAAAATCAGGTTATCCCTCTAGTTGATTTTGAACGCTTCCATGTAATAGAATGAACTAATTATATAGAAAAGGATGCGCATACGAAATGCGGTTGAAGGAAACTCGTACTCTCAGCAAAAGATCTATCATTTTCTTCTCTCTGATCATGCTTGCTAAAAGCTATTTTGCCTGGTATTACTTATTCGAAGACGGGCCAACCTGGACCACCTTGTTTAAAGAACTTCCTTTTGTGCTGCTGATCTTCTGCTTAATTGAATGGTTCGCCACCAAACGGAAGATCGCCATCTACATGCTTGTGAATTTGTTGATTACGGTATTGTTCTTCTCTCTGATTATCTATCATAATCATTTCGGGATTATTGCCACCTCTCAGGTATTCGGTCAGGCCAAACAGGTTGGAGCCGTTAAGAAAAGTATTTTTTCGGTCATCCACCCGCAGTACATGCTGATTTTCCTGGATATCATTATCATTAGCCTGGTTATGTTCAGCCGGAAAAAAGCAGTAGCCTGGAAGACAGCCATGTCGCGCCAGAGCAACCGCAAAGCGGTCGCCGCCTTGTTCTGTATTTCCTTCGCGATCTGCATGATGAATATTTTCCCGAACCAGGCCAGCATGAATGAAAACGTCCAGGCCGAACAAATGGGCATTCTCAATTATGAAGCCTACGCTCTGCTTGCCGAGCATAAGGAAGAACAGATTGAGCTGTCCAAAATCACACAATCCGCCATTGATGAAACAAAGGGCATTCAAGCACCAGCCCATCCGGTCATGTTCGGTGCCGCCAAAGGAAAGAACCTGATCATCCTTCAAATGGAGTCCTTTCAGAATTTCCTGATTAATTTGTCCATAGATGGACAAGAAATTACACCAAATATGAATAAGCTGGCTGCCGGGAACTTTTACTTCCCCCGCTTTTACCAGCAAGTCGGACAAGGAAATACATCCGATGCCGAATTTATTGTGAACACTTCCTTTTATGTTCCACCGGATGGACCGGCTACCGACATTTATGCTCCTAAGGAGCTTCCAAGCTTGCCTAAGCTGCTGCAGGCGCAAGGTTACGATACGGCGACTTTTCATACCAATGCAGTTGACTTTTGGAACCGCGGGGAGCTCTACAAAGCAGTAGGATTTGACCGCTACTATGACAAAGCGTTCTTCGGGGAAGATGACACTGTCTTCTACGGGGCTTCTGATGAAGTTCTGTACAAGAAGACATCCGATGAACTGGCGAGAATGGATCAACGCAGCCAGCCTTTCTATTCACAAGTGATCTCCATGTCTTCTCATAATCCTTTTTCCATTCCGGAGAGCAAATACAAGATGACCCTACCGGAACGATTCGAAGGAACATTAGTTGGAGACTATATCCGTGCCCAGAATTATGCGGACTACGCGCTTGGCCAGTTTATTGATGAGCTCCAAGCAAATGGAGTTTGGGATAACAGCTTAATCGTGTTGTACGGCGATCATCGGGGACTCCCTATTTTCTCACTGAAGGAAGCGGATAAAGCCTTGCTCGCGGAAATCCTGCATCATGAGTATACAGAACGCGATCTGATTAATATTCCGCTCATTATCGCATCCAAGGGATTGACTACACCCAGCGTGAAGGAACAATTAGGCGGGCAGGTGGATATTTTGCCGACGGTATCCAATTTATTAGGGGTATCCCTTAGCAACCATATCCATTTCGGACAGGATATTTTGAATCAATCCACCTATAATCTGCTTCCGCAGCGTTATTATTTACCTACAGGGTCATTTGTTAATAATGAAGAGCTCTTCTTATCCGGCAGCGGGTTTGAGGACGGACAGCACTATACCTTATCCGGTAATGGCAATCAACCGCAAAAAGCTACAGAAGATGAATTCAATCGTGCACTGGAGCTGCTGCACCTGTCAGACAGCTATGTCACACAATTGCCTGATCGGGAAGTTGTGGATGAGGATCATTAAAAGCGAACCCCGCTTCGTGAACTCGAGGCGGGGTTCATTTTTGTGCAATCCATCACATTTCTGGGTGTATGCAGAAAATAAAGTATTAGATTGGATGACTTTACTCCACGCGTCTATTCGAATTGTCATACCGTCAAACTCCCGAAAATAAGTTTTAGACTGAGCCTAGGAAATAAAACAGCGACAGCCAAGGACGAGAAAAATAAAGTCCTAGACTGTTGGTATTTTATTGAGCTCCCGTTTCCCGTTAGTTGAACGATTCTTCGGTTTTAAAAAATCCAACAGGATAGTTCGCGTCGTCTTCTGTATCTACATCAGGGTATCGATTAAAGACTGATTGGAGATTGCCGTGTTTGATCAGATGATCAATTAGTTGTTCAATTCTTTCCCTGCTTATAATATCAATCAATACCATGTCGCTGGACCAATAATATGTGCCGCTCATGCATTCACCGGTTTGTATGTTCTTTTGCCTCAACGTCTCGATATTTTGGTAAGTGAAAAAACTGGCAATCCATTTGGAGCGATCTGGAAAAACAACAATAACATCGGAGTTGTCATCCTTACAATCCCATGAGCCTACGGGCCATATTTCAGCTTCTATCCATACATAACGATCCGAAAAGTTCATAGCCAGTCTCCTATCTATGTGTCTGCCTTTAAGCTATCGTTCTCCCGTAAGTTCAATCATTACTAAGCCATGGTTTTTCACACCAAACAGACTTCCGGGCAACGAGCATAGTACGTTTATTCTTGTGCACGAACATTTCCTCTGGACCATCGTTGTACATATCAATCAGATGATCAGGTATAATGGCTGCATCAAAAGTCCATAAGTCCTCTTTTGTATAGCATACTAAAGCTTCCCATGGTGTTCCGTCCGTCACTTCGTTTGTGAAATACACGCCACTTTCTTTAAACTCCTCCGAAAATCTTGTCAACATTGCCCATAGTAAGGTCCTAAACTCATCTTTTAACTGCCCTGTCTTCCAATCTAGTTCGATTTCCTCTGTCCAAAATAGCAAGCTAACTTCCAGCCAAGACTCCTCAAGTTCCTTTATTACTTCTGGCGTCAATCCCATCACATAAGGACGGATATGAAGTTCAAAATCATTGTGAACGAATATTTGTGATTCAGCACCGCCGCCAACATACATAAACCCATTATCCGAGACTTCCCACTCCAATTCCGATGTGAAGTACCTTGAGTCGAGGTACAAGGAGCTTAGTACTTTTGCAAAATGATTGATAAGCTCCTTAAAGTTATGTCGGTTGCATTTGAGATACGTTTGGATATGAGAGTATTCGGGCATGAGGACACGCCTCCTCTAGCTCAGCAATTTAACCACACAAGCCTGCCAGTTAGCCTAATGAAGCATTGCCAGGCTATACCTTATTTTCTCGGTCTGTAACCATTAAAAAAAATGATCCTGTAGAGTTTACCTAGTTCCGAGATCTACGAATACCACTCCTAGTTCGCCCTTTATTCCTTTTGCCTGACATCAGAAGGTTTAACTATCACGGGTAGGCTGAACTAGTATTCTCCGTTAACGTATCGATATAACGATTTACCTCTTTAATCCTAACGATGCTCCCCAAGAGGTTTTAATTGATAGTTTGGTCTGTAAAGCCAGTGGCAGCACAAAGTTTTCTTCATCAAACTCTAGGATAAGACATTCATAGTTATCTTCACGCTTTATTTGAATAGTGCTGATATTTTCTAAGCAGTAATTGTTTATTTCTTCAGTGTTAAGATAAATTCTTAACTGACCACTCCGGCTTGCTTCTTCAAACTCGAATACAGCCTTTATATGATTTCTAACTATTTGGAATGAAATTGATGTATATTGCCATGGAACATCGTCATCGCTTAGCTCTGCTTCACATTCGAATAGGTATTCTAGTTCATACAGTTCAGGAGTTTTCATTGCTGGCCCCCAAAATCAATTTTTTTAATGTTCACTCAACATTACCACATATTAGAACTCCCCTGCCCTTTAGTTGAACGGCGGCGGAAATCTAAAATGGGTCCGCCGCCATTGAATGCTTAAAAGAATCGTTGATAAAGCTCTCTCCGACGTTCGCCGCGGAGCTGTGCGTACATTTGAGTGGTCGATGCTTTCTCATGACCTAGGATACCTTGGATGAAATCTAAGGGGGCACCGTTATCAAGGAGCTGACATGCATAAGTATGTCGAAAGCGATGCGGGTATACGTTCGCTTCAATTTCTCCCCGATCTGCAAGCCGTTTTAAGGCCCACCTAATTGTAGGTATGATTCGTTTTGTTGGTTGCGTATCGGTAACAAACAAGGCTTTGCAGGAGTCCTCACGGCTGGTCAGTACTTCTTTATCTGTCGTAAAGTAAACTTCTCTTTGCTTCAATCCCTTGCCATTAACGATTGCTGAGCAGTTCTCCCAGTTAAGATCCTCGATGTTGATCTTCTCCACCTCTCCAACCCGGCAGCCGGTGCTGTAGAGAAACTCCAACAGCGCCCTTTCCCTGAGTGACTGACAAGAGATCTTTAAGTGTATGACGTCTTCCTCAATCAAAAACTTTGGAATACGCTTATCTAATTTCGGTTCTCTTAATTTTGAGAAGGATATGAAGTCAGATACGTCTCTTCATATGCGTAACGGAAGAGAGAACGAACAAACCGAATTCGGTGACCCAGGCTGCTCGGCTTCAAACGATCAGCTTGTTTTACCATGTACTCCTTCATCATCCTATTCTTCACTTTAACCACAGGATGAAATCCTGCGAATTCATGAGTCTGAGTGAGGAAACTGAATCATTTCGAGGGAGCGTAACATAAACACGCTCGATTAAGACTGAAAGTTTAGCATTCGATAATTATTCTTTATGTAGTTATAGCCCAAGTAAATAGTCAAAATTAATGCAATGTACATAAGTACTTGATCGATACGAATTTCTGTGATGTAACTGAATGGGCGATTATTTAATAGAACTGCTGATATTGCAATAACTTGAAATACCATCTTTATTTTTCCGTATTGATCAGCTTGCATTGCGATTTTTTGAGATGATGCCACAATTCTAATCCCTGTAATTATGATTTCCCTTGCTATAATAGCAAAAGCTACCCAAGTATATATTAACTGTTCGCTTACCATTAAGATCAACGCTGCGCAGATGAGCAGTTTATCTGCTAATGGATCCAACAGCTTTCCGAGATTCGTTATCTGATTATATTTCCTGGCGATATACCCATCCAATTTATCAGTGGAAGAAGCAAGTATAAATATTGCTGTGGCATAATAAATTCCATATATATCCAAATGGTGTATAATTGGGTTTTTGCTGATTAACCATTCAGGATATATGGGAAAGAGCAGAATGAAGATGGGAATTAATAATATTCGTGCGATGGTTATTTTATTTGCTAAATTCATGTGTAACCTCCTTCATGATATTTTAAAATATTGTATCATAATCCATAATATATCAGTAGATGCTATCAAATAATCCTGGCCGTTAGTTGAATAAAGGCAGCCGTCGCGTTTACTGACCGGCTGCCTTATCGTGTTTGAGCTAGCGTTTCCAGTTAGCGTAGTAAACATTAACTTTTATTAAGGATAAGGTTCTCTGCGCTCTCAGGATTGATAGTTTCTAAGGGGTACTTTCTACTGTACCTAAAAACTTACTTTTAAAAGCCTGGTCTTGCTTACAAAACCCGAGCTCTCCAAAGTTGATTTAGAATTATGATTATAATACCAGCAACCGGGCAGCGGTTTCTTACCATTTTCTGCGCAGATGTTTTTTAAGTAGATAATAATGCTTCTCCCAGCACCCTTTTCACGATGTTCCGGCATGACATACATTCCGGTGGCATTATAGTCAGTAAAAACCCTTACTTCTTCACGCAAACCATAACCTAAGACTTCATCCCTGACACTAAGCTCATATATCTCAAATAATAATCCGTCTTTTTTAACCTTATCGGTATTAATCTCTTCAAAAAAGCCTCTTGTAATTTCATTTACTTCCGCCCACCTATCTTCGGATACAAGCCTAAAATTCGATTTTGAAAATTCAGGCGGTCTCACATCAACTCCGCTTTCTTCAAAAATAAATGCCTGTATTTCAATCTCTTTATGGTTTTCAATGCACAAAGATAAAAATAACTCATCACATGTTGGAACATAGGCAGTCTCAATACTATATTCTTTAATAACTTTATCAAATAAACTTTGTGCATATATACAATTGCGTTTTTGAATATAAAACTGCGTTAACAACACGTCTTTGTGAATTGCAAAATACCCTATCATTGCTCCATCTATTCGAATTTCATAAAAATTTGAATCTAATATGTGGTCTTCTAAAAAATTATCATATACACCGGATAAGGATTCTAGGTATTGTAAAAACATTCTGCGACATTCGTAATAAGATGAACTCATAAACAAAACATTTTGCGGTGATTTCAAGTGTTCACTCCCTTAAATAAAATTAATCGCCATTTACAACCACTAGAAGACAAGCCCCTGCCACACAAGGACGATTTCGCCTATTAAGCCAAACCATAGATAACTTGGGCTGTTACGTCTCTCTATTACAAACGATTATACACTACATCCAAATAAATACATGGTGGTTATTAGTTATAACTAAACTTTCTAGTTAATTAGTATTTTAGCGACAACGAAATGCTGATGGAAATCTATCCATCGCCACGCTATCCTGCCCGTTAGCTTAATGAATTATTGTCTAATTTTCTCAGTTTACAACTTTATTTGCCCAGTCTAACACTTTATTTTCCTTTGACACTGGGCACTTAATAAGGTCAGCGGAATAGTATATCCCAACTAGACCCAATCAAAGGATAAGTGAGGAATGCCTTATGGAGCACTGGATTAGAGTAGAACCGAATGTGAATGTATATGTCAATGATATCAATCCGCTGGGCAGAAAAACGATTGTGTTCATCCATGGCTGGCCTGCAAACCATAAAATGTTCGAATATCAATACAATTCTCTGGTGCCCCTGGGGTATCGTTGTATCGGGATAGACATGCGCGGATTCGGCAATTCGGATAAACCGCTGGACGGATACAACTACAACCGGTTAGCGGATGATATCCGGTGTGTGATCGGAGCTTTGGGGCTCCGCGATATTACATTAGCCGGGCACTCCACCGGAGGAGCAGTAACGATCCGATATATGGCCCGGCACAACGGATATGGTGTTTCCAAGCTTGCGCTGTTTGCGTCGGCAGCCCCCAGTCTGATTCAGCGGCCGGGTTTCCCCTATGGCACCACCAAAGAAGCGATTGAGCAGATCATACAGGCAACTTATCAGGATCGCCCCAAGATGCTCCGTGACTTCGGAGAACAATTTTTCTACCAAAAGGTTTCTGAGCCGTTCTCGGATTGGTTTTTCCAATTAGGGTTGCAAGCGGCAAGCTGGTCCACGATAGCCGTCTCCAGAGCCTGGATCGCCGAAGAATTATTTGTTGATCTTCCAAAAGTGCACGTACCCACATTGATTCTTCATGGCATTCATGATCAAGTATGTCTATATCCGCTGGCTGTGGCGCAGAATCAAGGGATACGAAATTCGGTGCTTGTGCCCTTTGAGAACAGCGGCCACGGACTTTTTTATGACGAACGTGAGAGATTCAACCGGGAGCTATCCAGATTTGCCTAGCAGATTACAGCTGGACTGTCGGACTGATCACAATCTCCTTTACTCAGGTATCCTCAGCGAAACACTACTTTATTATACTTCCACGTCTTCCCGTAATTCTGGCTAGTCAAATAGACCGTACCCACTACATTACCTGCTCCATCCTTACTGAGTAGTATAGGGAACTGTCCTGTTGCCCCATCGAATACCGGAGAGAGCGGCGTCAAGCTATAGTCTGCAAAACCATCGGGCAGCTTGATATGAAGCTTAGTCCAGCTCTTCCCTCCGTCCTGCGTCCAGCATATGGCCGGTTGGAAATCTGTTTCATATCTGAACCCTAAAAACCCGATCTTGTCGTTGACAAAGCCTGCTCCGGTTAATACTCTTGCGTATACTGTATTGGCATTCCCCTTCACTTCACTCCAAGACTTCCCGCCATCTTTTGTCTTGTAGATATAATGATTTTCACTGCCCATCCCGTTGAATCTGCTGAGCACTATCCAGCCTTCATTTTTGGAAATGAATCCGATGTTTTTGGTCGTGCCGATGAGCTCTTTTGTCACTGGGTACGTATTCCATGTTTTCCCCTGATTATTGGAGATAAGCACCTGAACCGGAGTTCCCCTGGAGCCTCCATAAGTAATAGCTGTTTTGTCTATGGAGATAAAAAAACCCGTTTCATGTTCGGACATTCCCGAGTCTTCTCGATAGCCCGGGATCAGGGTCAATGGGGCTTTGACCTTCGATTTGCCGTTGCTGTATGAAATGATCACATGACCATCCTTGTCGAGCGAATACGAATGACCGGCATTATAGGCAATGACCTGCTCCCCTGCCGAATCGCGTGTATATACCGTCCCCGGTTTGAGCGCTACACTGCTGCCCTCGCTGATTCCGGAGACAAACATTGCCGATAACGATATCAATAGCAACGCTCCAAACCAAGGGATTTTCCTCAACCAGAATCCTCTCCGCATTACCAATCCTCCTCCTATATTCCTGTATATTTCTCACAATAAACGATTGTCCTGCTGTAAAAGTGGCATAAAGTTATCATTCTCAATACTATTTTGTAAAACATTCCTGTTCGCCTAAAGTATCCAATCGGTATGCACAGTACTGCAGTATTTTGCTTTTGGAGGAACTCCTATTAGTCTAGTAGTCAAGACACAGAGACATCTCCGCGCAGAGAGGACTATATGAATGGACAAAAAAATGCTGGATGCCCTAAAAGAAACTCTACCATCATACGAATTCCGAATATGACGTAGAACGTGGAGTTAGCTTGTATCGAACGGATACCCTGGAGCCTGCTGAGCGCAAGCAGTTGGAGCAGTACAGGTGGGAGGCCAATGACACGCATGAAATTACACATCATGATATCAACCGGATGCTGATTGCTCTCCAATCGGACGGGCGTGCCAGCTGGTCCCGTATCGCGGGAGCTTTTATTGCGGGGGTTGGCGGAAGTTTCCCCAGGGGCGTTTCTTCTCTCATGAGTTATCAGCGGATGATCCATATGCAGGAGCATGATTACGAACAAGCCGAACGCTTTGTGTGCTGCAAATACTGCGGGTTCCATCGCGATCAATGGGAGAACCTGTCCCGGATCAGGTACGCTATTCATTTAGGTAACACCTACGGCAGCACCACTGGGGCATATACGGATCTTACCGAATTATATGAATTATTGGAGCGTGGGTATGGGTCCCCGAAGAGCGAAGATATTCAACTGTTTAAACAGCTCCTAGAGATGCTTGAAGCAGCGGCAGATGAAGAAACACCCGGCCAATTCGAGAAACGTCTGACTTCGTCCAAGCTGCTCAAAGGAACCGCAGGCACACGCAGGGACATTCTGCAATCGCTAGCCATGTTAGGTGTACTCCCGAACGCCATCCTACCGCTAGCCCCAGGTTATTGGACGAATATTGAAGAGATCCTGAATGGGGAGCATGAATTAAACAATACCAAAGGCCGCTCCGATATGGAGATGCCTTGGGCTGGCTGGCAAGGCAAGCTTGGCGTGAACAGAGATATTCTGGTTCAGCTGTTTGGAGAGTATATTTAGATGCTATTCGCATCTTTTGATTCCTTATGGCTTCCAGTAAACGTAATACGTCCCCAGCAATGAGCTAACTTCATCCATTAGCGGATAAGACGGAAGAGATTGAACTGATGCTGCCCGGCGGGTAATTAGCGGTTCTGAGAGATAGAGCTTATTTCGGACAATGATATGTGAATTAGCAGGAAGATTGCTTGCACTGCGGGTGACCTTGATTTCATGCGGGTGATAAAAAAGACGGTACGCTTCTTCACAAGTCTGCCTGGCGTCAAGCAAAATAGATTGAACTCTGGCATCCGTCATTCCTAGAAGTGATTCAACTGAAACTATATTTGCTTCAAGTAGAATCGAAACCAGATGCTTCAAAATTGCGTTCGGCCCGATATTTACTACAGAACAATGAAACCTTGCCTCGGAAAGGATACATTGCAGCACTGTTTCGGCAGTCTCGACATCCATCGTGATGTGATTGCCTTCCCTTGTGATTTGGCCTAAGAGCATTCCCGGCAACGGAACGAGTCCTGTCATTTGTGCACTCCTCAGCCATGAATCCAGATGGTCCAAATGGACTTTGTTTTCTTTATTTCTTAAAGGACTTGCGGTATTGCCTTCTATTAAATCTAATATAGCAACTGGATCGACATTGTATCCTGCAAGGATATCACCAATCTCAGAGGAGAATAACAGCTCACGGGTTCTTGTATGATGATCGATCCCTTCGATCTGCTCCAGTACATGGCTAAAGGGACTGTGTCCGATGTCATGCAGAAGCGCTGCAATCCTAAGCTCAGCCGATTCCGGACAAAAATAGGCAATGAGAGAGAACACGCCAATGGTGTGCTGCAGACGTGTTGCCACATGCTGAGTATTGATGTAGCTGCAGCCGTTATGGTGAATGAAATGCAGCCTGCGTACAGGAGATGATTGCAGCAGGGCATCTTCGATTTTCGTTAACCTTGTCCTAAGTCCCCACACCGGTTCCCATATTTCTCTTCCGCCCGTTATCTGGGCGCTGTATTCATAGATGATCTGGCTCAAACTCCTGCCCCCCATATTACTCCATTGATTGCTCCGTGAAAGGGCTTATGTATTCCGTTTATAATCACTGAGACTGGCGGGAATATGTCCCGCTCCAAGTATTATGCTGAAGATAAGCAGATAGCCGGAGTGCAGAATCACTGAAGCGGACAGAAAATAGAGGACCGGACTTAACGCCAAAGGCACAGGAACACCCATGAGCGGTGTGAACAGCAATCTGTACGCTCTTCCGTTCATGAAGTATCTTCCCCATCCGAAGTAGTACATGCCCAGCGAGAGCAACATCACTACCAGAGACAGGACCTCATAAACGTTCTGTAAATGAAGGGAATAGAAAAGTGGAACGGTGATCACACCCATTCGCCCAATGAATTCTGCTCCAGTCAAAAGAAGATTCCTCGCCGTCTCGCCAGGCATGTTCTGAGGCTCAAATTTGAAAAATAGCAAATTAGGCAGCAATATCATCAGCGGTATTATTAGGCTTACAGGATGAAACATGATGATCCCCCTAACCAAGATTCAAGCATTCCACCTTGAAATCCTTATAGTAATCAATCCACAGGAATGTTAAAGAATTCACCGTTCTCCCAAACCAGTTCCCCTTCCTTAACTAGAGTCATATTCTCAATATCTGTCTTGGAAGGGTATGTACGTAATACATCTAAACTGGTTTTACTCGTACCCGTATTTTTAATACGGTAAACTCCAATCTGCTTATCTTCAGTTTTCAGGATCAGATCATACTGGCGGAAATCCGTTTGTGCCGGTTTGCTTGAAATGATATGCTCGGTGGAATTCTGCAGGTCCAGCCACGCAATAACCGAGCGGTGAAGTCCTGAGCCAAAAGAATATGCATAGACTATATCCACTGTACCGTCTTTATTGACATCATAAGGGACAGCGCTTGTTACCCCAAATCCGCCGAACCCCATACCGATCTGCACAGCACTCCCATCAGACACGGCAAAGGTATCCCAGCTCGAAGTCGCTTCAATATTTTTAAAAAGCTGATGCCCTGTTTGTTCCCAAATGTCAGAGGGGGTGATGTCGATCAGGTGTGAGGCCATTTCACTGGAAGTTGATAAGTTCTTATTGGCCAGAATCAATGCACCCGCTTGCTCAGAAGTTAACTTATGGGGGAGCTCTTCCGATACTTTGCCAGATGGGTCACCTGAATCACAAGAGGTTGCAATACAAGAAACTACAAAACACAATGCCATAATCTGCACTTCTATGGGCAATCTCATTCTCATGCTGGTATCACCTCCAATCCATTGATTTTCCTTATTATAACATATCATCTTCATTAATCGTTGGTGCTAATAACTCGTGAAGAAGGTTCACAAGCACTACAACGGGATTACAAATATTTATTGATTATACGTTTCATCTATATGATTTCCATGTATATTTGAAGTTTCAACAAGCTTGTACGTACCTTCTATTTTTTCATATGTATAATTTACATTAGGCTCATCTTTGAATCTTACGGTAGCCTGATAATCATCAGATTTAAAACTATAGACTCCCTGAACTTTTTGAAATTCATCAACAGAGTATGACCGTTCATTGATAAGATATTCTCTTACTTCATTTGCAATTCCACTTTTTTTCTGCGGTAATCCTGTCAATAAAAAACAGCTGCCGACTAAAATCACAGCAAGCAGTATTGTTAGAACAATAAAGAGTCCTCTTTTTCTATTCAAGTCTTCCCCTCCGTTTAAAATCACATAATATTATGAAAACCTTTAATTTCTTTACCCTGTAGCGTGTATGGTTATTAATTCCAATATTAACTAGCTCTTCAGATAGATTCAACCCAACTATAATCAAAATAAACAACCGGACCTAAAAGGTAGGGGCATTTGTACTCCAGAAAAGGTCCCCCGGATCATATCCGAGAGTAAAAAACGCCACGGCAGGCACCAAAATAATCTCAAAAAAAGCACCTCAGAAAATCGAGATGCTCTAATCTGGTTGTTACATGTTAAATATATCAAGCGAAATATCTTCTAGTACCTATGGTTCTATTCCCTACTTCGTTTCCAGCTCTTCTGCAGCTTGCGGATAAATACGATCTGGCCGATATGATAGGCATTATGGGTAGTCACATTCCCGACGATTTCCCACCACTGGCTGCCGGGGAACTCCAGCACGTCTTCCGCCAGCTGTGCTTCGGTTAACAGTCTCCGCCAATTCAACAGCACCTCCAGCAACCTTGCTTGAAGCTGCTCAAAAGAGGTACTCTGGGGAAGCTGAAATGTAAGATTGTTGCTCTCTACAGAGGGTACGGCATGAACACTGGCTTCAAGGTACCGAGTCTGCCAGGTCTGATTCCAATACAGCAGATGTTGAACCAATTCGGCAATGCTGTTGCTGTCTTCGTCCGCCTTCCACAGCGCCTCATCTTCGCTTAACCCCTGCACCGATTCTGTAAAGGTAACATACCAGCTAGGGTCATTTGCATTTGCGAGCAGCTGGTTGCTGAGCACTTCCTTAGCCTGAACCATTTCTATTACACCTGCCTTGTCGATGTTAGGATGTAATCATACCTTACCATATCAACCCGACAGGCGGGTCAATTGAACCGGTATCCAAATTTCACTTCTGTACGCCGGCGAGGCCGTATCCTTGCTCTCATTCCATAAAATCTCCGGCCCTTCTACCAGCTCGTAATTGGAAGAAGGGAACCATTCGGAGTAAATCCGGCCCCAAATATTCTGGAGAGTATCCGGGAACGGCCCAACCGCTTCAAATACTGCCCATGTGGAAGCGGGAACCTCAAGCTGCGCGTAGTGCCCCGGACCTTCAAGCGAGGTAGCTACACCGATATAGTGGTCCAGTTCTCCTTTTTCCTCCATGCGCCCTTCAGAGAAATTCACCGATGCGCTGATCATCCCGGCCGGATCGATATTCGACAGCCCCTTAAGCTCGGTAATCATTTGCATATTCAGGCTCTGCCACATGGCAGCAATCTCCGGATTCACGCCGCCAAATTGAATCGGAACCCTCTTCTTCAGTCCAACAATGCGAAAAGCCTCTTTTTCCTCCATACGGTAATTCATTTCACTGCCTCCCCTAATCGTCAACTGAAAAGTCATCCGAGGGAAGGATTTCAGGGAGAACCCGCCCGCCCGCGCTTCCGATGGAGTCACTCCGTGAAAAAGCTGGAACGCCTTCGTGAACGCATCCGGTGAGCTGTAACCAAAATTCAGAGCTACATCGATGATCCGCCGCGGACTTTGCTGCAGCTCAAATGCGGCCAGCGTCAGGCGTCTGAAACGGATATACTCCGACAGTGACACTCCCGCAAGGAATGAGAACATCCGCTTGAAGTGATATTCGGAGCATAATGCTCGTCTGGCAGCCTCCTTGAGATCCACCTCTTCCTTGAGATGTGCTTCAATGTAAGCTAGAGCATCATTCATGTTCTCCAGCAGATTCATTTCACTTCCTCCTCCCCTCATTCCTAGAATAACAGCCCTTCAGGACCCGGTTCCGACAGTTGGTGCACCATATTGACGGGTCATTCCCCTTTGATTTGATTGCTGCAATAATATACTATAGTCATTAGCCTTCAGGGTGTATATTCATGTGACTACTTGTATAGGAGGTCATTATGAACATCGCATCCTTCATTCTGTACTGTATTGTGGTCACCTTTACACCCGGACCTACCAATATTGTCATTCTATCATCCGTACAGCATTATGGTGCCAGAAAAGCTATGGAGTATGTGTGGGGAGCGACAATTGCTTTTGGTCTGCTGCTTGCTGCTTCCGCTCTGCTTAACCGTGTGCTTACCGGAATTATTCCAAATATACTTGGCATCATGCAGATCGCAGGCAGTGTATATATGCTCTACCTTGCTTATCAGATCTATCGAATGGGGCGAGCGGACGCCACGCCGGTGCAGACAACCAGTTTTACCTCAGGCCTGCTGATGCAGTTTATCAATCCGAAGGTGCTGCTATTCACTCTAACTGTAATTCCCAGCTACGTGTTGCCCTATGATACTTCATCATCCGCTTCCTTTCTGTTTGTGCTGATGATTACAGTTATCGGATTTCTGGCGTTTGTGACCTGGGTCGTGTGCGGCGCTGTCTTCAGAAGATTGCTGCAGGAGCATCACCGGTTGATTAATACTCTAATGGCCTTGTTTATGTTATATTCTGCAGTAATGGTATCGGGAATTCTAA
The DNA here is from genome assembly GCF_001909055.1 of Paenibacillus helianthi. Classification (GTDB taxonomy): domain Bacteria; phylum Bacillota; class Bacilli; order Paenibacillales; family Paenibacillaceae; genus Paenibacillus_AQ; species Paenibacillus_AQ helianthi. The sequence goes on from NZ_LVWI01000041.1 coordinate 64,518, forward strand.
CTTGGAGGTGAGCCGCGTGGAGAAATTCAACTATGCCAAATCAGCAGATATCCTGGCTTTGTCGGCAAGTTTTACTGATTTCACTTATAAAAAGCATTGCCACGAGGAATATGCCATCGGCGTAACCCTGCGCGGCATACAGCAGTATAATCTGGAGGGAAGCTATCAGGCCTCCCATAGAAATGGCGTCATGCTGTTCAACCGGGAACAGTATCATGACGGCAGCTCTTATGACAGGGAAGGCATTGACTATGTGATGCTGTACATCAAGCCGGACTTGTTCTCGGAGATCCTCGGCGGCCAAGAATTGCGCTTCTCCTCTCCCATTGTCTACGATGCAGAGTTAGCGTCGTGCATATTAAGACTGAGTTATGCCATACAGTCGGGCAAAGATGAAGTGCTGTGCAGCGAGCTGCTAATGAAAATAGCCGGTCTCGTCTCACAGACGCATTTCGATACGGGGCAGAGAACGAATAACAAGCTTGTCGAGCAAGCAAAAGAAAAAATGTATTTCAGCATAGATCACGTATTGAAGCTGGACGATCTTTGCCAGGAGTTTGGAATGTCCAAATACCAGTTCATCCGGGCATTCAAGAGCCATACCGGCATCTCACCATATCAATTCTTCCTGAACTGCAAAGTAGAGCATGCCAAGCAAGCCATCGAGCGGACCAAGGATGTCTATACCGCCGTCACCGAATGCGGATTTACGGATCTGACCCATCTCAACAGGCATTTCAAAAGTATGTTCGGCATTACGGCCTATGAATATAGGTCACAGCTGAATTGAGAGATTGACAGTCTTTTATTCCTGTTGCAAAAAAAGCCTGTAGATTCTGAACCCGGAATGGGTCAGCTCTACAGGCTTTTCAATAAGATTTTATAATAGCTATGATTTAGAAGCTCAATTATTTAACGGCTGTTTCGCCGGTAACTTTACCTTCAAGAACAGCACTTGTTTTCAGATCATCGCTTTTAAAGTACAGGTTGCCGTCAATTGTTGCTGTTTTATCCAGAGTAAATCCTTTGGCTTCTACATAAACGTCACCTTTGATCGTTCCGCCCTGCACTTTGAAGTTTTCACTTTGTACAGTGACCTTAGGAGCAGTCAGCGTGTAGCTGGCAGTGATCTTGTGGTCTGCATCCTGTGCGTACAGAGCCAGTTTACGGTAGATAGCATTTTCTGCTTTGCCTTTATCATGGAATTCACCGGCAACAACCACATCAGTGTCAACAGTCAGGTCATTCAGAATCGCTACAATCCAGTTACCATCTGCACTAACGGCTTTGGTAAAGGCATCTGCTTGGTTCACGATGGATGCTGTGCTTTGTGCGTCTGTAGTAGTTGCCGCTGCACTTGCAGCCGGTGATGCGCTAGCCGCTTCTTTCGTAGTATTATTATTATTTCCGCAACCCGACAACAACGCTGCCGCCACACCTGCAACCAATAATCCTTTTACTAGCTTCACAATAATTCCCCCTGTTTTTGGTATATTCATATTATATATTAAAATTTTAATAATAACAACGTGATTAATTTCACGAAATTGTGTCTATCACTTTTTATCTTTATAAAATTAAGGCATTGGACGAATAGACGCTAACAGGTTAAGCCATTTCATCCAGCCTTACACATCTCAGATTTCTGGTCTTCAGCTGCAGCAATACTTCCTCCAAAGCCTGCAGCATATAATGCGGAGCATTGCCATCTGCCCCCAGTGTATCCCCGCTGTCATGCAATAAAATAATCGACCCGTCTTTCATCCGGTCTAACAATGTGGAGCGCAGGGAGGTCTGACATCTCTCGCGGCTCCAATCATGTCCCATTATCGACCACAGCACAATCCGGTACTGCCTGAGCCGCAAGAAATCAAACACATTGATGAGTCCCCAGGGCGGACGGTAATGATTGGGCCTGGTTCCGATAATAGACTCCACAATATCTGCAGTCCGCTCCAGGTGTCTGTGCCGGATGGTGCCTGGAAGCATCAGCCAATTGGACGTATGAACATAGTTGTGAATACCAATCTGGTGGCCTTCACGGTCCATTCTTCGGATCAGCTCGGGGTATTGTTCCGCTTGAGCACCAAGGACGAAAAAGGTGGCTTTCACTTGATGCAGCTTCAGAAGATCCAGCAGCCTGGGCGTATACTCCGGATGCGGCCCGTCATCAAATGTAAAGGCCACCTGTTTTGGAGTCGTCCCTTGGCGCAATACACCATATCCGGTCAACCTTGTGATCAGACTTGGTGCTAACATGTACAGAAAAAAGATAGTGACCATTCCAATTGCTAGATAAATGAGCATCGCTTCCTCCTTCATCCGTTATGTATATTAGATTAGCCTGGCAGCTTCTCTCCGGGGGAAAAACGGTTTTTCAGTGAGGAACGTGAATGAATCAGCAGCATCGGGACCAGCTTTTCCGTTCGTTGACTGATTCTGTTCTTTCCTTCTGGATGTAGTGCAGAAAGAAGCAGACGTAAATAAACGGTAGTCATCCGTCTAAAAATCCCTGGCTGCAGAGCCTGTTGCTCAAACCCCAGACCATGTGTAAGACCCCGGTGAAGCAGCGTAACGCCTAACAAAGCCTTGACCTGCTTGAACTCTGACTGCGATTCGAAGGCTTCATTAATCTGGAGCATCGATTGACGCAGCATTCTTGCCGTGCGCAGTGCAGCCCGGTCTGAACCTTCCGACTGAATCAGCTTCAGGATGCTGCCATTATCAAGGTGCAGCTCGCCTACCCATTCCCCATCATGAATCACCGTAGAATCCTCGCATACGATAGCCTGCCCTCTGTGTTTTTTGAGCATCACGCTGCAAATCCCAAAGTGTAAAGTCCCGGCCCCGCGAAAATGTGAACCCAGCGCAAATACCTTTTCCCATGCCATCCAGAGCGACTGCACCATATTTTTTCCAATTTTCAGTTCCAATTCATTCATCCTTCCTCCAACAACTAATAAAATCTATTTTCAATAAGAACCTTTCCTCTGTTTGACGCTTCCGGATGATTATTCCCTGCCTGCAAATTAATAATATGAAAATTACAAAAAAGCACAGCAGGACTTAGACACCTTCGAACATTTTCCCATAGGACTTGAAATCACCAGTGTTTTCAGCTTAAGCAATGCCCTCACCACCCCATCAGTTCCACAAAATGATCTTCGAGCGAATGATTCTTTTTACTCAAGCTTTCCAGCTCCACGCCTGCTTCTATCAGGGCTTTAGTCAGTTCAAGCTGCTGTACGGCATCGTAAATGCGGATTGTCTTGGGGTCCAGCATCTTGAAGTTGGTGAGGCCCAGATTGTACTCCAACACATACACCGCTTTACTGCTCTCTCCGGTAATCAGTTCGATGTATTGCGTGTTCCGGCTGCGGATCATATCCATCGCCACTTCCTCCAGCAAAACTCCGTCACGGATCACGCCGATGGTGTCGGCGACCTGTTCAATCTCCCCCAGAATGTGGCTGGAGATCAGCAGCGTCATTCCATATTCCCGGCTCAGCATGCGGAATATTTCACGCATTTCCTTGATGCCCATGGGGTCCAGCCCGTTGATCGGCTCATCCAGAATGAGCAGCTCCGGTCTGGTCATTAGCGCCCGGGCGATGCCCAGCCGCTGCTTCATCCCCAGGGAGAACTGCTTGACCGGCTTTTTGTCCACGCCCTTCAGCTTGACCAGCTCCAGTGCTTCTTCCATAGCCTTCGCATCGTAATACCCCATGTACTCTCCGTGCAGCTGAAGATTTTCTCTCGCCGTCAGCTTGTCGTAGAACACCGGATATTCAATAATGCAGCCCATGCGTTTCAGCAATTCATAGGAATGGTCTGTCATGCTCACTCCAAAAAATTCGATATACCCCTCTGTCGGCTTCACCAGATTGGTGATCATTTTCATTACCGTGGTTTTGCCCGCTCCGTTCGGTCCCAGGAACCCGTAAATTTCGCCTTGCTTGATATTCATGTTCACACCGCTAACAGCCTCTTTGCCTTGATACTCCTTGGTTAACTCCCATGTATGCAATATGGTTGTCATTCCCGTTATCCCCTTTGGCTTCTTCGTTTGTCTTCCTGGTTCTTATTGTACACAGCGGAATTTTCTTTTTTATTACCTGAACCTTACAAAATTCTTAAGCTGCAGACATAAGCCCTGGCGAAGCCGCCGGACCAATAAGAGCATTCAGCAGGTCTGCCTGCGAAAAGAAAGTGTAAATGCCGTTTTGACATGAGGTTCGCTGCGCAAGGTAATAGTGCAGTTCATCTGTTCTGTCAACCGTAAGGTGATGGTCAGCGCCAGTCCGTTCTCCTGTTGTTGACGTCCAGCAGACGGTTCAGATCGGTAAGCAGTATTTGCACATGAGGATCATTACTGAACAAAAACAGCCTTTCATGGATCCCCGGTCCATAATGTCCGTCAGCTTGGTATGGATATAGTCGAGCTGGGAAATGCTCCCGCAAACGCAGGTATTGCCGAAGGATCACAAGCAGAAGCAGAAGAACCGCCACACTCCAAAAAACAATCATTCCAGCATCCACATTTTTTTGCATTGTATAATTTCCTATACAATAAAAAAACGCCTTGATCCTATGATCAAAGCGGGGTTCATGCAAATCCGGCCGGAATCTCGGAGGAAACCGGTTACAGCCCTGGAAACAAACGCAGCGCATTCGCGCAATAGATCTGACCGCGCGCTTCGTCCGTCAGCAAGTCCGTGCTGTCCAGGTCATCCGCTAAAGATTTGCAGGCGAGATCAGGGGTGTACGGGTAGTCGCTGCCGTATAAGAGATGGTCCGTGCCAACCAATTGCAGCAGGTTACCCAGTTGTCTGGGCAGGCACCCTCCGGCCAGATCATAATACAGTCCTTTTAGAGAGGCATATATATCCACCCCAGCATCCCCCATGTGCTCTCCAAATATCGAAGGCATCATATGCAGGGCTGGTGCGATCCGGTCGGCAAGTATCGGCAGAAACGCGCCAGCATGCGGGACAATAAAGGTAATGCCGGGGAAGCGGCTTAAGGTTCCGGTTAAGATAAGGTTCATGACCGTGCGGGTTGTATCGAAGAAAAACTCCATCATTGGAGCAGGCAATCCTTCCAGAACATGCTCTGGAACAAGAGCGGGTCTATTGGGATGAAGGGCGACAATGGCTTTTCGCATGTTCAGCTCTGCAAAAATATCATTCAAGCAGGGATTGCCCAGATATACCCCCAGAACATTGGTAGGCAGTGTAAATCCGTCAACGTGCAGGGCTTCCAGTGCGTATTTAATCTCCGCAATTGAATCACAAGTCTCCGGCACAGGCAATGAGGCCAGCAAGCGAAACTTCCCGGGATATTTCCGCACAAGGTCCGCACCGTACTCATTCACGCTTCGGGCCAATTCTTTGGCAGCATTTCTGTCCCCCAAATGAATATGGGGAGAAGACAGAGACAACAGTGAGGTCGCAATCCCTAAATGCTCCATCGCCTCCAAATGAAGCTCCGCACTCCATGCGGGAGTTGGAAACCCATCGGGATTGGGTTCAGCGTATTTCAGCAGTGCTTCCCTGTATCCCGGCGGCAGGTAATGACTGTGAAGATCGATTTTCCCTGCACGTAATACCTTAAGTTCAAACATCATTGCAACTCCTTCCCGAATACTTCCGTCAGCTTCGCACATACCAGCGCCAGGGCATTCTGCGCTTCTTCCAAAGTCTCCTGCATGTTGAAGAAACCATGAATAACGCCATCGTATCTTTTCAAGCACACCTCAACCCCTGCCGCATTCAGGCGCCGCGCATACATCTCCCCTTCATCTCTCAGCGGATCATATTCCGAGGTAATTATACAAGCGGCAGGAAGCTCTCCAAAATATTCAGCAAGCAACGGTGAAGCCAGGGGATCCCGTGCTTCGCTTGCTTCATTCAAGTACTGGGACACAAACCATTTGATGCCTTTGGTGGTCAGTCTATAACCTTCGACATTCTCCACGCGTGATTTTGGCTCTGTGGCACCCAGTAAATCCAGCATGGCGTTGATGATGACCTGATACACAAGCTTGAATTCTCCTGAATCCCGGGATAGCTGGCAAATGACTGCCGCCAGGGTCCCGCCGACACTGTCGCCTCCAACCGCGATCTGGCTAGCGAGAATGTTCAAGCGTTCCGCATGCTCGAATATCCAATGTACTGTCTGATAGCACTCTTCCACTGGCTGGGGAAACTTATGCTCCGGCGCCAAGCCGTATTCGATGGAAATCACCGTACACTTCACAGCAGCTGTTATCCTGCAGCATATCGGGTCATACACCTCAATATTTCCAAACACAAAACCGCCGCCATGAATCCAAATGAATGCTGGATAAGGGCCATCGCCTTTGGGAGAATAAACTCGAATCCGGGTATCTCTGATAGAAGTGGTGACGGTAATATCTTGTACATTGCCAACCTCTACTAGACTCCCTTTGCAATCGTCCCAGCTATGGTCGTACCAATCTCTCTGCTGCTCCAGCGGTAGCGCATAGATTTGGGCAAAATCAGTCTCCAGCAATTTACTCAACTTCGGGTTCAATGGCATCCTTATGGCCTTCTTCCTTGAATTCTGAACATTCACTTAGGTCTGTCCGCATGGATTGCTCTGCCATCATCTGCAGCCCTTTGAAAACCTGATCCTTTACCGCTTCATCCATTCCCTCGGTCGTAACCTTTTCCCACGCTTCCAAACACTTGAAGATATAAGCTTGATATTCTCTTCCTTTACCCGTAACAAAGAGTTTCTTGGCTCTTTTGTCCTCCGTTCCCGTTACCCGCCTGATCACTCCCTTCTTCTCAAGAGATTGGATCGACCTCGTCGTAGCCGCCTTATCAATAAACAACAAGGTGGACAACTTTTCCTGATTGATCCCCTCATTGCCGTAAATGTTCATCAGAAGAATGCACTCAGAGAAGCTAATACCCATAGGACTGGAAACCGCCGTTATGTACGCCTGAGTTTGTCTGTGGAGTATACCTACATTTCTTGCCTGAGTTAAAAGCTCCATTTTACCGCCTCCATGGTTGATCTAGTCAACTATGTTATACCGCTATAAGTTGACCCAGTCAACCTATTATTGAATATTCCCCCAAATTGACTTATCTACGGCAGGTGACAAGCAGACACAGCTTCGCTGTCCTTTAAAAGGACGGTATCGTTTTAGCGAGAAATAGAAGGAAATTTATAGCGCGAAGCATATAAATTCTTCTATTTCATAAAAAAAGCAACTCCGTTCAGGTTCACGGGGTTGCTTTTTTATGAAATCCTATATGTTTTTCTGCTAATCAGAGTTACCGCACCGGAACTAGCTCCTGCTCCCCTGTATCCACGCCGCCCGTCCGCTTGATAAAGAATGAAAGAATCAGTCCGATCCCTCCAAACACAATAACAGCGAGGTAGGTATCGTTCATCCCGGAAATGGAAGCCTGCAGCAGCATATGCTTGGGCTCGCCCGAAGCTCCAGAAGCTGTCATATCCGCCAAATGAAACTGGGTACGATTCGTTAAAATCGTGACCAGCAGTGACGTTCCGATCGCACCGGCTACCTGCTTCACGGTATTCGCGATTGCGGTACCGTGTGCATTCATGGATTCCGGAAGCTGGTTCAGCCCTGCGGTTGTGACCGGCATAAGGAATAGCGCCATACCGAGCCGTCTCCCGGTTGACATCAGCAGAAGATATGCGTACCCCGTAGAATCAGTAAGGTGGATGAAGCCGAATGTAGTTAGAATTGTTATAGTAATCCCGATAATGGATAGCCATTTGGCGCCAAAGCGGTCAAACAATCTCCCGGCGAGCGGCATCATCACACCCATCAGCAGCGCACCTGGAAGCATAAGCAGCCCTGAGTCGAGAGCGGAATAGCCTCTCATATTCTGCAGGTACAACGGCAGCAGCATCATATCCGCATACATGACCACGGTTACCGCCACATTAATCAGGGTCGTTAACATGAACATGCTATATTTGAATGCTTTTAACTCCAGTAACGGATTGCTTCCGGTGAGCTGTCGCCAAGAGAATAGGATTAGCAGCCCCACGCCTGCAGCAAGCGTAGAATGCACTTCGGTACTTGACCATCCGATACTTCCCGCTCTGCTGAAACTGTACAATAATGTTCCGAAGCCTAGGGTTGATAAAATCAGCCCCCATACATCCAGTTTGGGATAGCTCCGCTCCGTCACGTTCCTTAGGTAGAACCAGGCGAGAACCACCACCATAAGGGCAAAAGGAATAATGATATAGAAAAGCGATCGCCAGGAATAGTGATCCAGCATGTAGCCAGCATAGGTTGGCCCGATTGCAGGAGCAAAGATGATGGCAAATCCGATCATCCCCATCGCTCCTCCGCGCTTCTCGACAGGATATACCGCGAGTACGACATTCATCAGCAGGGGCATTATAATCCCTGCTCCGGCAGCCTGAACCAGACGTCCTGTCAGCAGCAGTTCGAAACTCGGAGCCGCTCCGGAGAGAATCGAACCCGCAAGGAAAATCAGCATTGCCGACAGGAACAGCTCGCGTGTTGTGAAACGCTGCATAAAATAAGCAGTAACAGGAATAAATACCCCGTTAACCAGCATATATCCGGTGGTCAGCCACTGAGCGGTAGCCGCCGAAATCTGAAAATCCCCCATCAGCTCAGGGGTGGCCACACTCATAATTGTCTGATTCAGCACTGCAATAAACGCGCCCAGAATCATAACAAACAGCAGCGGGCCCTTTTTTATATGGACTTGTATGTTGTCTACACTCATCTCCACTCATCCTCTAGATAATAGTAGCACGACGTCGTGGAATCAGTGTACTGCCGTTCAGCCCAAAAGACAAAGTACAATGCCTGACAAACTGTCTGTTATCAGACACTCTCTAGAATAGTGACGATTAGCGATGGCTATCTTTCCTTTTTTCGAGGACCAATCACTTAAGCTGCTGCTCCGGCTTGCGGTTAAAGGCAGTCATCAGCGGACCATCACGGACCAGACGGGTTAAGATCAAGGCCACTTGCTCCGGGGGTAATATTCTTCCTGTTTCAAACCAGTGCCGGATCACCCCAAAATGTGCTGAGCTGAAATAAGCGACGATATATTCGTCAGGTACAGAGAGCGCATCCGGACTCAAGACCTGCCGGGGGAGTTTTTCATACATGCGGCTGCGAATGAGTGCTTTTAATCTTTTGCCAAATGCCGTTCCATCCTGGGCGAAAAAAATTGCAAAAAAACGGTGCTGCTCATTCATAAACCGGATAAACTCCACAATCGATGGAAAAGGTTCTTCTACATACCCGCTGGTGAGCAGTTGTTCAGGTTCACTTCGGACAGGAAGGCGATCCATCTCTTCTATAATCTGATCCTCTATTTTGTCCATCAGGTCATAAATATCCTGATAATGCAGATAGAAGGTCCCCCGGTTAATACCCGCCTTGGCGGTCAGACTCCTTACATTCACGCCTGCCAGCCCTTTCTCCTCCACTAGTGAGAGGAAAGCTTCATCAATCAGTTTTCTCGTTCGGATTACACGCAGATCAGCGGCTTTTTCCATGAGAGTCTCCTCCATTCATTCCTGTTAGCCTTAATGAACACTATTCGAAATAGTGACGATTGTAAGTGTATTTTACTCTGATTATAATAAACACAGGGTTCATAAATCAACATAATGTTCATTATTTGAAGGAGGAAAAATTCATGTTAAACCATAAAACAGCCGTCATTACAGGAGCATCCAGCGGCATTGGCCGCGCCATTGCGAGCCAGCTTGCAGCGGAAGGTGTTCATGTCTTCATCACCGGAAGAAGCCAAGAGCAGCTTGAGGACTTGAAATCGCAAATCGAACAGTCTGGCGGTCAGGCGACGTATAGTGCGTTTGATCTCCGCGATACCGGCAAGCTTCAGGGCTTTATTCATCAGGCCCGCGAGCAGACCGGTCATTTGGATATTATGGTCAACAATGCGGGCCTGCATATTCATGGCAATATTGTGGATACAAAGGTGGACGACTGGCGGGAGATGATCGATGTCAATATCGTCGCGCTTCTTGCCGGGTCACAGGCAGCGGTTCATGAAATGCGTCTCAATGAAGGCAGTGGGCCAGGACATATTATTAATATCTCTTCAGGCAACGCCTACGAACCTGGTAGGGATTTCTACAGTGCCACCAAACATATGGTGAATGCCATCGGACAAGCACTGACACATGAACTGGCCAAAGAACCCATTCAGGTAACAACCATTCTCCCCGGTGCTGTGGCGACGAACTTTGGCCGCAACCTGGAACCTGAGACGGTCGTGGAGCTTGCCCGCAAGCTGGGGATGGAGGTGGAGTTCAACCAGGGAGACCATCTGCCGGAAGAGCTGATTGCCCGGATTCGCGGGGCGATGGGACAGACTTTTTTGAGTGGTGATGATATCGCGAGAGCCGTAGTCTACGCGTTGCAGCAGCCGCAGAACGTAGTGGTCCGTGAGCTGTATCTGACTGCGCCAAATGTATATCTGGGCAATGACTTCTCTATGTAAAATGCAGCAAAACAAGCCGCCTAGCCCATGATAAGGGTTTGGCGGCTTGTTTTATTTTATCTGAGTGTGCAAATGCCTTAACTCTCTTCTATTGTTGCTTGCTCTTAATCTCAAAGCTGCGGACCTTCATCCATTTCCCGGCAACGAACTCGTCGATGGTCCCGGTTTTGGTTCTGACGCAGAATTTATGCTGTGTCTTTTTGTCAAAGCCCGTGGCTTCATAAAGAAGATCATCGCCTGCCTGTCCCTTATAGTATACCTGCTTCAGGCCAAGCCTACTCAGCAATTCCAGCTTTACACTCTCAATATACGTGCGCGAATACTCTTTTGACATTCCTTGTTCCTCCTGCGGTGTTCATCTACTGCCCATTTTACACTTTATTTCTGCGAATTCACACTCCAGAGACTGACTAGCTCATGAGAAAACAGACTGCAAAACTAATTGCCGGGTAGTTGGAGGCCGCGCCAGCCGCTTACATCGCATTGGCCATATTCATTATTACCCACAGCAACTACTGTGCCGTCTGATTTAAGCCCGGCGGTATGGGCACAACCTGCCGCAATCGCCACAATATCGCGCCAATCACTTACATTACATTGACCATACTCATTGGAGCCTACAGCCGCCGCCGTGCCGTCTGATCTAAGGCCGACGGTATGATTACTGCCCGCCGCTATCGCCACAATACCGCTCCAGCCGCTTACATCGCATTGGTCATGTTTATTCAAACCCACAGCCGTCACCGTACCGTCCGATCGAAGACCGATGGTATGAAGATAACCCGCCGCAACCGCAACCATATCGCACCAGCCGCTTACATTGCATTGCCGATACCGGTTATTGCCGGTAGCCGTCACCGTGCCGTCCCATTTAAGACCGATAGTATGCCAGTCCCCCGCCGCGACCGCCACCATATCATTCCAGCTGCTTACATTGCATTCGCCTTCATGATTTCGGCCTACTGCTACCACCGTGCCATCCAATCTAAGCCCAATGGTACGACGCCAACCCGCCGCAACCGCTACAATATCGCCCCAGTCGCTTACATTGCATTGGTCATGCTTGTTCCAACCCACAGCTACCACAGTTCTGTCAGATTTAAGACCAATGGTGTGAGCATTACCCGTATTCGTCGCCATATGAACATTACCAGCCGCAACTGCCACAATATCGCGCCAGCCGCTCACATCACATTGGCCAACTTTATTATCTCCCGCAGCCATCACCGTACCGTCAGATTTAAGCAGGGCGGTATGACGATGCCCCGCCGCAATGGCATCTTTAGGCCAGCGTTCCCCCTGTTCTCCCGCTTCTTTCGGAGAAATGTACTCCATGTCTTACCTCCTTGAAAACAACACCTATTTCCCATTTACCCTGTGTGTGCCCAATTCATCACACTTTTCACTCCGTAGCTACGCATATATGTTATCAAACTTTCAAATCATTTGCCTGTTTTCATAGCCTGAATGACCATACTCATAAAAAAACAAAGCAGCCCCACAGCACTATGGCTGAAGGAGCTGCTTAATCTAATTCTTAGAAGTGTCTATCGGGTTACGCGCCAGCGAGGGCTGCCACCTGAATCTGAAGTTCATTCACCTGCTTCCGCATGTCTTGGGCATCTCTTTGCTGCTTCTGTACAACAGTAGTCAGTACACCGATGATATCCATCAGGACAACCGACTTGTGATCAGCGGTCGAGAAGATCTGCGGTACATCTTCGGCGATGAAGCCGATGTTCTGTTGCTTGGCATTTTCTGCTTTGTAGTTGAAGGTAACGGGCTTTAGTTTGTTCAGCAGCTCCATAGCTTTTTTCACCGGAAGACTGGTGATGTTCTCCTTGAAGGTTCTGGAAGAGGTTTGTGCAAAATTGGTCGCCCGCAGGTTGCCGTTCACGTCCAGCTTGTAATCATCAGTTGGGATTTTGCCGATCCCTATATTGCTTTTGGAGTCTACGGTTACCACATCGGCCAACTGGATGAGCTCGTCATAGACGGCATCTTTGCAGACCAGGGTCTGCATATTGTCTTCCATTCCAGCCTGCCATACATTATTGGACGCATCCCAGAAAATCCGGGCTTTCTTATCCGTCCCCCGGTTCACCTCGATGCCTTGGCTAACCGTCAGACTGCCGCTGATCTCAGCCTCCTTCACCTTCAGAAGACCGGTTAGCGAAGCCTCCTTCGCAATAAGCTTCCCGCTTAGTTCGGCGTCGGCTGCCAAGAGCTTACCGGATACTGCCACATTGCCGGTTACGTCCAGCTTGGCAGTTGGTACTGCGGTGCCGATTCCGACATTTCCGGAAGCAATCTTCAGCACTCCAGCCAGATCTGTAAGCTCTTGGTGCGTGTGGCCGCTGTACGAGAGCTGTTTCATGCTCCCGGCCGTGCCCGCCTGCCATTCGTCCAGTGCCTCGTTCCATAAAATCTGGGCTTTCGCGTCTGTACCTCGGCCTACTTCAATGCCCTGGGTAAGCGTAAGGCTGCCGCTGATGGATGCATCCTTGGCTGACAGATTACCGGTGACCGAGGCATTGGCCGTTGTGAATATGCCGCTCACTGTAGCGTCCTTAGCGGTTAATGTACCGCTGAGGCTGGCGTCGGCGACGGTCAACTTGCCAGAGACAGCCGCATTGCCGTTCACATCCAGCTTGGCGGCTGGCGATGCAGTGCCAATCCCGAGATTCCCGGAGGCAATCTTCAGAACTGCGGTCAAATCTGTCAGCTCCTGGTGGGTATGGCCGCTGTACGCAAGCTGTTTCAGACTGCCAGCTACGCCCACCTGCCAGGCATCCGTGGACTCGTCCCAGAGAATCTGCGCTTTCGGATCTGTTCCCCTGTTCACTTCGATGCCCTGGCTGAGCGTAAGGCTACCGTTGAGGGTAACATCCTTAACGGTCAGCTTGCCGCTAACCTCCGCATCCTTAGTCGTCAATGAACCACTGAGTACGGTAACCTTTGCAGTAAGTACACCGCTTACCGTTGCGTCTTTTAAGGCTGCCGTACCGGTTAGCGCAACATCTTTGGCAGTTAATATACCACTAACAGCAACGTCTGCAGCGTTCAGCTTACCGGAGACAGCCACATTGCCATTGACATCCAGCTTGGCGGCTGGTGTCGCCGTACCGATCCCGATATTCCCGGACTCCACTGTAAATGCGCCGGATAATTCGGCAAACTCCGGATGAGTATGGCCTTTGAATTCAACCGCCTTCAGCGAATTGGAGAGACCAGCCAGCCACTGATCAGCGGTTTCATCCCATAGAAGCTGGGCAGGAAGTGCAGTCCCGCCGCGGAATACTTCCAGCCCGGCATTTGCCACAATCGGGGTTGCCTGTGGTGTATATTTGTTGACCCTGATGATATTGTCTTCCACTTCCAGCGTAGCGGCGTTGAGGGTTACCGTATCACCGTTCACGGTTAGATTGCCGGTTACAGTTAAATCCTTAGAGATGACCGCATTAGCCGCAGTAACAGTTCCAGTAGTCGTAAGGTTTCCTGTAACTGATGTGTCGCCTTGTACATCAAGCTTCACTTTGGGAGCATAAGTCCCGATGCCGACATTCCCGGTTCCGGTTACACTGAAAGCTGTATTCCCGCCCTTGATCTTCACATCCAGCAGTGATAGCGGGGTGTTGGTACCTATCCCTACCTTGCCTTCGGAATCGGCAAACAAGGCAATCGTATCTCCAAGCGCGTTATAGAGTTTGTTCTGGCCGCCTTTGCCTGTTCCAAATTCCGATAGCGTATCTCCGTCGCCATAGAACCAGGCCTTCTGGACGTTATTCCAGACGATCCGCGCATTCGGCAGGGCTTTACCGTTGCTGTCCAGCCCGCGCGGGGCTTCAAATCCACCTGCCACAACACTGCCAGCTACAATTGCATTCTTGCTTACTGCAACATTTACAGCACTCAGTGCCTTGTTAAATGAAGTATCTCCTTCGAAGACCGCTTCATTTGTTGCAGTGACCTTGCCTGAAAAAGTTGCTGCACCGGCAATTTCCGCCTCCGTCCGGAAGATCGCCTTCCCGGCTACATCCAACACCTCGGTGGGATTATCCGTGCCCACACCCATTTTCCCGCTGCGTGTCAGACTGAGTACGGTCTTGCCGGCGGTCCCCAGCTTCCAGCGGTCCTTCGCCCATTTGATCTGTGCACTGGTCTCCGTTCCCTGGAGAACTTCAAGCCCATCACCGACGGTTACCGTTCCGGCAATAGCAGCACTGGCTGCGGTAACCGCACCAAGGATATTGGCGTTCACCGCCTTCAGCCCCCCGGTTGCATTGACATTGCCGGATGTATCTACAACCAATGCGGCGGATTCCGTAGGGGTTGCAAGCTGCCACTGATCCTTATCCTCGTTCCATGAGATGGAGGCTGCCGGCGCATTCAGACCGCGATAAATCTCCAATCCTCCGCCGGAAAGGGAAGAGACATGATCACCCTCTTGATTGATCGTGATCCATGGACTTCCGATTTCAAGCTCATCCGTATGAATGCTGGCAGATTTCCCCCGGACCTCCAGATCACCGGCCACAGTAAGATTGCTGCCGACTGTCAGGTCATGATGAACATCCACATCACCCTCGGCACTGGCGCTAAGCGCCAGAATATCGGTCTGCGGATTATACAGCTGGCTGTGGATATGCAAGGAGTCCGCACTAACCATTTGTGTCAGCTTGTCCCAGGAGCTGCCGCTTGCGATATTTTCCAGCGCAGCGCCGATGCCCACCTTCCATTTCCGTTCACTCTCATTCCAGATCATTCTGGCGGCGGGCTGTGATTCACCCCTGTAAACCTCAATACCACTCTCGTTCGCGGGTGGCGTTTCGCCTTCAAACTTGTTAATCTCGATCACATTATTGGTAACGACGAGATCGTCGCGCTTAACGGTCGTCGTGGTACCTTTGACAATCAGGTTGCCGTCTACCTTCAGCAAGCCCTCCACGGCCAGACCGCCGCTGATATCCGCGCCATTGTTGACAGTAAGGGTTCCCTGTACCTCCGCACTGTTTGCAATCTCAATATTGCCTTCAGCGGTTGCCTGGATGACAGTCTTCCCCTTACTGTCACTCAGCGAATTGTGACGATGCAGACCGTCCGCATCCGAGCTCACTCCTCCGGTCAGTGCATCCCAATTGCTGCCGTAGGCAATATTAGATAGCTCATCTCCGAGCCCCAGCTTCCATCTGCCGTCCGTCTCGCTCCAGACCAGCTTGGCGCTCGGATTCAGCTTGCCGCGGTAGACTTCAATACTGCTCTGCTTCAAGGCGGAGCTGTTGCCTTCGAACTTGTTCAGTTCAATCCGGTTGCTGACGACAACCATATCTTCTTTATTGACATAGGTGGTTTTGCCTTTTACCGTAAGGTTGCCTTCGATAGTAGCAGAACCGCCTACTTTCAGATCGGCATTCAGATCCGCATTGCCTTTGCCCTTCAGGGTTCCGGCAATCTCTATATTCCCTGAAGCTGACAGCTTCCCCTGCTCGTCGGCAGATAGTACGGTTCCGCCTGAAGGGGTGCTTAGGGAGCTGTGCTTATGAGCGGTGTCGGCCACTGAACCGTTTGTCAAGGAATCCCATTGGGTTCCATACGGAATGTCAGACATACTGCCTTCGATTCCGATTTTCCATTTGCGGTCTGTCTCATTCCATTCCATCCGGGCCTTCGGATTGTGGCTGCCCCGGTACACGTCCAGACCACCCTTGCTGCTGAGTGCCGCGTCAGTCTCCGCCTTGTTTACGGTCAGGAAGCTGTCCGTCACCTCTTGCTCGACTTTTTTGATGACGATCTCTTCTTCTCTGACAATCAGCTTATTGACCGTAAGTGTCTCACCGACCATCAGCTCATGAGGGATATTCACATTCCCGTCCGCACCAATTTCCAGAGCCAGCAGGGTCTTGTCTTCATTATGAAATTGTCGGTGGGTATGCAGAGCATCCGCATTACTGCCACCGGTCAGCTCATCCCACTGCTTCCCGTCAGGAATGTTGGACATATCCCCGTTAACCGTACCGATCTGCCAGGATTTGGCCTTCTCATTCCAGGCAATCTTGGCATTGGGCAGCGTTTCTCCCCGGAAGACTTCCAAGCCGTCCCGCTTGGACACCAGACTTCCGGACACCGTCAATGTCTGGTCAATCTGGATATTTCCCGCTGTGTCGGTACGGAGAGCCGGCTTTCCGTCTGCCGAATGCAGCTGACTGTGGGTATGCAGGCTATCCGCTATCGCGCCCCCATGCAGCTGCTCCCACTCGTGGCCATAGGCTACATGGAACATGCCGCTGGCCGGGTCACCCTCTTTCTCAGCAGTCCCTATCATCCACCCGTTGCTTTTTTCATCCCACAGCAGCTTGGCACTGGGCTGGTCCTTGCGGATGATTTCAATACCGCTGCTATTTTCCGCACTGGCATTTTTGTTGATCGTAACCATATTTCCGCCAACCATAACCTGAGATACATCCAGTACAGCCATGCCTCCGCTGACTTCGATCCCGCTTTTTGCGGACAAAGGCCCTGCTACGGCAACGGAGCCCGTCATATCCACGTCCCCGGAATCATTGACCTTGAACACCTGCTCACTGCCGGCAGTGACAATAAGCTCGCCGTTTACATCCAGAGTCCCGTAGGTACTAATCGCACCGGTTCTCAGATTGCCCGTAAATTCGGTCAGGCCTGCATGAATATTAAGCTTATTCCCCTCTTTACCATCCTCTTTCACAGAGTTGCTCAAGAAGGGCTGGTCGGGATCTTCCTTCGAACCGAGAATAATTTTGTTAGCCTTCAGCGTTTCGCCGCCCACGGCTCTGGTCACAAGCAGCGTTCCATCCACGTCAGTCTCATATATCCGGTCGATGCTAAGCGCTCCGTCCTGATTATGCTTCAGGGTTACACGGGCCAACAGAATGTCCTTGCGCACATCCTCAGGCTTCAGGGAGCTGGCTTTGATATCCGCGATCTCCCACACATGAATTTTATTCCCGCCTCCCTTAAGCAGATCAGGGTCTGCCAGCTCTTCCTTATAGCTGACTGAAATATAGATCTGATCCGAGGTGCTGTATCCGGACAGATCCAGAACCCTCGCCGGATGGGTGTCACTGACCAGAATCTCCTGGCTGATCTCTTCATTGTTGTCCGGGTCCGTGACGCGGTTCAAGGCAAGCCCCGGATCAATCTCTACTTTGGTCAACTCTTTTGGATTAACCTTCAGTCCGGTTACGACTCCCCAATTATGAAAATAACGGTTATGCAGCCCGCGTACGCGCTTATGATATTTCTGATCCAGTGTTAAGTCCTCTTCTTTTAGCAGCAGCCCGTTGAAATAATTCATGCGTTTCATATCCTTTGGCACAATCCCACTCCTCCCGGCTTTCATAGTTACAGCTTGTTCAGGCTTGAACGGACTCTTCTTCCCCCGCAGCCAGCTCCTCCAGCACCTGAATGGCCCCGCTGATCCGTGTCATGGCATAGCCCAGATTACTGCGTTTCTCGTCCAGCTCCTGCATCATCTGCCGGCCGGATTCGAGTTCTGCCTTCAATTCATTCATACGTGCTTCCAGTTGTTCCTTCATCTTTTTATCCTCCAATTTTTACGCACCCTGCAGGGTTGCGATTTGTTTTTGCATTCTTGCGATAGCCTTCTGCTGGTCTTTCATCACACTGGTCAGAACAGCGATGATATCCATCCCGCTGATCGCCCGCTGATCGGGGTCCGCCAGAACTGCAGGCACCTCTTCAGCGATAAAACCAAGGGTTCTTTCCTTCGTACTTCCTTTGTACTTAAAAGAAACCGGGTTCAGCCCGTCGAGCAGCTGCTTTGCTTCTTTGACAGGAATATCGGCGATGTTGTCCTTGAGTTCGCGTGAGGACCACCAGTACATACTGCCGTTCGCATAAACGCCGCCGCTGGCATGCAGATAGATACGGTCCCCGGCATCATTGGATACACCGATATCCAGCACACAGTTCTCCCCGCTGGTCGGATAGAACTTAATCCAAGCCGAGTCGCCGCTGCCCCCGCCGGGGTCGGACGGGAAGATAATGCCGTTATTCCCGCTGCCCGCGCTAGGATTCAGCGCATTCTTCACTTCAAGACTGCTGTGTACGGAAGCATAAGACCAGTCGTTGCCGTAATTAAGCACCAGATGGCTTCCGTTATCGACTAAGGCTCTGCCGGGCGTTCCGCGGCGGCCCGAGTAGCCGATATAGAAATCGGCACAACGTACATAGGCTGCAAAATTATCAGCGACATCCAGCTTTTTGAATCTGCCGTCAAAGTTGAACACATCTGTCTTGATGCTGCCTGTAATCTGCAGATCTCCTGTTATGCGGGCGCCGCCATTCACCTGCAGAAATCCGTTCACGTCCAGCTGGTCCCAGACCGAAACCTTCCGTTTGCCGTCCGGAGAGGAGGAATTGCCCACAAGCATCAAGGATTTGTAGGTTGTGGTGTCATTGCTGATCTCCGCCTGGTTCCGGGCCTGGTCCGGAAATCCTGACCAGGCTGATGTGAACCGGATCGGATTCTTGCCGCTCAGGACACGCAGTTCCCCGGCGACATCCATCTTGTCCGACGGGGTCAGCGTACCGATTCCGACATTCCCGGAAGCATTCAGTGAGATGTGATCATTGGCATCATTCGAGGTGCCGATTTCCAGCGTGCAATCCTCGCCTGTGCGCGGATAGTATTTGATCCAGGCAAGGTCCGAACCGCCGCCTCCAGGGTTGGCCGGGAAAATGATACCGTTGTGCTCACCTTTACCTGCACTTGGAATGATTTCTTGTGATGCCTGCATTTTACCGTTCACATACAAAAATCCGTTCACATCTAGACGGTCCCAGATTGCAACCTTTCTTCCCTGGCCGGCGGACTGGTTGCCCACAATCATCAATGCTTTGTGATCGGTGATGTCATTGCTGATCTCTGCGCCATTCATTTGATTATCGGGGAAGCCTGACCATACGGAAGTGAACCGGACCGGATTTTTACCGCTAAGAATCCGCAGGCTGCCATCGACATCCAGCGAATCCTCCAAAGCTTTGCGGGGGCCGATCCCGACATACCCGGTCTTGTTCCAGGAAAGTACCGTCTTGTCTGTCCGGGAGCCGTCACTATTTGCCGTTCTGGTGCCCAGAACACCGCCGCTGTTCCCGAATAATACAGGCCCGTCCACCTCAGCAGCGGCAAAAGGCTTGCCGGTTCCGAACCAGCCCAGCCCATGCGAGCTGTCAATGGTGTCCGGATTTGTGCCTTTCAGCCATAAGGTGGTCCCGTCCTTCAGCGCCAGATCTGCATCGCTGTACAGCTTGCCGGAGCTGTTGAAGCCAACCGACGATCCGCCCGGCGACGAGAGCTTGCTGTGTCTGTGCAACAGGTCAGCGAACTCATACTTGATCAGACTGTCCCACTCGTTGCCATAAGCGATTTTTTTGAGATCTGTGCCAATCCCGGCCTTGAAGCATTGATCCGCCTCTACCCAGACAATCCGTGCGTCATGAGTGCCGCCATCGCCGCGGTAGACCTCAAGTCCGCCGTCCCGCGGGCCGGGAAATTCATAGTTCGGATCATCCGTATTAGGACTGTTAACCTCAACGAAGCTGTTCATGATCCGCATTTCACTTTGCGATTTATCCTTGCTCTGCAGAATGAGCTCCCCCTGGAGGGTTAAGTCACCGGCAACCAGGAGGTTTCCTGTAAACCGGGTATCCGGGGCGTTGACCTCCAGCACCTTGCCTTCCTGCAGCGTATAGACTGATGGCATCGCAGCGAGCGTTTCTTCATTTAATTGCATATTGTCGATGCTGTCTTCACTTTTTGCTTTGATAATCAGTTTCTCTGTCACCATCTTCTTACCGGCTGCGCCTGCGTAGGTTCGAAGGGGCGTGCGGGCAGCGTCACTGTCGTAGTCAAAGATACATGCGCTGTCGATTACCGTTTCAATTCCCTGTTTGCGCGGGACGACCCGGGCCAGAACAATATGTTCAGAGCTATCGGGCTTCACGGTGCCGTGGCTGATCCGTCCCCGCTCCCAGATATGAATCTTTTCTCCCTGGCCCCGTTCGATATTGCGGTCGGTCTCCATCTCTTCATAACTGACCCAGATATAGATACTTTCGTTGGCGTTATACTCGGAAAGATCCACCGGATTGTCCGGATGCCCCTCATAAATAAGGATCTCCTGGCTGATGCTCTCATTCTTCTGGGGGGTGGTCCCCTTAATCACTGCCTGATTCAAAGCCAGGCCTTCCGCAATCTTTACCTTCATGTATTCGCCCTGATCCAGCAAAGGCAGCACCTTCAGGCCGCAAACAATACCCCAGGTATGCAGATAACGGTTATGCAGCCGCTGCAGACGCAGGTAGAAATCCTGGTCCAGCCTATAATCCTCCGCATTCAGGAAGAGCCCGTCAAAGTAACGCATTCTTGCAAATTCTTTTCCCATGATTCGCTTGCCTCCGTTCTCTATTCTCTATTCCTCTGTCATACCCCCGAGCAAGGTCTCCATTCCCACGCGTCCATATACCCCCAGGCACATGTGCGGAACTTCAATATTCAGGCTGGAATTGGTGTGAAAAGGTTTTTCCTTCCGGATGACCTCCTGCAGGATTTGCACTTTGTTCTGCAGAAGGCTCCGGCTGTATGCGGGAAGGATGACATGAACAGAAAAGTAGCTTGGCTCCGCCGCTCCAACCATCGTATTGATTCCCACACGTTGCGACTGGCCACAGCGGACAGGCTCTTCGAAATCACTGATGTGAATGGCAGCCTCTTCCCCCGCATACACCTGCAAGTATTTTGCGAGCCCATCCAGGGTTCCGCGTTTTTTGTAGAGCTGGACAATGCTGCCGATCAAATTACGGTTGACCGTACTGCGGGCGGCTGGAAGCGGCAAAATCTGCCGGGGGGAAAGCATTCTTTCCCGGTTATCCTGTTCTCCGTCATATTCGAGCCCTTCTTCCAGCTCCAGGCCCACCCAGCCTGCCAGCCAAGGAAGAAACTGGGAAGGTGCCCTGCCCGGGTCAAAATATTGATGCAAGTTATCCAGCAGCGCTTCAATTCCAAGTGACTCTTGACCTGCTGCGCCTGTTTTACCAGAGAGCATGGCTTCAAAGGCCTTCAGGAACCGGCCCAGAAAAAACTTCTCGTCGGATTCCCCCGCTTTCTGCTGGAATACTCTTGGAAGATACTGCACATAGCTGTAATCGTTCGGACTGCTCATGATTCCACCTCAACCTTCAGATCCTTCAGCTTAAATAATTGATACGGCAGCAGGTCAGGAGCGTCCAGCGTCACACTCGTCACATGATCGATTCCGGATAGGCCTTCTACAAGATGATACAAATCGGAGGCGTACAGTTTTCTTCCCGGAAGCCAGCCCAGGCCTTCCTCTCCTCCGCTTACCGGATCTAAAAAACGGGTAATGCTGTCGGTAACCGTGCTGCCGATGCTTTTGTCCATGGCTGAAACTACCATTTCGATCGCAACATCCCGGTAATCGGGCTCTACCACATGGACACGGGTGGTCAGCAGCTTGCGGGCATCCAGATAGGCTTTGACACTCTGCTTCATTGCCGTCATTTCTCTGAGCAGATCCTTCTGATTCGCTGTCTGCAGAACCAAGATTACTGAGACATGACCGAAAGCCTCTTTGTTCACGCCAGTGCCGTTCTCCATGTCCGTATTGATCAGACAGAGGATACGCACCGCTAGGTCAGGATATGTCTTCCGGATGCCTGGGATTTCCAGCAAGCCCTGTTCCGCCAAAAGCTGAAAATCCGCCGAAGTTACTGCTCTATAGCACTCTGAGAATTGCTTCACCCCGCGCCGTATCCCGCTTGTCAGCTCTTCTTCCTCAGTCAAGGTTACACCCAGCAGTTTGAGAAACTGCACTTGGCTTGCTTCTGTCACCTGGTCAATCCGGTAGAGAACCATTTCACTGAACCATGCAAACAGCTCAATCAGCGTAATGCCGGGATCCGAGGGGTTATAATTCGTCCAGTCCGGATCGTAGAGCGGAATCAGCGTTTTGGCATCCGCCACAAGCTCGTCAAAGCCCAGATCATCCAGACTCGGTACTGGAAGCGGCATAAGTCTTCTTCCTTTCTATGGTCAATTTACTGCTCCGCCGGAAAACAATAAGGGCAATGTACCGCTGACCCCGGAGCAGCAGCCCGTTCGGTCAGAAACTTCCGGTCCTCCTTGAGGATCGCCGCAAGCCTGCAATCTGCCGTTGTCCCGGTCAAATCATGCAATAGGCCCGTGTTCTTATCCAGAAGATATGAAAAGAGATGTTCCTCCGGCTTGTTGATCAGGTGTGTCCCTCCATAGATCAGCTCGTCTTCCTCAAGGAAGATATTCTCCGAGTGGATTCCACGGATCTTAAGCGGCGTAGTGTTGACATACTCATCGGCCCGGCTTAAAAAGACGATGTCCCCCCGCTCAAACACAGCGATTTTTACAAAAAACGAAGTTGCACCCGAAGCCAGACTGTTAAGAATATAGGTACGGACCGTCAAATCATCGGTGATATCAAATTCTAGGTCACTGCCCTCAGGATAGCTGCGCTCCAGCGGTTGTCCGTCCAGAGTCTGGCATTCCAGAATGTCACCGTCAATGGAGACAACGATCAGCTGTACCGGTTCATAGGTTCTGTAGCGGAGCCTGATCACCCCATTCTTCTTGAAGCCCTTAAGCACCAGCGATTTCACCCCACTTCCGGCCTCCACCTGCTCAGCAAGCGCGTACTGAATGGAATTATCGTCAGACCGGACCGCGCTGTATTTCGGGTAAGGGGCAAGAGGTTTATACGGTCCGTTCTCCAAGGGTTCAAGACTTACAGTGAAGCATTGCACTGAAGCTTTGATGACAATACCGGAAACATAATCAACGCCTGGCGTATTCTTAATCACAGCATAGACCTCGGAAATATAAAGGTTTTGGCCCAGCTCCCAGCCCTTATTCCCGTCCCCTCCATAGAGCGGATGAAAAAACTGCTTCAGGTTATCTATAATCCGGCCCTCCGCCACTTTACGCTGCTCTACCGAGGTAAAAGCAACTGCTGCCTTTACGCCGATCTGTACATAATCCGGGCCAATCACTGCGATACCCGGCACATTCGTGTCCAGCGTCGCTGAAGCTCTGTCACATAGATAGGCTTCAATCTCACTGAGCAATTCCTGGCTGGGAACCGGTTTCGGCTCGTCTGTATCCGGGACCACAATGATTGTGGCTGTGCCGGGAACGAACTCCAGGTCACGATTCATGGCGCTGAGACATTTTACCTTGGCAATCTGGGGCATGGCCTCGCGCACCAGCCACTCCATATCCTCTGCGGTAACGCCCCGGTCCCAGCTTTTCAGCGTATGCGGCCCGCGGATCTCAGCCTGATCCGCCTCCTCCTGGTCAAATCCGCCATCCGCCGCCACCGGATTGGTCACCGAATCCAGCCAGCTGAAGCTGTCCCATATCTTCGTTATTGCACCTGCCGCAACATTGCCGGCAGCCCCGCCTCCATGCTTGTAGTCGCACTGGATATTATCAATTCCGGTAGGCGGGATCATCCCATTCCTGCCGTCACCGAAAATAATTGCTCCGCTGCTTCTGTCCAGCATATAGTGCCTGCCGTCCGATGTAGACAAGGAGAAGGTGGCGACTTCCTCCCACAGCACCCATTCCCCTTGGCCCGAGGCCTCCCGGACGCGAAGACTCTGGCCTGGCAGAACAGGTGACTTCGACAACTGAAAGTTCTGGTTCTCTTCACCGTTGCTTGATCCCGGAATCTCGCCTACAACCGAATAAGAATTGCGGGCCCACACCGCATTAGAGGGGATAGCATCTACCTGGGGAAAGATCTCAAAGCGTCCTTCATCCAGCCGGGCGCGAATCCAATACTGCTCGGTTCCAAACAGCGCGCGTTTCTCGATATCCGATGGCACGGCAAACTGCAGAATCTCCCTGCGGGTGAAGCCCCGGATCTCGTCATTGACACTTAAGGTCAGCCATCTTCTGCCGTCCCAGTATTCCCAGGCCACAACCGGACGCCCGAGCTGTTCACCGGTTAACGGGAAAAAGAGCGAAACCGGAAGATTGCGGATGTCACGGTCAAAGCCCAGGTAGAATGTAGGTGCAAGCTCGGTACAGGGATAGAAGGGCTTGAAAAATTCCCCGGCCTTCAGGCATTCGGCTGTCTTGTCCTCAAAGCTGAAATTATTCTCTGTGAGCACTGTTTGCGGATGCGCCTCCAGCGTGTAGCTGTAGGCAATACCCAGTTTGCGGATCGAAGGTGGCGCATAAGTCGCTTGCGTAACCTTCAGCTGGGCTACGGTGATGCTTCCCTCTCCCAGCTTGACCGCTTCATCTTCGTATTCATATTTCGCTTCCTCACCATAATTGCCGCCGGTGATGCGGACACGAATCCAGTAGCCTTCCTCACCGTTCAGGGTCAGCGGTTTGATCCCGGGACACTGAAATCTCAGGGTTCCGCTTGCTGTAAGACTGGCTACACTTCCTTTGTTACCGATTTCAGCAGAAGCATCATTACCCGGAAGCTCTTCCAGGCTGCCGATCACGAGCCATTCCTTGCCATTCCAGTACTCCCAGCCCAGCCGCACGTATGAAGTATCCGGCAGCTTGCTGATCTCCGGATCAGACAGCTCAATCGTCAGCGTAATCTGTGCATTTGCTTTGGAGAAAGCTTCCCTGCAAGCGATGTAAAAGGTATCGTTCACTTTGGGCTTCTCCCCGAAAGGATAATAATCCTTGCCCATATCCAGCAGGTTGCCGTTGTGGACCGTCAAATCCGGAGTCAGCGGCAGTGGACTTGCTACATTCAGCTCCATACGGATGTCCTCGATATCCGGCATCAATGTAGAGGCTGTTATAGGTGTCTTCAGTTCGGCAAATATCCACTTATTGGACCATTTACGCCGAACTTCGGCTTGTTCATAGCCGGTAATCGTCTTCGCATGAACCCCGGACAGATGATTGAACCGGAACACAGCCCTCCATGCAGTATCCTCCAGGGTCCCGGACATCTCCGGATGGAGCTGAACAGTATTGCCCTCTTCATCGAAGCAGAACCAATCCATATTCAGCACCAGAGCTTCGGTCACACCTTGATTCTGCACAGCCATAGACAATGCCGCTTCCGGCTTGTTGAAGTACACAGACAAGCGGCTGCTCTCTTCCCCGAACCCCAGCAGCTCCGATTGTCCCAGATACAGCCTGTGGATTACCGTCGAATCACCTCTGAACAATTTGGCGCTTTGGCCGGAAGGCTCCTCTGAGAAGAGGTAATCCTGATTGCTCCACTGGTCCTCTTTTGGATCAAGGCTAACGGCTCTCACCAGCCGCGGCTGGATGACCGTCAGATCCTTTTCCGTTTCAAAAATAACCTCCGCCTGATTCTCAGGCTGTGCCGATACCTTGGTCCCTGCCGGAATCGTATTAATAGGGTCCGCATCGGGCTTTTGCTTGAACAGCAGCGGTACTTTGGCTGCTCTCGGCGGTGTAGGATGAATGCCGATCAGATTCAGAAAGGAGATGAAGTTTTTCTCGGGTGCCTTGTTCAGCCGGTCGATGACCTTACCCGTCATATTGGTAAAGATATGAACCAGAGCGTCCACCTTCTTGTCCGCTTCCAGCTCCGTCAAATCTGTCCATTCCCTGCTGCAGTATTGGTAGATTAAGCGTCTCAGCTCTGGAACCAGCTGTTCCTGATTCCGCTTGTCAATGGTAGGTACAATGTTTGTCATTATTTCCCCACGCTTTCAAGGAAGAATGGATAGACGAGATTATATTTGCTGTTGCTGGCCCTGATGGTATAGTCAATGGACACTTCCAGCTCAGACTGGTCGGAGCGCGGTGTGACTGTAATATCATCCACTTCGATCCGCGGCTCCCAGTTCAACAGTGCTTCTTCAATAAAACTTCTTAACAATGTGGCAGTGCTCATCGTGTTCGGCGCAAATACCAGCTCGTTCAGCCGGCAGCCAAAGTCCGGTCTCATTACCCGTTCGCCACGGGCGGTGGAAAGGATCAGAATGACCGATTCCCGGATGGAGTCTTCTCCCTCCGATGCGTTGATTCTGCCTCTTTGGACAGCGAAGGGATACTTCCAGCCCCGTCCCAAAAAATCTACGACTTCCATAACTCAGCCTCCTATTAAGACCGTTCCCGCCGCAACCACCTTGCCTACCGGCAGGTCGGCCGGATCATTGCACGTCAGCGCCGGATCACTGTTTCTGGCGGCCATTTTCCCGTTGATTTTTACTGTTGCGCTTCCGGCGATGATTTTCCCCTGATTTTTGGGAGGTTTTTGAAACGGGCCTCCCTGCGGGACATGTGCCGGTGTATTGGTTGCCGTGGAGTCCACTGTAGCTGCCGGCTGGCCCATAATCTTGACGTTCGTGCTGAGCGCACCGTCCAGAATCCCCGTAAACGGATGAGGCAGAGGTGTCGGTACAAGCGCAGCTCCGGCAGGAAGCATCACGATATGCGTATCGGTGGCCAGAATGCGGTCGCCTTTTTTCGCGGCAGGCTGTCCCATCATTTAGCCTCCTTATTAATTGATGTTGACCGTTGCCCCTTTGATCGTCATACTGGCCGCTGCTTTGACATCCATGCCCGCCGACGCTTCAATCTTGGTGTCCGCTGATGATTTCATTTCAATGGTTTTGGCGGAGAGGGACAGTTTGCCGCTCGGGGCGGAAATTTCAATATCCTGTCCCGACAGGACCGATATCTTATTGGCTTTGGTGTCAAGAACGATTTTGTTTTTTCCTGATTTATCCATGATCTGGATTTGCTCTGCGCCGCTTTTGTCATCCAGCCTGATTACATGACCTTTGGCGGAAGTGAGCGTAATGTTCTCTTTCCCCTCGGTATCGGCAAACTGCAGGATATGTCCGCTGCGTGACTTGAACATTCGGATATTATTCTTGCCGTCCTTGTTGGTCTCCGGCGGTGTATCCTTCCCGTTCCACAGAGAACCGATCACATAAGGGCGGTTAACATCCCCGTTCTCAAAGACCACCAGCACCTCATCGTCCACCTCAGGCAGGCAAAAAGCCCCCCGCTCCTTCCCGGCCATCCATGAGGCCATCCGGGCCCAGTTGGATTCCGGCATGCCCATCAGCGGGATCTTCACCTTCACCCGTCCAGGTCCCGGTTTATCCGCATGGTTCGCGGAGTCATTGTTAATCACAATCCCCACCATTACCCCGAAGAGCCGTCCTTCGCTGATGATGCTATCGACAAAACTGGTAATTCCGGGTCCCTCATTCATAGGCCAGTCCTCTTCACCTTAAAAGTCGTTGTATACCCCTTGCTGTCAATCTTATGAA
The DNA here is from genome assembly GCF_001909055.1 of Paenibacillus helianthi. Lineage (GTDB taxonomy): Bacteria > Bacillota > Bacilli > Paenibacillales > Paenibacillaceae > Paenibacillus_AQ > Paenibacillus_AQ helianthi. The sequence continues at coordinate 92,390 of NZ_LVWI01000041.1, forward strand.
CCGTAGAGACAATATAGTAAATACCGCTGAAGCGGTCGCCCATGCCCATCAGCTTCACCGTCTGGCCGGACCGGAGCAGCGGATTCCCCCAGCACATCCCCTCCCCGGCAATGAAATCGCGCAGACGGCTGTTATAGGCGGCAGAAGCCAGTGTTTTGGCCTCGCTCATATCGAGCAAATTTTCAGCCATGATGGAGATTGGTGATTCCTGGATGGCTTTGGCGCTTATAGAGAACCCAGATTCGGTGCCGCCCATCTTGGTCGTCTCGTCTCCGGTTTTCGCTTCGGCTTCCAGCTCTTTTTTCTCCTTCACGTCCCAGCCCTTGACCTTCACCTTACTCCCCCGCGTAAGTGTCCGAAGCTCCAGGTTCAGTCGTTCAAAATCCTTCTTGAAGGTCATCTCGGGAAGCCCTGGAGCTTTCACAGACCGCGACTTGACAAAATACAGCTTTTTGTCGTCTACATAGAGCTCATAATCCAGCATGGCCGCCCGCTCCAGCAGAAACTCGTAGTTGCTCTGATTGTTCTGGAACAGGTAGGGATAGACGGTGCCCGTATCATCAACCACTGGGGTGAGGCCATGCTCCTTAGCGATTTCCGAGGCGATATCACTGAGCTTTTTCTTCGCAAACACTTTGCTTCTCGTCCCCATCCGCAGCCTGTGCAGCAGGTCATACCCGCGAATCTCCAGTACAGAGTGCTCCGAGAAATTCAGATCCAGCGAAGTAACCTCTCCGCTGATCAGCGGCTGGGGCTTGTCGAGACCAAGCGACAGCTTCACTTTGTCCCCCGGTTTGATGCTCTTCAGATCAGTTCCCCGCCACATCCCGCTGCCGGAATTGACCATATTCATCTGAATGGAAAATAAAGCCGGCAGATTGATCTCATCCTCCAGCGTAACTCCCTCGACCGCGGCAGTAAGCTCTGCGGACAGCTTGCTTCCATTCAGCTCTATCTTATAATTCACTACACTGGTGCCCATGCAACCCCCGCCTTAATCCGGGATGACCAAGGTCCTCCCGATATCGTTTTTTCCAGGAAAGCCGACGGGATTCACAATCCGGTTCAGCTCGGCAATCCTGCGCCATGCCAGCGGCTCCTTCAGCGCCTCATTCGCGATCAGGTCCAGCCGGTCACCGCTTTTAACCACCCATAGCTTACGGCAGGCATTCAGGCCCTGGCTGTCCTCCACGGTTTTGTCCGGCTCGTCCGTGATGAAGGTAACGTCAAGCAGAGAGCGGACCGGTGTGCCATTCTCCATGAACATCGTGAACTTCTGCTCAATTTTGCTGAGGAGGCCCCGGTAGGTGAAGCCGCCCCAGACGAACATGCATACCGGCGGCTTTTTCGTGCTTTTCCCGCTGACCTTGGGATCAAGCAGCGAGGTCAGCAGCCTGGTTTTCTTACGCACATCCGTGCGTTTTTCATATGTGTCATAGAATAAAGAAACCTTGAATTCCGGTGTCTCCGTGATTTGAAATTGCTTGTTGTTCTTCTCCCCGGTATATTTTCCTTCAAAGGAAACGGTGTACTCATTGGGGTTGAACATCACCTCAATGGCTCCGCCGCCCATATCCAGGGGGATAATCTTCGCCTTTTCCGCCATTATCTAAGCCCCCTCCGATCCTTGCGGATCGCCATTTTCTTCTCCAGCACCTGATAGACCCGTTCAGCCAGCTGATTCAGTTCCGCAGTGTCCATCTTTGCAGCAGGGGCTGCCGCCCTGGGGGATGGCTGAGCCTTAATCTGCTGGGAAGCCTGCTCCTGGGGCATCACCTCCTGCAGCGGCTGGACCGTCTCCTGCCCTGTAGCCTTAGGTGCTTCCTGCTTCCGCAGAATCAGGCTGGAATGTCTGCCTGCGGGCTGCTGCATCTCCTCTTGCGACGGAGAAGCAATGTAAGGCCAGCTACCGCGTCCGCTCCTCCGCTGCGCGGAAGGCACTGCGGGCTCCCCAGCCATATGGATTAAGCCGGGTATCGGATCATCTGCCGGGAGGCCCTTAGCGTTCCCTCGGCGTGCAGTGCTGCTGAGCAGGGTTGAAACCTGCCGCAGAGCTCCACCTTGGGGTTCTAATGGAGCGGCAAGAAGCAGAATGGGCTGGACGGCCAAGGGCTGCAGCCTGTTGAGAAGTGAAGCAGACTCCTGCGGCAGCGGATTCCGGGGAACCTGTCTGCTCTCCATTTTCTCCAGCACTGCCGCAATCCCTGGGCCTAAGCCCAGATGAATACCGGGGCTTGCGGAAGGGAGGAAATCCTGACTTGGCATGAAGATCCATGGAGAAGAGTTATGCTGTGCATTCGCAGCGGTCCCGCCAGAGCTGGAGACAACCTCTATGCTATTCTTTAGCACCCATGCAGGAGGTTGACCTGACTGCGCATCCCGATTAGCCGCCAGCTCCCGTTTCTGCGACCGATGACGCTGAGTGTTCAAGGCGTCAACAGCTTGGAATAAGGTGTGGGTCCGCAGCGTATGCAACTGTTGATGGACGGCCCGCAATGGCTGCGGGATATCGTCCTTGAGGAATTCATGCTGCCGGGATTTCCGGGCATGCGGCACAATCCCATCTTCCTGGTGCTGCTCTACCTGCTCTGTTCCGCCTGCCGGGGATTCCGGCACGGGTGACAGGTGCAACTGCCTTGTTTCAGCTGTTCTCTTCAGAGCCCGTGTATCTTGCGGGCTTATAGGTTCCGGTTCACTTTCAGCTAGCCCGATAGTTCGATATTCCGTTGTTACATGAATTACATCCCTGTTTTGTTGCTTGCTGACTCTCGCCTGTAAGGCATGGATGAGGTTCAGATTACCGGTCTTTCCGTGAAGCGTATTCTGTTCGCTACCCTGGTTTCCCGGATAGGAATCAGGAATGCCCTTTGCAGCTCCACTGCTGCCTGTACTGATCTGCAACTTTCGATTTGGAGATTGCTGCTGCAGCATAACCTGTGTCAGCGGATGGATGATTGACTGATGGATATGCGTGTGCTGAATCAGGCTCACCTGATGAATAACTGCACCTGCGGATTTCACCACCTCAGGCTCTGTGAACAGCAAAGGGAATTGCCGCAGGATCAGATTCTGAAACCGGCTCCGCCATCTGGTGATGCCATACTTCCCCAGAATGGACTGGACGAAATCCTGCCTTTTCTGATCAGATGTTACTGTATCCATTTACCGGTACCTGTACAGCCCGTTATGGGTCAGCACCAGACTTTCCACTGCCACTGCACTGCTGCTGGCGCTGAATGCCGGTCCTTCCCACTTGATGGGACAGGCTTCGATGAAGTTCCACCACACCTTTGGTGTGCCGGAATGATCCAGCAGGCAGATAGACCCGTTGCGGCGTTTCACGACTCCATTGATCACATTCTGATACCAGTTCCATAGAAATTCGTCGTTCGTGACCCCATTTTTCAGCGTCAGGTCGGAATATTTCGTCTGGCCGAGGAAGACAAATTCCTTGTGGTTCTCGCCTCCGAAGTTCTTCCGTTCCACCTGTGTCTCAATACTGAGGCCTGAGACATCGGAGAAACCGGCGACGGATATCCCGTCAATCTCCACGATGAAGTTATAGGCAAGATAGGGGTCCTCACGATAGCCGGGCACCCAATTGCTTTTTGCACCGATATTCAAAATATTCGCCTTCATGTTATCCTCCTAAGCCTCAAAGAAGTTCTTCTTCTCTTCCCCGCCACCCAGCTTTTGGTTGATTTTGCTGACTTCCCTGCACCAGCGGTCCCGTTCAGCGTGTTCGAGGTTCAGCACGGCTGGATAGTCCCAATGCAGATAGTAGGTTAGAAAGGCTACCTCCTCATAGAGGCGGTCAAGGGGGTAGCCGATTATTCCCCCGGCGGTTCCAGTTCAATCTCAAACGGCTGCTCGCATTTGGGGCATTTGGCATGTACGGTATTGGTGCCGTTCTGGTTAATCCGGTTATACATATCCTGTAGATAGGCAAAATCCGAAGTATACAATTCTTCAATCACTCGCGGCGTGATCATGCCAAGCCCGCCCAGGCTGGTTACCACTCTGGAGAGCAGGATGACCGTCAAATACGCCGGGTTGGACTGGACCCGGGAATCCCGGAGCGGCGTAATTTCATCTGCTGCGGTGGCCAGGCGCATCGTTCCCTGCTTATGGAGAGTGCCTGCCTCATCCACATAGCCCTTAGGCAATGTGAAGCTGAATTCGGTTTGCAAAAGTTCCAAGTGTTATCCCTCGCTTCAGAAAATTCTAGTTCCTTCACTTCGCCCGCATCCTCAGGCTGTGAATTTGATCCCTATACCGTCCATCTCATGTTTGGCGTATCGTATCAAATTCCTTGTGACGATGGGGAAAATGCAAAAAGCTATTTCACTCTGCGTACACCTTCATGAACCAGCTCCATGGATTCAACGGAAACTTCGTTCCCTTTGGCGCTGAGTGCACTGACATCATACTTGATCGGCCAGGCTTCGAGGATATCCCACTGCGCCTTGTCATTGCCTTCTTCATCCACCAGAATGATCGACAAACTCTTGCGGTTCTTCAGGGCACCCTTGTCTTCAATCGACTTGCGCCAGTTGTAGAGCTCCAGGGAGTCGGTCAGACCTTTTTTCAAGGTAATGTTGCCGAATTTGGTCAGCCCTGAAAGCTTGCGTGCATGCGGAGCATCAATGCCCTCACGGTAATCCACAGCCTCAGTAGAGGTATCTGGAATTGTCGCATCAGCGAATGCTGCAGTTTGAATACCATCAATCACGACGCGGAAGCGGTAATTGCGGTAGGGGTCCATTCTTTTGCCGGTTGCCATAGGATAAATCTCCTCTCAATCTCTTATTTGGATAGGGTTTTCTGGCTGACCCGAATGACTACGAATTCAGCAGGTTTGACCGGTGCCACACCGACCTCGATAATCAGCTGGCCGGCATCCCGTACAGCCGGAGGATTATTCTCCTCGTCCACTTTAACGAAAAAGGCCTCTTCCTGCGTAGTTCCGTACAAAGCGCCGTCTCTCCAGACCCGGGTCAGGAAGGCTGTCAGGTTGCGTTTCACCTTGCCCCAGAGGCTTGGATCATTCGGTTCAAACACCACCCATTGGCTGCCCTCGTCAAGCGATTCCTCAATGTACATCATCAGCCGCCGGACGTTGACATAATTCCATTCGGAATCGGAGGACAGGGTTCTGGCCCCCCATACACAGATGCCTTCCGGCAGGGAACGGATCACGTTGATGCCTTCCGGGTTGAGCAGCTCCTGCTCTGCTTTGGTGATGATCTTCTCAATGCCCACAACCGTATCCAGATAGCCATCTGTAGTTCCGGCTGGTGCTTTATGAACACCTCGAACAGAATCCACATAAGCATAGGTTCCGGCAATCGCGCCTGACGGCGGTACGAGCTTTTGCTTGCCTGTGAGCGGATCGTTAATGTAGACCCAAGGATAATACAGGGCACCATAGGAGGTGTTGAACGAATTACCTGAATAGTTGCCTGCGCCTTCCTTGAAATCCTTGACCTGCATCGGGGTCAGTCCATGTGGAGGGTCAACAATGAAGATGCAGTCTTTTCGCAGCTTGCAATAATTGAGCATGTCCAGGATCGTGCCCCGGCTGTAGGCCATATCCGCAAGGTCTGGAGCAGCCACAATATTGATGCCGTCAATGGTGTCAAAGGCGTGAATCCCGGCCCGTCTAACCGAATCTCCCAGGAAATCAATCGGAGACATCCCGTTCACACCACCGCTGAGCGACAAGGCCGTTTCATTAAAGGCCGGAGTTTTCTCCATGTTCTCCAGGATGGTCAGATCGACCAGCGGCTTCACTTTTACAAAAGCAGAAACCTCGTTGACCTTCTCCACGAAATTGATCAGCAGCATATTGTCGAAGATTTCGACGATTTTGCCGGCTTCATCTTCCCCGTTGTATTCATCATTAAAATCACTGTCTTCCAAATATTGCACGACCATTTTGAAACCGAATTGCTGCTTATTGGAGGACTGGCTGACCTTGACCGAAATCCGGTTGCCCCATACCCCTTCCGAGCGTGCTACTACCTTGAACAGATCCAGGTTATCGGTGTCTCTGATCGCAAGGGAGGCAGGCTGAATATCTGTAGGTGCCGCTCTTACCACATAGCAGGAGGTACCGCCTTCAGCGAAAAAATTATACACGGCATAAGCCAAATAGCCATTCGGAATAAACTGGCCGAATTCGTTGACGAATTGGCTCCAGTTCGTGACCAGCACTGCTTTGCCGATCACGCCCTTCTCTGAAATCCCTACAAAAGCCCCTACAGATGTGCCTACGCCGGCAATCGGTTTGACACCGCTTGAGACTTCCTCTACATACACACCTGGCGATAAATAATTTGCCATCTCTTACCCTCCTAAAAGTTTTGTTAGCCTATACTCCTGAGCGATCGCTTCGACAAAACTCGCTTTGAAAGCATACGCCAAAGTTTTGTTAGCCTATACTCCTGTTGAGCATGTGCTGGATTTTGCGGAAAATCCGCTTTTCCGGTTGACTTGCAACGGGTTCCCTCCATGAATCACTCCTTTCAAAGAAGAAGCCTGGACCTGTCTATTTAAATGGGGTGAATGCCCAGATCCTTTACCTGTACCCGAGGAATCGTAATCGACTTATCCGCAGGCAGCCTTACCGGAGATACCAGATAAGACAGGCTTACCTTGGCAGGCTTGCCGGGAAAAACCTCCCACAGCTGCTTGATATCCTGAATCGTCAGATTGTTGTACGAAATCCGGATCTTGTCATTACCGCAGGCGGCGAGGTTTCCCCTGAGGTCTGTGCCGCTGAGCACCGGGTGCTCATGGAACAGCTGAAAAATTCTGCCCAGTATGAGCTGCTCCGTTTCTCTGTCCTTGGCATACGGGGTGAGCAGATAATATAAATCGAGGTAAGCGGGCGGATAATTGAACTGGTTCGTGCCGCTGATCTCTTCCTTCTCACTGTTGCGCATGCTCGGACTGTGGCTCAAATAATATAGACACATCGAGAGCTTCATTGTGGAGCTGTCGATGTCGCTTGGGGAGCCAAAGCTGATGAAGCTGTCATCGTTCAGCTCAGGCACATGTGCCTTAAGCAGTGCTTTCAGACTGGTGCTGACATCTCTAATTACTGTACCGGTATCCACAGCCATGCTTATTTCACCTCGATCAGTTTGTGATACGGAGCATAATCGGATTGCAAAAAGGTTTTGCCCAGCTTGAGATATTCCCGCTTCGCTGCCAGCATGATCTGCTTCATCCCGATTGCACAGCCCTCGTGCGCAGCATAAAAGGCAGCGTTGAAGGCAATGTTCTTGATATTGCCTCCGGCAAGAATGAACTTCTCCGCCATGAAATCGTAATCCATATCCGGATCAAGCGGCGCTCCCACCGGGAACATGCCCCGCCAGATCTGCGCACGCTGATTTTTTTCCGGGAAAGGAAATTCCAGCTTGAAATGCAGCCTGCGCGCAAAGGCATCATCCAGGTTCTGATTCAAATTGGTAGCCAGGATCACGATCCCGGTATACTCCTCCATCTTCTGCAGCAGATAGCTGATCTCCACATTCGCATACCGGTCATGGGCATCCTTGACTTCTGAACGCTTGCCGAACAAGGCATCCGCTTCATCAAAAAAGAGAATGGCATTGGAGGTCTCTGCCTCATCAAAAATCCGCGACAGATTCTTCTCTGTCTCCCCGATGTACTTGCTCACAATCTGCGAGACATCGATTTTGTAGATTTCCAGGTTCAGCTCAGTGGCGATCACCTCAGCTGCCATCGTCTTCCCGGAGCCCGGCGGGCCGGAAAACAGAATGTTGAGCCCTCTGCCCAGGGACAGCCGTCCCGCGAAGCCCCACTCCCCATAGACAAGCGAGCGGTACTTCACCTGGTGGCAAATTTCCCGCAGCTGGCTTAGCTGTTCGCCAGGAAGCACCAGCATGTCCCAGGTATACATGGCCCGGATCTTCGTTGCCAGCGCCTGGATTTTGCGGCTGGACTGGAAGTAACAAGCCTCGTACAGATCTTTGGCGCTTACCTCAGCCCCGCTGGAACCGTTCCATACGGCGATATTCTCGCCGCCGTTCAGCGCGGCCCGGATCTGTCCGGAAGTGAATCGGAAGCTGCCGCTGAAATCCGCCAGCTCGATCTTCGGAGACAGCCTGTAGTCCTGCCCAAAGTTCGTCCAAGCCTGCTTGCGGACCGCCGCGTCCGGAAAGGGGAATTCGATCTGCATGAAATTCAGTTGAAACCCGGTTAAGCTTATACCCCACTCTGCTTCTCCAAGGATAAAAGTCAGAGGTGCATAAGTATCGAGCATTTCCACTAGAAGCCGGATCTTCACGCGGTAACGGTCGTCTTCGGTCACCATGCTGTCGAAGCCTGTGAAGCAAAGAGCCGCATGTTCCAGGAGCGCATGCCGTCCAAGCAGCCTCAGCATTTCGCTGAAATCCACCTCTGGAAGCAGCAGCTTGTCCATATCGGCAACCAGCACAGTTAATCCCAGCTTGCTGCAGACACCTCGAATGCCGCTAAGCTTCCCGGCTTCATCTGGACCACTGCAGTACAGGAGACTGCCGGCCCTGCGTTCCTCGCCGCTGCTGTAATGCTTCACAAACCGCAGCAGGTTCTGCTCCAGCTCTTCAGGGAATCCTGTCCGCTGCGGAATGACCAGAGTGTCCAGGCTTGCTGCCTTCGTCAACCGCTCGTCCAGCACCTCATAACCGAGCAACAGGTTCACCGCCCAATCCTCCAGCTTCAACGGTCTGGCGATCAGCGGTGTGCGGCTGTCAGCGAATTCGCCTTTTCGTTCCAGCAGAAATTTCATTAAAGGGGCATGGGCATCGAACAGCAATCGGGCCGCAACCCTCTCCTCCTCTGACCCGGTAAACAACCCCAGGACAAACTCAACTGAAGGGCGCTTGTCCGTCATATCATTCTGTAAAAAGGCGTAGATCCGTTCATACTTGCGGTCCAGTTCAGCTGCCAGACATGCGATAACGATGTTTACCTCTAGAGAAGACAGGTTAAGCGTAGAAGCCACCTGCGGGAGGATCAGCCGGACCTCTTGCCCATGACTGGCCCTCAGTCTGGAAGCGATACGTTGCTCTAACTGATTAATCTTCGCTGTTAGCAGATTTGTGTCGTCTTCATCCGTGGACTGGACATCCAGCAAATAGTGGATCTCTTCGTCCATTTGAGACAACCCGGAGTCCAGTTGGGGCGCTTCCAGCATCCTGAGTTTGAGCCGAAGCTCCAGCCGCTGCAATTCCTCTGCCAGATACTCGTGGTTGGAGCTGTAGGGTGGGGCAGCCTCATTGTCCTCCGGTTCGGGAATGGCTTCGGAAGCAAGAGTACAATCGGGTGCCGGATTAAGAGCAGGTGCAGCTTCTCGTTCCCTACACTCGGCTTCCCGTGTTTCCTGACGAAAGGTTCTGGCCAATTTTTTGAATTTCATCGCCTGTTTCTGTCCTCACTCTATATTTTCTCGTTCATATATAAAGTAAGTTTGGGGAGGGGAATTACAACTGGGTGGGGAGGAAATTTTGGAAGAGTATGCGAAATACTAATTGACTTTCGTAAAAGCCTCGTGATACATTGTGCATACACGGAATACACAATTTTCGAGGAGGTAGAGTATGCTGGCATTAGATATTAGAAATTTAAATAAAAAATATCCCCATTTTCAGATCAAAGATGTATCTTTTCAATTGGAGCAGGGTTATATTATGGGTTTTATCGGGGTCAACGGCGCGGGAAAAACGACCACGATCAAATCGATCTTGAACATGGTTCAAGTCGATAGTGGCGAAATATGCATTTTGGGCAAGAACATCGCTGAACACGAAATCGAATTGAAGCAGGAAATCGGATGCGCCTTCGGTGATATTGATTTCTATACCCGCAGCAAGCTCAAAACGCTGACCAATGCTACAAAGAAGTTCTATAAGAATTGGAACGATGAAGCCTACTACAACTATCTGAAGAGATTCAAATTGGATGAAAACAAAAAAATAGCAGAGCTGTCTACAGGCATGAAAGTAAAGTACAACTTAGCCCTTGCTTTATCGCATGGCGCCAAGCTGCTCATCCTAGATGAACCGACCAGCGGACTCGATCCTGTCTCAAGAGACGATCTGCTGGATATCTTTCAGGAACTCGTTATTGGCGGCGAGATTAGCATTCTTTTCTCTACTCATATTACATCCGACTTGGAGCGGTGTGCGGATTTTATAACCTACATTGAACACGGGCAAATCATTGCCAGTTCCGAGAAAAACGAGTTTAAGGAGTCCTACCGTTTACTCAGTGGCAGCGAAGCCCAATTGGGCGAAGTGAAGGAACATTTGATTTCCTACAAAATCAACTCTTTCGGCTTTACCGGATTGATTCATGCCAAAGACATTCATCCACTCTCCAACCTAAGGGGAACCACGCCGAGCCTCGATGAAATCATGATCTACTTCGCGAAAAAAAAGGAGGATGTATATGTATAATTTGGTGATGAAAGATTTGAAATTAGGAGTAAACCCTTGGTTCTTCGTATTACCTTTAATTATTGGCTGCTTAATGCTTATTCCCGGCTGGGTCTACTTTATCGTACCGCTATATTTCTGCTTCATAACGATACCGAATATGTTTAGCGGATTTAAAAGCCAGAATGATTTGATGTTTAGTACGATGATGCCTGTGACCAAAACAGACATCGTGAAGTCCAGGATAACCGTTATTGTCATTCTTGAACTCATGCATCTTCTCGTTGCAATGATCTTCAGTATATTTACTTTTCGTTTGTATCCTGATCTGACTTACATTTTCTATCCGCCGCATATGGGTTTTTGGGGATTATGTTTCATCATGCTGGCGATCTTCAACATCGTATTTATATCTATGTACTACAAGACAGCGTATAAGTATGGCGCGGCAACGACCGCATCCACTACGGCCGCTATACTATTTGCCGGAGTTGCCCAATGGGCCGGAATCCAAAGTCCTTGGGTAAACGACATTTTCTATGGCTCCGGAACGGATAATATCGCGCTTCAACTATCCATTCTGATGGCGGGCCTCGTAATTTTCATTGCATTCACCCTGATTGCCTATCGGATTGCGGTAAAGAGATTCCAAAGAGTGGAGATAATATGAACGTAACGATTTCGAATACTTCCGAGAAACCGATTTATCAGCAGCTTTACGAACAGATCAGCGCACAAATCCTGAAAGGCGAGCTAGAAAGCGGCTATTGTCTACCACCCATTCGTCAGGCAGCCCTGGAGCTTCATGTTAGTGTCATTACCGTTAAGAAAGCTTGGGAGGAACTTGAGCGGAGCGGTTTGATCAATACGGTAACAGGTAAAGGATGTTTCGTAGCCGAATTCTCGCCCGACGAGATGCTGCGGATACGTAACGAAATGGTCCTAAAGCAAATGGAGGGCGATACATCCTACTACAAGTCCTTTGGCCTCACCCTTGATGAAGTGATTGGGCTGCTGAATAAGATTTATTAGCAGCCCCATACAGACGGATATGCTTACCCTTGCGCTCCAGCTTGAACCGCTTGAACTTAAAGTCCACCAGACCCTGGAGCTTTTTGGCCCCCTTCATGAGCCCCTTTTGCAGGCTCTTGATCACGATTTTGCCGCCCCGGATAATCATACTGCCGCTTTTGGATGCGAGCTTGGCTCCAGATTTCAACAGGCTCTTGATGCCCTTGACTCCTGCGCCCGCTACGTTCTTCGCACCTTTGGCCGCAGCTCCAACGTCTTTCTTCACGGCTTGTCCGGCTTTGTTCAGCCCTTTGCCGATCGCCTTGAAGCCAAGCTCCATCGCCAGCTCCACAAGTCTAATCCATAAGATTCAACCTATCACTCTCCATCCATTTTACAGTATTTTTTAAAATTGATAATCAAAAATGGAAGTAAATAAAGGCCAACTCTGGTTATAAGGTAGCGTCAAGAAGTTTGTGTAAGAAAGCAAAAAGTAGCCTGCGGTGAGCTTCTCGTCCGCTTGTGGCTGACCGGTGTCCTGCGTATGCTCCGCTGCTCCGCCTTCTGCCGCTCCTGCCCCCATAGGCTTGGAGATGTCTACTCCGAGCAGATATTCCCACATTTTGCCTTCCAAATGACTGAGCGAACGCTTCGCCGCCTTGCCGAGCGCCCCAATCCGGGCATGCACATCCAGAAACGTAGCAATGAGCAGGTTGCCCAGGGTTGAGATTAACTTGGTATAGAAGTTCTGTATCGCAGCCAGCGCCTGATCCACCTTGGCGGCCAGGAAGTCCATGACCTGTGTGACTTTGGTTTTGAGCTTCTCTGCCAGCTGGTTGACGGCCTTCACGGCCTTATTGACGACTCCGTCAATTTTGCTGCATATTTTGGCAGCGATGCCCGGGAATTTGGCAAACACCACGGAGACCGTAAGCGTCAAATAACTCACACTTTGACACCAAGAAGAGGGCTGTTTGAGGCTTCATAACAACTGTGTGAGAGAGGGGATTTTTGAGGAGAGTTACTATTTAGGAATAAGTCAAAAAACAAAACACCCGGGTGCGTTTACACCCGGGTGGGGCTAACTGGTTAGCCTTGACCTATTCAGATTTCACCACCTCCCTATTAGGAAATATTCAGGAGGACTAGCAAATAAACAAAAAATACGAGGTTCTGTTCCATGTAGAGGGTCGCTACGGATGACACACCAGATTCGCCTGGGTAGGAGATCCAGAGAATGCTGGAAGTCCATTACCCTGAGTCGAAACGGTGGAAATACCTCCCCTAAAGCATTGAAACGGTGGAAATCACTGAGATTGAACTCAGTATAATGACAATTTATTGCCTCAACCGCCTCTTTTAAGGAACCACTTAGCAGGCACGTGGCAAGCTAGAGTTTTGAAGACTGAAACCCCATCTGTTCAAAGCACTAGTTTTTCTTCCCAGTTCGCTTTAGCATCACTGAGTCTATTGAATAAAAAATCATAGAAAATGAACCATAATTATTCCTTCATCAGAATTCTTTTTATTAAAATCTCCTTAACTTTTCGTAATTCAATTTGTATCCCTCAAAGTGAGGTTACACAAAACCTTGACATATCCTAAGGCTAAAGAACAATATCTTGAAGACCTATTTCTACTACTTCTTCATTTTCAACACTAATACCCAATCCATGTTCTCGTTCCCATGTACAATCACATAATATTCCTACTCGTCTAATACCATCTTCGAAATCATATCTTATTAGCAAACTTGTAGGCGTAACAAGTTTCCCCAACTCGTCTAGTGATGAAATCTTTGGAGCAATTTTTTCAAGTTCTTCACTATTACTTTGCATTGCTCGATAATCTTCACAATTATCTAAATAATACTCAAGAATCTTATCTTCGCTCTCCTTTACTATGTCAGGCATTTTTGCTTTGAATTGAGAAAAAGCGTCCCGTTGGTTCGGCGTAATTTCCTCATTCTCTTCACCATAGATATTCAAAAGTATTTTTTGATTTTCTCCAAACATGGTTATCTCAGTTGTACCGATCCACAAATCTTCATATACAATTTCTCCAAACAACTCATCCTTTTCCATTTTCAGAGTATCGTCCTTTCTCATTTAACTTCACTTACTCCACCAAGGTGACCAAATTTAGAATTAATACTACTTGGAATCAATTGTATGGTTTTCCCATCATTAAGTTCATGCCAAGTGTACTTGTTTTGTGTTCTCCATTTTGCCACTTCAGCCTTTGTCCACTGCTTCTCTGGTGTTGACCACTGCTCTGCGAGCAATTCGTCAGCTTTTGAAAAATTAGAAGTTCTTGAACCAGACATACCCGTAATCTCAAATTCCGCCTTAGAAAACGGAGATAAATCTGGTACTGCATTCTTATATTCTACACCTTGAACGCCAGCATCATTAAAATATGGTTTTACTTCGGGACTATCGGAAATAAAAGTTGATTCACCTCTTTCACCAGTCCATTTACCATTACTTACGGGAGTTTGATTCAACCTTTCTTTATAAGTGCTCTTCAAAGGTGTTACATCATAACCTTTTGTTACTTTAGGAATTTTATCCGTTCCCTTAACGCTATTAAAATCAATCTTACTTTTATCTCCATCTGCACCTTTTGAGATTTCTGCTCTCTTATTAGGCTCTATGTTATTAAGCTTACTATATTCCGCATCGCTAAGCTTGATCGGTTTCTTGCCATCGAGTTCTAGTTTCTTTAATTCCTTTTCGAGATTCTGCTCCTTGATGTCCCGAAGTTCTCCATCCATCAGCAGCACCCAAGGATTAACCTCGCCATATAGACGGATATGCTTGCCCATGCGCTCCAGCTTGAACCGCTTGAACTTGAACTTCTGCAGAATCCGGTCCACCAGACCCCGGAGCTTTTTGGCCCCCTTCATAAGCCCCTTTTGCAGGCTCTTGATCACGATTTTGCCATTGCGTATAATCATACTTCCGCTCTTGAATGCAAGCTTGGCTCCGGGAAAAATACAAAACTAAGCCACTCTATGTGAGTTACGCAAGAGTGGCTTAGTTATTACAACATATGGTCTGTTATTTTAAAGTACTCGATGTCCATAAAAATACTTAGACCCGATTTCCCATTCCATTTTTGAAATTATATCAACATACCGGTAGACATCTCCAAGCTGATCAACATCAACGATTGTATCATATTGAACAGGACATTTTACTCCGCTCCAAATTGAGAGTAATGATGGAATTACATTGGTTTGAATAGGAATTGTATTATTTAAAGATATAACTGATTTCTCAATAATCTTTTTAGCTAGAGATCCGGGAAAAGCCGGATCTCCATAGTAATAGTAGTTATCCAGTTCTACCTTTTTAATATAATCAAGATAAAAATTTCCGATCTCCTCGACAGGTGCTTCCTCGGTTAGTTCATCTGAATAATTAAGAAAAATATCCAATGAATTTCTAATCGTTCCTTCTACGTTTGTATCCTCCCATTCCTCTAGCATTGCCAGCAGATAAGGAACGGCATCATAAGATAAAGTATACAAAGCACTTGCTGCAAAAGTATCAGCATTGTATTCTGATAAGTCCGAAAGAAACAGCAAATTTCCACTATTCAATAGATCTTTATGCGACGCTACCGAACAAAACAACCGAATGCACAAGTTCATTATGTTTTCGTCTTTGGTAGTATTCATAATTTGTAACATCTTTTCCTTAACTGTAAAATCACCTAATTTCAATAAATCAATTATTAACAACATGTTATCATGTTCTGTCGTTGCTTGTTTTAGAGAATTCCTCAAAGAAGCGATGTCATCACTGGAATTTTTTTCTCCATACCAATTGCTCTTTATCAAATTGCTAGATTGGCCCATTTTCTAGTCTCCTATTTTATTATCTCAAACCGGAATCTCTTTGCCACTTTAAGACTTTATTCTGAAAAACCGTAGCTTCAGTATGGTTAGGATTGTTTCCAAAAAGATAGATTCCACTTTCTGTCTGATGAACCTTTAATATTTTCGCCTTTTCTTTACCTAATCCTTTTTCATGATAGAAATCTAGATCCAGGTCAGAAAGTTCTTTTTTCTTAATCGTTGATTCACCAGTAAATTGGATGTTGTCTTGAATATTTTCTCCGCCAAAAGCCAATCCTTGTCTGTGATGTCCTTTTTCAAGGTCACCACTACTCACCAAAGAGTTGTACTCTTCTCGTGCGACTTTCAAATCATTCTTTTTTACGATTATCGATTCGTCTGGATTTGGGAACCAATCTGGATTTTCTTTATATCTTTTAACTGCTTCGTCATAATGAGGTCCATAAACTTCTTTACCTTTCAGGACCTTTTCACTAATTTCACTAGTCGGTTTCTTCCCAGCAAGTTCAAGCTCTTTATATTGCTTCTCATCGACGTCCTTCATCGTCCCGTCAACCAGCAGCACCCAAGGATTAACCTCGCCATACAGACGGATATGCTTACCCTTGCGCTCAAGCTTGAACCGCTTGAACTTAAACTTCTGCAGAATCCGGTCCACCAGACCCTGGAGCTTTTTGGCCCCCTTCATGAGCCCCTTTTGCAGGCTCTTGATCACGATTTTGCCATTGCGTATGATCATGCTGCCGCTCTTGGAAGCGAGCTTGGCTCCGGTTTTCAGCAAGCTCTTGATGCCCTTGACTCCTGCACCCGCTAAGGTCTTCGCACCAGTGGCCGCAGCTCCAACGCCTTTCTTCACGGCTTGTCCGGCTTTGTTCAGCCCTTTGCCGATCGCTTTGAAGCCAAGCTCCATCGCCAGCTCCACGAGTCCCATGGCCAGTGCGGTTGCCAGCGCAATGGCGGCCGGCTCGATCATCTTCTGCCAGCCTTGGCTCAGATAGGTGCCGATGTAGCCCGAAGCTTGGACAATAGTCTGGGCGACGGATTTAATCGCATCTGCTTGCAGATACACCGTGATCAGGTTGATGATCATCGGGAGTGCAGCGGTAATAGCCCCGCCTGTGATGATCTCCGCAGCCACCACGCCAACCAAGATGCCTGTAATGGCAGCCAAAAGCTTCAATCCATTATTCTTCATCCATTTTATTACATATGATTTAATCTGGTCAAACAGCATTTTCGCATTGCCCGCACGAAGTTTCGCGCCATCGGCTATTTTGTCGCCCAGGCTTTGATCTGCTTTTCCGGTATCGAATTCCGCCATGATGCTGTCCATGGTGGCCGGATCGCGGCTGCCTGACACCTGCTTGCTCTCCCCGTCCTTGAGGTTTGCTTCCTGCACCAGTGCCGGGTCCATCTCACCCGCTTCGACCGACTCCATTTCGATGTCGTCTGCGGTGAGCTTCTCGTCCGCTTGAGGCTGACCGGTGTCCTGCGTATGCTCTGCTGCTCCGCCTTCTGCCGTCCCTGCTCCCATCGGCTTGGAGATGTCTACTCCGAGCAGATACTCCCACATCTTGCCTTCCAAATGGCTGAGCGAACGCTTCGCCGCCTTGCCGAGCGCACCAATCCGTGCGAGCACATCGAGAAATGTAGCAATGAGCAGGTTGCCCAGGGTTGAGATTAACTGGGTGTAGAAGTTCTGCACCGCAGCCAGCGCCTGATCCACCTTGGCGGCCAGGAAGTCCATGACCTGTGTGACTTTGGTTTTGAGCTTCTGCGCCAGCTGGTTGACGGCCTTCACGGCCTTGTTGACGACACCGTCAATTTTACTGCATATTTTGGCGGCGATGCCCGGGAATTTGGCAAACACCACGGAGACCAGTTTTTTGAGCAGCGTACCCAGGCCTTTGATCAGGGTGGTGATCAGTTTGCGGCCCAGTTCGATAATGCCCAGCACGGCTTGTTTGGCTTTTTCAAAAATGAACTTCACCGCTTTGCGAAGGCCTTCGAAAATGAAGTTGACGGCCTTCTTAACGACCTCAACCACCGCTTCGAGCTTGTCCTTCACCCAGCCGAGGAAGCCGCCTTTCTTTTCTTCCTTGGCCTTTTCCTCTACATGTTTGCCGTCCGCATCCTTCTTGGCTTTGCTGTAGGCTTGGGTGGCTTCCCGTTCCGCTTCGGTCTGCTTTTTCTGCGCTTCGCGTTCTTTTTCGGTCCGGATGCTGTTGATCTCGCCCTTTTTCTGCTGCGCGGCCGCTCCTGCCTGTCCGGCATAGTCGGCTTCGGCTGCATCCAGCTCGTTTTTCCATTCGCCGCGCAGGTTGTCGACTTCCGCCTTGGCCCCGGCCTGCTGGCTGAGTTGCTTGTTCTTGGCATCGGCTTCCGCCTGCTGGATTTGCGCGTGGCTGTCTGCTTTGGAGATCAGCACCTTGTTGTCGAACTTTGCTTTTTCCTTGCTATATTCAGCCTGCTTCGCGCCAAGCTGCTTCTTCATTTCTGGAGCAAGGCTGCGATTGAGCCCGGCAGTCATGTCCGCAGGCACTCCCAGTGCGGGCAGTTTTTTGGCTCCGGGTGCATTTCCGCCTTGCAGCTCTGCGGAAGCCTTCAGCGTAGAACCGTCCGGTTCGGGATAGATGTCATTCTCACCAAACGGAGTGTGGATCTGGCCTATCTCCGCCTGCTTGGCTGCTCCTACCTGCTGGGAGGCCTCCTGATTGAAGCCTTCGAGCTGGGATGGATCTGCCTCGCCAGTCATGCTGATGCCTGGCGGCTGAGCCACAGCGGAACGGATTTCGCCCAACATAGCTTCAGGGTTACCGTCCGGGCTGGAAGATCTGATGTTCATTCGCTCCAGGTTCCCCGTAGCTGCGGTCCCACCGGTACGCTCACTCTTATACCCCTCCGGTGTGGAGTGTTTTAGTGGCGCTGGCTTTTTCCGGGCTTGAAAGACTTTGCCTTTCAGTCCCGTCGGTGCAGGAATTAGCGGAAGCCCCTGCCGGGTCTTCTGCTTCTGCTTAGCAAAAGCCTCTGCGGAACCATCCACCGCCTGGGCATAGGCGTCTCCCATCTCTGTCGGCTGAATCCGGGTCAGCTGATCGAGGATTTGCCCCGGATCTTCGCCGTGGATGTTCACCTTCTTGGCCTTGGCGGGTGCTTCCTTATCCTCTCCTGCTAAAGCCCCTAGAGCATCTCCGAGTGAAGGTTCCTTCGCTGCTCCCTTTTGCGCGGGTTCCCCTTGGGCTTCCTTCGCTTCCTTTCCCGACTGCGATTCCACATCTGCCTTGGAATCTTTGCCTTCCTTTGAATCTTTGCCTTCCTTGGTGTCCTTAGCGTCCTTGGCGTCCTTGGCGTCCTTGCCGTCCTTGGCGTCCTTGGTGTCCTTAGCTTCCACCGGCTGTTCTTTCCCAGTCTCGTTAGCCTTCGAACCCGTTGCTTCGCCTTCGGCTGGCTGCGGAGCGGCTGCCTCCTCTTTCCCGTCCAGTTGCCCTCCATCTGCTGTTCCCTTGTTCTCTTCAGTAGCGGAAGGAAAACTCTTCGCCCGGGGTTTGCCCCACTTTTTGAATGCAAAGTTGCCCTTTGTCTTATTGCCGGACTGTTCATTCTGCTGCGCCTTCGGTTCAGTCTGAACGCTGACTTGTTGTACCTCGCTTTGTACCCGTTCCAGTTTCTGCTCTTGAGGTTGCTTCTGCTCACTTACTGACGGCTCCTTGGTGGCTGACGGTGTCTCTTGAACAGGTGCCGCAAGAGCAGGCTCCTGTTCAACCTGGGAATCCCCCGCAATCCCCTCCCCTTGCTC